>NZ_JANRKL010000216.1:0-73335 GCF_033763495.1 Haliscomenobacter sp. | reverse complement strand
GTACTCAACCTTGGGTCCCGCTTTACGGTATCTTTGCCCCTATCGGTATAAATCAGGTTTACATGAAGATACTCATCGTAGAAGATGAAGAATTGTACGCTGACAAGCTCGAAATGCTGGTTGAAAAACTGGAATACGAACTTGTTGGCATTGTAGACAACAGTGCAAATGCCCTGGAGCTAATTCGCCAAAATCCGCCCGACCTCATTTTGATGGACATTCACATCCAGGGGCAGCACGATGGTATCGAACTGGCCGACCTCATCAATCGTGAATTCAATATCCCGGTAATTTTCATTACTTCCTTACTCGATGATTTGACCTTCAATCGGGCCGCACGCGCCAAGCCCATCTATTTCCTCAACAAACCCTTTAGCGACATCCAACTGCAACGCAGCATTGAGTTGACCGTTCGGCAATTGGGTACACAGACCAGCGATACACCGGAATGGGAGCAGGATGTCTTTTCAAAAGAACATTTGTTCATCAAAGTGCGGCAAAAACTGGAGAAGGTCGCCATCAAGGACATCGTTTACCTGGAAGCTGATGGGCGCTACGCTCAGATTTTCACCGAAGAAAAAAAATACCTGGTTCGATTGAGTCTTCAGGAATGCCTGGCCCTGTTGCCCGCCGCTGGATTTCTCCAAACCCACCGCAGTTACCTCGTCAATGCCGAAAAAATCCGCAACATTGACTTACAAGATAATCTCATTCAATTGAATAAATACCAGGTGCCTTTGAGCAAACGGCATCGGGAGGTTCTATTGAAAAAATTGAATTGGTTGTAGCGGCTGAGCTTTTATTGATTGGAACAATAGCATTGGATAGGCCAAAAACAACAGCCTAAATTAATCTCCCCTAAAAAAAACAGCCGCCCCATGTCTACCCTAATTACACGGATGCGGCTGCAAGCAAACTCTCCAGTCTACTGAACACTGCAATAGAGGGAACCCATAACACATATCTAAAAATCCAGCGAATAAGCAAAGCTTACGCCATGCGATATGGCGTTTTTTTTCCGGTTCAAACGCTGTTGAAAGCGATAGCCAAAAGAAAAGGAATGCGTTTTGGAAAATTTGTATTCCAGTCCGGTATCATAGCGAAAGCGATCCCATTCCCAAACGCCTTCGTCAAAAGCACCATTGACGGAAAAGTTGTTGAACCAGATGTGGCGATTTTTAAATTCCCAGTCAGTACCCAGGCGGGAGCTGAAATCAGAGTCCAGTCTCAACTTACCTTTCCGGGATTCAGCGCCCAATTGGTAGGCAATCCGGTATTGTAGGTCCAATTTTTTGCTGGGCATCTTGGGCTGTAGCGTAAGGTCGGTTCGACTCAGGTGCCTGATATCTTCATTGTCCAACAGCAATGAGTAGGACTGTCCTACCCGCAACCACTTGTGAATTTTGTAATCAAAATCAAAGGTAGAAGAGGAGCGCCAACTCAGGTCGATGCGGTAGGGATCATCATTCAGGTCATTAAAACCGGAGCTCGACCCGCTGTTTGAACCTTTATTTGGGCCATCAGGTGTACTCCCTTTGATCGTGTCATCATCATCATTATCGTCGTCATTATCATCCTTATCACCATCGTCTTTGTCATCGTCATCGTCTTTGGTTTCACGCAAAAAGGGAAAAAGTTCGAATTCATCAAAGATGCGGTCGTATTTGCGATTGATGTTTTTGATCTCAGGGGTCAGCTGCAACTGTTGCGAAACTTCAATTTTCGTTTTTTTATCCAGCTTAAAACTTTTGGCGGCATCCAGCCTCAGGTTAATGCCCACCTGTTGGGCGTTCAAGCTCAAAGTAAAGGTTAACAGCACAATCAGGACAATCAGGTTTTTCATAGGTATAGACTTGTTTGAACAACCTGATATCGCAGCAAGGAAAAAATGTTACCTGGAAATTTAGATTTTATTTAAAAATTGCAACAGAGCCAAATTTTACAAATTCCTTCCTTCCCTCTGGCCGAATGCGCAAAACATAGTAGTACACTCCAGGAGGTAGGGCTCCTCCATCCTTGGATGTGCCTAGCCATTGATTTTCGTAAGGCTCTTGTACAAAAACTTTGTCGCCCCAACGGTTAAAAATGGTAATGTCACTTTTGGCGTAGTTGGAAGGACAGCCCAGTTTATCAACGATATTGAACACCAGCCGATCATTGAATCCATCGTCATTGGGCGTAATGCCCTCCGGAAAAATCGCCCTCGGATCAATTTTTTCCAGCTCACAAATGGCCGCTTCATCGTTGAGCACAAAGGCTACCCAACTGGTATCACAGGCATTGGGGCATTCTGCTGCACAAATGCTGTAATAAAGGGTATCCGCACCGCTCTGACCTGCTTTGGGGGTATAGATCAGCACATGGTCCACTCCAATGCTACCGGAGCCTTTTTTGCCCTGTTGCAACACGTTCAACTCAACTAGCGTGCTGCCCGCATAAAGTTTCAGCGAGACCGCATCTTTATTGACTTCAATGCCGGAGAAATCTTTTCCTGAAGGTGCAGCCGGAATGGTAATTTGGATTTTAGCCTGACTGTAATTGGCACAGCCCACTGTCGACAAGGTCCAGATCGCTTCTACGCTTCCTGCTCGTTGTGGGCGAAAAGTAGTCTGGGCACTTTGCGCATTAGCTAGGGTGCCCAGGTTGTTGGATAAGCTCCAGCGGCCACTTGTTCCGGCAGGCAAATTGCCTTGCAAGCGCAAATTTTCAAACAAACAGGCCGATACAGCCGCTGATCCAGTGATGGTGGCGGGCGCTAGATTACCACTTGCGGAATTGAGCACTACCGCGAGGCTGGACTGGCAACTGCGGCTGTCCCGCACGGTGATCGTATAATTCCCGGGGCCTAAGCCTGTAAATGTCGCGTTGTTTTGAAAGCCACCGCTGCCGAGGGAATAGGTGTAAGGGGCCAAACCACCCTGTGCCTGTACTTGAATTTGGCCATCGTTGCCTGCACAGGTTGGCTGGCGCAGGTTGGAAACGCTGGCGCTGGGACTGGCCGCGCCTTGCAAATTCGCCGTTGTCGTGGCCGTGCAGCCATTGGCGTCCCGTACCGTGACGCCGTAAGTACCCGCCGCCAGATTCCCAAAGCGACCAGTGTTTTGGAAGCTACCTGTGTTGAGCGCGTATTCGTAAGGTGCCCGTCCGCCGCTTGCCTGGGCAGTGAACGCACCATTGGCTTCGTTGCAAGAGGGCTGTAAGGGGGTGACAATGCTGAGACTGGGAGCATTGGGAGCACTCAGGTTTTGACTTTGGGCGCTGCTGGTACAGCCATTGGCATCCCGCACCGTGACGCTATATGTGCCTGCCGCCAAGTTGCTAAAACTACCCGAACTCTGAAACGTGCCCCCGTTCAGGCTATACTCATAAGGAGAACTTCCTCCACTTCCCCCAACGGTTAAAGATCCATTTGAAGCACTACAAGTTGGCGCCGTTGCAGTGACGCTTATACTCGGTCCGGTTGAGACCTCCAGGGTTATGCTGGAATTGATCGAAACGGTACATCCATTGTAAGTAACCGATACCAACACGGCTGTGCTCGTTGCGGTCAAGGTATGTTCCACGCTATGCCCATCCGCCACGCCACTCAAGGTAAAACTACGTCCCCCCACCCGGTAACTTACATTGAACACATCGTCGTCGTCGTCGTCATCATCGTCGTCATTGGAACTAAGGGAAAAACTCAAGCTGAATACAGCTGGGCTACAACCTCCTCCACTTGCTGACATGGAACCAGATGGAAGCTCATCATCATCGTCATCGCATTGTGCCAGCAAAATGCAAGGCAAAGACAGTATAAAAATTACCAAGATGCCAATTCGAGATGCCATCAGTCTTTGATTTTTATCGTACTGAGCGCCGTTTTACTGGACAAAATTTGTCCTTCAGTTGAACTCACAACAATCAGGTAATAGGTTCCTGTGAGCAAATTAGTTGGCAAAACCAGCTGTTCTTTCACCTGCAATTGTGCATTGGCTGGAATATTACTCAGCGTTTTGGTTTTCAACAATTTGTCATTCCAGTCCAAAACGCCATCTTCGGAGAAGAAGTAGCGCAACTCGGTCAGGAGAGTGGCTTGGTCAAAAATATTCTGGATTGGAGTACTGACTTCTATGTTTTCTCCTGAACGAAACGTTTTATTCGGTGTAGTCACGCTGCCAATGAGCAGAAAAATCTGGCGCTGTGCGCCAAATGCCTCATTTTCTGCCAATAATTCGCTTGCTTCAATGGCGACAGCCCCACTTTTACGCAAAAAACCTTTGTCTAGCGGTCCCATCTTCGAGTTGCTTTTGCCATCGTTGGCTACCACCGTATAGTAGTAATCCACATTGGGCAAGGCCGAATAATCGCACAACCAGGTGCTCTTTTGCCAGACATTGCTCACTTCCTGCAAAGAACTGGCTTGGGGGCTGGTAGATCGAAAAACTTTGTACGCCAAAGCCTGCTCGCTGGCCTCCCAACGGATGAGGATGAACTTATCGTAAATACCATCGCTAGCGCTGATTTCTCGTGGTGTTTGGGGTGCTGAAACTTGTGGTGCAACGTTTGGTGCTCCGGTTTCAATTTTGACAGTGTCCACTTGTGCCATCCCTTTTGCTAAGGATCCCAGGACTAAACTGGTCAATAGTATTTGCTGCAACATTGTCTTCGATTTATGGCATATTGCCCGGAATTCAAAATGTTACCATTTTAAAGTAAAAAAAATTGGCGGGGATAAAGCTTGTCGCGACAAACATTTTATGCCTTTTGACTATTGAACATGAAAACTTTCTACTTGATTGATTCGATCAGAATTTTTTTCAAAAAAATCATTTTTCCAAAGTAACATTTTTTAAGTCAGGCGATATGCTGGTGAAAGAAAAAGGATTGATGGAATTTACACCACAGGAGATTTTAAGCGGGTTGTTGGAAAAAAGGACCGATGTGTTTCGCTACCTCTACAAGGCATATGGCCCCATGATTGCGGGGTACATCCGCAAAAACAGTGGTACAGAAGAAGACGTTACCGAAATGATTCAGGTGGTTATCCTTGAGCTTTGGATAGCCGTGCGTGATGGCAGATACGAAGAAGAAGGCAAACTGGGGCAATACATCTACCAGTTGACCTCCAATACCTGGCGCGATGAATTGCGCAAACGGCGCAATCGACCTCAACAAAGTTTGTCCGACAGAGACTTACAACTTGAAGACGAAACGGAGGAAAACCTAACTTCCGCCATCGTTAAGGATCGTTACCTGAATGCCGTACACGAAGCAATGGGCCAACTCGGCGAAGTTTGCCGCGACATCATCCAGATGTACCACCTGCAAAAAATCCGCCTGCAGGAAATTGCCGAACGCCTGGAATACGATTACGACAATTTGCGCAAGCGCATTTTTGATTGTCGAAAAAAATTAAAACAACTGACTGAAAACATCTTGGCTAAAAACAGTGAAGGTGTTTAAGAATAAACAGCACTACAATGGAGCAGATGGAATGGCAAGAAAAACTCCGCGCCCTGAGTGCCGGAGAACTTACCCCGGATGAAGCGGCCAAGGTCCTTCGTGAAGCAGCCGAATCGGAAACAAAGCAGGCAGAATTGCAGTTTAGTCAAAAGTTGACCACGGTTTTGAAGGAACGTGACCTATTTGAAGTTAAAGGAATTGTGGCCGGGCTGATCATGGAAGAGGGTTTGCCCACTGCGGAACCCAGCTCCTGGTTGGGTAAATTGGGACTGAATTGGATTTTGGGCCTCTCCTTGTTCCTTTTGCTTGGCACTGGGGTGTTTTTTATCGGAAAAAGAATGGCTTGGTGGGCCATTGATCCTCAGGCTTTGGCGCAGCAATACCTGCAGCCCATGGAAAACGTGATTTACCTGGAGGACAATGAAGCACCCGCCATCGAAGATTTGCGCCAGGGAATGGCTGCTTATGATCAACAAAACTACCGGAAAGCCGCCCAATATTTAAAAAGCTATTACGCTCAGGTACAAGACGGCAACGCTGGCCTGTTCCTGGCAATCAGCCACCTGATGGAAGGCGAAACGGATCAGGCGACGCCAATCCTGCTGAACGGCCTGCAAAGACCCGGCCCCATTCAGGAAGCCAGTCGCTGGTACCTGGCCTTGGCCTATTTGCAAAGAGCCGATACCCAGGCTGCCATCAATACCTTGGAGGCCATCCCGGCCAGCAGCATTTACGGCCCCGAAGCCCAGGAATTACTAGAATCGCTTAAATGAGCAACATGCAGCGCAGTATACTATTATGGATGATTTTTTGGATGATTGGCATAACCTCCCAGAGTGTGGCCCAAAATAGCGGGCTCCTCTGTTCAGAAAACAAATACCGGAGCATCCCCGTGCTGCCTTCTTACAGCGGCCTCAAGTACAATGAGGTGCCCTTGCGGGTCAGTTTGCGCCAATATTGCCCCGTGCCTGGCGACCAGCAGCGCATGGGCTCCTGCGTGGGCTGGGCAGTGGGTTACGGCGCGCTTACGCTCATGCGTGCACAACGCCTGGGGCTGAACGACCCCTCCAAAATCACCCAAATGGCCAATTCTGCTGCTTTTGTGTACAACCAGATTCGTTTGCAGTCCGACGATTGTAGCGCCGGAGCCTATATTGAAGATGCGCTGGCTTTGCTCAAAACCAAGGGGGACTGCCTGGAAAATACGTTCAACTACAAAAAAGGAGATTGCACCACCAATCCAGGGGCTACCCCTTCCAGCGAGGCTTTGCAGTACCGCATTCAGGATTTTGCCGCAGTTTTTAACACCCAGGAAGAACCCAAGAGTAAAATTTCCAAGGCTTGTAAGGTTCTGGCCACCCAAACTCCCTTGGTGGTCGGCATTGCCGTAACTCCTGATTTTTGGGAAATCAAACCCGGTACCCAGCTTTGGGATCCGGCAGAAGATGCCCCCAGCAGCAGCCATCACGCTCTGGTTTTGGTAGGGTACGACAACGTTGAGAAACAATTTGAGTTCATGAACAGCTTTGGTGCTTCCTGGGGTCGCAATGGTTTCATTCGGATGAAGTACGACGATTTTGCCCGCTTGTGCAAATACGCCTACGTGTTGATCCCCGAAGACCGGGCAGAATCCCTGGCGCAACTACAGCCCAATCCTCAGGAAACACCCGGTGCAAAAACAGAATTTTCCCTGAGTGGCACCTTCGCCTTCCGCAAACCCAGTGGCTACCTCAGCACCAGCGATGGACAGGAAATCCCGTATTACGAGGAAGTCGCCACGCGTTGGAACACCGCAGCCGGGCTTTATGAAACCCAACAGGCCAGTTTTGAGGTAGGTGATGTCTTTCAATTGGTCGCCCGCGAGATTCCCCGGGGGCGTTATGCCTATGTGTTCAGCCAAAGCCCCGGCAGCAAGATCAATTTTCATTTTCCAAAAATGAACAACCAGGTAGCCACCGCAGGATTTGTTTTGGAAAAAACAGCGGAAATTGTCATTCCCAGCGAAGAATCCGTGTTGCAACTGCCGCTACCGGGCGAGGACTTTTTGTGCATCATCTACAGCCATAGCCCCATTGCGGACATGAGTCGTCGGGTTGAACAACTGGAAAAAAGCACAGGCGAGTTTGCCGAGCGGGTTCAAAAAGCATTTGCTGACATTGCCATCCCGGCCGCACAGGTGCGCTACAATGCCGATAAAATGGTCTTCAGTGCTCGACCCGACCCGGCAAGTGGAAAAATTGCCGTTCCCTTGATTTTAAAAGTGCTTGCACAATAGTCCCAAAATCAAATAAACCCATTCACCGTGAAACCTTTGTTCTACTCTACTGCCCTGCTTTTACACTTGTTGCTCCCCCACTGCTTGCACGCGCAGCAATTGGAGGACGAGCCACTCATCGAACACCTTTACGGGCGTTCCGGGCAAGACCGCCTGGTGTCCATGGTTGAAAACTGGGAAGGAAACATTGCCGCCGTAGGGCAAACCAATCAGAGCAACGGTGCTGCGAAGGGCAGCAACATTTACTTGCTATTGTTGGATGAAAAACTGAACCGAAGCGCCGAGTTTTACATTGGCCGAAATGGGGATGATGCAGCCCGCCGCATCCGCCAGGACTTGGATGGCCGCTACCTTATCGTGGGGCATTCCGAAACCCCCGCGGACAAACAAAGAGACAAGTATTTTGGAAAAAAAGACGGCTGGCTTTTGATACTGAACGAAGCAGGTAAAACCGAAGCGGAACTGATTTTAGGCAGCAAAGAAAACGATGTGTTCATTGAGGTTTTGCCCTTGCCGAATGGCGACAAAATAATAGTCGGCAACTCCGGCGAACAGGCTTGGGTATTACGTGTCAACGCCCAACTAAAGGTCTTGTGGCAAAAAAAGGTACAGTATCACGGCTTGCCTACCCAGGCTTTGGGTGCCACCCTGGGTGGAGCAGAACAAGTTTTTATCTCTGGCTACGCCGAAGAAGAATCCAGTCGCAAAATGTGGCTCGCCGCTTTTGATGGCAAAGGAAGCCAATCTTGGGGTAAAATTTTTCCCGCCGCCGAAGCCACCGAGGGGGCCAACATCATTCGAATCGATGAAAAATCCCTGGGCGTCACCGGATACGTCAACTCCCGGGACCATCGGGAAGAAGGATTTTTTTGCCGCATCGACCTCAATGGCAATGTGCAGGCTTACAAAACCATCGGTGGACGGGAAGACGATCGTTTGAGCAACCTGTGCTTGTTGTACAACGGCGAGATCGCCCTGATTGGCCAAAGTCAGTCCTTTGCCCGGGGTAGCCGTCGCCCCACAGTGTGGGCAGTACGGGTCGATCAGGATGGTTTTGTGCAGGATGAAGCTTTTTATGGGAGCAAATTGTCCGACGAAGGCTGCGCTATCCTGCAAAGGGGCGACGGTAGCCTGGTCGCATTGGGTGCCTCCAATCAACAAATTTTAAAGGGAGCCCAGGGCTGGGTAGCCCAGATTGGCGAAAAGCTCGATTTGAAGCCCAACGCGGTTTCCTGGAATTACAAAGCAGGTCAACTGTATTACCCCAACGGCCAATACCTGAGCCCCAATGAGCGCTCTTTTTTGGCCATCCACATCGACGCGATGCCAGGCAAGGGTCTGACCCATTTGCGCGCAAAACTCAGTTATGCCAAAAACGATTCCACTGTCACCCGAACCATCAAGTTACCTTTCATGGCACCCGGACAAAACGAGGACCTGCACATACCACTGGCACTAGCCATCTCCAGCGACCTTCAGGGTGAACTCCCCCTGGAGGTACAGTTGTTTCAGGGCAAGCAAAAAATCGGTACTTCCACCCGGATTCCCTTGCGGCTGGGGCGCTTGAGCAAACCTCAATTGGAACTCAGCGCGAATGCTTTTCCTGCGCAGGTAGAACGAGGAACCTTGCTGCGAAATTCCTTCACCCTGCGCAACAAAGGGCAAGGCACCGCCCGTGCCGTAAGCCTGGAGCTGCACGGATCCAAAGGTTTACAAATCCCGAAAGCCATCAACATCGGCGACCTCGCACCCGGTGAATACCGCACCTACGAATTGCCCTTTGGGGTACCCGCCAATTTCGCGGAAGACAGCGTTTGGATTCGAGGCCGGGTAGCGGACTTGATGCTTGAACATACCCAGGTGGTGGATTGGCATTTGCCGCTGGCCGCTGCTGCTGCTAACCCACCAACCAAGGAAAGTTTGCAAAAAGACTACCTGACCGCCGTGTGGCTGCACCCCAATCCCGATCACTTCGAAGGGCGAGGCATAGTTTGGGGAGAAAATGAAATCTACGTGCAAGTCAAAGCGGTGTCCAACAAAACCCTGGACAAACCCAATTTTTGCCTCGAAGTCAATGGCAAACCCTGCGTTTCGGGGACAAAAATGGACGAAGTAAGCATCAAAGGCACAGCCTACAGCCGCACTTATACTCAACGGGTGAAACTGACTGAAGGCACTACGACCATCCGCAGCAAAGTGCAAAACGAGGCGGGCAAAATGGAAACCGAACCCATTCAAATCATCTATGCACCGCGCAAGCCCAATTTACATCTGGTTTCGATTGGGGTGCCTGCGGTCGACTTGAAGTACACCCACCGCGATGCCCGTGATTTTGCCCAAGCCATGCTGCAATCCAATGGGCAACTGAACCAGCAATTTCAAAATGTTTTTGTCGACACCTTGATTCAGGAAAAAACCACTGCCAAAACCGAAATCCTCAAAACCCTGCGGCGGCTACAATACCGATTTGCCGATCGCCAAATCGGGCCGCAGGACCTGATCTTGGTCTTCATTTCTTCCCATGGCATCAATACGCCACAGGGGGTATTTCACATTGCGGCCAGCGATTACGATGGCCCCTTTTTGCAGGAGACCAGTCTGGATTTTGAAAAAGAAATCATCAATTACCTGGCCAGTATCAGTTGCCGGAAGTTGTTCCTGATCGATGCCTGCCATAGTGGGGCGGGGAGTGAAGAGTATGCCACTTCTCAATTGAGTGGAGAGCGGATGAACCAACTGACCAGCGGGCAAAAAGGCTTGAGCCTGATGATGTCCTGCCGAGCCAACGAGTACAGTTACGAGGATGACCAATGGCAAAATGGGGCCTTCACGCAGGCCATGTTGCACACCATCGAACAGTTTACCCGCCGTGTGCCCGGCATTGACCTGAATCAGGATGGTGCACTCGACATCAAGGAGTTGTATACCCATTTGGAGAAAGAGGTCCCCAAACTGGTACAAAACAAACGCCCCAAGCCCCAAACTAGCCAACAACCCCTCCTGGTCAGCGATCCGCTCAGTTCGCCGATTGTATTGTTTCAATTGCCCAAAAACAAATAACATGCTGCGCATAGTCCTTGGTTGTGTTACCTGCCTTTTATTGTCGATGCCCCTCTGTGCGCAACAGTTGCCCTATTTCACCCAATTCCGACAGCATCAACCGCTGCTGAATCCCGCTTCGGTCAACAGTGATTTTTTCCTCTACGAATACAATGTATCGCTGGCTACGAGCTACCGCATGCAATGGATCAGCCACCCCGAAACGCCCCGCACCTTGCAGGCTACGGGGGAGTTCATCAGCGATTTTGGAGGGGCATTTGAGCTGGTCACTGGGCTTTCAGTCTTACAAGACCGCACCGGGCCATTTGGCTCTAGTGCCATACAGGGACGCATTGGCAGCATTTTCACCAATGATCCTTATTTCGGTGGGTTTTCGGTAGGGCTGAGTATTGGCATGGTCAATCACCGGGTCAGCTCCAATCGGATCACCTGGAAAGACCTGGGCGACCCACTGGCACCCGACATCGATTTTTCGGTGAATCAGCCCGAAGTTGGTTTGGGATTGTTTTATTACCGACGCATGGAAGGTGCCCTGGATGGCGACAACATTTACCTGGGGCTTTCGGCACCACAACTGTTGCATGGCAATTCCCTGGTACCCGTTGGCGAAGATTTCATCCCTTTGCGGCGGGTAGCGCATTATTACGCTACGGCAGGCTGGTATCATTTTTTCAACCAGGAAGCTTTTTTGGAAACCTCCATGTGGGCCAAATACACCCCAGGAGCACCTTTCAATCTGGACATTTATGGCCGTTTTCAGCCTGCCCGTCCGCTGTGGTTTGGAGCCGGGTTTGGCATCAATGGCCTGGCACACCTGGAGGCTGGTTTCAATGTGCCTGGACTTTTGTTTGAAGATGCCAGCCTCAAGATCGGCTATGGTTTTGACTACAATATTTCTGCTTTTGATTTGCCGCTCGGCGCTTCACATGAGCTGCATTTGACCATCCTGTTTGATACTTACCGCTAAAAACACCCTTCGATGCAAAATTCAGGTTTGTTGCGCCAATTTTTGGATACCCAGCGACGTGCATTCAGGCTGGTCCTGAGTTTGGAGTTGCTGGGCAGCATCCTCACCCTTTTGTTGCCCTTACTGGTCGCCCAGGCCTTTGCCGAGGTGTTCGAATTTCAATCGATGCGGGGGCGTTTGTTGCAAAAAATGGGTCTGAACTTTCAGCCTAATTTTTTACTACTCCTGGGCCTGGCCATCCTGGCTAAACTGGGTTTTGACTATTACCGACGCTACATCAAGGGCTTGTTTATGGAACGTTTTTTGACCTGGCTGCGCCAAAAATTGTTCACGCAACACCTGCGCATGCAAGTCCAGGAATACGAAAAAACGGGCACCAGCAAGTACCTCATGCGCTTCAGCGGCGATTTGGGTAGTGCGCAGCAGTTGTTGAACAAAGGGGTTTTTCAGTTTTTTGCTGATGCCAGTTTGTTGGTTTTAGGAGCCTTGTTGTTGCTCTGGCTCAATGTGCAGTTGGGGGGCTTGATTCTGGTGTTGAGCTTGCTGGCGGCTTGGGCAGTGATGGGGTTCAACCGGCGCATCGAACGTTTGGAAGAACAGCGGCGCGACCGCAAGTCCGGTCTACTTAGTTTTGTCAACCAACGCTTGTCCAACATCCTGAGCATTAAAGCCCTCAATCGGGAAACGCCCGAGCAACATTTGTTTGCCAAACGCACCCAAAAAATTCAGGAACTCGGGGATCAATACCAACAACAAGTCGCATTGCTGAACGCGCTGATTCCTTTTTTCATTTATTCTTTGTTGTTGTTGGTACTGGGGGCTGTGTATGTTTGGAAAAAACAAGGCGTGATTTTTCCTCAGGATGCTCTTTTTGCATTAATCCTGGTGTTATTGACCTTGAAACCCGTGCTGAACCGGGTGATGCAAATTGGGGTGGTGTGGAAAAAAGGAGGAATTTCCCTGCGAAAAATTGATGTGTTGCTCTCCAAACCCCTGGAACCCGCAGGGGCCGATCGAGAGCGGGATTGGAAGGCTACTCGGGTGGAGGTGGATTTGCCCGAAACAACAAAGCATCCAGCACTTCAGTTTCAGTTGCAAAAAGGGACAGAATTACACCTGGAGTTAAACGAAAGTGTCCAATCAATTTTGGTCAAATACCTGGCTGCACTGGAGTTACCACCAGAGAATTCGATACAGCTGGATGGCGTCGCCGTCGAAACCTTATCGCCCAAAAGTATCCGCCGCCAATTCACTTTTGTGTCGCCCCTTTTCCCCTTATACGGCAAAAACGTGCTGGAAGCGATCGCTTACAGCCGTAAACACCAAGCCAAAGCTGCCGCCATGCTGGCAGAATGGCAAGTGCTTTTTCCGGAATTGAGCACCATTCAGGTAGAGACTCCTGTAACCGAGCGTACGCTGTTGACCTCGGCTCAGGTACAATTGTTACAATGGCTGCGGGCTTTTTTGACCAATAAACCTTTTTGGATTTTGCAGGACGCATTTCGCGGGTTGTCATGTACAACTTGCCAGCAATTACAGGGATTGCTGGCACAAAAAAAAGGCAAAACGGGGGTTTTATTTCTGGCCGACCAGCAGCAATTTGAAGAAAATGAAAAAAAAATGGGCACACCCCAGGTAACATTATCCAGCAGCACCGATATGTAGTCGAATAAAATCAAAAACGACTACACATGAAAACCAAAATCAAAAAAGCCCAGATTTGTGCTGCTATCGAATCCTTTGAAGTCAATGTAGAATTAAGCAATACTTATACCCCCAAGATGGGTGATGTAGGGATATTCAGGGTCGTGATGGCCAATTCGGCAGCCTTGATGGATGGTCATGGCGTGGCCCGGCACCTGTTTGACGAAGACATCATCATGGCTGCTTTTGGCAATCGGTACGCGACCAGCCAGATCGAAGGATATGTACCTGATCAGCCTACCATCAATTGCCAATTGTTGGGCCGTGGTGGAGTCGTGGGTAGCATGAAGACTTTGAACGCCACCGTCCGCAATCAACCTGCCGAACTGGAGCTACTTGGTTACGCGGTTGATGCCAACGGCACCGTGATGAACACCATTCAAGCGGAGCAACTGACCCATTTTAGCCCCCGGAAGATTAAAACCAAGGTGATTTTATCGATCGGAACTTCGATGGACAGTGGCAAAACCACCACTGCTGCTTACTTGTGTGCCGGGCTGAAAAAAAATGGCTACAGCACCGCTTACGTCAAACTTACGGGAACGGCTTTCCCTAAAGATGCGCGTTTTTGTGTGGATCGTGGAGCGGATTTGGGCATCGATTTCGCGCACTATGGCTTTCCTTCTACTTTTATGTGTTCGGAGCAAACCCTGCTGGACCTGTACCAATCCCTGGTTGACCTTGCTGTCGCACAAGCCAACCCCGATTACATCGTGATGGAAATTGCCGATGGCATCCTGCAGCGCGAAACAGCGCTTTTGCTCAACAATTCACGTTTTATGGATACCGTACACCAGGTCATTTTTTCCTGTGGGGACAGCATGGGTGTACAAGCTGGCCTTGATGTACTCTTGCAAATGGGGATTCGGCCCTTTGCGATTTCGGGCTTATTCACCTCCAGCGAGTTGTTGATTCAGGAGGTTGAGCGGGTATGCAGTACTCCAATCCTACGTTTATCTGATTTGTTGGATGGGACTGAATTGACCTATTTGCTGGAGGAAAAGCCTATGCCACTTGCACTACGGGCCGTAGCTTGAATCAATCAAAATTTGTTAGGATGCCTGTAAAAAGGGCATTCCGAAGATCAACTTCGGAATGCCCTTTTTTTGCGGATCGACCTTTACTAAACTTCAAAAGTTTAGTAAAGGTAAGCGAATGAAATTTAAGCAAAAACCGATTTAACCGACAAAGACCTTTGTACAAAAGCCCAAGCTTTTTCCAGTTCAAAGAAGGATAAAAAGATCAAACCGGTAGTGTGGTACGGAAAATCAATACCCATGATCAGGTAAATGCCCCAATGCATCGACAAAGTAAGTGCAGCCCAAATCCAGGCCAAACGTTTGTTCAACAAGACCAAGGGTGCACCTAATTCAAGAATCAAAGCCCCAAAACCCATCAAAAAAAACAACCCGGTATGCGGATATAACCATTCAAACAGGGCTGTTGCGCTGCCTCCGAGCATTTCTTTACGCAGGGCATCCACCGCAATTTGTGAACGCATGGCACTACCATCGATCCAGGCCCAGGCCAGATCGCCCATGACCTTTGCCAAACCAGATAAAAAATAAGCAGCAACCGTAGCCGCACAAATCAGTTTCACCGGCCAACCGTAACGCCAGTGGGTAGTAGGTACAGCCTTGGCTTGGCGACTCAAGCGATCCAACGAAAGGGCATCTGCTGCTGCAGCCCAGCCGATGACAAAAACCGTGAGCACCAGGGAATTGTAGTTGTGGTAAATCATCGACCAGGAATTGCGGTAACACATAAAAAAAAGTAGTGTCAGTGCAAAACCTGGACCAGTCCAGCGGTATTGCCAGCCTAAAATGTAAGCAATGTTCAAGGCAATGCAGGCGAGGAGCAAGTACTGGAATATTTCGGGGGACAAAGGGCCGGACAATACATTGGCCAAACCAACTGGCTCGAACAAAGAAGCGTCCGACCTGGAAAGCCGCTGCAACATGCCGTAGCGATCCAATAAATACCACAAAGAAAAACAACCCGTGGCTATTCTCAAGATGGCCAAACGCACTGGGGAGATGGCCGCAAACCAATATTGTTGGAGGTGGAAGAGGAGTTTTTTCATGGTTTAGAGATTTTTCGGGTGCACAATACTTTTTCTTGCAGTGGGGTTTTGTCCCCTTTTACAAAATAGGCCTCAAAATTATAGGTGCCTTTGACCACCTCAATCCGTTCGAGGTTTTGGTACAGGGGCTCCTTACTTTTGGCCAGGCGACGAGCTACTTTTTTAGCTAATTTTTTCGACTTGCCGTTTTTGCATTGTTTGATGATTTGGCGGCGTACTTGATTGAAGCCTCCGTTGCCGATGTAATGGTAAGGGATGTGGTAGCGCCGCTGTTGTTCATCATAACCGACTACGTAACGCAGGGTGTAAGTGGCCTCCCGTTTTTTGGAAAACATGGGATAATACGAGAGCGGGAAGTTATCCTTTGGTGTTTTGCTCCAGTTTTCCACAACTGGAGACAACACCAACAACAGCACAACCGTGCTGAAAATCGCCGGGATGGCTTTGTGTTGATTGATTTCCATGATAGAATGGTTTTTGATCCATATCTATATGGGTTGGAGGGGGAAATGTTACCGAGCAAGGAACTAAACTTATTCAAGCTCCCTATGAAAGTGAGTTTGGCTGGCTGGGGATAGTGGAGGATCCCGAAAGTCGGAAAGTGGAGTTGTATAAAATGCAAAATAAAAAAGGGTAGCAATTTCGGTTGCTACCCTTTTTTATTACGGCTTAATCGCCGCCATATTCTCCTTCATCCAGGGCTCCAAATTTGGACAGCCCTGATAGGTCCGGTCAATCAGGATAAAAGTTTTCCGAATTCGCTCCTCCACCCATTTGTTCACAATTTCGTTGCGTTTGGATTCGATGGCGGCCTTTTGGATTTTGGCATAGTCTTGTGCCAGGTTGGCTTTGTGTGGCGTAGTACGTGACATCAATTTCACCAAGCGGAAGAAATAATCCCCGGCGTCGTCGCGGAATTCGATGGGTTTGGATACTGAGTTGATTTTCATGGTGTCGATGGCGAAGTAGATATCGGGATCGAGGTCGCCCACTTCAAAAAAGGTATTGCCCGAAGTAGGATTCACCATCCGGCCATCGTTATTGAAACTTTGTACGTTTTTGTCCGAAAACTTCTTCACTGCGCGGGAAAAAGAGAGCGAGTCTTTCAGCAAAAGGGTACGTACTGTATCCATGTGCCGTTGGCCCAGCGAAACATCGTCATCGGTGATTTCCGGGCGAATCAGGATGTGCCGCACGTGGATGGAATTACCCCGTCGGCCCAACATCTGAATGATGTGAAAACCAAACTGGGTTTCAATCACTGGTGAAACCTCCATTTCTTCCAGTTTGTAGGCAGCCGCTTCAAATTCGGTGACGTACTTGCCCCGTTTGGCAAAGCCCAGGTCGCCACCGCCACGGGCAGAACCATCGTCGGAATATTTTTTGGCCAGTTCGGCAAAATCTTCCTTACCCTCTACAATCCGCTTGCGGATGTCCTCCAGCTTGGCCATGGTCACCCGCTTTTGTTCGGCGTTGACGGGCACTTTGTATACAATTTCGCCTACTTCTACCTCGGAGCTGAAGTAAGGCAAACTGTCTTTGGGGATACGTCGGAAAAAATCTTTCACTTCTGAAGGCGTAACCGTTACATCGGTCATGATTTTATTCCGCATCCGTTCGATAAGCAGGTTGTTGCGCAAGTCTTCGCGGAATTGTTCACGTACCTCGTTTACCGTTTGGCCGTAATATTCTTCAAATTGCTTGAGGTCGTCGTTCATGTAGCTGAGGATGCGCGAAATCCGAGCATCCAACTGGCTTTCTACCTCTTCATCCTTCACCTCGATACTGTCCAACTTGGCCTGATTGAGCAGCAATTTGTTCACCAATACCTGCTCCACCAACATACAACGCGCTTCGGGTGGCACTGTACCATTGCGCTGTGCTTTGGTATAGGCGTACTGCTCCTCTACTTCGGACAAGAGGGTGATTTCTCCCCCAACGGTAGCTACCATTTTGTCCAAAATCTGCTTCTGCGCTGATGCTGCCATTGACAAAGTCAACAAGACAGTAAAAATTAAGTATCTCATATTTAGAATATTTCAACATTGCCTTTTTTTAAAGCAATTTCGTACAAATCTTCCCTTTTGCGCTGCAACAAATCCAATTTGCGTTTGTGCAGCACGAAGGTACGCGCTTGTTGTTCAATATAGCCTAAAGGGGCAATTTCTTTCCGGTTTTTTAACTCCAGCAATCGAAAATAATAAACAAACTTGCCGTCGCTTTGGCGGAATTCCCGTTTGGAAGCGATGTTGTCAGCGGTAATGGTCCCCTTGGGCATCACTGAACCAATGACATCCACTTTATGCCAGATGCTGTCCACCAGAGTATGCGCTGTTGCGTATTTTTGGCAGTAGGCTTCCAGCCTGGAGAGATTATTGCCTCTGGGTTTCGCCCATAATTCCAGCAAACTATCTGCCTTGGGAATCGGGGCGGCAATTTTGATGAAGTAGCAGCGAATAATGGGCGTTTCCAATTCGTACTGCTCCTTGTTTTGTTCATAAAACCCTTGCAATTCGGTTTTGGTTACGGTAGAGTCCAGCAATTGTTCCACCAATACTTGTTCGTAGTTGTTGCGGATCAAGGAACGCCGATAATCCCTTACCAACTGGTCAATGTTTAGATCAGGGGGCAGGTTTTTTTCAGCTTCATACATCAGCAATTCTTCGCGCACCCAACGGCTAACAAAGGCTTGAATGATTAAAAAACTGTCGGCGCGGGAAGCTTTTTCAGGGAACATGTTTTCCAAATCCGAAAGGTGCAACTCCCGGTTGAATACACGCGCCAGCAAGCGATCTGCGCCCTGGTCTGATTTCCAGTCGCAGGTAAACAAAGTTAAGGCCAGTGCCAAAAAAGCCAACAGATTCAAGCTCCACTTACCGTACATAGCTGTTGTTGGGGAAGGTTGAGTGCCCGGCGCTTCGACTACACTCAGCGACCGGGCACTCAACTATTTTTTAATTAAACTTTCAAAAACCGCTTTTTCAATCTTCACGGGATATTCCTTCTTCAGTTCATTCACCCATTGTATTTCCAGGTGATCCTGGTAATCAGCAATGATGTAACCACGCGCTTCATTGAGCATTTTGTCCTGAGCCGGGATGATTTTTTCAACCTTCCGGAAAGCGTACTCGTTGTTTTGCCGATCAAATTTGGCGATGGTTACTTCTCCCGCTTTCCATTCTTTCAGGTCATTCGCCTCGGGAGATTTGCCTTTTTCCAATATTTGTTCTTCCACCCGAATACCAATGGTGTCTGACTTATTGAATTTATCGATTACCTCTTGTGAAGAATGTTTTTGTGCATACTCCCGCATGGGCTCCAAAACAGACTTGGAGATGCCATCAACATAAAACACGGAAGTAATTGCCCGATCTTCCCAGCGGTATTTTCCTTTCAGGGTTTTGAAGAAATTTTTCAAACCCACCGTGTCCTGCGAAGCCTTGTCCCAAACATTGATCCGGGTAGCCTCAAATAAGAGGATGCCTTCTTCGTACTCGCGCAGCAAGGCTTTGAACTCTGGATACTTTTGATCCAGGCGTTGTTCTTCAAAACGCAGGCAGGACTCATTGACGTATTCCTCATACAGGCTCTGCACGGCGGCATCTGTCGATGTCTCACCCGACATCCGCATTCGCTGGCGAGTAGCGTTTTCAACAAACTGGGCAAAATCTCCCAGGGTGTAGGCCTTTTTTGCCATCATAAACAACACCTTAGTGCTGGGGGGCTGAGGGGCATGCCACTGGAAGGTGAAGAGGGTATCGTTCAAGGTTGCGGCAAACTCAGTCAGCAGATTGGGATAATCTTTAAACCCGGTTTCGCGCTTGATGTCCTCCACCATGGCCTTGCGAGCCATTTCAAAGCGGGCATCTCTTTTGATGCGTGCTTCTAATTGACCACGCATTTGCTCATAAGGTTGTATCTCTTTTTTGCTGATCCGCTTAATAATGTGCCAACCTACACTGGTTTGGAAAGGTTTGGAATAATCTCCATCCTTTTCAACACTATAAGCAGCATCTTCAAAAGCTTGTTCGAAGCGATTGATGGTTACAAAACCAACATACCCCCCTTTATCGGCAGTACGGGAATCATTGGAGTTTTTTGCAGCCATTTCTTCAAAATTAGAGCCACGTTTCAGCGAAGCATAGATGGTGTCAATCTGGGATTTAACAATAATGGCATCATTGCCTTCTGTACGCAATAAAATGTGGGCTACTTCAACTTCTCCACGAGCCGGACGTTTGCTGTGTACTTTGAGTAGATGATACCCTGCGCTGGTCCGAATCGGCATGGATAGTTGTTCAAATGGCAGGCGGTAAGCTGCACTTTCCAAAGGGTAAAAGCCATTGGGGAACATGGCGGTGACATAGCCAATGTGCCCACCATTGGTAGCTGCTGACTTATCTGCTGAAACCTGCTTGGCAACGGTAGCAAAATTTTCCCCTTTTAACAAACGAGCACGTGCATCCATCGCCTGGCGATAGGCCTCCACTGTATCGGTGCCTTTGGCCTCTGGTGCGAGAGAAAAAAGAATGTGGCTGATGTCGAGATCAAACTGAGCGCGATCAAACAGCTCTTTGGTCAATTTTTCAGTTACCTGTTTGTTCAACAAATAAGAATCTGCCAACTGACGGCGGTATCCAGCCAGTTCTTCCTGGAGCGCCTGTACGGTGTCCAGTTTCATGTCCTTCGCCTTCTTAACCTTGAGTTTGAATTTGGTGTAAAGATCCAAATACTCTTGTAAGGTGGCGCGGGAAAAGTCCGCATTTTTCCCATTGGTTTTGGAATAGATGTACTTGAATTCGGACACATGCACCGGGGTGCCGTCAACCGTAAACAACACCGGGTCTTTCTCCTGTGCATGGGTAAAAACGATCAGGCTGAAAAAGCAGCCTAAGAGCAGCAAAAGGTTCTTTGCCATGTTAAGTTTTATTTTAGTAGTGGGGCAAAAATATACTTATTCCTGTAAATAGACACGTTTAACTCGGGGTGAAATTCCGGTAAATACCTCATATGGAATGGTTCCGAGTATTTGTGCCAATTCATCTACAGAAGGATCTAATCCAAAAATCTCCACGGTATCCCCCGTTTGGGCCTCAGGAATATGGCTGAGATCAATCATCGACATGTCCATACACACGCTGCCCAAAATCGGGGCTTTTTTCCCGCGGACCTTCACTTTAAAAGCTCCATTGCCTGCCCCACGACGTAAACCATCGGCATATCCAACTGAAATGGTACCAGTACGCATAGGAGAATGGGCTTGGGCACGGCGACCATACCCGATGGTTTCGCCAGCAGCAACTTCCTTGATTTGTGAAATAGTAGCCTTAAAACTCAAAACAACCTGCAGCGGCTCGGGTAAGGTGTTGCTTACGTCGATGCCATACAGGCCAATTCCCAAACGCACCATATCCTGCTGGTATTGTGGAAAACGGGTGATCCCGTTGGAGTTCAAGGCATGTTGTAAGGGTCGATAGCCCAAAGTGCCCGAAATTTGCTCAAAAGCGAGCTGAAAACGGCGTGCCTGCTCGTGGGTGAAGGCATCGTGTTGTGGATCTTCCGTGGCCGCCAGGTGGGTATAGATGGACCTGACCAGGAGGCTTGGGTGCTGCTGCAGGTAATCCAACAAACCTGGCATTTCGTGGCTGTCGAAACCCAATCGGTGCATGCCACTATCAATGCCAAGATGGATGCCGTGGGGAAAGGATTCGAGGCGCAGGCTGCGCAGTTGTTCCTGGCTATACACCACTGGCTCCAGGCGGTGTTGGCGCATTTGTTCAAAGGCTCCAGCTTCGGGATTGAGTACCATAATGGGCGCACTGATGCCTGCTTGCCGCAGTTCGATGCCTTCGTCAGCATAGGCCACGCAGCAGTAGTCCACCCGCAAGTGTTCCAGCAAGCGGGCCACTTCTTTGCTGCCTGCCCCATAAGCGGTAGCTTTGACCATCACCATTGTTTTGACTCCCGGGCGCAAACAGCGCTGGTAAGCACGTAGGTTATGGGCCAGGGCGCTCAGGTTGACCTCCAAACGAGCTTGGTGTACCTGGCGGGCCAGGGCTTGGGCGATTTTTTCGAGGTGGTATTGCCGGGCACCTTTGAGTAAGATGATTTCAGATTGAAATTGGAGTTGGGGTAAAACATCGAGCAGGTGCTGGGTATTTTCAAAATAATCTTGTTCAAATCCCCGGGGTAAAAAATCCTGCAATTGTATAGTAGCTGCACCCACCCCGATCACTCGCTCAATTTGGTATTCCTCAATCAGGTGGCTTATTTTTTGGTACAGTTGTTTTTTGGTACTGCCACTTTGTAAAATTTCGGACAAAACCAAGCTACGCTTGCGCCCTTGTTCGTGCTGCCGCATCCATTGCAAGCCAAGGCGCAGGGAACTGAGGTCAGCATTGTAGGTGTCGTTGATTACGAGGCAATCGTTTTGCCCGTCCAACAGTTCCATCCGCATGGCTACAGGTTCCAGTTGGGACATCCGTTCCGCAATTTGTTCAGCTTTGATGCCCAAATGCAACAAAACTGCCCAGCAATGAATGGCATTCTCAATGGCGGCCTGGTCGGTAAAGGGAACAGAAATGCGTTGGGTTTCGCCTCTGAAACAGCCTTCCAGATGAGTATGTCTAAGGAATATTTCCGGTTTTTGGACAAAAAAACCAGCTGTGGGGTGCTGCCCTAGCGACCAGCTCAGTTTTTCACAAGGCAATGCCGAAATTTCTGCCTGAATGTCCGGATCATCTGCACAATAAATCAGCAGTTCGATACCCTGGAAAAGTTGTAATTTTTCCAGTAATTTGACTTGTTTGCTGGCAAACCCTTCATTGTGGGCTTCCCCCAGCATGGTGAAAATGCCGATTTGAGGTTGAATGATTTTTGCTAAATTCGCCATCTCGCCGGAGCGGGAAATACCAGCTTCAAAAATGCCCAATTCGTGCTGGGACTGGATGTTCCACACCGAAAGAGGCACCCCGATTTGGGAGTTAAAACTGCGGGGACTGCGAATGATGGCAAAATTGGCATACAGGAGTTGAAAAAGCCATTCTTTAACAGTGGTTTTGCCGTTGCTGCCTGTAATGCCAATAACCTGGAGGGGAAATTGCTTACGGTGATGAGTGGCTAGGGTTTGTAAAGCAGCAATGACATTGGGCACTAGCAAAAAATTGGCCTCCGGGAATGCCTGGGGTTCGGGGAGTTGGGTTACCACAAAATTGCGTACTCCGGCCTGATACACCGCATCAATGAACTGATGCCCATCCTGTTGGGCACCCTTGATGGCAAAAAAGAGGCTGCGCTCGGCAAAAATGATTTGGCGACTATCCAGCAATAAATGTTCTATTTGGGCTTCATGCAGCGGCCTCTCCGTAGTCTTGGCTTGTAAAATCTTTTGAATAGCCTGGATCGAATACATGGCAATCATTTTTTGCAAGCAGCAAAGGAACGGAAAAAAATTGAGGAGTTGAGGGGGTGAGGCTACCGCAAGAATGGGGGTGTGTTTGTTTGTGATAGTGTGAGTGTGAGAATGGCTCGTCAACATCGCTGCGGTAGCCTCAACTTCTCAACTCCTCAACTTTTCAACCATTAAACCTGTAATCCTGTTTACCAAGCATGGACTTGACATTTATACAAAGACTAGAAAAAAACCTACAGCATCCCTTACCCGGGGAATTGGCTCAAATCAAAATGGCACATCCCGCTCGGTATCAGGGGCGAACCATCCCTCCCACGGCTATTCTGGCAGGAGTATTAGCGTTGTTTTTCCCTAAAAATGGGCAATGGAATCTGGTGTTCATTGAGCGGGTTTCGCACAACCCTAGGGATGTCCACAAGGGGCAGATCAGCTTCCCGGGTGGCCGCTTCGACGATGGCGATGGGCACTCTGCCCAAACGGCGCTACGGGAGGCTCAGGAAGAAGTAGGAGTGAATCCAGCCGACGTCAAGTTATTGGGTGCATTGACCGAATTGTACATTCCCGTGAGCAACTTCCATGTACAACCTCACGTAGGTTTTATGGAATATGCTCCGCAATGGCTACCCCAGGAATCTGAGGTCGCCGACATATTGGAAGTGCCTTTTGACTATTTTCAAAATCCAAACCATCAGAAGGTGAAGGACCTGGTGATCAATCCGAATTTCACCTTGACTGATGTGCCTTATTTTGACCTCGGAGGACGGATTTTATGGGGTGCTACGGCGATGATTGTGAGTGAGTTGGTGGAGGTGGTTGATTTTACTCATACCGCAACGACTCAATCGGATCCAACCTTGCAGCCTTCATAGCCGGATACAAACCCGACACCAGTCCCACCACTGTACAGGTCAACACCGCCATGGTGATCCACATCCAAGGGAACAAAAAAGAACCACCCATGAAGTAAGTCACCGTGTTGCCAATCAATACGCCCAAGATGATGCCCAAAAAGCCACCCATCAGGGAAATCACTACTGCTTCAGTGAGAAATTGGATCAGGATATGCCGACGGGTTGCGCCAAGAGCCTTGCTGATGCCCACCTCTCGGGTTCGTTCAGTAACCGAAACCAACATGATGTTCATCAAACCAATGGCCGCCCCTAATAGGGTGATGAGGCCAATACCTGCCGCAGCAGCCCGGAAATAAACCGTATTTTCCTTGATGATGCCAATCAAACTATCGCTTTTGGTGATTTCAAAATCATTGTCCTGAGAAGCACGTAGCTTGCGGATGTTGCGCAACAAGCCGGTTGCAATCGCAATTGCGTTGTCAATTTGAGTTGGGTCAGTAACCGCAACCATGATGCGGTAGTTCGTGTTTTGAGTAGCGTAAGACATTTTACCCGTGTACAAGGGGATAATGATGCGGCGATCCTCATCCTGATTCATACTGGACCCTTTGGACTTGAGCACACCAATCACCTTGAGTTTCATACTTCCGGTAGAAATAATCTGCCCAATGGCCTTTTCTGCTTTGCCTTTAAACAACAATTTCACAACTTCGGCACCAATGATGGTTACGTATCCTCCGCTGTTCACTTCCCGGGCGGTAAATCCACGACCTATTTCCAGGTCAAAACCTTTGGCCTCCAGGTAGTTTTCATCTGATGCAAATATCAACATGACCGGATTGGTCTTTTCCTTGCCTGAACGCAAAGCGGCATTGTTGGTACAACGGAAAGAAATAGCAGTACGGGCATTAAAATGGAAGCGTTCCTTAAAAGCCATAGATTGTTGATAGGTGAACACCTCCCCTCGTTTGGCCACACGGCCCCCACGGTTGCCGCGCACTCCTTCATCAAACTTAGGGTCCACATCAAAGGCATTGGCCCCCAGGTAGGACAAATTGCTGCTCAGGGAATAAATAGCACTGTCGATGGCAGTCAAAATACCTACCAGAGCCATGATGCCCAAAGCAATGATCAGTAAGGTAAGTACCGCCCTAAGGGCATTGGCTCGGATAGAGCGAAAGGCCAACTTGATATTTTCAGTAAAATTCATAGCAAAACCATTTCATCCAGGAACACTGCGACAAAGATTCATCTTTTTGCCCCTTCCCAGGTACGAAAGATAAGGTCTTATCGTTAGGGCTTGTGCATTGTTCGATAAAAGGCAGAGCTTTTTAGACGGGAGAGACTTTGTCTTCCTATCTTTGTCTTCGAGCATGTCAAAATAAAATATTTGGACCTGCTCGTGTTTTTTTCTCAAAACCAATAAAATTAAACTGCAATGAAGGGAATCATCCTAGCAGGTGGTCTCGGTACCCGATTGTATCCACTCACCTTGGCTGTCAGCAAACAACTGATGCCGGTGTACGATAAACCCATGATTTATTACCCTTTGTCTACGCTGATGTCGGCAGGCATTCGGGATATTTTGATCATTTCCACTCCCCATGATTTGCCTAATTTTGCCAAACTTCTGGGGGATGGCGCAGATATAGGTTGTCATTTTTCCTATGTTGCTCAACATGACCCCAATGGCTTGGCTCAGGCCTTTGTATTGGGTGAGGAGTTCATTGGAAGTGATAGTGCAGCATTGATTTTGGGTGACAATATATTTTATGGCAATGGTTTGAAAGAGTTGTTGCAAGAATCAGTTGACCCTCAGGGAGGGGTGGTTTTTGCCTATCAGGTTGCCGACCCAGAGCGTTATGGGGTAGTTGAGTTTGATAAAAAATTCAAGGCCTTGTCCATCGAAGAAAAACCAGCTCAACCCAAGTCCAATTATGCAGTACCGGGTTTGTACTTTTACAACAACAGCGTGGTCGAGATTGCCAAAAACCTAAAGCCCAGCGCCAGAGGTGAATACGAGATCACCGATGTCAACAAACATTACCTGGAGGAAGGTAACCTGGAAGTAGGTGTATTGGGTCGGGGCATCGCCTGGCTGGATACGGGTACCCACCAATCCTTGATGCAAGCCGGGCAGTTCATTCAGGTGATTGAAGAGCGGCAGGGGCTCAAAATTGGCTGCATCGAAGAAACAGCTTTTGAAATGGGCTTCATCGACGCAACCCAGATGGAGGTGCTGGCGCATCGGTATATGAAGAGTGGATATGGGGAGTATTTGATGAATGTTTTGAAAATGAGTTAAAACGAAATTTGAGGTTCTTTGTACTCTAAAGAAACCATGTGCATGTGTGAAAAAAATACGAAAAAAGCATTATCCATCTACTCTGTGAAAAAGCTCAATCCATTTTTTGATGAAATGCCATATCTAGGATTACATTCGTTAGAACTTCAGTGTTATACCGTACGGATTCTGGTTTTGTGCAAATGTGCTTTGAAAATCCTGATTTTACAGGATTTCGCCAAAACGATTTGCACAAAACCTGAATCCGCGAGGTATAGGTGAAATTCAGATAATAAAACTAAGAAATTAAATCTGTCAAATTTGATTTCTTGGTGCGAAAATATAAATTGCAGGCTATTCCAAACATAAATGCTATAAGTATGCAACAATTGATAAGTGACTTAGTGGTAGAATGGCTAGCTAGTCTCACTGAAGAAATCGCCAAATTAGTTGTAAATTCAAATTTAAAAAACAGTGTAAAAATCGCCAAATTATTATCAAAATACAATCTTCAAAATTTAAAAAATGATTTTGAGAGTTTGTATAAATACTCATACATACAATATTCTTTTGATTCAGACAATTTAGGGCTTGGTGAACTTTTTGCGCTTAAGAATGTAGTAAAACTCTTTGAAACATTTTTTTATAATGATACTATGGAGCTCGTTGAGTTTGAAAACAATTTGGTAGAAGAGCTTTCCTTAAATGCTTATAAGAAAGAAAGCCTTGTGAAAATATATTATTCGAGAAATACAATTAATTTCCGCAATGAAATAGAAAGATTTTGTGAGATATTTTACGATGCAATCAATAAATCGAGGTCTCCAAATGACAAATTAGTTGATCGAATGCTCAATAATATTTTGTTTAAAATAGATTCCATTAAAGAGTTAAATAGAAAAAGTATTACATATTATAAAAAAATATTTACAGTCTTCAAGGAAGAGTATTATTTAGGGCTGAAAAAGAAAATTGAGAATATTAATTTCTATGGGATAGAACTACCAACCGTAAATAGGCCTAGAGAAATTGACCTCGAGTCAATTTTTGAAGAGCCCGATTTTCATCAAATTGGCTATAGGGAGACTTTTTGGCCTTATATGGTGGAGGGAATTTACCACTTTGCTGGCCATAATATTTTTAACGAGGTCCACGTTATTTTTTCAAAGATAGGTTCAAAATCTAATTTTCATGTTGAAGACTTAAAAAGGCCAGAAGTAAAAGAAAAGTTAGAGAATTTAATGAATATTTCTTACACAATGGGGCCAACCAATATGGGCAATTTACCTTTAAATAACTTATTCCGCGATAATAACAAAATTGTTCTTCTTGGGAATGCTGGTGCTGGAAAATCTTCACTAATTAAGTATATTTCACTCCAGATTTTAAAAAATAACGAAAATGCCATTGGGCTCAAAAGTATAGAAAATTATATACCTATAATTGTCCCTATAAATGAGTACAATAAATATAAAACTCAAATGAAAGGTGGAGTTTTAGAGTTTATATTTGATTGTCTCAAGAGTAAATATCAAGTAGCTGTTGAAGATTTTTTATTTTTAATCGAAATGGTTAGAAATGAAAAAACAATTGTTTTTTTTGATGGATTAGATGAAGTCTTTGATATATCTGAAAGAAACGAAATTAAAGAAGATATAGATCTTTTTTCAAAAAAACATGTTAACTCAATAATAATTGTTTCAAGCAGATATGAGTCCTACCAAGAAGTCTTTTTTGATTCAACTTTTACAGTATATGGTGTCAATCAATTTAACGAGGAAAAAATACTCAATTTTGTATCAAAATGGTTTAAGATAGAACATGAAGAAAGGGAAGAAAACGTCGGAAAATTTATTCTAGCACTACAAAATATACCATTAGAATTAAAAAGTAACCCACTATTACTCACTCTGATTTTATTAATATATAAATATGAGAAAGATTTACCTAAATCAAAACTTGATATTTATGAGAGTTGCACTAAAACTTTAATCGAAAGAAGAGATGAAAAAGAGAAGAAATTAGATATTTCAAGTAATATAAAAAATAAGTTATCACTTCTTTCTGTTCTCGCTTTTTGGCAGTATAAGATACAGTCAAAACAATCAGATGAAGTTTTATCTCACAATAACGTCAAAAAACTACTCATTAGTTATATGGTTGATAAGAGGATTATTGAAGACTTGGCCGAAGCGGAGACAAACGCAGAGACTTTTTTAGAATTTGCAAAACTTAGGTCTATTTATTTTGAAAACAACTTTACGCATAAGACATTTTTAGAATATCTTACAGCTTATTACATTTATGCAAACTTCCAGATCAAAGGGAAATTAGAGGAAAGAAATGAAATATTGACCAGAAATTTATCAAATTCTTTTTGGTACATAGTAATCGAATTATTCATTTTAAAAGTTGATAAAGAATCTTTAGACTCTGAAATAATTGACGATCTTATGATTGTATTGCTAAATTACAATGAAGAGGATTCACTAAAAATATTACTCCCTATTATTCCCAATTTGAAAAATATTCGTGTATCAATTAAAAGAACCTTGATTGAAAGAGGAATAAATTGTTGCCTTGAATTTATAGTTGATGGTGAAAAAGGGAACTATGTATTGTTTGACTATTTGGGTTATTGCTTAAAAAGGCAAGACTTATCGATAATTATCAATGAGATTTTAGAAGAAATGACAGCAGTTAGCAGTAATAAAAATTTATCGATCCTTATTTTTGAACTTTACTATTGTTCGAGAGTGGATATACCTATTGGCCTTCAAGAGTATTTGTTAAAGAATAGTATTAACTCCGATTACTCTTGGATCTTATTTAATAATATGAATTTGAGGAAAGATTGGGACTCATATTTCAAATTAATGGGAGAATTCCAAAAGTTATTTCCAAAAAACGATTTGTATGAATCATATGAATCTGTTTTTCATGTTCCTTTATTTTTTAATGATTACCATTTTAATTGGGTTTATTCTTCCATGTTTAGTGAGGATAATGAAACAGTTTTTTACAAAAACTACAAAGAGTTAAAAAAATACAATATTGATGCTAGACAGATTATAAAAAACCTACCAAAGATGAAAATTATTGATCAAATTTCTATGCCAACTAAACTCAAACTAGTTGTTATACCTCCAATCCAAAAATTGATGCTAAAATTCATACCTTATCAATTTTCTCCCAATAAAAAGGAAAAAATTCCTTTTTATTCCAAACTTTATAATGATAAGCACAATAAAAATTTCAGAAACAATAGAAAGATATAAAATGAATATCGATATTTGAAAGTTTAACTATAGAGACGCAACAGTTTTTATAGGAATCCGGTAATTTCGGGGCAAAGAATTGAATAGCACTTAGTCCTCAACTTATCCAACATGACCACCAACCCACTCTTCACCATCGACGCCCACCTCGACCTCAGCATGAACGCCATGGAATGGAATCGAGACCTGCGGCGCCCCATCAATGAAATCAATGCCCGCGAGCAAGGCCTGCACGACAAACCCGACCGCAGCCAGGCCACCGTCAGCCTGCCCGAGCTTCGTAAAGGCAATGTAGGCCTGGTGGTTGCTACCCAAATCGCTCGTTTTGTCGCCCCGGATAATCCACTCCCGGGCTGGCATTCTCCTGAGCAAGCCTGGGCACATACCCAAGCCCAACTGGCCTGGTACCAGGCAATGGTTGCTGCTGGCGAAATGGTGCAAATCCGCGACCTGGCAGGGTTGGAACAACATTTGAGTTTCTGGAACGATGGCCAGGCTACCGATCAAAAACCGGTGGGCTTCATCCTCTGCCTCGAAGGGGCCGATTCCATTGTGAGCCTGGAACACCTCGAAATTGCTCATGCCTACGGCTTGCGTGCTATCGGTCCCGCTCATTACGGTCCCGGGCGTTATGCCAATGGGACTGACTCCACGGGCAGAATGGGGCAGATGGGCATCGATTTGTTGAAAAAAATCGAATCGCTTAACATCATCTTGGATGCTACCCACCTTTGCGACGACGCTTTTTGGCAAGCCATGGATCATTTTTCGGGTGCCGTTTGGGCCAGTCACAACAACTGCCGGGCCCTGGTTAACCACAACCGCCAGTTTTCCGACGAACAACTCAAAGTTCTGATCGAACGCGGCGCCGTGATCGGAGCAGCTTTCGACTCCTGGATGATTGTGCCCAATTGGGTGCGGGAAAAATCCACCCCCTTAGGCATGGATTGCAACCTGGACAAGGTAGTGCGCCACATCGACCACATTTGTCAATTGGCGGGTAATGCCCAACATGTGGGCATTGGCTCCGATCTGGATGGCGCCTTTGGCAGAGAGCAATGCCCTTATGATATCGAGACCATCGCCGATTTGCAAAAGCTGATTCCAGAATTGCAAAGACATGGCTACAGTGACACCGATATTGAAGGTGTAATGCATGGCAACTGGTTGCGCTTTTTGCGGCGAGTGTGGGCTTGATGAGCCTCTCAATACCGCCCACTCACCGGAATCCCTTTTGTAGTCATTCCTTGCACCAAAATTTCAAAAGCCCCAGCTTTATCATTGGTGAAAAAACTAAAGGTGGCTTTCCCGGCCTGGTCCGTTTCGATTATCGGAGCCCAATGTAGCGTTGTGCGGTAATCGGGGCGGTCGTGTTCGGGTTTTTTCTGGTCGTATTGTGGAGCATAAAACTCGCGGGCTTTGTAAAACCCAGGGTGTTTGAAATTGATGATGCCATTGACATCGTACTGCGCAGGCTGGTTGCCGGTGCGTTTGGTGTACACTGCTACGACTCCGTTGATGCCCCGGTTTCCAAACATGGCGGCTTGCCCCCCTTTGAGTACATCTACAAAAGCGATATTGGACACCGGAACTGTCGACAAAGTGCTGGCATCCACAATGGTACCATCCAGTACAAACAAAGCCTGTGCAGGGCCACTCAAACTGTTGATTCCACGCAAAACCACCGACTGATTGGGGAAGGTACCCACCACTTGAGCACCAGGAATCCGCCGCAGGAAGTCAAAAACACTCAAAGCCGTGGATTTGCCCGGAACAGAATCAATGATCATGCGATCGAGGGGCGCCCGATAGGGTATGTCTGGTACCCCGTATGGATTTTTTGTCCGTTTGCCTTTGACTTCAAATTCGGCCAAACTCAGCTTCCAGATGCCAGGGAACAAAGAATCCAAATCGGCCAGTTTTTTACTGTCAGCTAAAAAACTTTTCTGCTGGGAAGCATCTGTGCTGAATGGTAAAGCAAAACCTACCTGAGGATCAATGGGGGGCGGATTGTCAGCATCCAGCCGGATTTTGATGTCGCGATTGCCACTTACGCCTTGTTGATTGCCATCGCTGTTTTTGCTTTTTTTGGCAGTACTGCCGTTGGGTTTAGCGCCCTGTATCACCACTTGGGTACTGTCGACAAAGGGAAAACCTGCAATGGCAAAACGCCCATCCGGGCCAGAACTGACCTGCTGGGATATCCCCTTTTCCATTGCTACGACCATCAAATCAGCCGCAACGGGTTTGTTGGGCTGATCGAGTTTGGTCGTTTGGCCACTAATCGTAAAACCTTGCTCTGGCAACCAGGCCAGATCGGGTAAATTTTCTTGTAACACTTGTTTCCAGGTAAAGCGTCGCCAGCCCTGAGTCAGCATCAACATGTCGAGCAGCTGTCTTCGGGTGGCATTTTCTTCTACAAAAAAATAGCCTGGGTCTTCGATATGCCCAGGTAAGTCGGCTTGCAAGAGGAGGTAGGAGCGAATGTCCTGACCATATTTGGCCCAATACACACTTTGTTTGTCGGTGACCGTTGCTGAAACCATGGCTTTAAGGGGATTGCCCGCCTGGTCTTTGAGTTCCAAGGTTACACTGACTTTTTGCCGTGCAGCATAAGTACTTTTGTCTGTACTGATGTTCAAGCGGGCTCTTTCCCGAGGATTATCCACAAAAACGAGGCGTTCACAAAGAGGTTCACCCTTGCTGCTAAAGAGGGTGAATTGAGCGATGCCTTCGGGAATCGAGTCGCTGGGGATGGTGAGGCTGAGTTTTTCCAAACCTTCGGTGTTGCTGAAACTAAAAATGGTCTGGCCCCGCAAATGCCCCAGGATTACCGCATCTTTTAACCCATTTGGGATGTTGCTCCGCACGTTAATCAACAATTGATTCGGTGGACGTTGGGTAATTTGTAAGGTGTAGCCCAGTTCCTGGGCAGCAGGTAAAGGGATTTTTTTCTGGATGCCTTGAACATTGAGTTCTGCATGGTATTTTTTACCGCTTTGGGGGGTAAAAGAAAAGGCGCCCAAGCCAAAGCGATAGGTTTTGAACACTGCAACCTGGGTGCCCTGATCGTCGAGGATTTTGCCTTCAAACTGGATTCCCGTTCCCAAATTACTTACTGCTTTTACCCCAATCTGGGAACTCAAGCCATTGACCAAATCCCCCCCTTCGGGCATAAATTGTACACTGAAATCACTGATGCTTTTGGGCGTTCCTGATATGGATGGTATGGTTTCTGTTCTGGGTTTGAGCAACAAAAACTCTCGCTGAAAGAAAAAGCAGGAATCAAAGTTCCGCATGTAGTTCGTATAGGCCCGCAGGAGATATTTGCCTTCGGGCCAGTCGCGCTCTGTATCAAAATCACCATTGCCTACCCCATCCTGGATGCCGATGTAACGACTGGCCTTACGGGTTAAATCCGGTCCGATCAATTCAACATAAACCAGGTTACTGACCAAAGAAGGCAAATGTTCTGCCCCCGCAGTAAGGTAAGTAGTGAACCAAATGTTTTCGCCCAGAGCATAGTGGGGTTTGTCGGTGTGCAGGTAGGCCTTTTCACTGGGGTATTTGTTTTGGTATTTGACAAGCTGAGCCTGAATGCGATCAGCAGTTACCGGAGGCCAGAAAAGCCAGGAAAAAGGCAATAATATAAAAGCAAAAGCAGGGAGGTGGGTCAGGTGCTTCATTTGACAGTGCTAGGATTTTAGTGGGTGTAATGATGTTAAATTTAGGCGCTTTTTTTTTGTTATAAATTAAAAAGAAAGGGATTGTCAGGAGACAACATTTTATTATATAAAAAATTGAAAACAAACACATTAGGATTTTAAACCGCTTTTCAGGCTTTCAAATACCCAGCCCGCCAGATCCATACACAACCCATCATTACCACTACACCCAGAGCTACTGGCAAACTAAATGCCTTGGCAATGAAGCCAATCACAGCAGGGCCGCCCAGAAACCCGACCATCGCAAAAGTGTTCATCGTGGCCAAACCCGCTCCAGGTGCCATACCTGGCACTTTGGCCGCTGCGCTATACAACACTGGAGCACCCAAAGAAACCCCAGCTCCCACCATCGCAAAACCAATCAAGGTCGTAAGGGTGTAAGGCAATAAAATAGCCAGCAGTAATCCACTTGCCGCAATCATACCACCCACTCTCAAAACCGGACCGCCTCCATAATTTTTCAGGATGGCATCTCCCGTAAAACGAGTCATGGCCATAAAAAAGGCATAGGCTGCAAAGCCCCATCCCCACAAAGCTGCAGGAGCTTGTACAATTTCACGCATATATACAGCCGACCAATCGGCCATGGTGCCCTCCGTGAGGTTGGTACACAAACTAATGGCAATCAGGCCCCAGAGTGCTGCACTTGGCATTTTGAATTTGGGGCGTGGCCCATTGCTTTTGCTGACTGTTACTTCGCTGGGTACCCTCTGAAAGGCTTGATAAATCAATAGGGTTGACAAAAGTAATACCGAGCCGACCAGCATTACATGGGTAACCGGATGGACACCCATTCCCACCGCGGTAGCACCAATGGCCGAACCAAGCATGGCACCGCTTGACCACAAGGCGTGACAGGTGGCCATGATGCGGATGCCTTCCACATTTTCAAGGGAAGTAGCCGCAGTATTCATTGAAACATTGGTTGTGGAAAAAGTTGTCCCCAACAATATCAAGGCTGCTGCCACCGTCCAAACATTGGGCATTAAAAAAGGGATTACAAAAAACAGGGCACCTAAAGTTCGGGCCAATAGGGTAGCTCTTACTGTGCCCATCCGGTGCAAAATACCAACCGAAATGGGGTTCATAATGGTGACGCCCACAGGTAAGGCCAGTAACAACAAACCCAGTTGGGCATCATCCAGTTGAAATTTTTGCTTGATAAAGGGAATCATGGATGACCAGGTACCAAACAATATACCTTGCATCGCAAAAACTAAACCAATGGCCCGGCTGGTGCTGTGGTTGAAAAAGAGTCGGAGGTGCGCAGTCATAGTTGCGAAAAGTTAATAGCGAATAGCTAAATGCGATAAATTTACAGCATTAGCTTTGAATGGTGAAAAGCTAATGCTGTGATTGCTATTCGCTTTTCGCTATTCGCTTGCAAAGTTACGCAAGCATTCGATAACTCCCCCACCACTTTATTGACCGCTTTCGACGCTGTATTGATCTTGTCTCCCTTTTGGGCATAATTTTTCTTAAAAAAAAGTTATACCTTGAAAAACAAAGCAATATCTTTCTGCTGTTTGGCGTCAGCTGATGATTCCAGCTCATTAAAACCGTGACAATATGAGAAAACAATGCTTAACCCGGGCATTAACCATTTTGGCAGTATTGTGCTTTGCTGCCCATTTACTACCCGCACAAGACCTGTTCGAGATCAAATTTACCGACAAACTGAATGTCAAATACAAAGGACTTCTGGTCATTTTTAACGACAGCAAAATGTACATGCGCGTAGCGTACAACGCCGAAAACATGTACAAAGTGGTGAACGTTGATTACAAATCTGAACATGGCAAAACGGATGGCAGCGAATACCTGGTGCTTCTGGGGTCCAACCCCAAATTCATTACCGCGGCAGGTCAGTACGGCTACAACCCCGACCATATCATCTTCCTACAGGACATGGATAAGCCCTACCTGACCGACGACCCGAATGACACCTCGAAATTGTTACACGCTGATTCCTTCAAAGCACTGACGAAACAGGAAATTAACGACGCATATCTCCGTGAATTTTATTCCTCTAACGAGCCCGACTACCTGGCTTTGCGCAAGATGTTTGGCATCGACTTGAGTACACTGCGCCTCAAGCCCAATGTCAATACCAATACAACTGGTACCACCCTACACCTGATCATCGCTGCCAACACCAGCATTGGAGACATTGGCATGAGCTGTTCCCGGGATCAATCGTCTTTGACTGCCGAGTTTAAAGGTATTGCTTCGTCCCTGGGCATCAGTTACAAACAGTACTTGGTCAATGGAGACAATTTCACCAAAGCTGCTGTGCAGAATACCTTGAATGGTTTATACCCTGGCAGCAACGACATCGTGATTTTTGTTTATCGTGGTCACGGTTTCCGGTGGAACAATCAGCAAGGTGCCTGGCCCCAGTTGGATATGCGCAGTTCGCCCTATACCCGTATTGGGGAAAATACTGCACTCGACCTGGATTACGTTTTCAAAACCATCAAGGGTAAAGGAGGGCGTTTGAACATCGTGTTGGGGGATTGTTGCAATTCGACCATCGATATACCTAGCCCACTTACGGGCAGTGAGTTCCTGGCCATGCAAGCGAACAACAATTACAATGACGACAAATTGCGGGCCCTCTTTATGAACACCAAGGGTAATTTGTTGGCTACCGCGGCCAGTCCTGGAGAAGTGTCCTGGGCCAATAATGCCAATGGGGGCTTTTTCACGGTGAGTTTTTTACAATCCTTGCGGGAAGAGATCAGCTACATGCGCGAGGACCCTGCCGACTGGCGCGATTTAATCAACAATACGGTAAGTGGAGCACGCAGAAAGTCCTCCAAAGGGGTATGCAGCAATTGCACCTTACAAAACGGAATTTATCATTACGACGTTACGCCGAAAAACTAATGCTGATGCCAAAACTATTCATGTGCTTGTTGAGTGTAGTTCTGTTGGGCAGTAAATCCTGCAGTTCCAAAGCCCTAGGCGACTTTGTGAATTTGTTAAAAACCTCGGACAAGGTTGAACTTTTTGCAGTTGAAGCCTTTCCAACGGCTGCTCAGGAACAAACCCTGGACGCCACTTACGTAGCCGATTATAAGGTAAGTGAGTTTATTCCAACGGACCCGGCTGAAGCAACGGCATTAACCCTTGCTGCGGTTGATGTCAAAAATTTTGACCTGATCAATGTCAAAAATTGCCCTTTCATGGCCAAATACGCCCTGCGTTTCAGCAAAGGAAAGGATCGGGTAACCATGGTGATTAGTCCGGCACCTTGTGGGAAAGCAAGGATGATTTTTGCATCAGGAGCCAAAGAAAGGAGCCTGGAATTGACGCAGGAGAACAATTTGGAGGCAGCGATCCAAAAGATTGTAAGTAAACCGCTGATTAAATAGAGTGACAGGTAGAGACGCACGGTTGTGTGTCTCTACCTACCAAATATCCACATCAGGTGTTTTGGATGTGATTCATTACTTCTAAAGGTAATTTTTAAAAAGTATAGTCCAGATCCACCTTATAGCCGGTACTGCACCCTGTACATTCAATTCGCAAGCTTTTCGGGAAATTATTGGTTTCATTGTACGCTTTAAACTTCAAACCACCCATAAAATCGTCAGAATCAGGAGCGGTATCCTTGTCCCAAAGTTCGATGGTGTATTCCTCCAGTGGGCTGGTCAATTCAGGCTTGGTGGCAGGAAAAAATACCGGGTTTTGCCCAGAAACGGGATCGAGTGGTAAGGGAAAAACTGGCCCGGTCCAGATCAAAGTAGTGCCTTTGTAAATTTTCATGTACACATCAGGTCCATCGGAAGGATCCCAATTTCCGTTAGTTGTCGTTTTGGCGGGGTACTTGGTCAGTTCCAGCTTGGTGAATTTAATGGACTTGGGTGTTTTTTGGGTACCACAGGTCTCTCCACTCCAGCGTTCGGTGCAGTTGCAGTCGCCGGAATCACAGGTGCCGCCATTCAGGCAAGTTGTTGACTCACAGGGGTCGGCCTTTTTACAGGCAAAGCTGCCAATAAGCAATAAAAAGGCGCAGATTGTCAGGGATAAATAGGATTTGGCATTCATGATTGTAGTGAATTTTAATGGGTTTGTATTCACTACAATATTGTGGGTATAAATACGGGGTGCGCCTCACCCATTTGGGTGAATTTTTATAAAAAATCAGGGCATAAACTTGCCAGAAAGGTCAAAGTTTATGCCCTGATGAGTGCGTGATTTACTTCACATCCCGCATGTTGTCCTCGGGGTTCCGATCCACCAATAAGGTGAACGGATCAATGCCCGCCTTTTCCGGCTTGCCTTGGACTTCGAAAGTAAAGGTATTGTCCTTTTTGTTGATGAAAACCCGCTTGCGGTATAGGGTTTTGCCGTACTTCTTACCTTTTTCAGGTTTGGCAAAAGCCCCGATTTCCATCCAGTCGGCTACCTTTTCTTCTTTTTCCTTGCCCAGTGCGTCGGCCTTTAGTTTGCGTGATTCTACCTTCAGGGTGACCTGGTATTTGTCTTTACCCAGTTCTTTGATACTTGCCTCGGTGGTGCGGTTTTCAAAGAGGGTGATGTCCCAAAACAGGTCCTTGATGATGTACTTGAGCGAATCCGGTGTTTGTTTGTAAAACTCGTCCACTACATCAGTGGAAACCGGGAAGGGTGGCGGCGCATAGCGGAACTTGTTCAAAAAGTCGCGCAGGCCTTGATTGACTTTTTCTTCACCGATCATTTCTTTCAGGTAATACATCACCAGAGAGCCTTTGTTGTAGTGGATGTAGCCCTGGTTTTCGGAACGCGCCAACGGAAGTTCTTGCAAACGCTCCGCCCCGCGCCCGCGCAGGTAACGATCCGCTTCGTATTCCAGAAACTTGCGCATGATGTCGCGGCCATATTCCTTTTCCATCACCATGAGGGCGCTGTATTGGGCAAAGGTTTCCACCGTCATTTCACTGCCTTGCATGTAAGCGCCGCACTCTTGGTGGGCCCACCATTGGTGCCCCATTTCGTGCGCGACTACGTAAAAGACCATATCGATGTCGTCCTTGTCTGCGCGGTAATCCTCAATAAAACCAATACCCTCGGAATAAGGCATAGTGCCCGGGAAAGCCTGGGCGAAATCGGCATAACGCGGAAACTCGATGATGCGGCATTGCTTGTGGAAATAAGGCCCGAAGTTCGTCGTGTAATACTCCAGCGATTTTTGCATCGACTTGAGCATACGATCCACATTGTCCTTGTGGTCTTTGTGATAATACACCTCCAGATCGATTCCCTTCCATTTTTTGCGGGCGACTTCGTATCGTGCCGACATGAAGGAGTAAAAGTTGAAACTTTCGTGATCGAGTTTGTACTGGAAATAACGCCGCCCGTTTTCTATCCATTCCTTTTGCAGGGAGCCCGGGGCAATGGCGATTTGATCGGCTGAGGTACTGATCACCGTTTTTACATTGACCCAGTCTGCATCATTACCCAGGTAGGAATTGCCCCGGGCGATGGTATCCGCGCGGTTGAGCTTGGGGGCCCGGGTCTTTTCGGGCAATTTGAACTTTTTCCGACGGTTTTTATCGGTCATCTCGCCATCTGGTTGGTAACCCAGGCGGGGTGCAATGTCAAAATTGTTAAAAAATGTACCGTTTTGCATAACCTGTTGCACGCTCATTTCATTTTCAAAACCCTTGCTTTGGTATATGGAACTGAAATCCAAACGCAGAGAGTCGCCGGGTTGCAGAGCAGGTTGCAGGCGGTAAATCCGGAAATAAACATCCTTATCGTCCTTGAGCAGTTTCAGTCTTGGGCTCGTCAAGTTGAACTTGATTTGTCTCGGAACTTGCACCAATAAGGTATCAATGGCTTTAGGGTGCAGGTTGCGCACCCACATTTGAGCTTTGGCGTCGATGTTGCGGGTTTCCGGGAAAATCTGGATGTCGTACTTCACTGCATAAATGCGCGGTTGGGCTTTGCCTTCGTATTTTTTGTAATCCTTTTCATAACGCACGGTCAGTTTTTCAACTTGCTTGCTGTTTTTGAAAGAATTCAAAACCAAAGTGTTGTAAAACACCCAGGCAGCACTGAAGCCCCATAAGGCAATGGCGCCAAAACCCGCCCAGCGGTAAGATCGCCATTCCAATGCAGCCAGTTTGAAACGTTTGCGCCAGCCACTTTCTTTGCCGCGAGGCCAAAAACACACCGCGGCTACGGCCAAAATGGCGCTGAATAAGGCCCAGTAGGTGTTGAACCAAAATAGCCCGGTCGCATAAGGTTTGTACCCGTACAAATCCGAAACTGTGTACCCGGGCGTAGCGCCAAACTGCACCATGTTGCTCTCAATGCGCAGGGCTCCCCAAATAAAGGAGTTCACAATGATGACCACAATGCAGATGAAAAAACCGAGGTACATGTTGGGAGCCAGTGTGTGCACCAGAAGGAACAAAACAGCAATGGTTGCAAAGCTCAACAAGTCCAATACCAGCAGTTCGCGCACATAAACTCCTAAATCGAAGCGGTTGAACCCATTCAAAGCCTGTGCTGCGACAGCGGCCAGGATACACACACTGATCAAAATCGCCACTACCCCAACGATGGTGATGAGTTTGGACAAAAAGTCGGTCCAGTTGCGCGTTGGCATGGCGTCGTAAATCTCATTGACCTTGGCGTTGCGCTCTTTCCACACCAGTGCTCCCGTGAAATAGGCAACAATGGCAATGACAAACATGTAAAAAGAACCTCGAATGATGTCCACCATGGTATAGGTCACTGGTAAGTTGTGGGTACCGTAACCCTCCGTAGCAAACTGCATACTAGGAATGGTGTTCATCAAACCAATGAATGCCAAGAGGATAAACGGGGTACTTTTGACCACGCCCCAAAAATTGGCTTTCAACTGACTGCGGAACTGGGCCAGGGTAATGCTCAATCCAGTGGCAGGTTTGACGGTGGCCATTTCGCCCAATTGCTGGAGACCGTAGGGTTCTTCTTCGACCTTGGTGCTGCGTTTTTTACTGACCTTCTTGGCTCTTTCTGCAAAACTAAAGCGCAAGTAACCCAAAAAAAGTACCAGCAAACCGATCCCCATCCACAGCAGGCGGTTGCCCAACATCAGGGGATGTAATACACTTACCGACAGATGGTTCTTTTCTTCTACTGTCCAATATTTGGTGACCAGGGACAGTGCTCTGAATCCAAAGGGATCAAGCATGGCCGAAAGGCTTTCGTTTTCGATGTCCCGGATCAAGTTCCCCGCAACAATATACCCCACCAACAAAACCATCGCCGAAATGAAGGAGTACATGGTGCTACGCGTGAGCGCGGCAACCGTAAAAAGGATACTCCCCGCAAAAATCATATTGGGAATGACGATGGCTAGATAGGAATTGATGTGGCTTTGAATTTCAAAAGGCCCGTAACGCTCCAGATCGAGCCAATGGGTGAATGAATTGACCCCCACGCCAAGCCACATGCCCAGCGAGATGCCTAACATTGGAATCAAACAAACCAGTAGCGCTCCAAAAAAGTGGCCAAAGAAATAACCCATTTTTTGGACTGGTGAAGCAAATACGATTTGAGCCGTATTGTTTTCAAAATCGCGGATGGCAGCGGTATTTAAAAAAGCAGTAATCAACAAAAGCGAAAGAATGCTGAATACGCCATACCAGTTTTGGGTGACAAAAGGTGCATTTTTCCAAATGTTGCCAAAACTGCCGCCAATCTGTACCTGATCGGTAACCGTTGCAAAAAAGGTCATCAACGCGAATATGAAGAGGAAAATCCAGGGCATGGGTGCACGCAACCAGGATTTTAATTCGAATTTTAAAAAAGTGAAGAGCATACAATTGGAGTTTTAGTGTTTAATTTTTGAAAAAAACACGTCCTCCAAGCCTGGCTCAGCAGGCTGGAACCCCTCACCAGGGTCATCCTCGCTGAAAATGTGGATGATGGGTTTACCCGCTACCAATTTGCTGGAGATCACTTTGAAGTTCTTTTCGTAATCATTTAGTTCGGCTTTCAGGATGATTTTTTCCCAAATTTTGCCGCCCAATTCGCCCAACGCTGCATCAGGTATCCCTGCGTATTTCACCTCGCCACCATTGATGATGGCCATATTGGAACAAAGCTCACGTACATCCTCCACAATGTGGGTAGAGAGGATGACGATCACGTTTTCGCCAATTTCAGACAAGAGGTTGTAAAATCGATTCCGCTCACCGGGGTCGAGGCCCGCGGTAGGTTCGTCTACAATGATCAATTTGGGGTCACCAATCAAGGCCTGGGCAATGCCAAAGCGTTGGCGCATCCCGCCAGAGTAGCTACTTACTGCTTTTTTGCGGTGATCCCAGAGATTGACCCGGTTCAGCAAGGTTTGTACCACTTCTTTGCGTTGATTGCCAGGTATTCCTTTCAAGGTTGCAAAGTGGTCCAGCATATCGAGTGCTGACATGCGAGGGTATACACCAAACTCTTGAGGCAAATAGCCCAGTACCCGGCGTACCGCGTCTTTGTCTTTGAGTACATCAATGTCGCCGAGGTTGGCAGTTCCGCTGTCTGCGTCTTGCAGCGTGGCCAGGGTGCGCATGAGGGTACTTTTTCCAGCGCCGTTGGGTCCTAGGAGGCCGTACATGCCAGTAGGAATATGCAGGCTCACGTTTTTGAGCGCTTGCACACCGTTTGGATAGGTTTTGGATAGATTTTGGATAGATAACTCCATAAGCCAATTCGATAAAGGTGTTAGGGTATATGTGAAGCTGCACTAAGTTAGTGCAAGTGAATAAATTGAACCCAAGAATAGTAATGCTTGGCTCAAATGGAGGTATTTTTTATACAAAAGCTCGAATATGAGCTATTAATGAATAAAAAAGAGCTGGTTGAAAAATCAGCCAGCTCTCCTGAATATTAGATATTAAGTCAATTCATTAGAAAATTACTCCACAATAAACCGAATCGCCTCGCCATTGTCCGCTTGCAGCACGTACATGCCGCGCTCGAAACCATGCAGGTCAATTTGATCTACCTTTTGGAAACGGCGCACCCACTGCCCCAGCGTGTTGTACACATTGCCACTCAATACTTTGCTGAAGTACAAGTGATCCTGTGCTGGATTCGGGTAAACCTTGAAACTTACCGCTGGACGAGCCAGGTCTTTGGTACTGGTTGTTACTCTGGTTTTGTCATTCACCTGGAAAATGCTCACCGAGTTGCTGGTTTCATTGGCCACCAATACCAGGGCTTTGCCGTTGGGGCTTTCTTTGTCACTGACAAAAATGATACCTTCTGAACCACGGTCATCGGTAGCATTGTTGGCAGGAAAAGCGCGGTTGTTGGCGTAAGTAACAAATTTAGGCGCCAGTGGGTTACTGAGGTCATAGACCATTACACCACCAATTCGCTCCAGGGCAATAAAGGCATATGGCTTATTGTTGATCACTGCTGTGGCAACTCCCTCTGGCTCGGGGCCTTTATTGTCACTGCGGTTTTTTGCAGCCGCTGAAGTCCCATTGTTGGCATTGAACATTTGACCATAGAATGGGTGGTCACGGGTAATGCGCTCCAATTGATCACCACTGTCCCAAACCAATGCCCCTTGGTCATCCCATATGGTAATGGAACGGGCGCCCAAAACGTGAATTTGATCGTAGTCACCATCACCATCCAAATCTCCACTAGCACCAGTTATTGCAAGGCGGCCCAACAAGTGATCCAGTCTCAAGTCATTGGAGTCCGGGAAAACAGTAGGTTCCAAGCGGATACCTTTGATGGTCGTCTCTTCAGTCAAAGCGCTGTATTCCCGGGCATCACCTTCGTTGGCAGTGATCAGGTAGTTCTTACCTCCTGCGGTAAAGGAAGCAATCGCGTCGGGCATATAAACGCCATAAACCGGCAAGTTAGCCAGGTTCGCCCCCGCACTCTGATCACTGGCATCCAAGCCATTGCCTAGGGTATTGTGGTTTTTGAAGCCCAATGGACGCAAAGCGGGCAAGCCTTGAATGGTGGCCAATTGTTTGGTCGTCAAATCGATGGCAGCCACGGCATTGTTTTCTTGTAAAGTCACATACGCCGTTTTCGAATCGGGGCTGAAGGTAATGTACTCGGGCTCTAAATCCTGAGCCAGGGTACTTCCGCCTGCCTGGCCGGTTTTTACTCCAAATACGCGCAAGCCTGCCTGGCGATAAACACCCAGGAAAGGATTTAGGTCGGCAAAACCTACTGCGCTTACCTTGGATTGATCCAAAGTCGCAATGCCCCCACTGATATCAATAATGCTGATGGTTCCCTCTGGGTCTTTGCTGTAATCATCAGAAGGTTGGCCTTCATTGGCGGTCAACACAAATTTCCCATCTGGAGAAAAGCCAATGTGGTCAGGCAATACACCTACACTTACTTCTTTGAGAATGGCGCCAGCTGTATCAATAAAGATCACTTTCCCGTTGCCGTCCACAACACTAGACTCAATTGCGGCAGCAATCAATCCGTTTTTAGCGGCAATGCTGTTGATGCCACCCAGCGCAGTAACCGAAACCTGACGAATGGTTTTTGGCGATGCAGGATTGGCGATGTCAACGATGTCGATTCGGCCAGCAACAGAGTTGGCAATAAAAATTCTTTTGCTGCCGGGGTCAAAAGCTACAATTTCCGAAGATCCCCCGGTATTGCGGAAGCTGGACAACAGTTGCAATTCCAAACTATCAGTAGCCACAGGGGCTTTGGTATCATTGTCGCGGATATACACCACTTGTGCTGCGCCCGCAGCCAACTGAACCCCTTGTGCATTGCGGAAGCGCAAGACGAAGTATTCATCACTTTCTTCCAAATCATCATTGTTTATCTTGATGCTGAAGGTAATGGGCGTAGCCACTGTACCAGGCGGGATGGTGAGGGTCGTGTCGTTAAAGGTGTAATCAGTGCCTTTTTGGGCTGAACCAGAAGAAACATAAGCTTCAATTGTTCCCGCTGTGGAACCAGTGCCTGACAGTGACAAAGTTACGGTGACACTATTGGATGTCTCGACCACACTTTGGCTGCGTACACTGAAGTTCACCGTAGCAGCAGTAGGCGTATTGAACACGCCCGGAGAAGCGGAGATGGCAACGTTGTTGTAGGTTTTGCCCGTGGCAGTAGTGGAAGCCCGCCAGTTGGTTCCTACATTATTGTCGGTCGCAGCATCAATGAGTTCCAGCGATGGCCCGGTTCCATCAGGAGCAGTAGGCCAAGGTGCCGCATCGTCATAATTTACGGTATCCACAATGGCACCCAGGGAATTGCTGATTACAATAGCTGCACCACCATTGCCCAGGAAACCACTCGCCCATTGTTGGAATTTTTTTCCGTAAAAACGACCTGCGCGGAGCGAGTCGCCGGCAATCAGAAATACCCCTTTAGCCGCGAGATTTTGCTCAGCAATTACGCCAGTAATACTACGCGAAATGCGCAAGCCTCCCAGCGAAATGGTCGCATTGCCTTTATTGTAAATTTCAATGAATTCTAGCGAATCCGCACCTGAGCCAGCATTGTACATGATTTCGGTGATGACCAAATCCTGCCCGGTGTAAGTGTTCCAAAGTAGAGGACCAGAGGTGTAAGCAATGCTCATGGTATTTGCCGCAGGGGCCAAGTCAACCAGGCCATTGACACTCAGACGATAAGTCACTCCATTGCTCAGCGTACTGGCAGTAGTGAGGGTGATTTTACGGCCAACTGAATCATAGGTAATGTTGTTGATGCTCAGTGTGGGGGTTAAAACATAATTTGCCGAATTGGTAGCCGATGCACGGGTAATGCCTTCATTCACCAATACATCGATTGTTGTACCATTCACCAAATTTGCTGAAGTCACTACTGGTGGGTTGGTATCCGCACCAGCGGCACCTAGTACAAATGGCGTGGCATTGAAAGGTAAGTCTGGAGCTGTATTATCCGCAGTTTGATCGCCGGAGGCATCCTGCAGATCCCAGTTTACCATTACATCGTTGATGGCTGCCAGGTAGCCTTCTTTGTTGGTACCGGTGCGTGGCCCCTTGTATTGGCCAATATCGGTTCCTGACCTCAAAACCAGGGCAGTGTTACCCGCTACCAAGCCAGTACCGTCCAATGTACCCATCGCCGCAGCTACTGTTCCGTTGGATACTGCAAACAAAAACCTGGTGGGCGTATTGACATCCGTACCCAGGTAAAAGAAGATGGCTTCGTCGCTAGCACCAACACCACGGTTGTTGGCATTTACGGGCACAATTGTACCTACGTTGGTGGTCGGGCCATTGGTGATGTCGGAGAAAACAATTACCGTACCAGCGGGGATTACCGCAGTTCCTGTATTCCAGGCATATGAACTTTCAGCAGCATCGCGGAAGGCCGCCCCGCCCCATTCATCATCTCGCAAGTAAATGGTAGTGTTCGCTGGCAGTTCAGCCAGCGCGACGATGGCCAAATCGTCGTTGCCATCTGCGTTGAAACCAATGACAGCAAGGTCACCGGGGTTTTGCGCCATCAGCCAGCAATTGACCAGGAGTAACCCCAAGGCAAATAGATTGCGTACAATTTTAAACATATCGACTCGGATTGGTTGGGAAATAATTCAGAGTTCTTATTCAGTGGTGATTTGTCATTAGGGTATAACAAAGAAACTTAAAAAATATGGAGGCTGTTTGCCAGTAGGAGGCAAGAACAAGGATTTAATAATCAATACACATTGGATTTACTCAAAATTAACAAAAAGGGTTTACAAACTATTTTTCTGCGTCCCTTGGCTACTGTGAAATTACTACGTTGAGTTGTAAATTCGATGCTTTGCAATCACGGATGCAGGCCCTTTTTTCTCAAGTACGCCAACAATTCTGCGGGTCGATCGGTCATGATTGCATTGGCACCATTTTTAACCAGCCAGCCCCATGCCGCATCCGGACCCTCCAGTAAAACCATTTCATCGGTATGTCCTGCACAGAGCGCATCCCAAAGCGCGATGGCTAAAACAGTAGTTTTATACCGATTCATGTCTTTGATGGCCGCAAAAACTGGCGATGTCGTGCTGTCAAAAATCATTTCATAAATGGGCGGGTGGATACTGTCATTGTAATTTTTGATGTAGCCGGGAATATCAGGCAAGCTGTACCATACCTTGGGCATGTAGATGATGGAATCCATCAAGTTGCCGAATTTGCTTCGCATCACCTCAATCGGGTCATTCCCTTTTAGGATGGCTTGCTGCACTGTACCTGTCTTTACCAATACCTGGTAAGCCTCCCGTAACATGACGGATTCGGTTTTGTCTACATTCACCATGATTTTGTCTTTGGTCAAAGTCATGATTTCTTCCAGAGTTGGTACTTGTTGGCGGGTCCACTGAACCCCAGCGGCATTTTTCAGCCTTAAGTTTTTAATTTCTGCAAGGGTCAGATCACTTACCTTGCCCTTACCGTTGGTCGTGCGGTCCACGGTTTTGTCGTGCATCAGCACCAGGTGACCATCTTTGGTCAATTGAACATCGATCTCTACGATATCGATGCCCAGGTCAATACATCTTTGTACGGCAGCTACCGAATTTTCGGGAGCATACGTCCAGTCTCCGCGATGAGATACGGCCAGGACATAGTCTTTGCTGGGTTTTTTTAGCCGCTCCAGAATTTCTGCTGCTTTTGTTTTTCGGCTTTGGCCAAAAACAGTGACGGTGACCAAAAGTGCAGCTATGATCAGGTAGAAAAAACGCAATTGTTGCATGACTTTGGGTTAAAAAACGCAGCAACTGAGCCAGGGAACGAGAAAAAAATAAGTTGCCAATTTAGCTTCGCTCTTTTGAGCTTATTTTCTTCTCATTCCCAGGGACTCAATTGCTGCGAAGGATTAAAAATTAATATCCAGGGTTTTGTTTGATTGCAGGGTCGGTATCAATTTGACCCTGTGGGATGGGCATCAGCAAGCGGTTCGAGTTGATGGTGATCAATTTTCCCACGGATTTGAACCATTCGTTCATCACTTCGACTGCCTTTCCATAACGGAGTAGATCAAACCAACGGTGGCCCTCACCAATGAATTCGAGGCGGCGCTCCAGTTCTATTGCTGTCCGAAGGTCGGCCTGGTTACTGGCAGTTGCATCTGCCAGCCCTGCCCTTTTGCGTACTTGATTGAGGTAGGTGGCGGCACTGGAGGTGTTGTTCAGTTCGTTTTCCACTTCGGCTAACATCAGCAACACATCGGCATAGCGCAGCACCACAAAATTACTGGCTCCATCGGCAGGCGATGTAGTTGGTTTTACCAATTTTTTGCTAAAAGGTGTGCCAATGGAAGTTGTGCCCACATAAGCGTTTTTCCGCAAATCGTTGGCCGCATACAGGGCTACCAATTGTTTGCTGGGCAAATTGTGGCCTTTGGCTCCACTCACGGTGCCAGAGGGGCTGAACTGTTGGTGAGCGGCACTGCCCTCGGTATTGCCATTGATGCCAGATGCAAATTGTACTGAAAAAATGATCTCGGCATTGTTTTCGTTGCTTATCGAGAAAATCTCTTCTGGTTTTGCCAACAAACTGTGCTTGCCGCTACTCACCACGGCTTGTAGTTGTGTTTTTGCACCATTGTAGTCTTTTCTAGTGAGTAATACCTTGCCCAAAAGCGCTTGTGCTGCTGTTTTGATTACCCGGCCTTGTTGGGTCGTGGAAACTGGCAGATTGGCGATGGCGTTGGTCAGATCACTGATAATTTGTTGGTATACCTGATCAAGCGGCGTACGACCTTTGCCAAAAAAGTCATTGGGATTTTTGGTTTCTTCAATAACCAGGGGAACGTCACCAAACAAACGCACCAGGTTGAAATAGAGTAAAGCCCGGATGAACTGCATTTCTCCGATTCGGGCATTCTTGGTAGCGGGAGTGGTAAAGCTGATGCCTTCAATTCGATTCAGTACGGTGTTGGCATATTGGATGCCAATATAGCTGTCTTTCCAGGTACGGGTGATCAAGGCATTGGAGGTTACAGTAGTGAACTCGTCCAACTCTCCATAAATGCCATTGTCGTTGGCGGGTACTTCGTCAAAGGCGTCGTCAGACGAAATTTCGCCCAGTGCAGGAATGTACAAATTGTACAAGCCAGTAAATTGTAAAGTAGAGTAGACTCCATTTACTGCTTCTTCAATTTCCACCTCACTTTTGAAAAAATTGGAAGACTCTTTGTCGGTTATGGGCACCTGAAACAGCTCGTCGGTACAAGCCGTCATGACCAGCGTAGCAAATAGAGCGAGATATAGTGTTTTTTTCATGGCAGTTTGATTTAGAAATTGGCACGGATACCAAAGATTAAAGATTTTGCAATCGGATAATCACCACGGCTGTAACCAGATGTCAATACGCTATCAGAAGTAGTGGCCTCAGGGTTGAAATTGGTGAAATTGGTAATGGTAAACAGGTTATTCCCTGTTGCATACAGCCTTAGGTTAGATAGGTGCAACTTAGATAAAGCCGCCTTGGGTAAGGTGTAAGACAGTTGAGCAGTCCTCAGGCGTACAAAATCTCCATTGACAAAGTAGATACTGGAGGCGCGGGAATCCCGGCGAGCTGCGGAGAAGTTCCCCAGGTTGGGTTGAGCGTAAAATCCATCTGGATTGTTCACCGGATGGTAACGGTTGTCGAAATAGTTTTGGGTAGGAACACCAAAGCCTTCTCCTACTTCTGTGATGTATGCTTGATCAAAAGTGTGCACCGTACGACCTTCAACCCCGTTGAACACCAGGCTCAATTCAAAATTTTTGTAGGCAAGGTTGGTGCCAAAACCAAATATGAATTTTGGATTGTAGGTGCCAAAGCCAGTTCGATCCGCGGTAGTAATGGCACCGTCACCATTCACATCCTCAATGATGTAATCACCAGTAAGGGTTCCAGGCAAAACTGGGCGGCTTTTAATTTCCTCCGCCGTTTTAAAGACGCCTATTACTTTGTAACCATATAGTTCAGCAATGGGGCCACCTACTCTGGTGCGGAACGCACTGCCCTGCCCTGTAATGATTTGGGTTTGGCCAGGTGCCAAGGCCAATACTTCGTTTTTGTTCGTGGTGATGTTGCCAAAAGGTTCAAGCGTGAATTGCCCGAGGCGAATGCCTTTTCCAGCAAGTTCCAGTTCAACGCCCGTGTTTTGAATCTCGCCAATGTTTTGCAGGGAACTACTAAAGCCAGATTGTTCGGGTACCGGTACGTTCAGCAACAAGTCTGAGGTGATGGAATGGTAATAGTTGGCTGAAATGGTTAGTTTATCCCAAAGCGCCAAGTCTAAACCAAAATTGTAAGAGGTGTTGGTTTCCCAGGATAAGTTGGGATTGGGCGAAGTAGCCACAGCGAAACCGGCTCCAAGTTGGTTGCCGAATACATAATCGCTGCCTCGTACCAGCGCCTGAGAACTGAATGAGCCGATTTGGTTGTTGCCCGTTTTGCCCCAACTTCCCCTCAGTTTAGCATAGGTGATCAACTTGGAATCGGAAAGAAATCCTTCCTTGTTCAACAGCCACCCAGCGGAAACAGAAGGGAATACACCCCATTTTGATTCTGCCCCAAAGCGGGAAGAACCATCTCTGCGCAAGGCTACCGACAATAAATACTTGCCATCATACGCATACTGGGCGCGTCCCAGATAAGAAATCTGTGTCCATATGTAGCGGGAAGGCGAAACGGAGTAAGTACTGGCGCCGGCAATGTTGGTAATGTTGTCGTCGGGGATACCTTGCCCGGTGATGGAGGTTTGGTTACCCAACTCTTTTTGGAAAGTGTAACCAGCCAGTAAGTCAAGGTTGTGCTTGCCAAATTTTTGAGCGTACGTCAAGGTATGTTCTAGCAGGTAGTTGTTGCGGATGCCATTGTATTCGGTGCTCCGGGCAGGTTTTGGCGCAGGAATTCGGTATTCGCCCACATCTCCTGGTACGTATTCGTCCTCAAAGGTAGAGCGGTAATCTCCGCCCAAAAGAATTTTGTAGGAAAGTTTGGGCAGCAACTCAAGTTTCAAAAAGGAATTTCCGAAGGTTCGGAAGCTGTAGCGTTTGTTTTTCAGCCTAGCCATCAGTGCCAGCGGGTTTTCACTCAAAGCCCCATCTTCAGCAAGGTTGGCTTGAATTTGTTCACTGATGGCCAGCGTTCCATCCGCTTTGTAGGGTGCAAAGAACGGATACATAATCGTAGCCGTGGCAACTGGGTCGTTGCTCCAATTGCCATCATCCTTGATGAAATTTTGGCTCATGTAAGAGGGGTTGAGGTTCAAGCCAAACTCCATTCGTTTGCTAAAATTGCTGCGGATGTTGATTGACCCCGAGTAGCGTTCCAAATCTGAGCCTACAACGATGCCCTCCTGATCGAAATAATTGGCAGAAATGTAATAGGTCGTTTTTTCGGAACCTCCCGAAACAGCCAGGTTGTAACTACTCATCGGGGCGGTACGGAAAACTTCATCCAACCAGTTGGTATTGGTCAATCCGGCTTGACGATCCAGGTAAGGTTGGAGGTAGTTGAGGCGTAGCTCTCGTTTGCTTGCGCCATTGGCCAAACGGGTAGCGGCGTCATCACTTTCTTTGCGTTTGCTTGGGTTTTTGGACACGTAACCCCAATCTCGGGCTTCGGTGAAAAAAGTGGCAGCATCGTATGCATCTACAAATTTTACATTATCTCCTCGTGCCTGGAATCCACTGAAAACATCCAGTTCAAATTTTGGAGCCCCCATCTTCCCTTTGCGGGTGGTGATGATGATGACGCCATTGGCCGCCCGAGAGCCGTAGATGGTAGCGGATGCGGCATCTTTAAGAATGTCAATGCTGGCAATATCCTGCGGATTGATGGAACTAAAGGGAGTGCCTTCCGAGAGGGGGAAACCATCCACTACGATTAAGGGTTTATTCCCAGCGGTCAAAGTTCCAATTCCGCGTACAATCACTTGGGCATCTTTGCCCGGTTGGCCAGAGGCTTGGTTGATCTGTACCCCGGCGATGCGGCCCGTCATTTGTTGTTCAAAACTGGTGCCTGCATATTTATTCAGTTCGGTACCGTCAATCTTGGAAACCGCTCCCGTTACCCTGCTCCTCGATTGTTCGCCGTAACCAATCACCACCGCCTCATTCAATCGGAGTGCACTTTCCTTCATTTTGACATCAAGGCTTTGGTTGCGGCTAAAATTGAGCTCCACAGTTTCATAACCCACGTAGGAAAAAACCAGGATGGTGCTTTCCACACCGGGTACCAGGATTTTGAATTTCCCCTCCGCATCGGAGTAGGTACCATTCCCGCTTTGTTTCACCGAGATGGAAACACCCACCAAAGGTTCTCCGGTTTTATCGTCGGCAACACTGCCACTTACCTCCACATCGGGTGTTGGAATTGTGTTGACCTTAGGGATGGGCACATTCGTTGACTTTGGGGCGTTTATTGCTTTTACTTTTACCCCAATCAACTTGTTGACTACCACAAAATCCAGGTTGGCTGTTTTTTCCAAAAAGCTCAGCACATTTTTCAAGGGCTCGCTTCTGAATACCACTTTTTCCACACGGATACTGGCTATTTGCTTTTTGTTGTAGGTGAAAGAATAATCGGTTTGGCGTTCAATTTCTGCCAAAACCTTGGTAATGGGCACATTCTTGAAATCTAGTCTGACAAAGGACTCCTCTTGAGCATTGGCCCAGCCAGATGGTATAAAATAAAAGGTTGAAAAAAGCAGCAACAATGGTATTCTCCATCGTTTTAAACTGGTTTGAATAGTGAGCATTGTTTTCATAATGGTAAAATTTGCTTTTTGCAACAAGCATGGCAATCCCATTAGCAGGGATAGGTTGAACTACCCTACGTTTGGACCAACACAGGCTTATTAATGGAAGGATTATTTCATTTCATTCAATTGGAACAGCCTTGCCCCAACAGATTGAAATGGTTTTTGCTTGGTTGAGTGACTTCAAGGCTATTGGCAAAAGCCAAAACCGTTAAAATATTTTTTACAGGTTCGTTTTTGGGAAAACTTGTATTGACAATGCAGTCATTGATCATTTTTGATTTAAAATCAATGTCTACGTGATAAATGGCTTTGAGTTGGAGCAAAACATGCTTCAAAGGGGCATCCTCAAACACCAATTTTCCGTCTCTCAAGTCCAATACCAATTGATTGTCAACGGATTCAACTTTGGGGTTGTTGCTGCCTTTAAGTAGGACGAACTGTTTGCCCGGCGTAAGGAAATAGCTGGCTTGCTGCAGGGTATTTTTTTCTGATTGAACCATCACACTCCCCGTAATGAGGGCTACACGTACTTCTGGGCTGTTGTTTTTAGCCTTTACCCTGAAAGAGGTGCCTAAGGCTGTGGTACGGATGCCTTCAGCGCTAACTGAAAACGGCCTGCTCTGGTCTTTTTTTACCTGAAAAAATGCCTCGCCGCTCAATTCTATGGCTCGAGCCTTTTTGGAAAAACCCTTTTGAAAGCGCAGTGAACTACCGGGTCCAAGCCAAACTACTGAACCATCCTGCAATTCGACTCTGCGGTTTTCATCTTTTGATGGGTTGAATTCAACCAATATGGGAGGGGTATTCCATATATTATAGAGCCAGAAGGCACTCAGCGCAACAACCACAATCAGCGCTGCTGCAGCGATTCGCCGCCATTTGTACCAACTGAGTGGAACAATTTTTGACTCAATTTGGTCAGCGGGAATACTCTGGTTCAAACGATCCCACATGCGGGCAGAGGTCTCTTTGGGTATGGATTGGATTTCATCAATTTCGTTCCAGTCATCCAGCAGGATCAACTGAAAATCATCCAGCTTATTTTGCTCGAAATACACCTTCAACGCATCCAGTTCTTCCGCTGTGCAAGTTCCTTCTCGGTATTTTTGTAGTATGTCTTGGTTGATCTTCATTTCATTGCAGCCGATTCGGCATTGAATACATTTACGATTACAATTGAAGTTGAAAAAACCTTTACTCGATTTTAAAGTTTTTTCAAAAAAAGTTAGAAAAAGGGCAAATTGCCCATTTGGTCTCTCAAGAATTTTAAGGCTTTCACCATTTGCGCTTCAACGGTGCTTTTAGAAATATCCAGGGTTTTGGCTACTTCCTCATAAGAAAGCCCGTCAATTTTGGCCATTTTGAAGACTTGTTTCCTTTTGGGAGGCAGCAACTCTATGGCTTCGTTGAGTTTTTGAATGGATTCATCGTCTTCGAATGAATCCATTGTTGCGTTTGGTAAGTATTGGCTAGATAAATTTTGGTAGGCATTGTCTTTAATCAGCCCCCTGCGGTAATTGTTGATGATTCTACTGCGTGTAATCACAAAAAGTTGGGCTTCAAGCGGAGTCGTGGGGGACAGTTTTTCTCGTTTTTCCCAAATCTGTAAAAAAACATCGTGCACAATATCTTCTACATCGTTGCTTTCTTTGGTATGCTTTTGGGCGAACAGGTAGACCCTGGCATGAAATTGATCATATACTTGCTGAAAAGCTGATCGATTTCCCGAAATAAGTTCCTGTACCAACTTACGTGCCATAGTCGTTATTAGATGGTTAAACACACAAAAGTAAATAGATCGCAGCAATTGCTACTTTGTCAGGTGTTAAGAAATGGTAAAGGGCTTTAAGGTCTAAGTTGACTGTACTTTTCCCATAAAAAACGACTTCCCTTTACACAACCTTAAACCCGAAAACACCTTCAATTCACAAGTCAGTTTCAATTTTGAGGGTATTGCAAAATTCATCCTGAAAGCCTTTCAATCGGAGTATTTTAATCGTAGAAGAAATGGAGTTGCACTCTCGACGTTGGTTGTTGAACAAATTGCTGCACTTGGGCACTGGGCTGGCAGGCCTGGCCCTACTAGGCGATTGTACCTATGAAAAAATTTCCCCCTTGTGTGAAGATGGGCCCAAAGCACTTTTGTTGTTGGGCGAAACGGACGGCTTGACCCTTTACGGAGGAACCGAGTACAACATTCGCTGGATAGCAGGCTGTGTGGCTTACCTGCGTATTGATTTTTCGCACAACCATGGACTTACCTGGCAAACCATTGCCGAACGAGTAGCTGCTCAAGAAGGGCAATACCCTTGGGAAGTACCACAAATCAGCAGCCAATTGGCGCAGTTTCGCCTGCTGAACCTGGAAAGTGGCCAGGTGCTGAGTACTTCGGAATCATTTTTTCAACTGATTCCCACCGCAAGTTTGCTGATCAAGGACCACCCTACACTGAACTCAATTGGTGGGGTCGTGCTGTACCAACACCCCGTTTTTGATACCATTTCCATCATTCGCACTGCAGTGGATCGGTTTACCATCCTCAACCTGAATTGTACCCACAATGGGTGCCCGGTGGATACTCCAGATCAGGGGAATTCCTGGGTTTGTCCATGTCATGGCAGCGAGTTTTCCAAATTGGGCTGTGTAAAGATGGGGCCTGCCAGACGGCCCTTGGCATTGCACGAATATACATTTAACGCAACAACAGGTGAGTTGCTAATCTATCTAACTCAACGTGAGCGCCAAACCTGTTGATTTTTTTTGACATTGGTTTTTGTTTTACACAACAACATTTGCACTGGAGGATGGGTTTACGATTCCATAATCAAAACCTAACTTAATATTTACACCCACTTCACATTTAGTCTGGAACTTCGCCCAAGAAGAACAATCTCTATTTTATCCTAAATCAATAATTACCAGACCATGAAAAAATTGGTACTTTCCGTGCTGCTGTGCAGCTTGGGAACAGTAGCGGCTTTTGCCCAAAAACTGTTTTCTGAAGAACTGCAAATGCCAGCAAACTACGTTCCAAGCGAAGTATTGCTGCCACCTTCTCCATTGAAAATGCAGGTGTTGTTTGTAGGTGGACATGACATTGTACAAACTACCAAAACCTACAACAACCCAGCAGGACGCGCCATCGCCAAAGAATGGCATGACTTCATCGGCTTTACACCTGACAAATCCGGTGCATCCTTAGGTTGGGTTTCTGTTAACCACGAACAAGTTTACCATGATGACAAAATGGGCGACGGAGGTGGTATGACCGCCTTCCGCGTGAAGCGCAACGTACAAACTGATGAATTGGAAGTGGTAGAACAAACGCTGAACGATGGCCGCAAAGGGCATTTCTTCAATGTTGACTTTGTGAACACAGTAGGTGAAACCGGTATGAACTGTGGTGGTATCGTCAGCCCTGATGGCCGCATCTGGACGGCTGAAGAATGGTGGCGTACCAGCAACAACTCAATCTTCACTGGTCAAAACCTGAGCACTTCCGCAAGTGGCGCTTTCCCTTACCGTGTAGGTACACTGGCTGCCGGTATGGGAGTACGTGACACTGCTGATTACACGATCAAAACAGATCTGCCCGGTATCTTCAATGGTAAAAAAATCAAGAAGTACCAAAACTTCAACTGGTTGGTAGAAATTGACCCCATCCAGGCCAAGGCTATCCGTAAGCAGTACAACTGGGGCCGTCAACCATTTGAGGGTGGCGCCATCAGCCAGGACTTGAAAACTGTTTATTTTGGGCCAGACGAAACTCCAGGCTTCTGGGGCAAGTTTGAAGCCGAAAAAGCTGGCGATTACAGCAAAGGTAAATTGTACGTATACAAGCACGATATCAAGGGCTACAAGTGGGTTGAAATCAACCAAGCTGACTCTGCTAGCATGTTCAATCACCATGCAGAAGCTGCCAAATTGGGGGCTACAATGTATGCTCGGATTGAGTGGGTAGCTATTGATTACAAAACGGGTATCGTATATTGGACTGAAACTGGCAACGATCAATTAGGTACTGGCTTCGCAGCTGGAGCTGGCAGAGGCGGGGTGGTTGATCCTTATCACGCTGCTCGGGCAACCAAGCAAGGTGTAACGGCTACCACTACTGGTTCTGCTGGATACAAGGATTATTATGGCCGGGTATGGGCTTATGATCCAGTAAGAGATACCAATTATGTATTGATCGAAGGTGGTCCTGAGTTTGCTACTTCTGCTGGTCAAGCGATTGCCGATTATCCCAAAAAGCACCTTTCTAATCCTGACGGTTTGAACGTCATGACCATCGATGGCAAGTCTTTCTTGGTAATCTGTGAGGATTTGAATGGAATAACTTACAACCGTGTACCCGCTGGCGTAAGTAATCCTACTTGTGAGGTCTTTTTGTTGGACTTGTCCATCAAAAATCCAACTATTGACAATCTGATCCGTTTGACTGCTGTACCTAAGGGCGCAGAAATCACAGGTGCAATGCCAACTCCTGATGGTAAGTCTTTGTTGATCAACGCTCAGCACTCCAGTGGAGACAATCCATTCCCTTTTAACCACTCCCTGACTTTTGCAATCAACGGTTTTGACAAACTGAAAGTAACTGCTTTGCAAGAGCCAACCATTGAAAAGGTAGGTTTCAAATTGTATCCTAACCCAACTACCCGGGTCGTATACCTGAACAAAACAACCGATGTAGCCATCTACAACGTAGAAGGCAAACGCATGCGGGTAGTGCGCAACACCAACCAACTTGACGTAAGCGACCTCACTACAGGTATCTACTTCGTACAAACTGCCGATGGCGAAACCGCCAAGTTGATGGTTCAGCAATAATTCTAGTTTTGCTATATATTATGTTCTACCGTATGAGGTGGCCCAAAGGGGTCACCTCTACTTTTCTTCATTAGTGTACACTGAAACAGTTACCGATGAAAAAGCTCTTCTTTATTATCCCCACATTTGCACTCTTGGCTTCGGTTTCCAATTGGACGCCCTTCAGCCTGCTGGATCCTCAGCATGCCCTGGAATTGGTAAGCAATCAATACAAATCTGGTTTGGAGGAATTGTATCAAAACAGTGCCCAACTGACTCAGGCCTGTGCCCAATTCAAAACCAATACCCTCAGCCTTGAGCAACTCCAAAAAATTCACCTCGAGACCCGCCTGTCCTTCAAAAAAATTGAATTCCTGATTGAATACAACGACCGTGAGCTGGTGAAAAAATCGCTCAACGGCCCACCTCTGCCTACCTTGATGCCCAACATTCCCAAAGTTGTTGTTTTAGAACCAGTGGGCTTGCAGGTATTGGATGATCTGATTTTTGGTGACGACCCCAAAGCTGAAATTGAAGCCATTGATAGTTTGGCGAACTTGCTTCATACGGACTTGCAAAAAATCAAAGCTTACCAGCTCAGTGTACCCCTCCAACATCGCTTTGTATTTGAAGCAGCCCGCCAGGAAATCAATCGGATTTTTGCACTTGGCCTCACTGGTTTTGATACCCCGGGTTCAGCCAATGCCATTCCGGAAGCAAAAACGGCCTTAGGGGCGGTTGAACAAGCCATTGCAGGCTATCTTCCCTTGATCAATGAAAAAAACGCTGCACTGGCCGCTGAAATCGAAAGCCTATTCGAAGGGGCAAAAATCTATTTGAGCAAAAACAATGATTTTGAACGTTTTGATCGCCTGCAGTACCTCAAAAATTTTCTCAACCCCTTGTACAAAAAACTGTACGAAGCCCATCGTGCCCTTGGTATAGAGCGTCCGGAAGAAACCACCAACCGCGCGATTGCCTTCAATTATAATGCCGAAAACCTCTTTGCACCGCATTTCCTCAACCCTATTTTCTACGGCAATGTAGGCGGCGATGCATTGGATGCCAAAAAAGTAGAACTGGGGCGTTTGCTTTTTTTTGACCCCATTCTCTCTTCGAAAAACACCATGGCCTGTGCCTCTTGCCACCAACCCGAAAAAGCTTTTACCGACGGCCTGGCCCGCAGCAAAGCCTCAGATGGCGTACATACCATTCTACGCAATGCCCCGACGCTGATCAATTCCGTTTTTTCCAAAGGTTACTTTTACGACCTGCGCGAACCCCGTCTGGATCGCCAGATCAAACACGTTGCGCTCAGCCCCGACGAGTTCAATACCGATTTTTTTGAAATGTCCGAAAAACTGGCACAAAGCCAAACCTATCGCCAACTGTTTGCCGAAGCATTTCCCGATTTGAAAGAAAAAGCCATTGGCCAATGGAGCATTTCCAACGCCTTGGGGCAGTATGTAGCCAGTTTGGTGGCCTTCAACAGCCCATTTGACCAGTACGTGCGCGGCGAAAGAAAGGATTATCCGGTGGCCGCAGCCCGGGGTTTTAATCTTTTTATGGGCAAAGCAGTTTGTGGTACCTGCCATTTTGCGCCCACCTTTAGCGGCCTGGTCCCCCCGCACTATCAGGACATGGAATCGGAGGTGATTGGAGTGCCGGCCAGCAAGGACAAAAAAGATCCTCAGCTTGATCCCGACCCAGGGCGGGTAGCCAATGGCAAGCCAGAGGAACAAGCTTATTTTTATCAATACTCCTTCAAAACCGTGACCGTGCGCAACATCGCCCTCACCGCGCCTTACATGCACAATGGTGTGTTCGATACGCTGGAGGAGATCATGGACTTTTACAATAAAGGCGGCGGCCAGGGGCTGGGCATCAACATTCCTCATCAAACCCTGCCTTTTGACAATTTGCAGCTCAAAAAGCGCGAAATCAACGACATCATTGCCTTTATGCAAACCTTGACGGACACTACGGGACTGACCCGCAAACCTGTTGCGCTGCCCAAATTTGAAACCCAACCTGAATGGAATCGCCGTACCTTGGGCGGGGAATACTAAGTAATGCGAATAATGGGTTTACGATTTATGGGTTTACGTTTACTAAACTTCAAAAGTTTAGTAAACGTAAACCCATAAATCGTAAACCCATTATTCGATAAGTAAGCTTCTGTGATGAATAGATACTTGAGTGTTGCGCTGCTGCTCAGCGGCTTTTTTGGATTGATAGGTGCCTGTAAGCAAGGTGACCGCGCTTCTACGGAATCGGCGGCAACTACCCTTGCCCGTGGTGAAGCCTTGGCCAAGGTGCGTTGTGCCACTTGCCACGCCTATCCCGACCCAGCTTTGTTACCCCAAGGCACCTGGGAAGCCTACATTTTGCCCCGAATGGGTTATATGCTGGGCATTTATCCTGACGATACTACCCGGAATGACCTGATTGAAAAGGGCCTGGCGGAAGAAAAAGTACTCGCGGCAGGCGTCTTTCCTGAAAAAGCCCAAATCTCGCTGGAGGATTGGGAAGCGATCCAAGCCTTTTATTTGGCCAAAGCGCCAGAGGATTTTCCTCCCTACGAAATTGCGGCCATCGAGCCCGATCAAAAGCAATTTACGCTTAAAATACCCGATTACCGCCTTTCGCCACCCAGTTCTACCATGGTGCACATTGCCCGTGGCGGCGGCCTATATGTAGGAGATGCCAACAGCAAGGCCATGTACCTTTTTGACAAAGACCTGAAACTGCAAAAAGCCGCCAATGTCAAAGAGGGTGCCGTGGACATTGCTGAAATGGACGACCGCCTGCTGATCACCGTGATGGGCTCTTTTTCCCCTACGGATGCAGCGAGTGGTTTTGTTTTTCAATTGCCTACCAGCCCCCAGTTACAGCCCCTGGTGCTGATGGACAAACTCCAACGCCCGGTGCATACTGCCTGGGGCGACCTCAATGGCGACAAAAGGCTGGATGCGGTCATTAGTGAGTTTTCAAAATACACGGGTACCCTGGGCTGGTGGGAACAAAATGCGGATGGCCAATTCCAGAAACACCTCCTGGCCAAACGCCCGGGTGCCACCTGTAGTTACCTGCGCGACATAAACCAGGACGGCAAAATGGACATCATCGCCTTATATGGGCAAGGCGACGAAGGCATCTACGCCTACCTCAATGACGGAAAAGGGCAATTCAGGGAGCAGTCCTGGTTGCGGTTTCCGCCCACCTATGGTTCCAGTTTTTTTACCCTTTACGATTTTAATGCCGACGGCCATGAGGACATCCTCTACACCTGCGGCGACAATGCCGACTATCCACCCGTATTGAAGCCTTACCACGGCATCCGCATTTATACCAACAATGGCAAAAATGAATTCAAAGAAAGCTGGTTTTACCCCCTGCATGGTGCCTACAAAGCCTTACCCGGGGATTTTGACCAGGATGGGGATGTGGATTTGGCCGCGATCGCGTTTTTTCCGGATTTTGGAAAAGCCCTGCCCAGCAGTTTTGTTTATTTGGAAAACCAGGGCCAACTGCAATTCAAAGGCAGCACCTTTCCAGCGGCCAATCTGGGGCGCTGGATCACCATGGAAACCGGAGATTATGACCGCGACGGGGATGTAGACTTGGTGTTGGGTTCCCTGGCTTTTGAGGTGATCCCAGATCGGGGCGAGGTGGCCAGGTGGGTGGAAAAAGGTCTGCCCTTTGTGGTGCTGGAAAATACGAAGAAATAGATAGCCTGGTCTAAAGTTTATTGTTTGATGCTTCCTGTTTTTATTTTTTTGGGTAGCTTTATATGCCTTGCCGTCAATTGAAACAGCGGCAAGGCGTGGGATAGGCACGGAGAGAATTGTGGTAGTGCCCACGTTATCGATCATTGTAAAAGACGACACAAAACAATGGACCATTTTATTCAGACCATATTGAAAATTTACAAAGTTGAAGACGAAGCCCTTCAAGAAATGACTACGATGCTCAAAAGGAAGTCATTCAGGAAAGGTGATTTTCTTGTGAAAGCGGGCGAAGTATCCAAAAGCTATTATTTTCTATCTTCTGGACTTGTAAAGTTGTTTTTTGATAATGGCGATAAAAACTTTATAATGACGTTCTTTAAGGAAAATAGTTTTTGTACCGAGTTGAGTAGTTTTAATTCTGAACAACCGTCAAAATATATTCTTGTAGCAACAGAACCGACTGAATTATATTATATCAACAAGTCTGACATTTCTCTGCTTTGCCAACGACATCACTCTATTGATAGTTTATTTAGAAAGCTAAACGAATCTGCCTCGGTGAGAATGATGACAAGAATTAGTGAGTTTTTAGAATATGATGCAAAGAATCGATACTCAAATTTTATGCAACATAGTTCTGATTTGCTTCAACGTATAAGTCTGGGCGACTTGGCAGACTATCTTGGTATAACGCAAGTTTCTTTAAGCAGAATTCGGGGTCAAAAATGATTTTTATCATTTGTAAAAAGATTTCTTGTTTACCCAAAATAACTTTGTGTCATGATTAAAATCAGAAATTATGTCACAGAGAATTAACGCCTATGCATTAGGCAACAAATCGGTAAACGCCTTGCACACTTTGGGCGCACAGGTCAACAACTCATCCCTAGACACGAAGTTGTTAGAATTGCTCTATTTTAGAGCATCACAAATCAATGGTTGTGCATTTTGCTTAGATATGCACTCTAAAAATCTAAGAGCCAATGGAGAAACAGAACAAAGACTTTTTGTTTTAGACGCTTGGCGGGAAGCCCCATTTTACACTGATAAAGAAAGAGCGGCTTTGTTGTCGTGCGAAACATTGACAGTTTTGAATGGTCGTGAAGTTTCAACCGACATATTTAACGAAGTTCAGACACAGTTTTCCGAAACAGAAATGGTGGACTTGACAATGGCTGTCATTGCAATCAATAGCTACAACAGAATAAACATTGCTTTCGGAGCAAACGTAGGTGCTTATCAAGTTCAAGAGCCTAAATAGACAGGGAACAACGAACTAAAAACAAGGTATTGTCAAAATGGAGCTGATGGGAGTATATCAACTGATGTATTTCCATCAGCTTTTGTGCTATATTTAAACTGAAGTTTTTCAAATGCCCCACTTCGGCAATGCCCGTACCCGCAACCCCACTAAAAAAAACAAAATTTTCAACGTTTAACTGCCTTTTACATCTTTAGCCGCTGAAAAAAGCCATTTTCCTTACACTTATCACCACTTTTGGGCTACATCAGAATAGTCGTGCAAGCGGTTTGGCGCAAAGTGAATTGACTATAGATTTGCTTTTTAGCAAGCAGGTGAATGGCTGCTTTATGCAATACCCCCTACAACCGCGCCTTCACCAACTTCACCACCCCATACGCATTCCGCCCATTCAAAAACTGCGCGAAATAAACCCCCGGTGCCAAATTATTCGTATTTACCTCGTGCAAATTGGCACCCACCCGATTGTTCAGTTTTTGCTCAAACATCATGCGGCCACTAGCGTCCATCACCCGTAACAAAACCTCCTCGGTATAAGCAGATCGAATAAACAAGTTGACCTTGTCCTCCATCGGCAATGGAAAAAACCGCAAGGCAAAATTATTGGAACCCACCAAATCCAGTGGGGTAGGATCGGGAAACAACTGCGAACGAGGTACCGGAGCTTTGTTTGTAAAAGGCGTACTCCACCACAAGCGGACTTCAGCTTCACCACCACCTTCAAAAAACTCCATTTTGACCCGGTAGCGTTTGCCTACTTCCAAACGAATGGGAGGAGAAACCGCCTCGGCTACAGCTTGATAATTCCAGTTGTCGACAAGCAATTTATTGTCGATCCAGAGCCGCACGCCATCGTCTGAAAAGGTATGAAAGGCATAGTCATCCGTGAACAGGGGCTCTAATTCTCCCAACCAACGGATGGCAATGTTGTCGTTGGGAACAAAGCCCAATGCAGGAGACCCCAAAGCCCAGTTGAAATTGACGGTAGTATCCAATCGGACAATGATTGGCTTTGCATTGAAAATCTGACTGTTCAACAAAACGGTGCCGTCCCCGGCGTAGTAGAAGCCGCGAAGCCCACGTCCTTTGGCAATGTTGAGTACTTGTTCGTCATATTCAGCGGTAAGCTTGGGGATTTCGCCGCCAAAAAAACTTGCAATCACCTCATTGGAATTGAACTCTCGCCACCTTTTAAAGCGGTAAATTTTATTGTCGCGGATAACGGCTTTGGGGGCAGAAATGACCCGCAGAACCCCCTTTACACTATTCACCACTTGTGGACTGGGCAAAAAACTGCCGTCAATGCTCACTTCAATGCCAGGAGGAATGGTTTCCACAGTAAAGGTACTCCGGTTGGGAAGTACGTTGATGAACTCCGTTCTGCTTAAGCCCTCTTTGTCCGTTGCCGTGCAATAAATCCGATAATAAACTGTAACGGCGGTTTCACCGGAGCGAGGGATGATAAAAAAACGTTTAATACTTGCTTCCTCGGTTCCAACTGCGGGGTGAACGTGATCGTCGTGGTGAAAATCGATTCGCCAACTGAGTGTGCCAGGGTCAATAGGGCCATCCTCTTGATCGGTCGCGGTTGCCTGGTAATAAATGGTATCTCCTGCCGAGTACCTCATGGTGGACAAAGGAGCCAAAAATTGGATGCTTGGCCGGGCATTTGGGGTCACGTTCAGGGTAGCGCTACGGGTTTTGACTTTGCCTTTGCTGTTCGCAATTTCGCAAGAATATTGAGTGCCCTGATCCGCCAATTGGACGTTCAGAATGCGCAATACCGGATCATTTGCTCCAGGGATAAGATCATTGCCTTTGTACCATTGGTAGCCTAAGGTAGGGTCGCCCGACCCCTCAGCAGTAAAAAAAGCATCTTCACCAATGGCCACGAGTACCGACTTGGGTTGAATGGCCACGAATGGTCTTCCATCGCCCCGGTATTCAATTTTCCACAGTTGGCCATCCGTGGCGCTGGTGTTGTCGAAAACGGAACCTCCGCGATTGGTACCACGGGTAAGGTAATACAGGTTTCCGTCCGGGCCAACCCTTATGGAGACGGGCCTTTGGGTGCCCCGCAAAAAAACCTCTTCTATTTTGCCCGTTTCAGGATCCAATACCCGAATTTGAGCTTGGCAGTACTCACCAAAAAAATATTTTCCACGGTATTTTTCAGGAAAAAAGGTATTAGCCGGGTTAAAAAAAGCAGCACCTACTACTGCACAACCCTCCTGATGGGAATAGGCATGCAAAGGATCGCGATAATTGCTGGGGGGGGCTTCGTTGCGGCGCATTCCTTCCACCAGAGGCCACCCGTGGTTGCTTCCTTTGACTACCTCATTCACTTCTTCCCACAGGATGTTGCCCACATCGTTGACAAACAATTTGCCGCTCAGTGTATCCAGGGCGAAAGTGAAGGGATTGCGAAAACCCAGGGCCCAAATCGGCGATTTTTTGGCGTCACCTGGAACGTTGAATGGATTGTCAGCCGGGATGGTCCCGTCGGAATTGATGCGCAGGACCTTGCCCTGCAAGGAATTTAGGTTTTGGGCTAGGTTGGCATTGTTGCCGTCTCCTACTGCGATGTACAATTTTCCGTCTTTTCCAAAAGCCATCGCCCCGCCGTTGTGGATGGTGCCCGCCATGGGTTCAAACTCGATGATGATTTTTTCACTGTTGGGCACCGCAGTATTGCCATTGGCCGTAAAACGACTCAGGCGATTGCGATTGTTGCCCGGAACGGTATAATAAACGTAGAAGAAGTGATTGGTCTCAAATTTGGGGTCAAAAACCAGGCTACTCAAGCCTCTTTCGTTAAAATTGTCCACATTGATGCTCAAAAACGGGGCACTTTGTAGGTTCCCATCCACAAACACGCGAATCTTTCCACTCTTTTCGGTGATGAAAATGCGCCCATCCGGGGCGATACTCATGGAAGTGGGGTCTAATTCATCGGCCAATTGGGTTTGTACAAAACCTGATGGCAATTGTGCGGCAACGATTGCTGCGAACCCAAGGAGAAATAAATAAAGGAAGAAATGCTTGGATGTAAGTTTCATGGTGATTTTTTGCATCATACTTGGTTGGAAGGACAAAAATATAACTTGTCAAGCTACCTGGCAAAAGATATTTAACCCGCGTTGGTACAGAAGGGGTTCATTGGTCAAAACCTAATGTACAGGTATTTTTTTAATAATGGCCGGTATTTAATTTATGTTTGCAGGCAACCTCTTGAAGGTATTTACCGTATAGCCATTCCAAATACACAAAGGGATGAAAAAAATCTACTGCCTTGGATTGCTGCTGATCAGCAGCATTACCTGGCTCAAGGCACAGGACAGCACCGAAACCATCGCCCCTGATCGCCCCGGTTTTGGCGATGCAGTTTCTATTGTAAGCCCCAAACAGTTACAAATTGAAACTGGATTTTGGTTCGAATCTGATCGCGACAGAGCGGTCACAACACAAGGGTTGGGCTTAAACTCAACGCTTTTTCGTTATGGAATCTCCGAGCAGGTCGAACTTAGACTGGATTACAACCTCTGGCGAATCAGAGTCGAAACTCCACGAAATTTGGGTAAATCAACTGGATTTTTCCCGTGGCGATTCGGTATGAAAGCGGCCCTCTGTTCCAATAAGGGAGCTCTCCCTGCCATTACCTTCATCGGAATGATGGGAATGCCGTGGAGTGCATCCGAGGATTTTAAGCCGGATGCAGTGACTCCAGACTTACAACTATCATTTGCCAATGCCATCAATGAATGGCTGAGTATTTGTTACAATCTAGGCACCAGTTGGGATGGGGACAACCCTAACCCCGAAACCTACTACGCGCTCTCCACTGAGTTCAGTTTTTCTCCTAAAATTGGGGCCTATTTACAAGGGCATGGGTCTTCTCAAAGAAGCAGTTGGCCTGGAACTGGTTTTTCCAACACCCATCAGATCTTTACCGAAGCAGGTCTAATGTATTACCCCAAGGCCAATATTCAGATTGACTTATCAGGCGGCATCAGGGTATCGGAATACGACGGCGATTGGAGTTCTTATAATACAAATCGCAAATATTCTTTTGCGACGCTGGGCTTGTCCTGGCGGTTTCCGAGGTAGGTAGTACTCGGAGTAGTTGTTTTGCCATAAAGACGCCAAACAGAAATACTTGGCGTCTTTGTGCCTTTGTGGCAAAACTCATTTCAACCTTTCCTTTCTAAATTGTTACATTTGTACATCTCTTCATTCAATATTTTGTAGTGGAACTACTCGTCATCATCATTTTCAACTTCATCAACGGCATATTTGCACTTTCCGAAATTGCGCTGGTATCGGTCAAAAAACAACGCATGATTCAATTGGCTGAAAAAGGGAGTGCTCGGGCACGGAAAGTGTTGCAGTTGCTCAAAAAGCCAGAAGAATTCCTTTCGGCGGTACAAATTGGCATCACGCTGATTGGGATCGTTTCCGGGGTTTATGGAGGTGCTACCTTGACCGATAATTTCCGCCCGGTGGTAGAGCAGGTAGAGGTCTTGCGTCCCTATGCCGGCCAAATTGCCTACGTTCTGGTGGTGGCCTTGATTACTTATTTGTCCATCGTCATTGGTGAACTGATTCCCAAAACGCTGGCAATGAAATTTGCGGAGCCAGTAGCCTTGAGTATCGCTGGATTCATTACAGTTTTTTCCAAAATTGCGCGCCCTTTTGTCTGGTTGCTGACCACTACGACCAGACTGGTTTTTATGGTTTTTGGGGTTAAACCAGCCGAGGAGGAAAAAATCACCGAAGAAGAATTGCGTTACCTGATCAAAACCGCGGGCCGTCAAGGGCTTTATGAAAAAGAGGAAAGTGACATCCACAACAATGCCATTTCTTTTGCTGATTTGCGCGCCAAAACCCTGATGACCCACCGGCTGGAGGTGGAATGGGTTGATGTCAGCGACCCTTTTGAAAAAATTGAAGCTACTTTATTGCAAAGCAATCACTTTCAGTTCCCAGTTTGTGACGACAAGCACGACAATATCCTGGGCTACCTGCACGTCAAAGATTTTTTTTCCAAGAAGAATGAGCCTGGATTTCAAATACGTAGTATCATTCGGGAACCCATTTTTATTCCGGAGAGCCAATTTGCGATTGACATCTTACAGCAGTTCAAAAAACAACGCTGTTATTTTGGCATCATCATCGACGAGTTTGGGGCTTTTGAAGGGATCATTACTTTGCACGACCTTGCAGAGGCCTTGGTTGGAGATTTGCCGGATCAAGGAGAAGAAGAACAAGGCATCGTGGCTAGGGAAGATGGCTCACTGCTGGTGAGTGGCACCGTACCCATCAATGCACTCAATCATTTTATGAAAACGGATTTTATTCCCGAAAAAAGTGTATTTTTTACTTCCGTTGCTGGTTTTGTCATTCACCAGACCGAGCATATTCCCAATGTAGGGGAGCACTTTGAGTACAATGGCCGAAAGGTTGAAATTGTGGATAAGGATGGGGTGCGGATTGATCAGGTGATTATTCATCCGGAGGAGAAAGCAGGTTGAGGACGACTCTAGGAGATGGATTACCAGTGAGCGCCTAAAAATTTAGATTATGTTTAAAAACCTACACTTCGTTTTTATTGCTTTTTTTGGGGTTGTAACATCGGCTGTCGGCCAGCAGTTTACGCCCAAAAAATTACACGAAGCCACTATCTCTAGTCTGCACACAGCCATGCAAAATGGCAAACTTACCGCCGTTGAGCTTGTGCAACTTTACCTCGACCGAATTGAAGCCTACGACAAACAAGGGCCGTTTATCAACGCCCTTATTATGTTGAATCCTAAAGCGTTAGTCGAAGCCCGTCGGCTCGACTCTCTCTATAAAACAACGGGGAAATTTGTGGGCCCGCTCCACGGGATTCCTGTCATCGTGAAAGACAATTATGATACCTTCGACATGCCAACGACCAACGGAACGCTGGCCATGAAAGAGTCTATTCCACCCGACGATGCGTTTGTGATTCAAAAAATCAGGCAGGCTGGTGCCATTATTATTGCCAAGTCAAACCTGGCCGAGTTTGCCCAATCTGGCAATTTTTCGGTAAGTTCGATCTTGCCAGGCTATTCGCGGAACCCCTATGATACCCGGCGCACCACGGCAGGGTCGAGTGGGGGAACAGCCGCTGCTGTGGCCGCCGACTTTGGCACCATCGGCTTGGGAACCGATACCGGGAGTTCGATTCGGGGACCGGCCGCTCACCAGAGTTTGGTTGGGTTTCGCTGTACGCTTGGGTTAATTAGCCGCGACGGCATTGCTCCTCTCGCCCTCACCAACGACATGGGTGGTCCCATTTGCCGAACGGTGGAAGATGCAGTGCGTGTACTCGAAGTGATTGCAGGCTACGACAAAGCCGATTCCGTAACCCAGCTAAGTAAAGGTAAAATTCCAGCAAGTTATCGGGCTTTTTTAGACAAAAATGGACTAAAAGGAGCCAGAATTGGGGTTTTTCGGCAGCTTTGCAACCCCGCCAAAGCTGATTCGCAAGTGGTAGCTTTGTTCAATAATGCACTGGATGAGTTGCGGCTTGCTGGAGCCACCATTATCGACTCGGTGCAGGTCATTGAACTCGATACAATCAACAAATCATTTGATGTGATTCCGCAGCTACGACGCGATTTCAATGTGTACCTGGCCAATTTAGGCCCCAATGCCCCGCACAAAACGCTCGAGTCAATCATTAAATCGAAACAGTATCATCCCTTTCTTGAAAAATTTCTGCTCGATAGCAATGCCGATACACTAGCCCCCGAATTGCACAAAGGTTGGCAGAAGAACTTGGCCCTCCGCGAGCGATTGCGTCAACTCGTGCTCCGGGCCATGGATTCGGCGCAGGTTGATGCGCTGGTTTACCCGTCGTTTAGTTACCCGCCCCGGCTCATTGGCGACTTGAACACACCGTCGGGTACAAACAACAACGCGCTGTCACCACCCACGGGCTTTCCGGCGTTTACCGTGCCTATGGGTTTTACCTACAACAACTTACCAGCTGGTTTGCAGTTCTTTGGTCGCCCTTTCAGCGAGCCAATACTCATTAAGTTGAGTTATGCCTATGAACAGGCTACCCACCACAGGTTTTCGCCCGAATCAACTCCACCCTTGCGGAAAAAGAAGCGAAAACAGGGCAGGGATTTGTTCTAACAGGGCTTTTTTGGACCGACATCGGGTCAAGATTATTGTTTTTGACATCAATAAACCGCTCATCCACACATGGAAAAAATAACTGAATACCAAAGGGTCATTAAAACCATCCTTGAAGAGTACATTGCTTCCATGCACTCCAATTTGGAAGAAGAAGTCTATTTAGTGGAAGATACTTTGAAAATGAATTATTTAATCTATCATAATGCGTGGAAAGAGAGCAGCAGAAGCTATGGTTGTATTCTGCATGTACGAATCAAAAATGAAAAAGTTTACATCGAATACGATGGAACCGATGAGGCATTCGCAGATGTATTTGTTGATGCTGGTATACCAAAAGAAGATATCGTGTTGGCATTCCATGCACCAGCAAAAAGACCTTTTACCTGCTTTGCTGTTGCCTAACTAAGTGCCCAAAGCTAAAGCTAAATCAACTCCGGACTATGCGTAAAAACAATTCTTACATCAGGATGCAACTGTGCAAAATCGCGTAACTCCTCAAAAGTCTTTTTATACGCCTGCCAATCATCAAAAAACAAACGTACAATCGACTTAGGCAGAATACCAGCTCGCCAGGGCTCCAATTGCCAGGCAGCATCAGCAGCGAGAAAAGTCTGTCCATCTGTGGTTTGTAACAAAGCACCCAATTGCCCCCTTCCGTGCCCGGGTAAGGCGTACAGCAGCATACTGCCATCTTCAAAAAGATCATAGGAGCTTTCAGCTTTGCTCAATTGCCCCAGGTCCGAATCTGGAATGCAATAGATGCGTTGCTCCAAATCGGCAGGAATCAGGTCCGGCAATACCCCTTTGCTGACCGCAGCCCAACCCTTTACTTTGCTGGCCTGTGCCCAGGCTGAGGCACTACAAAACACCTTGGCATTGGGGAAATCCAACAAGCCTGCAATATGATCCCCATGAAAATGAGAAATGATGATTGTTTTGATTTGATCGGGTGCGTAACCCAAAGCTTTTAATCGCTCCACCGCGGGTTCATGCGCTTCCAAAAACATCGGCGTCATCAAAGCGTACAGGCGATAGGGCCAATGGGTAGTGGCGCTGCGAAAACGGGGCGCATACCCGGTATCGAACAACATCAAACCTTGTTCCGGGTGCTCAATCAACGCCCAGGTCGCATAAACCCGGCAGTGTTTTTGGCCATTTACCGGGTCAATCACTTTGCCATGAGCGACACAATAACCAGAATGAAAAATGTGGAGCTTTACGCTTGTTGAGCCAGGTGCCATGCTACAAATTCTTTGACACCATCCTCGGTGCTTTGAATGGGGGTGTAATTTAATTTTTCCCGCGCCTTACTGATGTCCATCGTCATGGAAGTACTCAAAATGCCTACACTGTAACGGGTCAAAGCGGGCTCCCGCCCACCCATAAAGTAGCGATGGATAAACTCATTGAGGCTTGCTGCGGTTAACGCAATGCTGGCAGGTATTTTTTTGGTAACCGGTGGTAAATCCAAAGCTTTGAGGAAAAGTCCGATACTGTCCCAGAGTGGTTTAGGTTCTCCATTGGTGATGTTGTACACTTCCCCGAAGGCGCTGTGTTCGGCATTCAAACAACATTCGACCGCCCGGATGACGTTGGCCACACAAGTCAGGTCAACAATGTTTTTGCCATCCCCTACAATTTTGAGTCGCCCCTCGTGGTAAGCCCGCAAAACCCGGGGGAATATCACCGCATCTTCTGCCCCAATAATGGCCCGGGGCCGCAGGGCGATGGTTTCAAAATCGGGTCGATTCAAACCTAAAACCTCCTGCTCCGCCTGGTACTTGGTCACTGCATAATGGTTGACCATCGGATTGGGCAGTGGGTCAGATTCTTTGATGTTGAACCGATCTTTGTACGTGAAATAAACACTTGGCGTGGAAATGAGGATAAAACGCCGGGTGCCTTGGGCCTGTGCAACCTGTAATAAATTCAAAGTGGATTTTACATTGGCGTCGTAAAACTCCTGATAAGTTCCCCAAGGCGAGGACAAACCCGCACAGTGAATGACCACGTCGGCCCCTGCGGTCAATCGTTCACAATCTGCTACATTGATCAAATCCGCCGATTCATAACGGCAACCCAAGGCTTCAAATTCGGCCTTGCGCTCGTTCCGACGCCCGGTGCCCAATACCTCTGCTTGGGGGTAAGTTTGGCGCAAGCTTTTCAGCAAACGACCGCCTACAAAGCCTGAGGCACCAGTGATGAGGATTTTTTTGGGAAACATGTATTTAGAGTTACGAATTTTTCGAATGACGAGTGACGATTGATCGGCTGCCCTTTAATTCGTCACTCGTCATTCGAAAAATTCGTCATTTCACCAGTCTATTATTCTCATCCGGGAAAACAATCCAAGGTTTAAAAGTCTTGGCTTCTTCAAAATCCATCCAGGCATAACCAATGATAATCAGGACGTCTCCAACTTGTACGCGGCGCGCAGCAGCTCCGTTAAGGCAAATCATGCCTGAACCCCTTTCACCCTTGATGATGTAGGTTTCGAGGCGTTCACCATTGTTGTTGTTGACGATTTGAACGCGCTCGCCTTCGATGAGGTTGGCGGCATCCAGCAGATCTTCATCAATGGTGATGCTGCCGATGTAGTTCAGGTTGGCCTCTGTGACCTTCACCCGGTGAATTTTGGATTTGAATCTTTGGATCAACATAGGGTGCAAAGATAAGATTTTTTAAAACAAGCATCGAAAGGCATAAACATTGCCAGTCCCCAATCAGTTTTCCACAAGTTGTTAATATTTGACCAGAAAAAATAAACCACAAACATTACCTTTGTAGTTTAACCTAAGTAACTTACCCGGAAAAAGGACTACACGTCATGAAGTTTAGCGTATCATCATCAGAGTTACTGAAGCAATTGCAAGTTGCGGCTGGCTCGATTGGCTCAAACCCTGTTTTGCCCATCCTAGAGGACTTTTTATTCAGCATTGCCGACAATAAGCTGACCATTTCTGCTACCGATCTAGACACTGCCATAACCACCCACATGGATGTGATGGCCGATACCGATGGAACGGTTGCGGTGCCTGCCAAAATCTTATTGGATACGCTAAAAGCGCTGCCCCAACAACCCATCACGTTTACCATTGACGAAAACACCTTCGCCATTGAGATCACCTCGGCTTATGGCAAGTACCGTTTATCGGGTGAAAATGGCCAGGATTTTCCGGCAATTCCTGAACCTGAGTCAGGGGACGACACCATTACCTTACCTTCCAATGCATTGATTCAGGGGGTAAACAAAACCTTGTTTGCCACCAGCAACGACGAGTTGCGTCTGGCGATGATGGGGGTCTATTTCCAGGTGGATTTCAGCAAAATCACCATGGTGGCTACCGATGCCCACAAACTGGTGCGTTACACCTTTACCGATTTGAGTAGTGAGGTGAGTACTTCTTTTATTTTGCCAAAAAAAGCATTGAACCTCATCAAAAACGTATTGCCAGCAGGCACCGAGGTGAAAATGTCTTTCAATAAAGCCAACGCGTTTTTCAGTTTCAACGATACGCAAATTTCCTGCCGCCTGATTGATTCGCGGTATCCGGATTACCACGCGGTGATTCCGGTGGACAACCCCAATCTGCTGACGATTGCCCGCGCGGATTTTGCCAGCTCGTTGCGCCGCATTGCTATTTATGCCAACAAGACCACCAACCAGGTGATTTTGAATGTGTCTCAGGGAAGCTTGATCGTTTCTGCTCAAGACCTTGATTTTTCCAATGAAGCCACCGAAAAACTGACCTGTACCTACGATGGGGACCCTTTGATGATTGGGTTCAACGCCAAGTTTTTGCTGGAAATGTTGACGGTGCTGGAATCCGATGAAGTGCGCATGGAATTGTCCACTTCTACCCGTGCAGGGATTTTGCTGCCAGTGGAAGAAGTTCCCGGAGAAGATATTTTGATGCTGGTGATGCCCGTGATGTTGAGCAATTGATGCTAAATAAAAACTAGGCTGGCGCGGTAAAAACACCAGCTGTCTCTGCTTCAGCCTCCCGAAAGTTTGGAACTTTCGGGAGGAAGTTCCAGATTAAAGGGATGCATCTTAATCGTGTTTTTTTAGCTTAATGTTGTGTACCCAATAAACCGTAAATGAAACACTCCATCATTCTGCTGGGCATGGTCACCGCCTTGCTGGCAGCTTGTAAACAACAAGCCGAACTTCCCAAAACACCAGAAGAAGTAGTCAAAGCCTATCAGGCTTATTACGATCAAAATCGTTTTGACGAAGCCAAAGCGCTTAGTACCTTGGCTGAACAAAGCCGCCTGGATAATCTGGCGAAAATGATGCAGGAGCAATCCGCTGATTCTACCCAACTCACTACCTCTTTTCTTTCCTTAAAATGCCGGACCAAAGAGGACTCCGCCTTTTGTCAATGCCGCTGCAAAGATCAATACGAAACCTACAACATTGAATTTGTGCTGCTGCGCCGCAAAAATCAATGGCTCATCGATGCACCCAAAGAAGAAAAATACGATTACGATATTCCGGACGTGGATGCGGGGGTAGATACCTTGTTTAATTTGTTGGATGTGGAAAGGGAACAATAGCGAGGTAAGTTGATTATCAAGTAATTGATATAATTTTTTT
>NZ_JANRKL010000215.1:0-35623 GCF_033763495.1 Haliscomenobacter sp. | reverse complement strand
TAGCGCCCCACGTATTGATTCAGTTTCCAGCCTGTAGTATTCGAATAGCGGATCGCCAGCACTTGAGTTTCCATCGTGTCGAGTTCGATTACTACAGGTTCTCGAATGGGGCTATATTTTTCTTCCTTTTCGTATTCGGGGCTAACTTCGCCCAATTTTTTGACCAATTTTCCATTCAAATAAATTTCTGAAGCAACTATGTGTTTTACAATCATTAATAACTGCTTCTCATCGGTTTTAGGAATGGTAAAATGTAATCTGAGCCAAGCTATTTTACCCTCTTTTGAAATCTGTTTCAAATCCATCACATCCTGGCTAGGATCAATACTTTCCCAACTTGAATCATCAAAATCTGCCTTGGCATAATCAGGATTATCCCCAGCATGCCATTTCCAACCTTTATCAAGCAAAATGCCCTGTGGTGGCAAGGAATCAATGATCAACACTTCACCCTTTTGGGCTTTAGTGGCCAATGTGGAAAACAGGAAAAGAAGGGCAAGCATGTATTTCATTGTCGGCAATAAAGAGGTTAGATGAATATTTGCTAGCGCTGTTTAAAAATAATAAAATTGGGGCAGAACAGAATACCATTTAGCAATACCATCCGCTGCCCCTCGCACACTAATTATGCCATAAGTTTTTCAATCCTCCCTCAATCCCTTAATCACCACATATCCCGTCCCATTGGGATCACAAGGATATAAAAATTCCTTTTGCCACTTTTTGGGGTTATTAATGGTCGCATAAAATTCGTCCAAAAAGAGCATTGTGGACTTTTGATATTTAGGATTCAGGAGGTTACAGTCACTAAAAATCTGATAAATTTTGTCTTTTAAGGCATTGAAATGGGCAATGACGGGTTCAAACTGCTGAACGTTTTCCAGGCAATAGCCCCGGTAGCGCCGATCGCGCACGGAACCCAACTCCAATTCCATGGCCGGTTTGGCGTAGGGCGCATCCACGAGCCCAGCATGGTCAAAATCGTAGGGCACCGGAATGGGGAGGGTTTTGGCATCAGGGGTCAATAATTTGATGTTTTGCAGGTGTTCTACCGACCAATCCGTGTTGGCAATCAGGTATTCAAACACCGCCATACGCAGGAAATGCTCGGCCTGGGTGGCGTTGGCTCGGAGTTTGCGCTCAAGCGGGAGCATTTGCAGGCGTTTGGCTATTTGTTTTTCTTCTTCCAGCAAAAAAGCATAAAAAGGCTCAATTGGCTTTTTACGTTGTTCATCCTCCAGGGTCAGCTGCACCAAACGCACCCTAAAACTGTAGGGGCTGATCAAATTGTACAACTTGTACACCAGCCATTCCCGGATCACGTACTCGTCACCCCGGCAGGGCATCACCAATTTGGTTTTGGACTGGTCTTTAAAAATGGAAGTTTGTTGTACTTCATTTTTGGGAAAAATAAGCTGTAAGGGGGGGTAGCTGCAATGACCCAACAAACGCCGGAAATGCCCCCGGGTCTTTACCTCAATGGGGATTTCCATCTTGTTGCCATTGGCATTTTGATAGGACAACACCTGGAGGTATTTCCGGGGCGTTTTGGAGGGGTCTTCGGAAAAGGGGGGTAATGTTCCACTTAGGGTCATTTTGAGGGGATTTTCATTGTCAAAAAGCCCCAAATTTTCGGTTTGTGCAGTTGCGCTCAGAATGGAACCCCCAAACAAGCAGTACAAACTGATGATGAAGTAATGTTTTAGGGTGCTCATGATGTGGGTGTTTTTTTGGTTCTTCCATAAAATTGGGATAAACCATGGACAAGTCCAAGCCTGGTCTTCCGAATGAATGGAATTGGCTTCCGAATGGAGGGAAATGGACTCCGAAGGAAATGCTAGGATAGAAGAGTGCAGCTGCGTGCGACATCTAGGAAAGGACTCGCTGAAAAGGATATTGAGCAACTACAAACATGAGTCATCGCGAATTTTTTGGATGACTCATGTTTGTGGGGTATTTAAACCATGTAGAACTCCCAGGAAATGCGGTCCGGGTCCTTGAATGCTACATAGTTTTTCCCTAAAGTTTCGTCAAATTTTACTCCAGTATTTTCAATTCCGGCATCAGCAAGCCCTTGTGCTACACGTTGTAATTCGGCTTCGTCGGTACAACCAAGGGCGATGTGGTCGATCCCCACGTTAAAGGGACTGAATACATTAGCCCCTTCTTTTTCTCCAGGCCCACGAACACCGATGAAGGTGCCCCCGGCAACAAAAATGAACAAATTGGGCACTTCCATGGCAATGGGAAAACCCAAGGTGCCGCCATAAAATGCTTTGGAGCGCTCCAAATCGGTACACCGCAGCGCGATGTGGTGAATTCCTGGTGTCTGGATGTTGATTGGCATGATGATAAAGTTTAGTTATTGATTGCTGTAGGGTTGTGGTAAAATTTGTATTAAGATATTAAAATTAAACTAAAATTGGAAGCCTGATGAAAAAGGTAGTGCCTTCTTCAGGCTTCGATTGAAAGTTGATGGTTCCTCCATGCCCTTTCGTCACAATATCATAAGCCAAACTCAGCCCTAATCCCGTCCCTTGCCCAGTAGGTTTGGTGGTAAAAAAGGGCTGGAAGATTTTGTCTCGGATGGCTTCGGGAATGCCATTCCCATTGTCTTCAACCCGAATTTCAACGGCATTTTCCAGTTTTCGAGAACTTATCGTTACCGTAGGTTGGTAGCCTTCAATTCCTTGTTTCGCCTTTTCATTGACTGCATAAAAAGCATTATTAATCAAATTCAATAGCACCCGCCCAATGTCTTGCGGAATGACCTCGATTTTTGGCAAATCTGGATCGAGATGCGTTTCCATGGTCGCGTTGAAACCATTGTCCTTCGCCCGCAGGCCATGATACGCCAGGCGCAGGTATTCATCGGCCAAGGCATTCAGGTCGGTGGGTTCTTTTACCCCCGTACTCGCCCGGGAATGCTCCAGCATACCTTTGACGATCGAGGAGGCGCGTTGGCCGTGGTGGTTGATTTTTTCCAGGTTTGTTTTTAAATCCGTTGCAATGGCAATGGCCTCGGTAGTATCGCCTTTTTCCAGCTCTTCGTGCATCTCGTCCAGCATTTCAGCGCTTACCTCGGCGAAGTTGTTGACGAAGTTGAGCGGGTTTTGGATTTCGTGGGCGATGCCAGCGGTGAGTTCACCGAGGGAGGCCAGTTTTTCGGATTGGATGAGTTGGGCTTGGGTTTGTTTTAATGCAATCAAAGCATCTTCGGCTCTCTTTTTTTCGGTTTGGATTTGGATCAAATTGAGTCTTGCTTGTTCAGTTTGTGCCTCAGCTTTCTGCAAATCTAGGAAACGAATATAAGCTTGTTCAAAGACCTTGGCAACGCGCTTTAAGACAGCCAATTTATCGTCACTGTAACTTTGTCCAAACCAGTTGTCAGCGAAAACTGCAGAGTTTTTTTCGATGATTAAATTGCAAAGATGACAGGGCGCTTGCCTAATAAACTCACGGCCAGGCTGCGGTATGGTTTCAAAATCATTATTGGCAAATACGTAGTTAAAATAACTATTTTTTTGCTCAAACGAATACAGTTTATTGATGATATTTTCTCCTTTCTCCTTCGCTTCCCAACAATCTTTTAGATAGGTATCCTCACTAAAATGCTTTTCGTCGAAGGGCAATTTTATTTTAGCGATGTGTTGTAAGTCACTACCTACCCAAAATTCACTGTATTTTGTTTCAGCATTAAATGTCTGTATGGCAATTGAACCCATCGCAACACCCAACTCTTTCATTTTCTCAGCCATTACCTCCATCACGTTTTCCAATTCATCGCTCCGATGCATCGCCAAAGAACGACTTCTGATTTTTTCCAATGCTGCCTCAATCTGCGCTTCCTTTGCCTGTGCTTCCGCCTTTTGTATGTCGAGGAAGCGGGTGTAGGCTTGTTCAAAAACAGCTACAAAGCGCTTTAAGATTTCTAGATCATTTGTTGTTAATAATTTCTCGGTAAGGGTAGGAATAAGCATTGCAGTATGTTTTCCAAATGCAATTGAAATTCCATAATGTTCAGTCTCAAAAAGCATATTCATTACCTCATTGGGAACCTGTTTGAAAAATTCGGTCTCCTTAAGCATGTATTCAAAAAAAGCATTTTTTTCTTCCATTGGATAAAGTTTCGAAAAAAACTCTACCCCGCTTTCCCTGGCAAAATAAATATCGGAAACTATGGAATGCTCTGTATAATCTATCTTAAATGGCTGTGCGTAGGGTCCCCTGGAGTCCGCTATCCATTGAACATGATCTTTTGAATCGTCTGAAAAAATACATATGACTGCCGCGTCATCTATAGTCCCTAATTCTTTAAATTGATTCAATACCACGGTAACTACTTTTTTAAGTTCCTCGCTTTTCTGCATCGCCATCGTCCTACTTCTCACTCTTTCCAAAGCCGCCTCAATTTCCAGTTCCCGGTTTTTGGAGGATAATTCTGCGGTTCGCTCGGCGACCTGCTGCTCAAGCGTTTCGTTTTGGGTAGAGAGAATGGCTTGTTTTTCAACCGATAAGGTTTCTACTTCAATTAGCTTTTGAGCCAAAGAAATATTGGTTAAGGAAACGTCATAACCCAAGTATATGGAAACCGAAATGGGGACACATAGGAAATTTAAATCAAAAAAATTAATTCCAAAGATAGTAATAGGAAAGAACCATTGTAAGGAGAAAATTAGCCAACAAAACAACGCAAAAATGCTCCCTGCTGCAATGATCCAAGCTCCTTTTTTATTGCTCCGACTTGCCATAATGGACACTCTGGCAAGGTCTATATGGATTAAATTGATGAATAAAATGCCATAAACCAACCAACCCCAATCATGAACAAAAGCAGCAAGAGGAATACTGAAGATCCCCAGAAGGATTAACGACCAAAGATGCCATCTCCTTTTTTGCTCCAAAAATTGATAAATGGCATTTAGGATTACTAAATAACCTAGGACTTGTAATATCGTAGTAATGTTGTTTTTAATAAAAAAAAGCGCTACCTGGTTGGATTGATAAGCCGAATAGTTAATTTTCCAAGATATCGCATGCAACAACAGATAGATAGAAAAGTAGAGATTTACCACTCTCTTTCTGTAAAAAAATAAAACCCAAAATACAATATGGCTAAACTAAAAAAGATCCCCACTCGGATTGGGTGTGGCTGAACAGCTGCCCAATGGATGGATTCATAAGTATCTACTCCGTTTTCGACGGTATTCAAACTTATCGTCAATGCTGTATTGACCGTACCAAAATGAGAGCTGTACCCTATTCCTGGTTGAAGAGCATAACGCACAGCCAAAACACCAATGTGCCTATTGGTAGTGGGAAAGGAAACTGGTTTCAAAGCGGGCGTAAAGGCTATCACTTTTTGAGGATCGGTGCTTAAAGTCCCAAATTGTTGGATTAATCTTCCGTTCAGGTATATTTCAGAAGCCCCAGATTGCTGAATCAGCATGACCATTTGTTGGTTCAAACTGCTGTCGATCATTAAGTGAATCCGAAACCAGCCAATTTTGCCAGATCTAGGCAATTGTGGCAAGGCAAAAATATCTTTCGTCGGGTCAATCTCCTCCCAGCCCGCATCATCAAACTCCGCCTTCGCCCATTCCGGATCATCCCCCGCATGCCATTTCCAGCCCTGGTTCAGCAAAATCCCTGCCTTAGGCAGGCTATCGATGCGAAAAACCTCCCTTTTTTGTGCAAAGACAAGCAAGGGAAACAGAAACAAACTAAGGAGAAAAATTCGCATGGCATAGGGTTTTAGGGCTTCCACAATCGCGGCGATTGCCTTTTGCAAAATACTCAAAAATGTTGCGGCAAAAAAGACCTGCCCATTTTCATTGGCTAAAAACAGGACAGGTATGAATACTGCTAGTTTTGATTCAAAATACAAATGGGGTTTGGTGTTATTTTGAAGCATGAACAGCGGAAGTGCTATTCGAAGTAAAGTTGTTTAGCTTATTTTTCAACAGTGCCTCTTGGTTGGTTGCGGTATTGCAGGCAGGCAGATTGACCGATTTGCTCAAGCTCTGGCCATCAGCCAGGCGGGTTACCGTAACTTTGGCCATGCCCCCACAATCGCAACCTGAGGTGCTGATGTTGTGTCCGCCAGGGTTGCCGTTTACCTCCCAAAGGAATGCGTAGTTTTGCGGGTTGTTAATGTTGACAGTTACCCCGGCTCCTCCCGCAAAACAGTTGTTGAGTACCAGTGTGAAATTCATTGGAATTTGGGTAGGTTTATTCTGAAGGCTACCAGTAGTTGAATCACTAGGGGTTGCAATATATTCGAGCGTCGATTTTTCACAGGAGTTGAAGCACAGGGTCACAACAATAATTACTGTAGCTAAGCCATTGATTTTGCGGGTAGCGGATGCAATTTTTGGAGTTTTCATTGGTGTTTTATTTGTGCCGAAATGAACAATATCAAGCCATAAGTTGCTCTATTCAGCGGATTGATTAAATGTGTTGTCTTGTTTTTCACAACTGACAATACAAAGATGCCCTACAGGATGCAGGGAGACAAGGAAGGTCTTCCGAGTGGTAGGAATCTGTTTCCGAATGGTGGGAAATGGCCTCCGAATGAAATGGACTGTTATTGCGTAAGCTGCAATTGAATAATGAATTCGGTACCTTCATTTATTTGTGTCCTTACTTCCAAAGTCCCCCCATGCCCTTTCGTCACAATATCATAGGCCAAACTCAGCCCCAAACCTGTGCCCTGTCCAGTCGGCTTGGTGGTGAAAAAGGGTTGGAAGATTTTCTCGCGGATGGATTCGGGGGGCACCTATTCATCAGGTTCTTTTAGTTTTAATTCTGCCAAGAGTCGTTCACGTTCTAATTCAGCCTTCAGTTCTGCCTCAGAAGGCAAATAAAGTAAGTATTTTGAGGCAAAAATTTGTTGGCTTTCGCTTAACACAGAGTACTTTACAACAGCTTCGGTTTTTTCTGAACAAAGGATGAGGCCAATGGTCGGGTTATCGCCTTCAATTTTGTGCAAATCTTCATACATCCGCACGTACATTTCCATTTGCCCAATATCTTGATGGGTAAGCCTGCCAATTTTAAGGTCAATAAGAACAAAACATTTGAGCACGTAATTGTAAAAAACTAGATCAACAAAAAAATCTTCGTCACCTGCGCGAATGTATTTTTGTCGGGCTACAAATGAAAAGCCACGCCCCAGTTCCAACAAAAACACTTGTAAGTTGTCGATTAGCAACAGCTCCAGATCGCTTTCATATAACCTATGATCTGGTTTAATCTCCAAAAATTCTAAAACGTAGGGATCTTTGACAAAATCCAAAATATTTCCACCTATTTGAGTGATTTTTTCTTCAGCTTCCATCTCTATGGCAGGCTTATCCTGGCTAGCCAACAATCGCTCATAATAGAAGGTGGTGATTTGACGATCTAAGGCACGGGTATTCCATCCACTTTTTATGGCTTCTTGCTCATAAAAAGACCTCGCACCTAGATTTTGTACCCGCATGAGGAGTTTGTAGTGTGTCCAGGTCAATTCTCTCCGCAGTGCGGAGAGAATTGGAAATGCCAGATAGAATTGCCTATAATTCCAAAGGCTGGGTTTAGAATAACCGGATCCAAATTCTTTTTGCAGGCGGTCGGCCAATTCAGTTATGAGATATTTTCCATATTCTGCACGTTCTTTACCTTGCTGTTCTTCTTCTACGATGAGTTGCCCCAATTCCCAATAGGTTTTCACCATGCTGTTATTTACAGCACGATGAGCTAATTTACGCCCATTGTCGATGATTTGCCGTGCTTCGGCATGCAGTTTATTGATGTCTTTTATGATCTCCACTGTTGGTTTTATTTCTACCAAAATTATAATTTTTAAAACAAAAAAAAGAAAATTCTATTCCGTTTGTTTTAACATGGCAAATGAAAGATGAATTCGGAGCCTTCTTTTTCATTGGAAACCACTTCCAAACTCCCGCCATGCCCCTTCGCGACAATATCATACGCTAAACTCAATCCCAATCCCGTCCCTTGCCCCGTAGGCTTGGTCGTAAAAAAGGGTTGAAAGATTTTGTCTTTGATGGCGTCGGGGATGCCATTGCCGTTGTCTTGAACCTTAATGATGATGTGATCACCTGTTTTTTGGGTGGAAACGGTGACAACTGGTTGGTACATAGTGTCGGCGTGACTCGAAGTCACGCCGACACTCGCCCGTTGCTGCACCGTGCTTCGACTGCGCTCAGCAACCGCATAAAACGCATTATTGATCAAATTCAACAGCACCCGCCCAATGTCCTGCGGAATGACGGAAACCAAAGGCAAATTCGGTTCAAAATGCGTTTCCATCGTCGCATTAAAATTATTGTCCTTCGCCCGCAGGCCGTGGTAAACTAAGCGCAGGTATTCATCAGCCAGGGCATTAATGTCTGTGGGCTCTTTTACGCCCGTGCTCGCCCGCGAGTGCTCCAGCATCCCTTTCACGATGGAGGAGGCGCGTTGGCCGTGGTGGTTGATTTTTTCCAGATTGGTTTTTAGATCGGTGGCAATGGCAATGGCCTCGGTGGTGTCTCCCTTTTCCAGTTCTTCGTGCATTTCGTCCAGCATTTCAGCGCTGACTTCGGCGAAGTTATTGACGAAGTTCAGCGGATTTTGAATTTCGTGGGCGATGCCTGCGGTGAGTTCGCCGAGGGAGGCGAGTTTTTCGGATTGGATGAGTTGGGATTGGGTGGATTTGAGCGTACCGAGAGATGTTTCCAATTCGGTCGATTTTTGTTGCAATTGCCGAGTACGGAGGCTCACTTTTTCTTCCAAAATCCGGTTCTCCCGCCTAAGTGCAGCTGAACGCCAGTAAATAAATCCAAAAATACAGCCGAATAAAGTAAGCGAATAAAAGGCATAAGCCCAACCTGTTTTCCACCAGGGTCGGCGAATGGTGAAGCGGTATTCAAATACCCGGCTCCAGATCCCCACGCCACTTCTGGCCTTAACTTTAAAAGTGTAGCTGCCGGGAGGTAAGTTGCCATAGGTTGCCTCGCTACGGGTAGTCAACGCGTTCCAATTGTCTTCCAATCCTTGGAGTTGGTACTGGTATTTCACTTTCCCCGGCGATTGCAGGGTAATCCCTACGAAATTGAAAGTTAGGTAGTTGTTGTTATAGGCCAAAGACAACTGCTCGGGGAGGTTGTACCATTTTGAAGTGCCATCAAACGAAAAATCCTGAACAATTACCCCATTTTTTAGGGCAAAGGCAGTATCTTTTGTATGCGCCAACTGCATCCAGGGAATATTTTCATTGAAGAGGGCTACGCTGGTCAATTGTATGTTGGGAGCGGCGGTTTGATCCTTTATGGCGGAGGGGTGTAATACGGTAAGCCGGTCGTCTGTTCCAATCCAGATGTCGCCATTTTTATCTTTACAAATCGTTTTTCCTAGGTTTACACCTACTCCAAAAAAACCATCTTCATAGGTATAGTTGGTAAAAATAACCTCGCTTTCATGTAGGGTTCCAGACTGGATTTTTCGAGTGATTTCAGCGATTTTATTGGACTTTAGTTCCGACAATCCCAAACTGGTACCAAACCACAGGCTACCGCTTTTGTCTTCTAGGATACTCCTGACATGATTGTCGCTTAAGCCTTCAGCTTCGGTAAAATGGGTGAAATGTAGCCCATCATATTTCAGCGCACCGTCGCCATCCGTGCTAAACCATAAATTTCCGCTACTATCTTCCAGTATATGTTCAATGCCTTTATTGCTGAGTCCTTCTTTTTCGGTATAATGGGTATACCGATGACCATCGAATTTCGTAACGCCGACATCTGTACCGAACCAGAGGTTTCCCTTTTTGTCTTCCAAAATGCTGTAAACTAAATCATTGCTGAGTCCTTCTTTTTCGGTATAATGGGTAAAACAGTTTCCATCGTATTTTGTAATGCCTTTACCAGTACCTATCCACAGATCCCCCCTTTTGTCTTCCAAAATGCATCTAACAAAATTATTGCCAAGCCCTTCTTTTGTAGTAAAATGGGTATAAGTTTTTCCATCGCATTTCGAGATACCATCAGCATGTGAGCCGAACCACAAATTTCCATTTTTGTCTTCCACGATGCTACGGATAAAATTACTATTGAGTCCTTCCTTTATTGTATAATGGGTAAAATTTCGCCCATCGTATTTCGACACCCCAGCATTTCTAGTGCCAAACCACAGATTTCCATTTTTATCCATCAGCGTACTTTCTACCAGATTATCACTCAGCCCTTCTTTATTTGAATAATGGGTGAAATTTTGCCCGTGGTACTGTATTACGCCATCAACCCAAGTGCCGAACCATAGATTTCCACTTTTGTCTTCGATTATACTCCAAACACCATAGCTGCTCAAGCCTTCATTTTCGGTAAAATGGGTAAAACGATGTCCATCGTATTTCGATACCCCCATTTCAGTACCGAACCACAGGTTTTTACTTTTGTCTTCGAAGATACTCCAAACCGGGTTACTGGATAGTCCTTCTTTTTCGGTAAAATGGGTAAAGCTTTGCCCATCGTATTTCGAAAGACCACCTACTGTGCCGAACCACAGGTTTCCAATATTGTCTTCGAAAATACTACCAACTACATTATTGGACAGTCCTTCCTTTTCAGAAAAATGAGTAAAACGATGCCCGTCGTATTTTGAAACACCACTACCCAAAGTTCCAAACCAGAGATTTCCATGTTTGTCTTCAAAGATTTTGAAAATCTGGTTATTGCTTAGCCCTTCTTTTTCGGTAAAATGAATAAATTTTTTTCCATCATATTTCGATACTCCACCCCCGTAGGTTCCAAACCAGAAATTTCCGTTTTTATCTATTAAGCTACTCGAGACATAGTTGTTAATAAGTCCTTCTTTTTCGGTAAAATGAGTAAAATTTTTTCCATCGTATTTCGATACTCCACCCCCATAGGTTCCAAACCACAGATTTCCACTTTTGTCCTCTAGCAAACACGAAATATAATTATTGCTTAACCCTTCTTTTTGAGTGAAATGGGTGAAATTTTGCCCATCGTATTTGGATGCGCCCCCGCCGTCGGTGCCAATCCAGAGGTTCCCGTTTTGGTCTTTAAGCATACAATTGATACTGTTGTTGGTCAAACCCTGTAATTTGGTGAATGAACTGAAATTTTTTGGGTTTGAGTCTTTGACATACGCCTCTTTTGCCCTTACTACTTTGGGTAAACCAGCCACAAAAGGGCTGTCGATGGCAGGTACGATTTTGGGCAATGAAAAACCATCTTTTCCTGGCGTGCAAATACGCGGCTTGCCCGCCTTCACTACTTTGGGTTTTCCAGCCGGATGGATGTTGGTAGGAATGGGGACTACTTTGGGTTTCCCCATGGGGATTTTGGTCAGTTTGTTTTCGTCCACCGGGATGACTTTGGGGGTGGTGATACTGTCCAAAGGTACTATATAACCTTGGGCTTTCACTACTTTGATTTGATGCCTTAAGGGCTGCTCTTTAGGGTGTTGCGTACAAGAATAAGTTGTGCCAGCTGTTATCAGCAGCAAACAAAAACAATACATCTTATGGAGTAGGGATGCCATATTAGCGGTTTTTTGGATCGGGCAATTGAATGGTAAAGGTGGTGCCATCTCCTGTTTTGCTTTCAACTTCCAGCACGCCGCCGTGCCCCTTGGTCACAATGTCATACGCCAAACTTAGCCCCAAACCTGTGCCCTGTCCAGTCGGCTTGGTGGTGAAAAATGGCTGGAAGATTTTCTCCTTGATCCCTTCAGGAATGCCATTCCCATTGTCTTCTACCCGGATTTCAATGGCATTTTCCAGTCGTTTTGTGGAAACGGAAACGGTGGGTTGATATGGGGGATGTTGTAGAGACGTTGCATGCAAGGTCTCTACGTCGCGCTGCTGCACCGTGCTTCGGCTACGCTCAGCAACCGCATAAAACGCATTGTTGATCAGATTCAATAGCACCCGCCCAATGTCCTGCGGAATCACCGACACTTTGGGCAAATTGGGATCAAAATGCGTTTCCAGTGTAGCATTGAAGTTATTGTCCTTCGCCCGCAATCCATGATACGCCAGCCGCAGGAATTCATCAGCCAGTGCATTGAGGTCAGTAGGTTCTTTCACGCCCGTACTCGCCCGCGAATGTTCGAGCATCCCTTTGACGATGGCGGAGGCGCGTTGGCCGTGGTGGTTGATTTTGCTGAGATTTTGCTCCAAGTCATCGGCGATAGCAATAACTTCGGAAGTATTGCCAGCCTTTATTTCTTCTTTCATCTCGTCCAGCATTTCTACGCTCACTTCGGCGAAGTTGTTGACGAAGTTCAGCGGGTTTTGAATTTCGTGGGCGATGCCCGCAGTAAGTTCACCGAGAGAGGCGAGTTTTTCGGATTGGATGAGTTGGGCTTGGGTGGAGCGGAGGGTATTTAGGGTTTCGCCTAGTTCCTGGTTTTTGACATTTATCTGTTCAATGCTTAGCTCCAGTTCTTCATTGGTTTCATGGAGTTGGTGGGTGCGTTCTTGCACTTTTTGTTCTAGTTGTTGATTTGCTTCCTGTTGAATCTTGATGGTTTCGGCTTGGGCTTGGTTTTTTTCTTTGTTAGAAAGCTGGATTCTTAGCGCCAAACTATAGGCAAAGATGATTTGCTGTATATAAGCCCCAATATCGATCATTTGTATGTTTGAAAAGTCAAGGGGGAGGACGGGTAATTCAAATACTTGAAAAAGAATAAAACTCAAAGGGGAGAGTGTAAAAGATAGCATGAAAAAGCTATCTCCCAATAAGAATATTTTTACCAAGGGGTTTTTATTCCATAAACTGAGTGCGACTATGAATAAAGTAAAAGTTAGCAAGATGTGATTGATAGGCAATAACTTTCCAATACGCTCTACAATTTGAATATTTAGGACGAATGAAACAATTATGGCCGCAATTATCCATAAATAATACTTTATAAAAACATTGAAACGAGGTTTGAATTTTTTTAAATCTAGATAATTTATAACAAATAAGGTGTAAAAAAAAAGTGATGACATAACTGCAATTACGAAAAGGCGCGTTCTATCCTCAATAGGCAATTCATAAAATTCTAAAACATCAATCCATCCTTTCCAAACCATTAATGTTAGGACAAGAAAAAAATTGTATGATACATAATAGAGATAAACTTTATCTTTTAAAATAAAAGTCAAAATAAGGTGATAAAATAGCATGATTAATAAGCCGCCAATGACGATAGTATCAATCATGGTACGGTTTCTAACTTCGTTGATAAACTTACACTCATTCAAGATGGAAATTTTCTCATTGTAAATTTGAATGAGGTTCTGCGCGGAGATCGTACTGTTTGCTAAAGTTAGATAATCAATCGTTTCAATATGGCAATAGAATACTTTTTCTTCTCCGGTTTCAACGAGCAGCGGCAAGATGTAGTCATTGGCAAAGGCTTTTTTAAAATACCAATTCTGGATAGGAATCATATCGCCCATCTGATAAGTTTTGAAACCACCATTGACTTGCTGATCAAATAGGGTTACTTTGTTCCCTCTTATCCTAATCAGCCATCTGTTGTGATTTGATTCGTTTTTAACCTTTAATTTCAACCAATGCGCTTTCAACTTTGTATTGGCCAACCAAATATTTTTATCGTAGCCTTTTTGGAATTTACCTGCATATGCTGGGGAACTGATTTGCTCAATCTTCAGCTTTCCTAAAGAATCGGGTAGAACTTCTACATTTTCCTGGATATTGTAATTGGCAATTTTATCGGATAATTGAATAACAGATTGAGCATTACATTCTGTTAAAGATAGCAGACGAATACCCAGAAAACAAAGCGTCAAAATGATGATTTTATTCATGGCTGGCTTGGATTTTGAGTCAGTGTCAAGACAAAAGCAGTTCCTTCGCCCGCTATACTTTCCACCATTAAAGTTCCCCCATGCCCTTTGGTCACAATATCATACGCCAAACTCAGCCCCAGGCCCGTGCCTTGCCCGGTGGGCTTGGTCGTAAAAAACGGCTGGAAGATTTTGTCTTTGATGGCTTCGGGGATGCCGTTGCCATTGTCTTGTACCTTAATCAGAATTTGATCGTCAATTTTCTGGGTGGAAATGGTGACGGTGGGCTGGTACGATTGGGCACCCGCGAGGGGTGACCCTACAATGCTTCGACTACGCTCAGCAACCGCGTAAAAGGCATTGTTGATCAAATTCAGCAGCACCCGCCCAATGTCCTGCGGAATGACAGAAACCAGCGGCAAATCGGGATCAAAATGAGTTTCCATCGTCGCGTTGAAGTTGTTGTCCTTCGCTCGCAAGCCGTGATACGCCAGTCGCAGGTATTCATCTGCCAGTGCATTGAGGTCGGTAGGTTCCTTTACCCCTGTACTTGCCCGCGAGTGTTCAAGCATCCCTTTGACGATGGAGGAAGCGCGTTGGCCGTGGTGGTTGATTTTTTCCAGGTTTGTTTTAAGATCTTTAGCAATGGCAATAGCCTCGGTAGTATCTCCTTTTTCCAGTTCTTCGTGCATCTCGTCCAGCATTTCAGCGCTGACCTCGGCGAAGTTGTTGACGAAGTTGAGCGGGTTTTGGATTTCGTGGGCGATGCCTGCAGTGAGTTCACCGAGGGAGGCGAGTTTTTCGGATTGGATGAGTTGGGCTTGGGTGGATTTGAGCAGGTTGAGGGTGCTTTGAATTTCTTCTTTTTGAGCTAACAGAAGGGCGTTGGCCACTTGTTTTTGACGGTTGTTGCGGTAAAGGATGAAAGCGATCAACAAAACAACACCCAAAACGGCCAGCAACGCATAAAGCCTGACTCGATTTTTAAAAGCAACCTCACGGGCTACGATCATCCTTTCGTTTTGTGCAGCCCGTTCCCGTTCCTCAAAAGCTAATTTTTCGATCTGTCGCCCTTTTTCTTGGCTAAAAAGACTGTCTTTAGTGGTGGTGGCGAGAACAAGGTAATTGAGTGCTTCTGCGGCATTTGAGTTTTTGTACAATTCAAAAAGTAAATTTGCAGCCTGAATGAGGTGTAAATTCATTTTCTTTTCTTGGAAGATGTGGAGCGCCTTTTTGGCGTAATACCTGGCCGAATCCAGCTCATTTTTATCGCGGAAGATGTTGGCCATTCCCAGAAAAACCTGTCCTCCAATCGAGCGACGAAAATAGCTCATGGCGAGCTCCTTCTGACCTTTTTGGTAATACACCTCGCCGAAATGCACATAAAAAGATTGAGGGGGGAGGAAAGGGGTGGCTGATTGCAAAGCATAAGTATATCCTTTTTGAAGATAAACCAATGCTGAGTCTGGAATACCTGCATCTTTATACTCGAATCCAATAAGCGTATTGATGGGAATAGTACTTTGGGGCAAGTTCACTTTTTCCATTAGTTTTTTGCATTCAAAATAGTATTGTAGCCCTTTTTGGTGGTCAAACCTACCGTAAGCATAACCCAAATAACCCAATGTTTGAGCCAATTGCATAGAATCTTTGTTCTTTTCACAAAGCTGCTTTGTTTCCATCAGGATCAAAATGGACTTATAGTAGTTTTGTTGAACTAAACTAAAAGCTAGCCAGTTGCCACACAAAATCGCCCCTTTGTCATAGTGAATCCGTTTAGCCAAAGCCAAGCCTTTCATCCCGTAATCAATAGCGGCTTGGCCTTGAGTTGCTTTCATCAACTTTTCATACAACAAGACCTTGGCGGTATCACTTTTTGCCTTGGCAAATTCTTGTTTTAAACTGTCCAAAACAGGGGTTTGCCCAAATCCAAGACTGAGCTTAAAAAAGACCAAGAACAAGAAGAGTAGATTTTTCATGCGCAAAGGTGATCGTTTTGTTGGGAATGCCTACGTATTTACTTCAACGCCGCCATCTGCACCACCTGCTTCTGCCCACAATATCCACAAGTAGTCGCCTCAGCATCATACACATGCTCTTCAAAAAATACGCTACGCCCCGGGCTCACCACCGGGCAGCTCTTCAAATGTACAATACCATTGTGGTTGGCTTCATGCTCATGATTCAACATGGGCGTTTTGTAAGCTCCACAGCTTTGGATACCGGCGATCAAAACCAGGATGAACCAGTAATTGCGAGTAGTTTGAATTTGCGTTTTCATGGTATAGCGATTAAAGTGATGTAAAAAATGATTGTACTCCAAAAGTAGCGCAAGGGTCACTTCAATGCTATGATGAATCTCCGAATGGACGCTGAGACTTTCCGAATGGTAAGAATTGGCCTCCGAATGAAATGCTAATCTGAGTCATCCCGAGTTTTTGAAAAGTCAAAATCTGGCATAAATCTAATCGCGGAGCGATTGAATTTATAATAGCCCCGGTCGTCCGGGGTAAATAGTTGGGTCAAATTGGCGGCAACCACGGCAGTGGTTGAACTCAATTGAGCACAAAGTTCAACCGCATCCGCGGTTGCGAAACCTTGTGCTACCAAAATGACCCCGGACGACCGGGGCTATTATAAATTCAACCGCATCCGCGGTTTGTTATTCCAAAAATTCGGGACGACGCGAATGCTATGGGAAAAACTTAGCCCTGCAAACACTCAAACACCAGGCGATAAAAATCGGGGTGTGATTGCCAGGTTTGCCCCGTTACATAGCGGCCATCCTTTACGGCTTCGGATTTGCCCACAAAAGTGCCGCCGCAGGATTCCACCTCAAAGCGGACATTTTCGTAACAGGTCAGGGTTTTTCCTTTGACCAGGCCTGCTGCGGTCAAAATTTGGATGCCGTGGCAAATGGAAAAAATGTACTTGTCGTCGCGGTCGAATTCCCGCACAATGTCCAGCACTTTGGCATCGTGGCGCAAAAACTCCGGTGCCCGCCCCCCCAGGAGCAATACGGCCAGGTAATCCTGGGTGTTGACTTCGGAAAAAGCGATATCCGATTCCACGAGGTATCCTGGCTTTTCGATGTAAGTGTCCCAACCTGGTTCAAAATCGTGGATGACCAGATTCATGCGTTTTTTGCTGGGTGCGGCAATAACCGACTGGTAGCCAGCTTCCTCAAAGCGGTGTTTGGCATAAAGGCATTCGTAACTTTCGCCGGCGTCTCCGGTGATGATGAGAATTTTTGCTTTGGTGGACATAATGTCGTTGTTTGTTTATTGTACCTTAAAGTTACTTCACCCGCCCATACTTTCGCAACAACTCCATCACTTTCTTCTGGGGCAAAGCATAGGCCTTATTGCCATTGATGCCCTCCATGGTTTCGGCGGCGACCATGGCATTGATGATGGCTTCTTCCACGGCTTGCACAGTGGCATCAAACAACGGATTGATTTCGTCATTGGGCAACTCGACTACTTTGGTGAATTTTTCGCGCTGAAAGGCACCAGGATTACCCGTGGAGAAGGCGAGGAAAATATCCCCGGAGCCATTTTCGCCCCTCCCGCCAACGATACCAATGCCCAGTGGCACCCGAGCTGCAATCCGTTTCAGTTGGTGGGGTAGGAGGGGAGCGTCGGTGGCGACGACGACGATGATTGATCCATCGCCGGGTTTGCGGTAGTGCTGCGGAGCTTTTTTGAATTCATAGTTCAAAGTATCCTTCAACAATTGACCGATGGGTACTCCGGCAATGCGAAAATTCCTTTTAGAACCAAAATTGGATTGCACCAATACCCCCAGGGTGTAGGTCGAATCGGCAACTTTGACGATCCGCGATGCCGTGCCCGTACCGCCTTTAAAACCCAGGCACATCATGCCCGTGCCACCACCTACATTGCCCTCCTTGATCGGGCCGGTTTTGGCGCTGTCGAGGGCAGCATAGGCATGGCTTTCTTTGACGTGGAAGCCGTAAATGTCGTTGAGGAAACCGTCGTAGGTTTCGGCCACAACCGGATAGGTGTACCAAAAATCTTCCTGGTACCAGTGGTGATCCACAAACCATTTCAACACCGCATCGCGCACTACGCCCACACTGTTGGTATTGGTGATCATGAGGGGTGTTTCCAAAAAACCGGATTCGGTGATCCAGGTGGTGCCGGTCATTTCACCGTTGCCGTTGAGGGAATACCAATTGGCATAAACCGGATTGTTGACGCGACCACGGGGCAGGATGGCGGTTACACCCGTGCGCACGGGGCCTTTGCCCCGGATGTTTTCCCCCTGACCAGCAATGATGGTGCTGTAGCCAACTTCCACCCCTTTTACATCGGTGATGGCATTATAGGGACCGGGTGTGCCTTCAAAAGGGATGCCAATGTCGCGGGCGCGGGGCTTTTGGGCTTGAACATGGAGACTAAAAACGATTAGGGAGAAAAAAAAGAGGGCCTTCATAGGAGCAGGTTTTAGGTGTGGTAAGATACCTAAATAATTGAAGTAAAAATGCTCCCCAGGCCCTCCGGATTGGTATGAATGTATCTTAGTATGACGCAAAAAATTACGTCCCGATTTTTTTTGGGGCTTTTGAATAGGAAGCTCACTTGAAATGAAGCGTTCGACTTCCTATTCAAAAGCCAAATCGGGAAGTTGATTTTTCTGCGTTACTTAACTGGGCTTGTAATTTTTTCGTCTTTTTTTTGATTGTTCAGGCTTGCCTGGCCATAATTTAACGGGGATATAAACCGATCTTAAGTCAGGCAAGAGCACCTTTCGCGCCGGAAAATTTTCACTTTCAAAAGAAAGAATATCCCTTCCTGGAGGCGCCATAAATTCAAAATTGCCCTCCGCATCGGGGAAAATTTTGTCTTTGGTGCCTTCGATGCGCACATAGGGGCCAATGGCCTCCTGTGGGCCCCCTGACTGGATTTTACCCCTAACTTTGATGGAAAAGGGCCGTTTGGAGGGCTGCGTGTATTGGATGGCCTCCAACTCCGGGCTTATGCCGTAGGCACCGTAGTACAAAAGGATCACGTTCAGGGTATCTTCATCCCCTAAAGCAATTTCACCATAATCAAAGCCCTCGTAGCTGTATTCCAATCGCGATTGGGTTTTGGGAATCTTGATCTGGTATTCCCCTTTCAAGTTGGAAATAGCGGAAAAAGGAATACTGCCGCCAAGACGGCCGTAAACTTCGCCGCCAAACAGGGCTTCCTTGTTGAAATCCAGAATACGTCCGGTGATGGTTCGCCAACCTTGTTCAGGTCCCTCTGAAGCGACGGGTACTGCTTTGGCTAAGGCGCCAGATTTGGCTTGTAAGTTGGCATTGCTTTGGCCCTGGAGGCAAGTGGTGGAGGCCAGGATGGTAAAAATACCGATGAAGCAGGTTCTCGAGATCATTTTGTAGTGAGTTTATGGTGAAGGGTGCAGCCGCAGGGTGCAGCACCGTCAGTTGATACCCTAAAAATGGCTCGAAACTCCTGGGGATGCAAAGGAGACTTTCCCGTTGGTAGTTTTGACTATCCGCTTGGTAAGAGAGGAAGTAAAATAAAGATGGACGTTATTTTTACCAGAACTAGAAAACGGTATAGTTGCACTATGCTCTTTCATTGTGCCATGTCATAGTTTAGAAGCTATCTCTAGTTCTTAAACGGACACTCTTGTACCAATAACGGACATTATTTTTAGGTGTATATCTTTTATTTGATTGGTTATTAGTGCTTTATTTTGTTGGCATCGTTTTTGGTTTCAGAACCTAGAAACATCCTCAAAAACAGAATGAACTATAGGGGCCTTTCAGGTAAAGCCGCTAAGTAATCAAAAACAACATTATGCTGCTCAATTATTTCAAAATCGCTCGAAGGAATCTTCAAAGCAACAAGGGATATTCACTTATCAACATTTTAGGTCTTTCCTTCGGCATGACCTGCACCATCTTGATTTCACTTTGGATCTATGATGAAGTCACGTATGATACATTTCATGAAAATAAGCTTCAGATCTATAAAGTGTTTGCGAATAGAACGTTTAACAATCAAACGTTTACAGATGAGAACATGGTTCTTCCACTTGCGGATGCATTGGAAAAAAACAGCTCTTTGGTAAAAAATGCAGTGGTTACCACTCATCCGCAAGATAGGGTGATGATTTATCAAGATACCAAAATCAAAAAAAACGGGTATCGAGTGAGTGAACACTTTTTTGATGTATTTTCTTGGAAAGCGCTGAATGGCACCCCGAAATCGATTTTTAAAGACCCTAATTCTATTGTGTTGAGCCAATCCACGGCAGAAGCCATTTTCGGAAATTCCGATCCGATTGACAAAATCATTAGGCTTCCCGGTAACGATATTGATGTAAAAGTAGTAGCAATTGTGGAAGATGTACCCTCAAATTCCACGATCAAGTTTGATTACATCCTGCCATTTAATTATTCAGATGAAGATACCAAACGATTTATGGCCAATTGGTATGGATCCTCATGGCAGGTATTCGTACAAACCAATACCAATACGAACATTAGCCAGCTTGAAAGCCAAATCAATCAAATCAAACATCAACGTTCGCCAGATGACAAAGCAATTAGTAAATATTTTGTTTTTCCTTTTTTGAAATTACACTTGTATGGCGAGTTTAAAGATGGAAAGAATGTAGGAGGTTTGATAGAATACGTACGTTTGTTTGGCATCATTGCTTTGTTTATTTTGTTGATTGCCTGCATCAACTTTATGAATTTATCAACTGCACGTTCCGAAAAACGAAGCAAAGAGGTCGGGATTCGCAAAGCTATTGGTTCCAACAAAATTCAATTGGCGCTTCAGTTTTACAGTGAGTCCTTTCTCATCGTGTTGATTGCCTTTGCTGTTTCCATTCTTTCGGTGTTGCTTTTATTGCCCCAATTCAATCAATTGGTTGAAAAAACGATCGTACTTGATGTTGCAAATCCATATTTTTGGTTGGCAGCATTGGCAATTATTGCGCTTACCGGATTCGTTGCGGGCAGTTACCCATCTATTTATCTATCGTCCTTCAACCCCATCAAGGTGTTGAAAGGAACATTCAAAATGGGTAAAAACGCCACACTGCCCCGCAAAATATTGGTCGTAGGACAATTTACCGTTTCAGTAATGATGATTTCGGCGACCATCCTGGTTTATCTGCAAATCAGTCACATCAGAAACAGGGAGATGGGATACAACCAAGCGCAATTGATCACGGTAGAGTCGTCGAGCGATATTCAGAAAAACTATGAGGCTTTGAAGGCTGAATTGTTAAACACCAATGCTGTAGAAAATGTCAATAGGAGTTTTTCGCCAATCACTGAAGTTTGGTGGAAAAGCCCGGTGCCTAATTGGAAAGGCAAGCCTGAAAATGCCGATTTTCTAGTGAATATGATGGCAATAGACTTGGATTTCACCAAAACATTTGGCGTAAAAATGATTGAAGGCAAAGATTTCAGTGGTTTGCCATCCGACTCCTCCGCAGTCATTATCAATCAAGCAGCAGTAAAAATATTGGGGTTGAAAGAGCCCATCGGCACGGTATTCCGTGAAGGAAACCAGGAAAGAATCGTAACTGGAGTGATGGCAGATTTGATCATGGATTCACCTTTCAAAGCCATTGACCCGCTATTCGTTTATTTTGATCGCGGAAACATCAATACCGTAAACATCAGACTGACGGCGTCCAAACCAACTGATCAATCATTGGCAGCAATAGAGCGCATTTTTAAAAAGTACAACCCGGAATACCCCTTTGAATTTCAATTTGTCAGTGAAGAATACGCCAAAAAATATGGCGATGAGCAGCGAATTGGCAAATTGGCTTTGATTTTTGCCATTCTCGCTATTTTTATTTCTTGTTTGGGTTTGTTTGGCTTGGCCAGCTTTGTGGCCGAGCAGCGTACCAAAGAAATAGGTATTCGGAAGGTTTTAGGTGCATCGGTCTTGAATCTTTGGCAAGTTTTATCAAAGGATTTTGTGGTTTTGGTCCTGATCGCTTCAGTGCTGGCCGTCCCTATTTCCTATTATTTCTTGAACAACTGGCTCGAAAAATACGATTACCGAACAGATATTTCCTGGTGGGTATTCGCGATTGCTGCTGTTGGCGCATTGTTGATCACCATACTAACCGTGAGCTACCAAGCCATCAAAGCAGCGTTGATGAACCCAGTGAAAAGTTTGAAAACAGAGTAAGCCCTGTAGCAAATAATTCAAAATGAACCAACAGCTCGTCAGCTCCTTCCTCGCCGCCACTTTATTGATGGTTTTGAGGCAGGCATTTACATGGCTTCTTCTTCCACCCTGACCCCTTCTTCGAGTGCAAACCCATAAAGAGCGGATATTTGGAAAAGGGAAGCAATGGTACGTTCTCTTTCAGGAATCACCTGTTTACTTACAATTAGGTCAATGGCCTTGTCTGCTAAGTATTTCACTGATTTTGGATGATACCCATCATAGTAATATTGCATGTCGGGGTTGAGCTGGTATTTTTCATTTTTCGCCAAATGTGGCAAATCTTTTTCTTCCAGATGGATTGCTTCATCTTTTTCGAATCTCCCAGTCTCTTCATATCGCCATACCGTATGGCCGGATACAAACGAAGATATATTTTCGTCAATGTCTCTTTTGTCAATCAAAAACGATATCGATGATTCAGAATTGTAAAATTCAATGTTGTGGAAAAATGCCATTTGCTCAGCTCGCTGTACTAAGCTTTCCCAATCAACGGTAGATTGGGTTATTCTTTTTATAAAATAGGCATGTATATCCCATCCCATGACTTTCAAATTGTTGTTATTGATTTTCGTGTAACTTTTTGATTTTCAGCATTAAAGATTTTGCTACAAATAACTCAACCACCATTTCTCAGGGTGACCCGTTTTATACCGATCATACCACCTACAAAGGGGATACAAACCAACCACAATGACGACCCAGATCACATAGGTCACCGTCAAACTATATCCCTCTCCAGGTATGATGAACAAGAAGGGAAACTGGTTTTTGGTAGCAAAATCGAATGCTTCAGCCACCGAATGCCCTCTGGCGAGAAAACAAATCGCCGAACTGATGTGGATGAGGTAAAAATGGATGAGGTAATAAAAAAGGGCTGTCCGGCCGTAGGTGCGCAAAACATTGGTCACGCCATTTTGTACCCGTTCCAGCCAGGCCAGCATCAACAAAGCCGGGCCAATCGTCATACACATGAAGAGCAGGGAAGGAGGGTATTTATTGACATTCAAAAAGGAAAGTACAGTTAGGACGGCATTTTTTTGCGCACTCCAGGGGGTAGGATTGCCATAAATATTCACGAAGCGGAGGACTATAAAAAACAGTACTGCACCCAATCCCAGGCGGACCAAGATACGACCACGTTGTTCCCTTGAATAGCTTGGCGAAAAAAATACCCCACTGCAATACCCCAAAAACATTAGGCCCGTCCAGGGCAGAAAGGGATACAAAATGTAGAGAATGTGACCTCCATCAAAAGGGTAAGCGCCAGTCCGATGGAGCAACATCCACCAAAAATTGGGCTTAAATCCTTCCGCAGCCTCAGGAATATCCAGAAGATTATGCCCCAAAACGATGACTAAACCCAATGCCAAAATAAACTTGAAGGGGAGGCGGAGCAATACACTCATAATCACCATGGAAATGCCGATGCACCAGATGACCTGCAAAATCAGCACATTGAAAAAAGGATTGAGGGTGAAACAAAAAGACACCACCACCAATTCAATAAAAATCAGCCACAAACCCCGCTTGAGTAAAAATGTACGCAGCTCCTGCGGCGTCTTGCGCAAACTTTGCAAATAAATCGAGGTGCCCGAAAGGAACACAAAAATGGGGGCACAAAAGTGGGTGATCCAGCGGGTAAAATACAGAATCGGCGTAGTGGTCGCCAAATCCAGTGGATCAGCGGTATAGGCACCAAGGTGAAAAAACTCGCGAGTGTGATCCAGCGCCATGATGACCATCACGATGCCTCGAAGCACATCAATGGATTCAATTCTGTTTTTCGGAATAGCCGTCATGCATGGATGATTTATAGGTCAACAGTTGTCGGTGCAAAATACTGGAAGTTTTTATTTTTTTGCCACAAAGGCACTAAGGCTCAAAGACATTAAGCACAAATTCTAAGGATGAGAAGGGCTTAGTGGCTTAGTGTCTTTGTGGCAAAAGGTCATGTCGTTATTGCTTCAAAAACGAAATCAACCCTGGGAAATAATGCTCCTGATCATCCCACATACACATGTGCCCGCCATTGGGACACAACACAAACTGCCCCTTGGGAAACTGCGTTGACATCCACTTCATGTACTTTGGGTCCATGGTATCGTGGCTGGCCCCGATGACCAGGGTGGGCGTTTTGATCTTGGGCAATTCCGCACTCACGTCCCACTTTTCCAGTTTGCCTGAAATGCCAAACTCACTGGGTCCTTGCATGGAGACATAAATCTGGGAATTGAGCTTGGCAAAAGTGCGGTTCACTGCATCTGGCCATTCTGCCGAGGGCATGCGCAGAATATGTTGCTCGTAAAAATTGGGAATCAGCAATTCCATATACCGTGGGTCGGTATATTTCCCCTGGGCTTCCAGCTCTTGTACTTCCTTCAGCACTTTGGGATCCAGTTGTTTGGCCAATACATTATCCGCATAGGCACCGTATTTGGGGCAGCTGGCCATCATGTTGCTCACGATCAAGCCCTTGAGGTTTTGTTGGTACTTCAGGGCGTACTGCATGGCCAAAATGCCACCCCAGGAATGCCCCAGCAGGTAGAAGTTATCCTTGTTTAAGCCCAGAGCCTGACGTACTTGTTCTACCTCCTCCACAAAGCGCGGGAGGTTCCACAAACTGGTATCGGAGGGTTGATCCGAATACGCCGAGCCAAGCTGATCGTAATAGATGAATTCAATGCCTTCCTGCGGCAAAAAACTTTCAAAAGACTCAAAATACTCGTGGGTGCATGCTGGGCCGCCGTGGAGGAGCAACACTTTGATCTTGGGGTTGTTGCCAAACCGTTTGGTCCAAACCTTGAATTCACCCTTGGGGGTTTTGATGGGGATGAGGCGGACTCCACCAGATTTGGGGTTCGCATCGTTGGTACTGGAGAAATAATCTTCCAGGTGTACATGGTCAGCGGATGGTGTAGCTTGTGGTTGGCAAGCATTTGAAGCAGCGATGAGCAGCAAAAAAGCCAGCGAGGAAATGGGTGAAAGGGCAAATGATTTGAACATGATGTTGGACAATTGATGAAAAAACTAGATAATGAATGTTGGTTAAAAAAGGGCTTAGCTCCCCTGGATCAGTTCGACATAAAACTTCACCACATTTTTAAAATCCGCAGTACTGATCCGCTCATTGGTGCCGTGTGGGCGTTTGAGGTCTTCGTCGTTCATGCGCACAGGCATGAAGCGGTAGACATTAGGGGAAACCTGGCTAAAAAAACGCGAATCAGTTGCGCCCAACACCAGGTAAGGGGAGACCAATACATCCGGGAAACAACGTTTGATGGTACGATGAATGAGTCGAAAACCCAATGTGGCTGTATCTGAAACGGGGGAGGGGTTGGTATCGAATTTTGGATTCGATTCAACCTTTATTCGCTTATTGTCAATGGCTTTTTTGACATGGGCAATCACACCCGCTACGGAGTCTCCGGGCAAAATCCGAAAGTTAACTTTGGCGATAGCTTCTATGGGCAACACATTGTCCTTTACCCCGGCTTCCAGAATGGTAGGAGCAATGGTGGTGCGCACCGAGGCATTGCCGGGATTCGACTGGGCCAGCATGCTGATGATGGTGGATTTCAACAACCAGCGGTTGGCCATGGCCATTTTGGTGCCAAAGGGCATCTCCGGAGCAAGGTAGTCCTGCAAATAACCAACGGCTCCCTCCAGGCGGGCCGGGAAAGGATGTTTTTGGAGCCGATCGATGGCCGTAGCCAATTCGCCGATGCTGGTTTGGGGTGGCGGCATGGAGGAGTGGCCACCATCACCTACGGCAGTCAGGGTTAAAGTGGTATAGCCTTTTTCAGCAACACCTACGAATGCAATGGGTTTGGGGATATCGGAAATGGCATCTACCTGGATACTCCCGCCTTCATCCATCACGAATTCCAGTTCGACCTTGCGCGCAGCCAACAATTCGGCGATTTTTTTTCCGCCGTTGTGGCCCGATACTTCTTCATCGTGACCAAAAGCAAGGTAAAAATCGCGCTCCGGTTGGTAACCCTTTTGCAGCAGGTGTTCCACCGCTTCCAAAATACCAATCACGGTAACTTTATCATCCAGGGTGCCGCGCCCGTACAAAAAGCCATCGGCGATTTCAGCGGCAAAGGGTTTGTGTTTCCACAATCTTTCCGTTCCCTGGATCACGGGCACCACGTCGTAATGCCCCATCAGGAGCGCAGGTTTGAGTTTGGCGTTTTTGCCTTTCCAGCTGTACAATAAAGCGTATTGATTAACCCGCTCAAGCTGCAATTGGGCGTGCACCAAAGGATAGGTTTTGGCCAAAAAAGTAATGAATTTTTCAAATTGGGCGCTGTCGATGAGGGTAATGTCGGCATTCGAAACGGTGCGGAACTGAATAGCTGAGGCCAGGTGTCCAACCACTGAGTCCCCAATGGCCAAGGTTGGAGCAGGGGGAATTCCGGTCATTTGTTTGGAGGACAAACGGAGGGTATTGAACAGCATGACAAGTACCAAGATCACAAAGGGTATGGCCAGGTATTTGAAGAGTTTCCACATGTTTTTGTACTAAAGATAAGTTTATGTTTAAACTTCTACGCACATAATTTTAAACTTGCACATGCTCTTATAAGCAAAGTATTTTTGAGCACCAATAGAAAAGGAGGCCCCAAAAACACGCAGTGAGGCGCCGCCAACGTCTAACTTTGTATTCTTTGCGTCCTCCGTTTTCCCTTTGTGGTAATAAAATGTCACTTTGGTGATTTTGTTAGAAGGGGCTTTACCAATACTTAGGGCGTCGGCAGGTTCAAAAAATTGAACCCTCTCTTTTGATGCCTTTGTTCAAAGTGCTGCAATCAGCAATCACCCCAAAAGAAAACACCAACCATCCTAACACGGCAAAAACACACAAAAGAACAATCCACTGGTAAACATTGTAAGCACTTTGGGTCACTGACGCAACCTGACTTGTAACCGTAGCTTCTTTTACATGTAACATTTGTACCTGTGCATTGAGGCCAAGGGTACAAAAGCAAGCGAGAAGGGAAAGTAGCATTTTCATATGAGCCTGATTTGGTGTTGATGACGCTACAAAGATGGAAGATGGAGCGCAGGAGACAAAACACTGCTTTCCCAATGGTAGCTTTGACTATCCCAATGGTAAAAAATCCCTTCCGAATGAAAAATAGTAGTCTGATTTAAATCACCTTCAGGCGCATTGCCAAAGCCTCCTGGAAACCTCGGCTTACGGGCAGGGTATGTTTACCAAGGCTAACATAGTTGTAGTTGTCTAAGACTGCATCAATTTTGGTGACATTGATGATGTGTGAGCGATGGATACGCATAAAATCGCCCGATTGTAATTTTTCCTCAAAGGCACCGAGGGGAAGGCTCATCAGGTATTCGTTATCTGAGGTGTGAAATTTGCAATAACTGCGATCCGCTTCCGCAAAAAGAATCTCGTTTAACATTATTTTTACCATTCGATCTTTGTAACGTACAAAGATGCGGTCGGCGAGGATGCTTTCTTCTTTTTGAGCGGCCTCTATCGGAGCAGCAGAAGCGATTTGACTCTTTTCCTCGGCTACTTTTTGCAACACCAATTCAACGGTTCGACTCAGGTCGGCTTGCCGGAATGGTTTAGACATAAAAGCGTAAGGTTGAGCGGCTTTGGCCTGGTTGTAGGTGTCGTCATCTGTATTGGCAGTGAGGAAAATCAGCGGGATTTGATAGGTCTCACGGATGCTGAGGGCGGTTTCTATGCCATTCATTTTGCCCTTCAAAGCGACATCCATCAACACCAGATCGGGTCGTGTTGCTTCGATGCTTTTCAGGGCATCTTCTCCACGCGGAATAATACCAGTGACGTCATAACCGAGGTTATTGAGCATCATGGAGATATCGGCAGCGATGATGATCTCGTCTTCGACGATGAGGATTTTGGCGTTTTCCATAGGATCAAGACTTAGAGGGCATGCTCCAAAGATAGAAAAAACGCCAGGATAAAGGAGGTTTTTCGTAGGGGTTAAATCATATACGCTGGGCACACGCATGATTGCGGCTACACACCCACACCATCACACCGACACTTTCACACCCTATTTCCCCCACTGTTTCCATTGATGTACTTCGCCACCTAAAAACACGACATAAAACCCTCTTACATCAGGCCGACTGAAGCGTTCGCTGCGCATGTAAGTATCCAGTTGTTGTTCTGCTTGCGAAATGACTTTGGGCAAGTTTTTTTCAGCCGATTTTTTGACGTATTTCAGTTCCAGTACGATTTCATAATTCATCATGCGGTCGGGCACCCTTTCGAGGAAAATATCGGGATAGTTTTTGCCCGTTTCGTATTCACTGTGGATCATAAAAGCCTTGAAGGGAAAAAACAAACCAATCATCAAGGTTTGCAGGTGTTTTTCGCCGTAACTCAATTCGTCGCGGTTGGAATGGTTTTCGGCCAGTACGTACTCTACGATGTCCAAAAAAGCTTGAGGATTGGCGTCATTGACCAGTGTGTCAATGGCTTTGGTAATGGGTTGGTGGGTGCGCACAAAGCGGGTTTTTTCCAGAAACAGTGCCGTGAAATATTCGAAGTACAGTTTTTTGATGACGTAATTGGGAATGCGAAATCGCCAATCGCTGCTGCGGGGTTCTTGCACGGTGAGGATGCCCAGATAAAAGAGCAAACTCAAAAAGTCTTCTTGGGTAAATGGCGCGTCGATGTTGTACAGGCGAGTAAGGGGGAAATCGACATAGCCTTCCTTGACCAGCGCTTCCAGTAGTTCAAAACGCTCCGTTTCATCAGCTCCGATGCGAAAGTATTTGCGGACTTTGCGGTAATCGGAAATGATGTTGCTGTCGAGCATTTCATAGGGGTATTTTTTCAAGACGTTATATTCCTTGAGAAAATACAGTACCATATCGGGGTTAAACAGGCGATCATGCACATCAGTGGTGAAAAAATAACCGTTGTACCAATCCATTAAATCTGACAACATGGTAGGGATTTTAGCCAACGGGATATCGGACGAATGCAACATCTGTTCAACTTCGGAATGGGTAAATCCCATCAAATCATGAAAGACCGGATTTAAAGTGATATTATCGCTGATGTTAAATCCACTGGTGAGAGAATCCAGTGTAATGGGCGATACTCCAGTGATGAAGATGCGATCCACAATACCTTCACCTGCGGCGGTTTTGAGGCTTTCATAAAACTTGCGCACAAAACCATTTCTGCTCACATCAGCCTTGAAACGTACCATGTCGAAAGACAACAGTTCATTGGCAAAGTGATCGTACTCATCAACGAGGAGGTAGATTTTATGGGGTATATTCCTTGCTTTTGTAATGCCAAATATTGTTTTTACAACCGCTTCCGGACTTTGTTGCTCAAGAATGGTGCGGGTGTCTTCAGCATTAAAAAATTCATGGTAAGCTCCCAAAAAGGTGCGTGTGCCCTCAATAACATTTTTCAAAAAGCCTTGATAAGTACTTTCATGAGTTGTAGTATCTATACGACTGAATTCAAAGCGCAGTACCAAATATGTATTCGCCAAGGCTGTTGGCTGTTGGCCAATGTGTAAATCTCCAAAAAGATTCAAAAACAAATCTTTGTGCTCCAAGCCATAATAATGATGTAAAGTGCTGATGAATAGGCTCTTTCCAAATCGACGTGGGCGCAAAAAAACGGGATATTTCGAGTTCCATTTTTCTAATTGTTCAATGAACAGTGTGCGGTCCTGATAGAAGTAATTTTCCAGGCGCAAAGACTTAAAATCACTTAATCCATATGGAATATTGATCATCATCAAATTATTTACCTGTAAAAGTACAATATGTTGCTGCGGTGTACAAGTCCAGGCAGTAGAACTTATGCCAGTCGAATCACAAATTCAGTTCCTTCTCCTACCTCGCTTCGTACTTCTAAGCTACCACCATGCCCTTTGGTTACAATATCATACGCCAAACTCAGCCCCAAACCTGTCCCTTGCCCGGTCGGCTTGGTGGTGAAAAAGGGTTGGAAGATTTTGTCTCTGATGGCTTCAGGAATACCATTGCCATTGTCTCTCACCCGGATTTCTATAGCATTTTCCAGTTTTTGAGAACTTATTGTTACTGTTGGTTGGTAACCTTCAATTCCTTGTTTAGCCTTCTCGGTTACGGCATAAAAAGCATTATTAATCAAATTCAACAACACCCGACCAATGTCTTGGGGAATAACCGAAACGAGCGGTAAATCGAGATCGAAATGCGTTTCTAATTTGGCATTGAAATTATTGTCCTTGGCACGTAAGCCGTGGTAGGCCAGGCGGAGGTATTCATCGGCCAGGGCGTTGAGGTCGGTGGGTTCCTTTACTCCTGTGCTGGTACGGGAATGCTCCAGCATGCCCTTCACAATGGAAGCCGCACGTTGGCCGTGGTGCTGGATTTTGCTCTCGTTGAGTAACAAATCCTGGGCAATGGTTTTAACCTCTCCGATGTTCCCTTGCTCAATTTCTTCCTGCATTTCCAATAGCAACTCCTGGTTGATTTCAGAGAAGTTGTTGACAAAATTCAAGGGATTTTGAATCTCGTGGGCAATGCCCGCCGTGAGTTCGCCGAGTGAAGCCAGTTTTTCGGATTGGATGAGTTGGGCTTGGGTGGATTGGAGGTCCGTATAAGATTTGCGCAATGCCTCGGTTTGCCGCATTACCTCAGCCTCCAGGATTTTTTGCTGGTTGATGGCCTGGTTCTTTTTCTCTTCAGAAAGCTGGATGATTTTTTGGGCATTGTTTTGGATTTCAGTGAGATTTTCCCTAAAGCGGAGCATCACGTAAATGACCATACAAATAGGGAAAGCTAAAAATAACAAATCAGGTTCTGATGAATAAAAAGACCTTGCGGAAACTAGCTCAATCAACAGTAGAATGGCAAAGCCGACCAAGGTTAATAAAATACCTGCTACAAAGGCTCGCTGGGCACCACTTGCCCGTTTCCAGTTGGATATACAAATGAAAATACAAATGAGCGCGTTTCCAAATGTGATGCTAATCCCGGCAGTACCAACGTTGTAAAATGCAATGATGATGCCACCCATAACAAGGCAGAGCAATAAATACAAAAGAACTTTTTTGTTCTTTGAATTTAAAATTTTAATAAGTACAAAGTTGAACCAAGTAAATAAAGACAATATTAAAATTGGTTGTACATAAACGGTGATTACCTCACGCCGGATAAAGGAAATGGATTGGTTCTCAAAAAAGCTACCAACGTAAAATTCGACCAAGAAAAGAACAGAAGTTAAAGCCATTAATTTTACGTCCTTTTCTTGTTTGTTGATGAGGGCAAAAAAACAAAGCAACAGACTCAATAAAATACTCGCTGTCAGAACGATTGCATTATTGCTTAAAGCGGCCAGGGTGTACGGTTTAATGAATTGATTATAGCCGGGGCCAACTACCCGGAGCATAATTTGACGATCTTCATACGATTTCAAACGATTGCGGCGCAAAGGGTTTTTATAATCTACTACATGTAAAGCCAACGTATAAACCACCCCAGGCTTGGCAGGATAAGGCTTGGCCAACCTAAGGTAAAAATTATCATCCTGGTACAAATCCCCTAGCCCGGTATTGCCATAAGATTGTAGCAACTTCCCATTTACGTATAAATCTATGGCCGCCCAGGAGCCCTTGCGAAAGCCAATGGGTATACCAGTGAAGCTGGAATCCAGCTTAAAATGCATTCTAAACCAGCCTTCGGCACGTCCATCCTGGTTGGCGTGTTGAATATTCAACTCAGTGGGCTTCATTTTTGCCCATCGAGAAGCATCCATATTTTTGCTTGACCACAATGGGTCATTGCCTTTGTGAAAGCGCCACCCCTCCAGGTCACTCAGCAAAATGATTTGCCTTTCGTCAGTGAACATTTTTGTACTCAACAAAACAGTGTCCCCGTCTAGGGTTTGAGCCCCTAAGGTAGAATAAACAACGAGCGTGAGGATGAGGTGGAGTATTTTTTTCATAATGATGTTGCTATTTATTCAACTCCAAACTAACACCATTATTCGTACCTGTAAAGCATAGTTTTCCCAGTGGTGCATTTGGGCTCCCTAATGGAGCATTTGGAACTCCGAATGAATTTAATGCGGTGTAAAAACTATTTTATTTCCCAATTCACCACATTTTCCAAAAACTTCAACCTTTCAGGATGAATAACTCCCCTGCCAGGCATACTTCCCAAAAAGAAACACCCCAATACTCGCAACCGGAGTGATGATCAACATGGCAATGAGCCCAAAAATTAAATCATCTGGATTGCCTGAACTGACCTTGGGAATCCCCAGTTCAAAAATACCAAAATAGGCCGCAGCTAAGCCTAGCAACATCCAAATCAGGCCCATGAATTTTTTAAGCGGGTTTAATCTCTTTACCCAAGAAATTTCCGCTGTAGGTTTTTCGCTCAAATACAACAATCCAATCACCAGGCTTACGCCCATCAATAAAATGGGATAGTTCAAGCCTGCGAGATAGTAATGTGCAGCCCTACCCAGATTGGCTTTTTCAATCAAATAAGTGGCAATCACCGGAGCCATTCCCCCAAAGATGCCATAACTGATGTGATAAGGCAATGAAAAGGAGGTGTAGCGGATTTGGATGGGGAACATTTCCACCAAAAAAGCGGTAGATGGGCTGGCTGACATTGCACAGATGATGACCAACAAAAGGGTGAGCCCAATCAGCTTCCAGCGGTCGGCCGCATTGGTGGTAATGATCTGGTTCAATTCTGCTTTGCCCATTTTCCCTTGCTTAAAGCTTTGTTTTTCGATGCTTTGTTGGAGGGTGCCATCGGTAAAAACAAGAGTGCTGGTCGTAGTACGCAAGGAATCCCCGTTGGGTAGGAGGGTATAGCTGACCGCAACTTTCTGGGCAGCCTTGTTTTCGGTGCGCTGAGCAGTGGAGGTAGTTCGGTACATTTGGCTGTAAATGGGCCGAAAACAAACAATGGCCAGCAAAAGCCCTAACATCAGCAAGGGTTTGCGTCCCACCCGATCGGATAGCCAACCAAAAAACACATAAAAAGGATTGCCCAGCAACAAACCGACCATGACAATTTGGGAGGTTTGGTTGTAGTCCAAAAATCGGAATTTGATCAGGAAGTTTTGGACATAAACGATGGAGGCGTAACTGGCTACGCCAATGCCCAGGGTCAGTCCAAAAGTGGCCAAGAGGACAACTTTTAAATTCTCCTTTTTGCCCAGTGCTTCCTTCAAAGGATTTTTTGAGGTGCGCCCTGCCTGTTTTGCTTCCACAAATAGGGGCGACTCGGCCATACTTTTGCGGATGTAAATGGAAATGCCCACCAGAATGGCCGACACCAAAAACGGAATCCGCCATCCCCAACTTTCCCAGGCCGTGCTATTCATGGCGTTTTTGGTCAACAAGATGACCCCAAAGGAAAGCAAAAGCCCACAAGGGCCCGCTACCTGAATCCAGGAAGTCCAGAAGCCACGTTCGCGCACCGGAGCGTGTTCGGCCACAAAGGTGGTGGCACCGCCGGTTTCACCTCCAATGGCCAGGCCCTGCAAAAGCCTTAAAATGAGTACAATCAGGGGCGCCAAAAAGCCAATGCGCTCGTAACTCGGCACCAGCCCCGTGACAAAGGTAGAGCCTCCCATCAGCACCAGGGTAGCCATGAAGGTGTATTTGCGCCCGATCAGGTCACCCAGGCGCCCAAAGAACAAGGCCCCAAAGGGACGGACCACCAAACCCGCCGCAAAAGTAGCGAGGGTGGCTAAAAAGGCAGCAGTGGGGTTCTCTTTGGGAAAAAACTGGCTGGAAATAATACTGGCTAGTCCACCAAAAATAAAAAAGTCATACCATTCGATTACAGTACCTACGGTAGCAGTGGTGATGATGGAGCGTAAAGGGTGCTGTCGCATAGAATCCTAAAATGTTCTTTTGTAAAAGTTTGGACCTCGCCTTCGGCAATGCGCAATAAATAAATTCAGCCACAAATGACACAAATTTTCACAAATTGAGGCACAAACTTGCGTTTGTGCTCCCAACACGAACGAAGTTCGTGCCTCAATTTGTGAAAATTTGTGTCATTTGTGGCTGAATCCCTAAAAACACTCCACCGAAGGGAGGGTGTTTTTTAAGTTATTTTCTTAGTGTTGTACAACCAAAGGTACCGTTTCCAGTCGATCTGCCATACTCAGCACCAGGGTATACATGCCATTCGGCAAATCATGCCCCGGCATTTGCCAGCGCATTTTTTGCTGCTGAATCACCTCTACCTGGCTGCTTTTGAGTACCCGCCCCAACACATCGCGTAATTCGATGCGGAGCTTTCCGGAAATGAGCGGAACAAAACTCAATTGGATCTCCGCATCAACTGGATTGGGGATTATCTGCAACTGAGTAGTTGGTGGCTGTACTTCGCGTACGGGTACCGTAGCCCTGGGCGGAGCTTTGTAGCGTACGCTAAGAATCTTATTTTCCGCGGTGTTCCAGTTGACCTCAGCGATTACTTCTTTGCTCTTGTCATTGAAGTAAAGGTGGGTTACCGTGGTATCTACCCCCAGGAAGGAATCCCAAGCATTAGCAGTTGCTATAATCACATCGGTTACATCTATCCAGCCCAGTACCCGGATTTTGGCGTCTACCCTATATTCCCGGTATTGGGTACTTTTTTCGCGCAAAACCTCGTATTGAGCAGAAGGTAATTTCATGGTCCCCGAAGCGTTGACGCTGGAAATCCGGGAAATTGCCATCCGAATCCGAAGGGAGTCAAAGGCGGTTCCAACTGGGAGGTAGCTGATGACCGCCGGAGGTAACTCAGAGACTGAAAAACCCTGCAAAATATTAGTGGAAGACGAATTGGTGTCGAAAAAATTCAGGGGTGCACGGCGTTCAGGAAACGCAGGGCGTAATTTATAAATGGCTTTCAGGTTGAACCCAAAAGGGTCAGTTCCGGCGTAACCCATTATTTCCAAACGCGTGGAGGTCAAGTTGTAATAGGTTTCGGTTAGCCCATTGGTAGTGATCAAATCCGCACCGGGGAAACTGGCCACATTTTTTCCAGCACTGGCTGGCAGGAAAACCTGATTGGCCAAAATACGAACCTTCAATTGGCTTAAGTCCCAGGTTTGATTGAAGCCTGGTGGCGTATACAAGCTTTGAGCGTCAACCGTTGGCTGATTATCAATGGCATAACGCAGGGTATCACCTGCAACAGGGAAAGTAGACGAAGTAACGGTGATTTGAGCAAGACTGCTCAGGCAGTAAGCAAGGAGCACTGCGCTGTAAAGAATTTTCTGCATAGTATGGTTTTTAGGTGATGAGGATGAGGCGTGTTACCTGAAGATTGCTTCCAGGTCTAGTTCTATGTTGAGTTGGGTATCTTTTAAAGTGCCTTTTTTGGCAAAAACTTCGTATTCGTTAGGTGCACTAAAAACATAAATAGAGGTAAGGTCGGGGAGCACCAACCAGTAGGATTTTACCCCTGCTTCGAAGTAGCGATAGGATTTGGCTACCAAATCAGCGAGTTGCTGGGTTGGCGATAAAATTTCTACTACGCCCAAAGGCATCTCGGTTACTTTTACCTCATCGTTGCCAGGACGAAACTCAAA
>NZ_JANRKL010000214.1:0-55946 GCF_033763495.1 Haliscomenobacter sp. | reverse complement strand
CTGTAAAAACCGCTATCTGGAGGCATAATCAATTTTTAACCTCCTCCAAAAACACCCTTGTTGATAATTATATTCATAACATCAGGTATCTTTGGAATGTCCTTATTGGCGCTTCTGCCTAAAAGGGATAAAGTCCAGCTTTGCCGTTGATCATTTTTAATGAGGCCATTTCAAGGGCAATTCGAAGCTTGGCTGCCAGGTTGGCCAATTCCAATTGTTCTAAACTCAGGGCCAGGTTGGATTCACCAGAAGCAGTTTTTATGGTGTCACGAGAATAGTAGCGCAAGTGGTACATCCGATAAAGGTTTAGGTGGTACCAAACATCGATGCTTCCTCGGCCGAAGTCCTTTTTTTTCTCGGAATCCAGCTTGTTGATTTCTAAATCCTCGTCTTCTACATCCTCTTTAAGCGTGAGTTTTTCAGGTGCTTCTTTATAGTTCTCGATTTTTCGATCCAATAACTCAGGGAGCCCTAGTCGACTGTATTCAAAAGCCAAGAGGAACTCATACTCCGCCCAGTTTTTTTTTATGGCTTGTTCTACCAGAAAATCCTCTATAATCCTGACTAAATTGTTGACTATACTACTGATTCTTTTGGCGGGGTTGGACCAGGTATTGCCTTTAAAAAGGGAGATGATTTTGGCCTGATCGAGGTCTTTTTCCTTAAACTCGGGATAACACTTGTACAAGTAATTGAATAAACTGTTTTCCTGTTTTTTTTGTGCTCCTCGTTGACTAATGAAAGTTTTTAAGGCCTTTAATTCAGACTTGTCCATTTTTTGTAAGATCTGCACACAAGCATTATTAAACATCGCCCAAAAGTTTGAAGAAGTGAGTCAGGATTCATGGAATTCCAAAAATAGTGAAATGATAAGGTATCACTCCTCTATTGCTTACTGAAAAACTGAAAAATGGTAGAGATTTTGCAGTAAGCCATTTTTTTTAAAAAAATAGGATAAAAGCAGATCTAAAAATGAGAGGGAAAACTGAAGTGAAGTGATAGGTTGAATTTGTGAAATAAAAACTTGATTTACTGTGATTTGTGATTTGTTTGGTGTGCTTCTCTGAAAAAAAAATCGGCAAATCCGGACGAGATATTCAAGTATTATGTCCAGAATTTGGGGAAGCAGATACTTTATCTTTGTTTCAGTGATGAAGCGGAAGCGAAATCACGGAGGGGCAAAACTAAACCCCAGTTCAAGCTCATTGAAAGTTTTGTCATTTCGAAATTTGGTGGAGAGCTGTGCTCCAAATCTTATGAGAAACAACCAATTATTCCTCTTAAGCACGCTAGCATTTATTATTCATAACATTCCCGGAACCCCTGACTAAATTAGGTATAACAATTATAGCAGCTCTTCCACTTTTTTGTTTACAAAAAAACACTATACGTTCATACCAAAACAGAGTACTAAATTATGGGAAATGAATTAAACCGCAAACAAATCCTCGATTTATTTGAAGATCAGCTCTTTGTAAGTTATGAGGACTACTGTAAAAAACACGAAATAAGGCCTGATTACAAAGGCCTAATCACGTACATCATCGATCAGGAATTAATCCACCCGAGTGTGATCCAAAAATATACGGTGTTGAAAGAATTTACTGCTCGGTGCCCATCGGATCGTGGGCAAAAAACACAAACAGTAGAAGCTTTAGCAGATCGGTTCAACCTCAGTTCAAGAACGATCTGGAGTATTTTAAAAAGTAATGTTAAAAAATGAAGTGGGCTGACGGGAAACCTGTTTAAAATGGACAATAAATTATGGGGTGCCTTTGAGCTATTTTACCATGTTGCCATTTCTATTTGTGGTTTAATGGCTCAGGGTGCCCTCGAAATAAAATAGGTACATTGAATGATAAGGTTTCCTGTGGTCTTTTTTGAACAAGCCTTAAGTAGGACACTGTAAAGAATTAAACCCCAGTTAAGGGCTACAAAAATAAGGGTTCATTTTGCCAATGGATTAGCTAGGTAAACGATATTTTGAGTGCCTTGCCTAATTTTTGGCTCAGAAAAATGAACACTTATTTTGGCCCCGCTGCTAAGTTGTCAAAGGCACGTTCAAGGTTATCCGGGTCCCTTCCCCGATTTCGGAATGAATAAACATGCGTCCTTCAATGAACTGCATCCGCTCCCGCATGAAGGACAAACCCATCCCACTGCCATCCTGTTTATCCGATACTTCTTCAGGATCAAATCCCACACCGTCGTCATCGATCACAATACTCAACATTTTTTCAGAATGTGAAATACGGATCAGAATGAAATTAGACTGGGCGTATTTAACCGCATTGTTGACTGCTTCCTGAGTAATGCGGTACAGGTTGGTCTCCACTACAGTGTCCAGCCGTTCGTTGAAATTACTGCGGTTTTCAAAAAGAATATTGCTGTTGGTAAGTTTGCTCAGTTCGGCAGCCATCCGTGCCAGGCCTGTGGCAATGCCGTAATCGCTGAGTTCGGGGGGCGTAAGGTTGAAGGTTACCATTCGTACGCCCTGAATGAGTTTGGTGGTAAGCCCCTGGAGCTTTTCGAGTTTGGCCTGGACCTTGTCGGGTTGCCCGGGGTCCAGAGAGTCGAGGTTGAACTTGAGGGCGGTGAGCATTTGGCCAATCCCGTCGTGGATATCGCGGGCAATTCGTTTGCGTTCTTCCTCCTGGGCCTCCACAATTTGGGCCGAGCGCAACACCTGCTGCCGCATTTGCTCGTCAAAACGCTCCTGATTCAGGCGCTCAATTTCCAGTTGGGCTTCTTTGCGGTAGGTAATGTCCGCACACAAAATGAGCAAATCCTGGGCCAGGCCACCGCCGCTGACGGGAATCACCGACATTTCCAGCCACAGTTTTCGTCCATCCGGGGTGCTGATCTGGATTTCATTGGTGCTGATGCGCGACCTGGCTTTTTGCATGGTTTCTTCGATGCTGCGTTGGCCGGGCTCATCCGCACAGATGATTTCAGCCAGGCGTCCTCGTAGAGGTTTGTTGTCGTGGCCCAGCAGTTCCCGGAATTTTTCACTCAGGTAACGCACTTGCCCATTGGTGGTACAGTTGGCAAATAAAGCTGCCTGATCCACCGCAAAAGTGAGTGCCTTTAATTCCTGCAAAGAACTTTCTTTGGCGCGGTAAAGTTGCTCCATTTCTTTGGCCATTCGTTTGGCTTCCTGTTCCGAGTGCATCAGGCGTTGTAAGGTGTTGCGCACATGAATGGCGGCGGGGCGAAAAATGAACCAAAATTCAATCAGCAAAATAGTCAGTGCGATGACGAGCAAAATCCATTCGATGCGCTTGATCTCGTTGACCTTGGCTTTGGATTCGGCGTCGTACTGAAAAACGATTTGATCCATCTCGGCCACAAAACGTTTTTCGTTGCGCATGATTTGGGTCAGCAATTGTGAATCGGGCTGTACCACTCCATTAGCCGATGCGTTGGCAATCTGTAAAGCGGCGCGATAAATGGCTTCAAAATGAGGGTTTACCTGCTGAAACATGCCCCGAATGGCTGTACTATTTTGCCCCGGCAAGCCCAGTTTGCTATTGCCTCCTTGCAGGCCCAAATGTGCCTGCTGCCACACCCAAAGGTCTTTCCTTAACTGCTGGCGTACATTCCGGAGTGAATCAGGAGTGCCATCCGCATTGAGCAATAATACCTGCTTGGTAATGCGCTGGCTGAGCATGCGTTGCCGCCCGGCTACATTGACCACCCGCGAGTCGTCGGTTTGTTTGCGCAAATGATCCTGGATCAACAACTGCCCACTCACAATGGCCAGGGCAATGGCACCCAAGGCCAAGACGTACAAACGACGCAGGCGGGAAAAGGTGGCCGAATCGAGTTGCTCGGCATTGGGCTGGGTGAAGAGCGGTGACATGGGGTAAAGGTAAGGAAAAGTTGAGGAGTTCTTCGAATGACGAATTTTTCGAATGACGAATAGGACGGAAGCGTCTGGAACTTTTAGAAACTCAAGATTGGAGTTCCATTTGTATGCAATTCCCAAAGCACGTGAGGGCAATGCCCCAATTTGTCATTCGTCATTCGAACCATTCCTCATTCAAAAAATCTCCCCCAAAAACCTTTTCTTTGCACCTCAAAACAAGTCCACTACTGAATGATCGGCCAAAACATTGCCCAAGCAGCTGCTTTATTACAACGAGGAGAAGTGATCGCCATTCCGACTGAAACGGTTTATGGACTGGCAGGCAATGCTTTGGATGAACAAGCGGTGGCCAGAATTTTTGCCATCAAACAACGCCCTTCTTTTGACCCACTAATTGTACATGTGCCCGATTTGCGGCAGTTGGAAAACTGGGTGAAGGCCATTCCGCCGTTGGCCCGTAAACTCGCCGAGCAGTTTATGCCTGGAGCTTTGACTTTATTGTTGGAAAAAAGAGACCAGATTTCCGATTTGGTCACGGCTGGTTCGCCCCTGGTGGCCATGCGGATTCCGGCGCACCCCCTGGCTCAACAACTTTTGCAAAGTTTACCATTTCCTCTGGCTGCTCCCAGCGCCAATCCCTTTGGCTACATCAGCCCCACCCGCGCCGAGCATGTGGCGCACCAACTAGGTGATCAAATTCCCTACATTTTGGACGGCGGTCCTTGCAGCATTGGACTGGAAAGTACCATCGTTGGTTTTCCCGAGGGGCGTGCTACCGTTTATCGCAAAGGAGGTATCTCCGTGGAAGCCATTGAAGCGCTGATCGGCCCAGTGCAAGTGAAAGCCCATTCCAGTTCCAACCCCCAGGCGCCGGGCATGCTCAAAAGCCATTATGCGCCACGAGTACCAATGGTGCTAGGCAACTTATCCGAATTAATTCCTGTCTATAGTGGAAAGGCAGTAGGTGTGCTCAGTTTTCGAGAAAGATTTCCCGAGATACCCTCCGAACGGCAGTTTGCATTATCTTCGTCAGGGGATTATACCGAGGCAGCACGTAACCTTTTTTCCGCCATGCGGTATTTGGATCGTTTGCCTATCGATTTCATTCTGACGGAATTATTGCCAGAGGAACATTTGGGGCGCGCCATCAACGACCGGCTAAGACGAGCCGCCGCCGTGGAATAATCAACCAAGTATTGGCATGTTCTGTTAATAAAGTCTACTACTTAAAAAAACAAATCAGTATGCGTTTCAACCAAATCACAATGGCCCTGACAATGGGGTTGGCCATTTTTGCATCCATTGCGCTACAGGCTCAAGACAACAAAGCCCAGCGCCCTAGCCCACCTAAAACTGTTACGCGGATGTTGGACTCACTCAGCATCAACATTGTATACAATGCACCTTCGGTGAAAGGGCGTACCATTTGGGGCGCGCTGGTACCTTACGGAAAAGTTTGGCGTACTGGTGCCAATGAAGCCACCACTTTTGAGGTGAATAAACCTGTTCTGATTGAAGGCCAGAAATTGGCAGCGGGCAAATATTCTTTGTTTACCATTCCGGGTGAAAAAGAATGGGTGGTCGTTTTTAACAAAGAAGCTGAGCAGTGGGGAGCCTATAGCTATAAAAAAGACTCAGATGCATTGCGGGTTACTGTAAAACCTGGCAAAACCAAACTTCTGGTAGAACAACTGGCCATTGATGTGTCCGATAAAGGTGAAGTCAGCATTGCCTGGGAAAATGTTCAAATTGCTTTTGCAGTAAAAGAAGCCAAGTAATTTCGGATGTGGGATTTCGGATCCGTCTCCGGTCGCTGAGCGAAGTCGAAGTAAGCCGAAGCGCCGGAGCCAGGGCCGAAATCCCAAATCCGACATCCGAAATGGTTTATTCTTTTTATTTTTGCCCCAGTTTATTTAATACACACTCCATGAAACGATTGATAGCATCTACATTACTTCTCTCTTTGGTTTCCATTGGCATTAATGCTTGTAAAAATGAACCCAAAATAGAACAAGCCGATTTGTTGGGCCGTTGGGAACTACGGGAAGGATTTCGAAACGAACAAAAATCAGAAGACCTGGCTGGTTTGTTCTTCGAATTTTTTGGCGACGGAAAAATGATCACCAACATGTCAGGATCTACTGCTGAGGCGCAATATGAGTTGAAAAAACAAATGTTGTTGCAGCGGGGTGGCGAAATGGATGCTGATTATCAGATTGAAACCTTAAACGATACCAGCCTGACCCTAATCGCTACCTTGCGTGAGATCAATTTCCGTTTTGTTTTGGGCAAAAGTATCCAGGTCAATTAGAAATGCCAATTGAGACCAAAGCGTAGGGATAGTGGTGATTTTGAAGAGAGCGGACTCGGATTAACATTGTACAGCAACAGGATCTCACTCCGCATTGCTCCACCTCCTCCTTGCAACAAACCCAAGCCTAGGTGCATATTGTTGGCGTTGTACCGTTGTACTTCAAATCCGTTAGAGGTGTAGTAGGGCACGGCCTCGTTGGCGTATTCGTATTCTGCGTGTACAAAGAAACGATCTACAAACTTGTATCGGCTGAAAATTCCAGCTGACCAGGACAGTGGTTGTACTCGTTCCACCTGGCCGTTTATCAAACGTTGGCTGTAATAACTGTACAAAAAACCTGCCCGGGGCCCCACCGAAAAATCCGGCGTTAATTTATAACCCAACATTGGACTAAGGCCAAACTGAATCAAGGTAGAGGAACCAAAACCCAAGCCAAGGGGTACATTACCTCCATACCAGATGCGGCGATTGCTGCTGCTGACTTTCTTATCTTTGTCTGTACTTCTGGTCAGGCTTTGGGCTTTTATATCCAGGCTCATGAACCCCAAACAACAAAGGACAATAACGATGTTACGCATGGCTGAAAACATTGGAAATGGTTTGATTTTTAAATAATGCCCAACAAAGATACATGCTCTCGTTACACTTGACAGAGATATTCATTTTTTTGGTAGCGCCCTTACTGAATTATACTAACTTTGAGTATCCAAATACCGCAGCACTGTAAAGCTTCGTTCAATGTGTTGAAGTTGGTCCACCTATTGACAATGGACAATTGATTTGTTTCCTCCGAGGCCCTTTACATTACCTTAATTTATGTGTACTAACTGTGTGCTACAATGAAGCATTGGCTTACACTATTTACAATTATGCTGAATGGCTGGCTGTGGGGTCAAAACTGCCCGATTGAAGCGCCTTTGCGTATTCCTGCCAATGATTCTGTGGAATATTCCTTTGAAGTTTTCGATGTCCTAAATAACAATCTGGCAGCAGCTGGCCAAGGTGTTTGTGGAGTGAAAATGCGTTTTAGCCACAATTCAATTACCGATTTTGAAGTGTGGCTTACCTCGCCTGCAGGCACTACTGTGCAACTGATAGGCCCCAATGCCACTGTTTCACCAGCTACCCTGGGTGGTACCTGGAACGTAAACTTTGTACCTTGCCTGGGAACCGCCATGCCCCAGTTGCCTTATGGATCTCGTTGGAACAACAGCACAAATCCCTTTGGCTCGGGGGGAGTTACTGGCTCCTATTTTCCATACCTGGGCTGTTTGGAAGAATTCAAGACCGGCCCGGTGAATGGCACCTGGAAATTGAAACTTAAAACCCTTACCAGCACACAGATATCGAGCAGGCTTTTTGAATTGGACATCCAGTTTTGTGACAAAAGAGGGCAACGTTGTTGTTTTGCCGATGCCGGTGTGTTGAATAACCTCACCAACGTTTCGGCCTGCCAGTACGATAACGACTTAAACCTGGCACTTGCCCCAACCTATAGCGGAGTAAAGCCAGATTCCAGCAAGTTTGGCTACATCTATGCGATCGGACGGGACATGATCCTGCAACGCTATGACTCAATCCCGGATTTGCGTCGATTGGCGCCAGGCAATTATCAAGTCTGCGGGATTTCTTATGCGCGTAAAGATTCCAGTTTATTTCCCGCACCGGATAATCTCTTGCGTTTGGACACCCTGCGCAATCGTTTACTGGGGGATGCTGCGCCTTTTTGTGGAGAAATGACCAACAACTGTGTCAATGTGATCATCGCTCCACGTACTGACTCAACGGTATTGCCCCTCAAGGTCATTTGTGAAGGTGATTCGGTAGTCGTCAATGGCCGAAGTTTTAAAGAAACTGGCCGGTATTATATCAACTTTAATCAAGCTGGGCGTTGTGACAGTTTGGTCGTTGTTCCCGTGCAAGTCCAGAAAGTATTGAAGGTAAATCTGGACAGTACCATTTGTGCAGGCGATTCGGTGCGCGTTGGAACGTCCTTGTACAAAACGACTGGCAATTATGTAGATACCCTCCAGTCGCGCAGTAACTGTGATAGCATCGTTGCATTAAACTTACGCGTATTGCCTGCGATTCCGGTTCGGGATACGGCGATTGAAACCTGCTCGGGCCGTTCAGTGGTAGTAGCAGGGCAACGCTTTAGTACGTCCGGTGTTTACATCATTCCATTGGTGTCCAGTCAGGGCTGTGATAGTTTGATTCGCCTGACCATAAACTTTATTAGCCCTACCTCCATCATTACTGCTTCCGATACCTTCCTTACCTGTACCCGCAGACAAATTGTATTGGATGGTACTCGTTCGATTCCAGTGGGTGGGGTAATGTACCGCTGGGAAGACAACATGGGTAACCCAATCAGTGATAGCAGTCATTATGTTGTGACCAGGCCTGATACGTATTATTTGCAGGTAACGACCAATAAAAGTTTGTGCAGTCGCCGTCAGCGCATCATCATTACTGCAGATACCCTCAAACCCGTTATCAATATCAGCGGACTGGACACACTTGACTGTCGTACCCTCGGATTAACGCTTCATGCACCAGATACCAGTAAAGCAAAAGTCAACTTCATTTTTCGCTGGTCAACCAGCGGCACCGGGCGCATCCAAGGTGCTACCGATAGGGACTCAGCTCTAGTCAGCGGCCCTGGTTTATACAATCTGCAAATTGACAATTCCCGCAACGGCTGTTCGGCCAATGCAAATATTCAGGTCTTCCAAGATACCATACCCCCTATTGCCATCGCCGGCGGCGGCGGCACTATAACCTGTACCAATACCAACGTCACCTTGAGTGGAGCCGGGTCAAGCCAAGGGCCCAATTTTCAATACCGCTGGAGGGGTTTGAGTGGCCAACCTGTAACAAGCCCTGGAGCCTTATCGACTCAGGTGCGGCGTGCTGGAGCCTATGAACTAGCCGTAACCAACCTGGTCAACCATTGTTTTAGCTTGGATACCATTATAGTAGCAGCGGATACTACCCCAGTCCAGGTGTCGATTGATTCCCCTCGGGAACTAAACTGTATCAATCGTTCGGTAAACCTCAATTCACGGGTTAATCCCAACAATCGTACCTTGTTGTACAATTGGACAACCTTGAGTGGTGGCAACATTACTGGCTCAAATACCATACCCAGTATTACCGTGAACCGGGCTGGATCCTATGCCCTGGAAGTTACTGATCAGGCCAATGGCTGTACGAGCGGTGCATTTGTTACAGTCAAAGACAGTAGTGCAACTGTCCGAGCTGTCATTGCTACACCCGCTACACTTTCCTGCACCCAGCCGGAAGCAGAATTGGATGGCACTGGATCTTTGGGGGGGAGTACCCTAGTCTTTAATTGGAGCACCAGCAATGGTAAAATAGTGGGTGCGGCCAATCGAAATCGACTTAACATTTTGGGCCCAGGGACTTACAAACTTGTCGTCCGGGACAGCATCACGCAATGTAGTGATTCTGCAGAGGTAATGGTAAGGAATGATAGCGCGGCACCAGTGGCTGATGCAGGGGTGGCTATTGATTTGTTAACCTGTCAAAACCCCCGCTTGCGCTTGAATGGCTTAAATTCCTCTGGAGGGGCAGATTTTGAATACGAATGGTCGGGCACTTGTATCATTGGCAGTAACCGACAGCCCTTGGTCACAGTGAGTTGTGCAGGGGTTTACAAAATCACTGTTCGCAACAAAATCAACGGTTGTACTGCGGAAGACAGTGTTGAGGTATTTAGCAATCAGATTAAGCCAAAGGCTACAGTCAGCCCTAATCAAACCCTGACTTGCGCCAATCCATCTTTAGTAATTCCTGCAGAATTGGATTCTTTGGGTGCTGAGGTCATCGGCCTAAAATGGACTGGTCCTGTTGGGGGAGGAATTGTTTCTTCAGACACGATCTTAAAAGTCACTGTAAACAAACCTGGTCAGTACATCCTGCGCGCCACCAACCGCCAGAATGGTTGTGTATCAGAAGCTCCTGCCAACGTATTTATAGATACCATGACTTTGCGGGCGGATGCAGGTGCCGCATTTGCACTGGACTGTAAAACACCCCAGGGAACCCTGCAAGCACAAAACGTGACTACCGGCCCCCGAATGACCTACACCTGGTCGACCCGCAATGGGGTGATTGGCACCCGAGTGGATAGCCTTACCGCATCTGCGTTGGAGCCTGGTGTCTATCATTTTACGGTGCGGGACACTTTTAATGGTTGTTTTGCTGCGGATAGTGTGCTTGTCAACAATGACCGGATTCTTCCGCTGGCTAAAGCCGGAGCTGATCAGGATTTAACTTGTAGCAGACCCAGCGTAACCCTCAATAACCAGGGCTCCGCAACAGGTAGCAACATCCAATACATTTGGAGGGGTCCCTGTACCATTCCTGATTCTACTGCCGCATCCATCAACATCAGTTGTGAAGGCCAATATGTACTAAGGGTTTCCAACTCGATCAATGGCTGTATCGCTATGGATACTGTCCTGGTGAACCGTAACCCCTTGATTCCTAACGCAAGGGTTGAATCCACCACTGCCAACATCAATTGTACCGCTGGAGAGGCTATTTTATCTGCACGGGGCTCTTCGGGAGGGCAAATCCGCTGGTTTTTCCAAAACAATGAAATTGGGCGCGATACCCAGTTGTTGGTGCGTGACCCCGGGGCTTATTTATTGGTGATAGATAATACAACTTTAGGTTGCGCAGACAGTGTAACGGTGATCGTGAGTAAAGATTGCCGCCCTACGGCCATCATTGCTACTCCGGCAACCCTGACCTGTCGGCAGGCGGTGGTCACGCTGGATGGCACTGGGTCTTCCTTCAATGCCTCCATCCGCTATCGCTGGATCGGTCCGGGTGGAAGATGTATCGTCAGTGATTCTACCCTTCGTCAGGTCGATGTGATTTGCCCGGGTACTTATCAATTGATCATTGAAAACGTTGCGGCCAATGAGCGGGATACGGCCACGGTGCTGGTCAGGGCTGATCAAATTTTGCCTGTAGCAGTGGTGGCACAACCGGATACGATTACCTGCACATTGGCTAATGTTACGCTGGATGGCAGAAACTCCACTCAGGGAGCGAATATTCAGTACACCTGGTTGAACAATCAGGGGCAGGTAGTGAGCCGAACTTCCCAAACCCAGGTCAGCACACCTGGACTTTATGCCCTGGAGGTGTTGAATACTACGAATGGTTGTTTTGGACAAACTGAAATCCTGGTTCCCAAAGACACCAATTTTCCTCAAATCATCCTTAATTCGGCCTTATTTCCCTGCAATCGGGATACCTTCAGCTATCGCGGAGCTACTGTATTGCCGCAAGATCGCAACTATCAATTCCGTTGGACTGGACCAAACATTGCCGGGAAAAATGATACCCTCCTGGTCAACATTACCGGGGGGGGGCAATACATCTTTTCTGCTACCGATTTAGGCAGCAATTGTACCGTAACGGATACCATAAGCATCCAGGATCAGGAAAATTGTGCCCCTTGTGTGCGTGCAACAAATCCAGATCCGTTGCTGACCTGTACCCAAACCGAACTGACATTGCCTGCTGCATTTTGTCGTCCTTGCATAGGCTGTACGGTGACCTGGACAAGCAATAATGGCAACTTCCTTTCCCGAGCTGATACCATTGCTCCCCGCGTGAACCGCGCCGGAACGTATAATCTTACCGTAATTGACTCCAACAATCGTAGTATTAACCTGAGTATTATCGTGCGTACAGACCAGCAATTGCCCATTTTACCAGCAGGGTTTGATGCAAATTTGACTTGTGGGATACAACAGATTGCCTTGCCAGAACCCGATTCATCGGCCACTAACCCGATCACCTGGAATTGGGCTACTGCTGATGGTTTATTGGTAGCTGATGATTCCATCCCTGGGGCCTTTCGGGCAGCAAGATTGGGTACTTATCGCTTGACTGGACGAAATGTAATCACCAATTGCGAAAATTTCAGCCTGGTGCGGATCGGCCTGGACACCCTGGCACCACGTGCTGTTGCAGGCTCCGATGCGGTGTTGGATTGCAGCAATCAACGCCTCACCCTCAATGGTAGCAATTCATCAGTAGGCCCAGGCATCAGTTACCTTTGGACTGCCTTGGACAATGGACGGATTTTAGCGGGGGAAAATTCTTTAAACCCCATCATCGATGCCCCAGGACGGTACCTCATCCAGGTGGAAGATGGCCGAAATCAGTGCACGGATAGGGATACCTTGCGCATTACTCCCGATGCTTCCTTACCACCAATTGCGCCAATTGCCGACCAGGTGCTCAATTGTCGGGATACGGTCTTAACCTTGTCAGGAAGTATGCCTGCTGGTGGAAATTACGCGGGGAATTGGTGTGCTTTGGGGCCTAATCGAGATACCTTGGCTTGTTTTTCTCAAACGAATTTGCGGATCACCCAGGCAGGTTTATACAGTTACGAACTCACTGATATGCGTAACAATTGCCGTAATCGAATTTTTGTACAGGTCAGCGAAAACAATCAAGGGCCCGTCATAGATGCCGGAAATACTGACACTCTACGTTGTAATGAGTTGAGTTTGCGTTTGAAAGGGGAGGTTCAAAACCCCAGTAACCGCCTCAGCTATTCTTGGTCGGGCCGCAACAATCCTTCGATACAATCCGATACTACCCTAACTCCAATCGTCATCAGCGGCGGCTGGTATCGCCTGCAAGTTCAAAACCGTGACAATTTCTGTTCCAGTATCGATAGTGTATTTATAGCCAGTGATCTGGGTAAGCCTCAGGTGTCAGCGGGCAGGGATACATTCTTAAATTGTGTACCCCTGCAAATCAACTTGCAAGGGCGCTTTAGTTCCACTGGGGGAGAAACACTGGAAGCCCGTTGGACCGCCAACGGTGGACGAATCATCAGTGGGCAAAATACTGCCAACGCCCAAGTCGATCAACCCGGCATTTACCGGCTCACGGTGCGCAATACTATCAACAGTTGTGTGGCGGCTGATGAGGTGCTGGTCAGCAATCAAGCCTTAAAGCCGAATGCCCAGATCAACGGGCCTGCCTTGATTTCCTGCAACGTTGCACAAATCACCTTGTCGGGTGCCGCTTCGACGAACCCATTCAACCGCGGCTTACGCTATTTCTGGACACCGGTAGGAACAGGCCGTATCATCGGCAGCCCTGCCGACGACAGCATGCGTACCGCCCAGGCTGGTTTGTATCGCCTGATTGTCACGGATGGTTTGAGTGGCTGCCAGGATTCTACTGATTTTGCGCTGGAAGCCGATACCAATCGGCCTCGTATCGATATTGCTCCACCTGCGACGCTAAGTTGCTCGCGGAGCCAAGTGCGGATCGACGCCAGTGGCAGCGCAACTGGGGTGATTTACCGTTATTCTTGGCTTGGGCCAAATGGACAGGCGCTGGCTGATTCGAGTAAAACGCCATTGGTCAACTTACCAGGTGTTTACCGCATAAGGGTGCTCAATACCCAAAGTGGTTGTATCGCGGTGGATTCTGTGTTAGTGACCGAAGATTATGTGGTGCCACGCATCCGCATGCGGGCTCTGGATGTCCTGGATTGTGCCACTTCGGTGATCGAGTTGGAGGCAGGTACTTCACAAGGGCGCAATTTGAGTTTCAGCTGGTCGGCCCCACAAGCAGGCATCGTCAGCAATCCCAATACGGCCCTGATTCGGGTGAATGCTCCTGGTTTATACCGCCTGGTGTTGACCGATGGATTGAATGGCTGTAGCAGCCGGGATAGTTTGGTGGTACAGGAAGCTGCCAGTGCGATCGATTCGGTTGCCTTCGATGTGCGTCAACCAGGCTGTGGCAGCAACCAAGCCGGGCAAGTTGTGGTGACGAACATTACGGGGGGCACCGCGCCTTACCTGGTTTTGTTGAACAATTCCCTGCCCGAAGCCAACAATACTTTCCGCAACCTGCGTCCTGGTACTTATACCCTCAATGTAAAAGATGCGGGCGGTTGCCTCTGGACCAGCTCAGTGGTATTGCAAGCTCCCAGCGCGCCTTCAGTGGAATTGGGTCCGGATCGGGAAATCAAATTGGGCGACAGCGTGAACATCGTACCGATCATCAGTACGGATAGTATCGTATCGATCACTTGGTCGACCGGAGCTACCCTGAACAACCCCAATGCGCGGAATCAATTGCTGAAACCGAGCACGAGCACCACTGCTCAAATCACCATCCAGGCGGCCAATGGCTGCACGGCTTCGGATTTGCTCAACATTTTGGTGGTCCGCAACCTGCCTTTGTTTGTCCCCAATGTTTTTTCACCCAATGGCGATGGAATCAATGATTTGCTGAACATTTATTCCGGCTCGCAGGTCAATAAAATCAACTTTTTCCGAATTTACGACCGCTGGGGCAATCAGGTGTACGGGCTCCAGGAGTTCCGTCCGAACGATGTGTTGTTGGGTTGGGATGGTAAATTTGGAGGCCAGACCTTGAACAGTGCCGTGTTCACCTGGTATGCGGAGGTGGAAATGGCGGATGGGAAGTTGGAAAAATTGAAGGGGAGCGTGACGCTGGTGAGGTAGGGGATAGGTTATCACAAATGACTACACCAAAACATTTATTTAAACACAAAGGACACAAAGGCAGCACAAAGGACACAAAGTGAAGCGTCATCAACGTCTAACTTTGTGTCCTTTGTGCTGCCTTTGTGTCCTTTGTGCTTAGAAATGTCGCTTTAGTGATTTTCTAAAACATTCGTGATGACGAAAGTTTGTGTTTTCTTTGTGTCCATAAACTTTTGAAAATTTGAGCGCAGCTTGAAAACGCTTCAATAAACATTCTGCGCAAAAAAAATAATCATGCAGACCACCGTTCTTTGTCTCGCCGCCTTTTTCGCCAGCATGTTGAATGCAGGAGCCGGAGGAGGAAGTTTTATTACCTTTCCAGCCCTGGTGTACAGTGGTTATTCCCTTACGGCAGCCAATGCCATTAGTACGGTTGCATTATTTCCCGGGGCGCTTTCCAGTGCCTGGGGTTTTCGGAATAGTTTGAATGAAACGGTAAGTAAGTTGATCATTTTTGCCATTTTAAGCTGCCTGGGCAGTATTGCCGGAACTTACTTGTTCTTGTGGACCGACGAAGCACAATTGAAAAAACTGATCCCGGGGCTCATCCTTTTTGCAACCGTTTTGATCTACTTCAAAGACCGGATCAAGGGTCTGCAAACCAAACCCAATCCTTACATCGTCTACCCCTTGCAGTTTCTGGTGGGCATCTATGGCGGATATTTCGGCGGGGGAATGGGCATCATGATGATTGCGGTGTTCAGCTTGTACGGCATGAAAGATTTTTTGCAAATCAATGCGTTGAAATCTGTTCTGGGTTTTTCGATCAACCTGGTGGCGGCCACGATTTTCATCATCCAGGTGGATCTACCCTGGCCAACGGTGCTGTCGATGATCGGGGCAAGTGTGTTGGGTGGATACGCCGGGGCTAGGGTGATGTATCGCTTGTCGGAAAAAACGGTGCGGACTTTTATTGTGGTTGTGGGGGTGGTATCGGCGGTGTTGACTTGGGTGGGGATGTGAGAGGGCGAGGAATCAATCAATAGAAATGAGATTTGAAAATCAAGGATTTGTACATGATTTTACGTGAGTTTTGAATTGATTTATTTACCGCAGAGTTTCACAGAGTAGACGCAGAGTTTCTCAGAGTTTTATTAGTTGTTAAGAGTTTTGCCACCTTTGGTGGCTAGAAGTCGAGTAGGATTAATATTTGATAGTTTGGCATTAATGTTCATTCAACGCGCCTCTGCGTACTCTTCACCACCGAAGGTGGCTTAAACTCTGAGAAACTCTGCGTCTACTCTGAGAAACTCTGCGGTTAGATAATATTGCCTTAATGCTGTTTCTGAACTAGGGGGCAAATAAATTACTATGCCACAATCGAAGCCAGCTTACCGAATTTCAGTTGTTACAGTTTCGCTGTTTATTTTAAGCGGTCTGTTGCTCAATCAATGCAAAAAAATCTGCAATGAACAGCAAATGTTGACCAAGTTAAAAAGGCAGAATGTTGAATTCTATCCTTTCCTTGATTCGTTAAAATTGGAAGAACAACCTCAAAAATACAACCCTAATTATGAGTGTTTGTCATTGGTAAAATTAAACGATCATGCTCCAGCCGTGCTGTGGGGATTTTGGTATTGTTGGAGAACCCTTAAGGTAGATTCAATTGGCTATGTAGCATTTCATGATTTTTTTGAGCTAGCTGGTGTGGATAAATCGAAGGCAATCATCGTAACTTATGCCAACCGGGAACGGGTTTATTTCAAATTGCTTACTTTTGAAAAAGAGGAAATTAAAATCTGGCCAGCTTTTTTGGTTTTAGAAAATGAATTGGAGGGCACTTTTTGCCATGAGCTGGATTATGATTCCACTCAATTTGAAGGTGAGCTGGTAAAAGAGCAATTGAGCGTGTGTGCTAAGTACGGCTATCATTCCCATTGTGAAGATATTGAAGACATAAAAAAGGAAGCGGAGTTTATGATACAGTTACCGAATCTCAACTAATGCCATGGCAAAGAATTTTTTCCTGTTCATGCTCATTTTCCTTACTGCTTGTGGGAATCCCAAAAAACCGAAACCGATTGCTGATTTACCTTTAGCTCCACTAATCTTTACCAGGCACAAATCACTTGAAAAGTTCCTCGATAGCCTAGTTCAAACTCCCGGCATCACCTATGCGCAAACTGAGCCAAGCTGCAGTGCGGATACCTTTGCGTTGAGTAACAATAATTTTCGCATTGTTCAAACGCTAGGCGACATCAGGCAATACTACCATTATTATGATTGGGAAAAAAGGAGCCCTTTTGAAAATACAGCGGATAGTTGCAATAGTGTTTTACAATTGGGTAGTCATAAATGGGCGGGGCATTGTCAGCTTCATATGGTGTGCCCGCAAAAAACTGAGTTTACTTTTAATCACAGCAAGTTTATCTACCGGATGGGTGTACCCATGAATAATTGTACAGGTAGGATGTGCCGGGTGCTTTATTATCCCGTTTTTGCAATCAATGGGCAAGACACCAGTTTGCAGGTATTTACGAATGTTGAAGATGTAACTGGTCTCAGATATGGTGATTTCAACCAGGATAAATGCCTGGATTTTTTGGTGGTTGGGAACGGTTTTTCGAGGGAAGATTTTAAAAAATTAGCCTACAGAGGAGAAATGAAGGCAGGGTTAGATTGCTCAAATGATCAATGTTATAAAATCACCGCACTTACCTTCAAAAATGGCAAATGGACAGCGTTAAAAGACCGCAATGGAAAACTGTTCTATTTTTTACTCTGGTTAAATGAAGCTTTAAACCCTGATGCTGGTTTTGAACTGCTGGATGCGTATTGGGTGGAGTAAAACAAGTTGTGATATTTTCAGGATTCGCGTATAGCCACCCCAAGGCAGATATGCCTCAAGAAAGTTATAAGTAGTGCGTTTAACGGCATTGCTGATCCAATTTTTTCTAAAACTTGATCATTTGGTAAGATTTTAGCTAAAACTCAATTTTGAGTTTTTACTAAAACCTATGTTTTTGCATAGATTTTAGCTAAAACTGGATTCAACTTATTTTAATCTTGTGATTGATTGCTTATCATTCTACCTCAGTAATGATTTGCACACCTTTCCAAAAAGCAACCCGATTTTTAATTTCTTTTGCCGCTTCTGATGGTTCGGCGTAATACCAAACTGCATTTTCATTTATTTTGCCATCGACTTCCAACGAGTAATAATTGGCAAGACCCTTCCAATGGCAATGTGATTGATGACTACTCGCTTTTAAATATTCTTGTCTAACGGATTCCATTGGAAAGTAATGGTTCCCTTCGACCACTACTGTTTTATCACTTTGTGCGATGATTTGATCATTCCAAATTGCTTTGTACATAGGTAGTAATTTAAAGCTTTAAGTACTGTTTTTTCAATTCTGGTAAATGTTGCCCCTCAAACCTCAGCCATGCATTTATTGTAAATTTCGTTCTTTCAATTCTTTCTTCAGTGTTTCATATTGCTTCGGTTTTTTCAAAAAAAGATAAATCAAAAACAAAGGAATCAATGTGAAAAAACCCCAAGCGCTTGCAATGATACTGAAAACTATTATTCCGGCTAAAAATCCAATAAAAAATGCATCGATCATAGGCGATGGCTTGTTTGCTTTTGCTGCTTCTAGTAGCTCTTCGTCGCTTAATCGAGATAGTTCTTCTTGGCTCATTTGTGGTTGTTTTTTGGCGTTCAATTACTGGTAATGTTCATTGCAATAACAGCCAATGACCAAATCTTGACGCTGTTTCGATAGCAATATAAGTAAAAATATCTGTTCCATGCAAGGCATCCCCGAAGGAAGTTGGCGGCCTGTGGATAGGATTTGTTCTGGTGTAGGAGGAGGTGCTTGCAAGGCATGGTTTCCCTATTTGCGATGGAGGGGCATTTGAAATAAGTCAACCCAAAACTTTCACTACTGCTCGATGAAATTACAAATGTTGATTTTAAAAGAGTAATTCCATCTATTGCCAATACGATGTTGAGTTGAGAATCTTTGGGTGGTCATTCATTATTGTAATTTATAGTATGGTTTGTATTGCCCACTTGCAAGTTCAACTACCTCGTTGAATAAAAACTTTAAATGTTCAACGTTATCTTTCAATGAGTTTTTGTCGCAACTTAAAATTGAATTGATTTTATTTGTGAGGTTAGTGGGCTTATTTTTTGCGGTTTCTATAATATCTATCGCCCTTTTGTCGCCCATTGGGTAAATTTCATTTAAAGCAAAAAGTGCTGAAACAATATTGTTCATAGCTCTTGCCAAACAACCAACAGTGCTATAAATATCAGCTTTTAAGGCAAGCTTTTCGGCTTGCCAAATCGTAAATTCCGCTGACCATAACGATTGTTGAATAATAGATTGTTTTAATTTCTGTGGATATTGCTTTACGTTTTCTTTCAGGTGCATAACAACATCATCAGGATCAAATAGCGGAAGGCTGTAATGCGTTTCCGAAAGAAAAATGACTGACGAAAAACCATAAGGTGGCTGTTGTTCATAGTGATTTTCCCAAACACCGTTTTTTGCATTGTCAATGGTTTTTGCAATTTGGTCAATGTTTTTGTAGAGAAAATCCACTTCGCCATATTCAGTGTTTATCCATGCGCCGCCATTTACCCAGGGCCCCCATTCGTAAAAGGCAGTGACAGTTGGTTTCTCGTTGTGTGCATATTTGTTGGCAACAATCTTCACTTTTTCAATGTCAAAAGGATTTTGCTCACAATAGTAGATTCCAATATCGAGGTCAGAACTCTCTGTTGCAGCTCCGACCGCGTACGAACCACCAAGAACAATTGCCTTAACCCCATCAATGAGTTTTAATTCGGCTGTAATGTCGTCAAGTAATTTTTGTTTGTTGTCGGAAATTTGCATTCGCAATGGGTATGTTGTATGGTTTGGTTAGAATGAATATTATTTGTGCTTCCAACACGAACGAAGTTCATGCCTCAATTTGTGAAAATTTGTGTCTGAAAAATGTTGTTTGAGCTTCGCCGAAGGCGAAGTCATAATCTATCACGAATTTTCAAACTATCAATCACGCCTTTGATTCTACCCAAACCGCTCCGGCCCAAACATCCCCAAATCCACACTCACCTTTTCCTCTTCCGCCAATTCCGCCACCAACTTACCCGTACCTGCCCCCAAGCTCAGGCCCAACATCGAATGCCCGGTCGCCACGATCACATTCGGCGTTTTTTGGAGTCGCCCAATGTAAGGCAGCCCATCAGCCGAACAAGGCCGGTAGCCGTACCAGATGTCCTCCGCTTTGGGTTGTTCCAACTTCAACTGTGGGAAAAATTCCCGAGCGGATTGTACAATGCCTTCCACCCGTTTGTACCGCGGCGGGGTATTGATGGGCGTAATTTCCATAGTGCCGCCAAAACGAATCTGTTCTTCAAATGGGCTCACCGCCACCCGCCCTTCGGTAAGGATCACCGGGCGACGCAGCGGGAAATCGGAGGAATTGGCCAAAAAGGAATAGCCCCGGCCAGCGACCAGTGGCAAGCTCAAATCCAGTTTAGCCGCCATTTCCCGGCTCCAGGAGCCAGTGGCCAGCACCACCAAATCGGCGTTGTGGGTTCCTTTATCGGTTTGTACTTGAGTGATTGCGCCATTCTGTTTGCTAAAGCCGGTCACCTCCGTATCCACGTGTAGCACGGCTCCATTTTTCAACAAGTATTGCTCCAGATTTTGCACCAATTGTTCGGGATTACAATGCGCGTCGCAGCGGAACCAGGTGGCGCCCCGGATGTTCATCTCCACATCTGGTTCGATGGCTTTTACTCCATCTTTGTCCAGCCATTCGGCATCCAGCCCCAAGTCGCGGGCGATCTTGGCGGTTTCCTGGGCGTGGTGGGCATTTTCAGCCGTTTGTACCGCTTCCAACATGCCGTCGTGGGCATAAAAAAAGTCGAATCCAGGTTCTTTTTTCAATTCCTCATAACAGGCCATGCTGAACATAGCAATGTCCCTTAAGGGCCGCGCCGAAGCCTGCACGTGTTGAGCCGTCGCGCTGCGCATGAACTGGATGCCCCATTGAATCAGCGGCCAACTCAGACGCGGTTGCACATAAAAAGGGCTGCGCGAATTGAGCATCCATTTCAAACCCTGCGATACAATCCCCGGCGTAGCCAGGGGCACGAAGTGGCTGGGACAGATGTAGCCAGCGTTGCCCGTTGAGCAATTGTTGCGGCGGTTCCCCTTGTCGATTACGGTCACTTGCCAGCCTGCACGGCTCAGGTAATAAGCGGAACTAAGGCCGATGATGCCGCCGCCGATGACTATTGCTGTTTTCATGGATAGCTTGAAAGAGTTGAGGAGTTGAGAAGTTGAGGCTACCGCAAGAATGGGTGTGTGTTTGTGTGTGATAGTGTGCGTGTGCCAATGGCACGTCTAAGTCGCTCGCGGTAGCCTCAACTTCTCAACTTCTCAACCATTAAATTACTTGAAACCCATGCGCATACGGATCATCTTCTGGATCGATGCTAATGGTATTGTAGCCATAAATTCGTGCCCAACCTTCGATGCTGGGGCGAATAGCGGATTTGCCCGCCAGACTGGTTTCTTCTTCGATGCGCCCGATGAACTGGGAACCGATGATGCTTTCGTGGACAAATTCATTCCCTTTCTGCAATTTGCCTTGGGTGTACCACTGCGCCATCCGCGCCGAAGTACCCGTGCCGCAGGGCGAGCGGTCGATCGCTTTGTCGCCATAAAAAACCGCATTGCGGGCAGTAGCATTGGGGTGAATCGTTTTACCCGTCCATTGGATGTGACTACAACCGTTGATGGTAGGGTCTTCGGGGTGTACAAAGCTGTATTGCGCGTTGATGCGTTTGCGCAACTCCCGGGCCCAGGCCACCAACTGTTCGGCAGGGTAATGCTCCAGTCCAGGGAAGTTTTCCTGCACGTCCACAATGGCGTAGTAGTTGCCTCCGTAGGCCACATCTACGGTGATAGACCCCAAACCTGGGCACTCCACCGGAAGATTTTCAGCAGCCAGGAAAGACTTTACGTTAGTCAACCGTACACTTTTGACTTTTTTGCCCTCCTGCACATAAGTGATTTCTACCAAGCCAGCCGGAGCCTCCATGCGGATTTTTCCCGGCGTTTTGGGATTGATCAAGCCATGTTCCAACGCAGCCGTAATGGTGCCAATGGTGCCGTGACCACACATGGGCAAGCACCCACTGGTTTCGATGAAGAGCACCGCCACGTCGTTTTTGGGATCGTGTGGTGGGTACAGGATGCTGCCACTCATCATGTCGTGCCCCCTCGGCTCAAACATCAGCCCCTTGCGAATCCAGTCGTATTCGGCAAGAAAGTGCTGGCGTTTTTCACTCATGTCTTTGCCCTCCAGTTGGGGGCCACCGCCAGCTACCAGGCGAACCGGGTTGCCGCAGGTGTGGGCGTCAATGCAGAAAAAAGTCTTCATTGGTTATGAATTACGAATAATTCGAATGACGAATGACGAATAAAGGGCTGCCCACAAGTTTCGGGGGTGGCGCCAAATTCGTCATTCGTCATTCGAGTTATTCGTCATTTAGCAAACACTCCGTCCACCCATCTCCAAATCCCCAACGGATTGTTGTCTTGCAATTCCATGGGCAATAAGGCAGCTGGATAATTTTGATAACAAATCGGGCGAGCCCAACGCTTGATGGCGTCGGAACCTACCGAGGTGAAGCGGCTATCGGTGGTAGCGGGATAAGGGCCGCCGTGTTGCATGGAAGCCACTACCTCAACTCCTGTAGGTACACCATTAAAAATCACCCGGCCTGCCTTGGCTTGGCCGAGCTCAACCAGATCGGAGTTCGCCAATGCATCCTCCTCGGTGGCCATGAAGGTCAGGGTGAGTTGGCCTTCTAAATGCTCCAGGATTTGGGCAATTTGTTGTTTTGACTGGCACTTCACCACCAGGGCATAAGGGCCAAATACTTCTTCGTGCAGTTTGGGGTTGGCCAAAAAAGTCTCGCCATCCACCAGGGCGACTGCTGCCCTTGGCTCAATGCCAGAAACTTCTTTTTCTGTTTTGCCCAAAACACCCAGGCCGGGCTGTTCCAGCGCAGCATTCAGGTTTTTCTCATAGGCTGCATGAATACCACCGTGCAACATCGGCATAGTAGGCAGTGCAGGCACTTCATGACCTATGGCGCGGAGAAAAACGTCGAGGGCTTCACAGTCTTGAGCCAGGATCAGACCAGGTTTGGTACAAAACTGTCCCATCCCCAGGGTGAAAGAGGCGGCCAGTTGTTTGGCCAATGTTTCGGGTTGGGTGGAAAGAATTTCTGGCAACAAAATCACAGGGTTGATGCTACTCATTTCAGCAAAAACCGGAATGGGTTGTTTGCGTTCCCGGGCGTATTCAACAAGGGCAGTGCCGCCAGCTAGAGAACCTGTGAAACCAACCGCTTGGGTGTGTGGGTCTTGCACCAGGGCTTTGCCTGTGGCAAAATCGGTGCTATCCACATGTTGTACGGTATGCTCAGGCATTCCACAAGCCGCAATAGCTGCCTGTATGGCACCAAAGACCAAAGCCGAAGTTTTGGGGTGTCCAGGATGCCCTTTGATTACCACGGTACAACCAGCGGCCAAAGCCGATGCGGTATCACCACCAGCGGTAGAGAAGGCCAAAGGGAAATTGCTGGCACCAAAAACGACTACTGGGCCTAGTGGGTTGAGCATTTTGCGCAAATCGGGGCGGGGTGGAATCCTTTCGGGTTGAGCAGTGTCGATCACAGCTTCTACCCAGGAGCCTTCACGCACCAGGTTGGCAAACAGCCGCAGCTGATTGGCGGTACGGCCGCGTTCGCCCAACAAACGTGCTTCTGGCAGGTTGGATTCGGCCATGGCAGTTTGGATCAGGGTGTCGCCCAGCGCTTCAATTTCGCTGGCAATGCGCTCCAGGAATTCAGCACGCTCAGCCTTGCTTTTTTTGCGGTAAACAGGGAAAGCCGTGGCGGCTTGTTGCATGGTTTGTTTGTTCATAGTGGTATGGTTGAGGTAGAGACGCAAGATCTTGCGTCTCTAATATCCAAGATTTTACGCATCCGAGACGCAAGATCTTGCGTCTCTACCTATGGTCTTGCTGCGATTCCATCCCGAATCACCTTCAAAATGCGGTCTCTTTCCGCACCTTCGAGGGTCAAACGGGGGGCGCGTACGTATTCGGAGCCAATCCCCACTTCTTGTTCAGCCAATTTGATGTACTGTACCAGTTTGGGGTGAAGGTCCAATTCCAACAAAGGTAAGAACCAGCGGTAAATGGTCAAGGCCTCAGCTAACTTTCCTGCTTTCACCAAGCGATAAATGGTACAAGTTTCGGCTGGGAAGGCACAAACCAAGCCAGCTACCCAACCATCGGCACCCAACACCAATTCTTCAAGCGCCAAAGTATCTACTCCGCACAGGATTTTGAGGCGATCGCCAAAACGATTGACCAAACGCGTCACATTAGAAACATCACGAGTCGACTCTTTGACGGCGGTAATGTTTTTTTCTTCAATCAAAGCAGCAAACATGTCCAGGGTGATTTCAATTTTGTAATCAACCGGATTGTTGTACAGCATGATGGGGAGCTCGGTAGACTGGGCCACAGTGCGGAAAAACGCAGTGGTTTCGCGATCATCGGCTTTGTAGCGCATTGGAGGGAGCAACATGAGGCCATCAGCACCCCATTTTTCGGCCAACTGGGCCTGACGTACTGCCTGCCGGGTAGAGCCTTCGGCGATGTTGAGCACTACTGGTGTTTTCCCTTCCAGTTTTTCCTGAGAAAATTTGACCAAGGTTTCTTTTTCATCCTCGGTGATGGTGCTGGCTTCACCCAGGGAGCCACCCAAAATAATTCCGTTTACCCCACCATCCACCTGTGCTTGCAGGTTTTTGGCAAAGAGCGGCAAATCCAATTCATCCTGACTATTGAATTTGGTGGTTAGCGCCGGAAATACGCCCTTCCATTCAAATGCGTTCATGTCGTAATTTTTGGTAAAGGTAATGGCTTGAAGATTATTCGAATTGATTTGGATTGGCTAAAAACTAACTTTTTTTAACCATTAATGTTCTGCTTGTGTTATTTTGCTGGTAAAAAACGTTTAACTTGAAAGTTATCCCTTTTACCATTCCCGTGAGTGGAGAACAATCGATCATCATTCAGGAAGACCGGGAACCTCATTTTTACCCCCATTTGCACCAGCATCCAGAAATACAGCTCACCTGGGTGATTGAGGGGAATGGCAACCTTTTGGTTGGGGAGCAGGTGCATCGTTTTCAGACGGATGATGTTTTTTTGATCGGTGCCAATCAACCCCATTTGTTCAATAGTGATCCGGCTTATTTTTCTGCTGATTCGAGTTTGTCCATTCACGCGCTTACCTTATTTTTTGACCCGCACCAGATGAGGCAAACCTTAGGATCGATTCCTGAGTTGAGCGGGATGGGTGCATGGTTAAAAGATTTTGATCGGGGGATCAAGATAGGATCAGCTACCAAAGCCCGAATCATCGAATTGATGCTAAAAATTCAAACTGCACATTCGCTTAAAAGAGTAGCTTTTTTCCTGGATTTATTGGAGTGTTTGACATCTGGGCAAGACACTTTCTATTTAAGCCAACAAACCCCATTTGCCATTTCAGAGAGTGAAGGTCAAAGAATGAGCACGGTATTTCAATATTTGCTCAAACATTATGCCGATGAACTGAATCTGGAAAAAGTAGCTGCACAGGTTCACCTTACACCACCAGCCTTCTGCCGGTATTTCAAAAAACATACCCGTAAAACCTTCACCGTTTTCCTCAATGAAATCCGCATCAATGCCGCTTGCCGATTCCTGAAAGAAGAGCAGTCGATATCTGTTGCAGAAATCGCATATTCAACGGGTTTTAACAACATTCCACATTTTAACCGCACTTTCAAACGGGTTACTGGCCAAAGACCTAATGATTGGCGGAAAGAGAAGTTTCGATGATTTTGTGAAAATTGTTACAAGTAGTGGGCAAAAATAAGTGTTCATTTTTCCTGAGCCAAAGGATTAAATAAGAAACTTAAAATGAACCGTTTACTTATTTACTCCTTTGGCAAAATGAAGCACTTATTTTTTTTCGCCCCTAGGCAGATACTTTTCATTCAAATGGCAACGTTAACATTTCATTCAATCCAGCCTACCTGACATTTTACCTGTTTTTTCCAGCCAAAAAAATTCCACGAAACATAAGCAAGAACAAAAACAATCATGCTATGTCCCATTGTCATTGGCATAGCCCCCATAACCTTGCAAAAAACCATTGAAATATGCGAAAAGTTCTATTTTTCCTGCTATCCAGCTTGCTTTGCTGGCAGTTATCTGCCCTGGATGGCCCCAAAAACCAAATTGTAAAGCCACCAACCTACTTGAGCTTTTTTATGCCCTTGTACGACAGTACGGCTTTTCCTGTTTGTATCGCAAATGTCAAAGCCCGCTTAAAGGACACACTGGTATGTGTGAACGTAGTAGCGGTCAACTTTGACACCATTGCAGCGCTACAATACACGGTAAAATTTGACACTACCATTTTGCAGTTTAAGGAGATCAAGGTCGATACCAACAGTGCCTTGAAAAAACTCACGCGTGATGATTTTAGTGTGAAACCGGGAGGCTTGATTTCGTTGGTCTATTCCAAATCCGAAAGTGCTGCTGGCTTAAATATCCCAGATAGCACCAAATTGTATCAACTCTGTTTTAAACCCTTGAAAGAAGGTAAATCTGCAATCAGTTTTACCGATAGTGTAAATACAGAAGTGCTGGGCCCCAAACGTTCCAAACGAGCATTTAAAGGTGAGGCAGGATCGGTTGAGGTAACTACTGATACCATCGCACCACCTCCACCTTCTACTTGTAGAGATACCGTAATTACCCGTACCATTGCCGTTTGCCTTGGTCCGATTGGTATGGATACAACCAAACTGATTACTGCTGGTGGATGTGATAGTACCATCATCATAAACAGAGTAAGAGCTACTTCCACTGCCCCACGCGATACGTTGATCTTCACCACCATTTGTGAAGGGCAAAGCTACACAGTGGGTGAAAATGTATTCCGCCAGGCTGGTACTTACGTCGTCAATTTGCTTACCGAAGGAGGTTGTGATAGTTTGGTACAACTTGCCTTGGCAGTGAAGCCAATGGTGGGCCTCACCATTACGGGTGCTGATACCAGTATTTGTGACGGTGACTCAACCTTAGTGAGGATCTCAGGGGGTGCTGGCTATACCTGGAGTACTGGAGCAACTACCGATTCGGTATGGCTTGGTCCAGGTAAATACACTGTATCCGTGAAAGACACTACAGGTGGTTGTGAAGGAATCCTTACCGTTGTGATTGGATCAGCTTCCCCTAAACCACAAATTGAAACTGACCTTATCAAAGCATGTTCAGTAAGCACCTTGCCAGTAATCAAAGTAAAAGCAGACTCTGCCTTTACTGTCAACTGGTATGATGTGCCTACCGGAGGAACACCCCTGGCCAAGGACACCTTGAGCTTTAAACCTACCAAAGCCGATACTTTGTACGTTGAAGCCATTGATTCCTCGGGTAAAAAATGCGCCAGCAAGGAACGAACTGCCATTGTGGTGCTTATCGACAGTACCCAGACTGCTGGCTTCACTGAGTGCCCTAAAGACGTCATTGCAGTTGCTCCTGCTGGCAAAACCAAGGCACCAGTAAGCTGGAAAGCACCCACCTTTAGCAGTGGATGTGACAGCACAGTAGCGGTGCTAAGCAGCAACCATAAGCCTGGTGATACCCTCGCGGTGGGTACTACCCGAGTCAGGTACATCCTCACGGATACAACTTCCAAAAAGATAATTGACTCCTGCGTATTCAAAGTCATTTTGGGTACCGATACGATCCTGCCTCCTCCGACCAAGGTTGATTCACTCACTTTCTATATTGATACAAGTGGAGTCAAACTTACGGACAGTACGATGAGTGTACCCGTGAAAGTACTCAACTTTGATGCTGTTCAAGGATTCCAGTTCACACTGGCCATACCTGATAGTGCCGCTACATTTGTTGGATTCGTTGCGGACACTGCAGCGCTCAAAGGAGTGGAGAATTTTGCTTTCTCTTCGACTGTTCGAACGGTCAACTGGTTTGATGCGCAGTCCAACGGGGTAACGCTCAAGGATAGTACCACCATCTTTACTTTACAAATTAGCCGAGATTCAGCCAGTAAGGAGTGTATCCCGGTTCAGTTCAAAAACGCACCATCGAAGATCATTGCCACTAAATCTTCACTGACCGAAATTATTCCAACCACGATCGATGGAGTAGTTTGTCCGGACACCACAAAGGTTCCACCAGTTGATACCACAGGGCCAGTTAAAATTGCCGGAAAAATTTACCGCGAGGACAAAACTCCGGTCAAATTTGTGACGGTTGACATCAGTCCTGACAGTGTTGCTTCAGTGATTACCGGGGTCAGCGGAGAATATGCCTTCGACTCTTTGTCCTATAATAAAAATCATACCATTCGCCCTTCTTTGGATTCCAATTATTCTGGTGGGGTGAACATCCTCGATGTGGTATTGATCCAGCGGCATATTTTGGCCAAGGATACCCTGGACAGCCCTTACAAGTGGATTGCAGCCGACGTAAACAAGTCGGGTACTGTTACTGTAGCAGACATTCTGGACATCCGCCGTTTGATTTTGGGGGCAATTGATTCGTTTCCCAATAACACTTCCTGGCGATTTGTGCCCGTGAGCTTCAAGTTCCCCGACAGTGTGGCCAATCCATTGACCGTGAAATTCCCGGACACCATCGGTTTCACAGGTTTGAAAATGGACACGCTGAACAATGACTTCATTGGCATCAAGGTGGGTGACGTTAACTTGAGCAAAGATGCCCAGCTGCGTGCCGAAGGCCCGATGGAAATCACCATGGCCAACCGCGCATTTGACTCCGGCGAAAAGCTAGTGCTTGATGTACGGGCCAACGACCTGAGCAAATTTGCTGGCTACCAGTTTGACCTGGGCTTCGACCGCGAAACCCTTGAATTTGTCGGCGTGGAAGCAGGTGACGTACCTGGTGTTGACCGCAACTCCTTCAATTTGAATGCGGTGGCAGAGGGCCGAATCCCAACGCTGTGGTACCAAACCGGAGCAACTTTGCGCAGTTCCGAAAACCCAGTATTGTTCAGACTGACCTTCAACACCCGCCGGGCAGGTGAAGTAGCAGAAGCAATCTGGCTCAACCAACAAGGATTGGCAGGCATGGCCATCAATCAGGCTGGTCAGGTAAAACAATTGAAGGCTCGTTTCACCGATGCTGCGCTGAAAGTGGATTTAGGCAAACGCAATGCCATCAAGGCATTGGGCGTACAACCCAACCCATTCAGTGATCAGGCTTTGATTCGGTTCAAACTGCCAACGGATTCCCGTACCACCTTGTCGATTATCGATGCTGCTGGCCGTGAAGTTTACCGCGAAGCCCGCAATTTGTCAGCAGGTGTTCAGGAATGGACAATCAATGGCAACACCTTGGGCCAAAATGGCGTTTACCATTATCGAATCCTGACCGCTTACGGCGTATTGACGGATAAGGTGATTTTGACAAAATAATCATAGTGCATTTCGGGGTTCGGTCAGAATCTCGAAGCTTTAAAAAGCTAAAGCGACATTTTTTTAGCACAAAGAACACAAAGGTTTCACAAAGGACAAAAGTAAAGCGATTGTCAACGTCTAGCTTTGTGTTCTTTGTGCCTCTCTTTGTGTTCTTTGTGCTATAAAATGTCGCTTTGGTAAAGTTTAGCTTTGAGATTTTGGTCGATCCTTGAAATCCTCAAGGAAGTATGGGAAAATTATACATTTTGGCACTGCTGGTACTGGCAACATTCCTCAACAACAGTGCGGGCTACGCTCAAGGAGCGGCTGATTCTACAACCTTTATCCTGACTTCCCGCAAAGTCTGTGTGGGAGATACGATTGACATACCCGTTCGCGCCGTTCATTTCCGAAGGGTGGCGGGTTTTCAATTTGCGATCAGTTGGGCACGAGGGCAGTTTCGGTTTCTAAGCGTCACCAATAGTATATTTCCCGGAAGTGAATTCGATTTTGAAGCTCCGCCATCCGGTACTCGGGTGAATTTCGCCTGGTTTAAAGCGGATGGCACTTCTTCTACCTTATCAGATTCAACCAGAATTTTTATACTTCGTGTGGTCGCCCTACAGCCGGGTAACCCCGCCACTTTGGGTTTTGTGACCAACCCTCGAGACCAAACTGCGCCCGTAGTAGCACAATACAACCAGCTTGGTAATAACATCAGAGAATTTCCCCCGGCCCTGATTGGCAATACCATTCAGATCATTGCCATCCCCAGCGTTCAGGCTACACCCGATACCATTACCTGTAGAGATCCCTTTGTATTTTTGGCTGCACAATCGTCCGACTCCTCGGCTACTTTTGCCTGGACAGGCCCCAATGGTTATACTTCAACCCTGGCCAGAGATACTGCTTTTATACCCGGGCGTTACCAGGTGGTTGCCACCACTGATTCTCTGTGTGCTTCCGTTCCCCTGGATATTGTGATCGGTTTTGACCAAACCCAACCTGTAGCTCCTACGCTACAAGGAGATAGTCTCAATTGTTTGCGTCGACAAGTGCAACTGCAATTTTCTCCGGTCAACAACACCTTGGAATATTATTGGATTACTCCCCAGAACGATACATTGCCTCACCCTTTGGCTCCCACCAATGTTGGGGGATCCTACCGCTTGCTGGTGGTACAACCCAGCAATGGCTGCCAAAACACCGCCGACCTTACCGTCGGGGTCGACACATTAGCCCCCAGTATTCGATTAAGCGGACAAGGGCAATTGGATTGCCGCTCCCAGTCGGTACTCTTGAATGCGAGCAGCATGAGTAAAAACCTGAGTTATACCTGGCGCAATGGCAGCGGTGGAACTGTAAGCCAGGATTCATTCCTGCGCATCAATGCAGCGGGCTCTTACCAACTCATTGTACGCAATACCCGCAATGCCTGTCAGTCCAGCAAAGATACCAGCATCACTGCCGATACCCTGCGGCCTTCGGCAACACTGGATGCTACGGGCAAAATTACCTGTATCAACCGCAGCACTCCCTTACGGGCTACAATCAACTCTAGTCGGGTGGAAACCTTCTGGATTTCACCTTCTTTATTGGATACCATTTCGCGCAGCGCCAGTACGACGGTATTCAGCGGGGGGCGATACACTTTTTTGGTGCTGGATACGGTCAACGGATGTAGCCTCCGATTGACGACTACCGTAGAATCAGATACCATTCGGCCTTTCAGCTTGATTCAGGTGCAAACGCCCTTTTCATGTGCCAATCCAATAGCGACCCTAGCTGTAGATGTGTTGCCGAATGTGAATTATGTCTGGTCTGGACCAGGAATAAGCGCCACCAATACAGCTGCGTTAGTACAAGCCAATAGTCCCGGGCCGTACAGTGTGGTACTTAGCAACGCCAATAATGGTTGCACCTTTAGTGATTCATTTCAGTTGGGAGGCAACACCGACGGCCCTAAATTTGATCGCATCAATTTGAAACAACCACCTTGTGCGACCGATGGCCGGGGGAGCATTGGCATCGAATTGGTGAGTGGGGGAGTAGCACCCTATACTTTTTCCCTACAGGATAACACCTTTGCCAGCCAACGCAATTTCAATAACCTTACGCCCGGCACTTACCGTATCAGGGTGCAGGATGCTGCAGGCTGTGAAGGGGACACAAGTTTGACCATTTTGGCTTCTATCCCCATCGAGGTGAGCATCACTGCGCCTACGAATGAGGTCGCTCCAGGCGATTCCCTGCATTTGACTGCGGTGTTAGGGGACTCTACTGGTTTGGCATCGCTTCAATGGGTGGGTACGGATCTTGCTCCTTGTAATGGCTGCAACAGTATCTTGGTAAACCCTACGCGCAGTACGGTTTATCAGGTTCAGGTGCTTAGCACCAACGGTTGTCGCTCACAGGCCGTATTTAATGTTTTTGTGGTCAAAAAAGATCAGGTTTATGCTCCAACCGCTTTTTCACCCAACGGTGATAGCAAAAATGACCGCTTTTATTTATTGGGTAAAAAGAACCTGAAAATTATCCAGTTCCGCATTTTTGACCGCTGGGGTAATCTGGTGTATGAAACCAGCAATGGTACGCTCAACGATGAAGCAATTGGTTGGGATGGCACCTATGGTGGCAAATTGGTGCCTCCAGGGTCGTATGTGTGGATTGCTGAACTGGAAACTGCGGATCAGGTTTTTCAATCTTACAAAGGGGAGGCAATTCTTCTTAAATAAGTCATTCAGAAAATGGGCGCTGTCCATTCTTAAGAAATGCCGCACTTTCAGGGCTTGGCAATAAATTGACCAACAGGATATGAACTTTTTCCCAAAAACTGGCATTTGCTAGTGTATGACTAAAAAGAAACAGAATAAAACGGTACAACTGCTTATTGGTGCCGCGGTAGGCGCTGCGGTGGGTTTCTTTCTCACCTATGGAATTATCATATGGACGCCGGACTTTATCTTCCAGAATTTAAAGGGCAGCGGGGGCATTTGGTGGGAAAACCCGCTAAAACTCATCCTGGCCTTTTTAGCCATTTGGGCGGCCTTGGCTGCGCATGAGCTAGGTCACCTCTTGACAGGCTTGTATCAGGGATTTACTTTCCACTTGTACGTAGCTGGTTTTTTGGGTGTTCGCCGTAATTCATTGGATGACAAGATTGAATGGTATTTGAATCGCGATGCCAATCTTTTTGGTGGAGTAGCCGCTACTTTACCCACTCAAAAATCACCGGATTTGGCCAAAAAATTGGCGGCGGTAGTAGCTGCTGGCCCGCTCACAAGTATCGGAGGTGCACTATTCGTAGGCGTACCTGCATTCTGGGCGACCATGAATTTGAGTGTGACTGGGTCTAATGCTGCCTTAAGGGTCCTGCTCGTTTTTTCGCTCATCTTCGCTCTCACCTCATTATTTCTGTTTCTGGCCACCACCATTCCTGGCCGGACCGGGGCTTTTTTCACTGATCGGGCGCGCTTCTTTCGTTTGATTGGTGGGGGTAAAACTGCCGCTATTGAACAGGCGGTATTGGAGGTATTGGCGCACAGTCATTCCAATCAACCCTATGCCACTGTCGATCCCACCCAAATTGAATTGATCCAATCGGATGATTCGGATTTGATGAAAGCTTTTGCGCATTCATTGAACTATTATTACCACTTGGATCGAGGCGAAAAAGATCTGGCATTATCAGCAGCTAAAGAAATGGAACCTCTGCTGGAGGAACAACCTTTGACCTTTCGAGTGGAGCTGCAAAAAGACCTGGTATTTGCCTATGCCTTTTTGGCAAATGACCCGGTTCAGGCGCGGAGCATTTGGGAAAAAATGGGGAAATTGGGGCAGACTGGGAAAGATGCCCATACGCACCTGGCGAAAGCAGCTTTGTTTTCTTCCGAAGGGAATCTGGATGAGGCTAAAGCTGCGATTGAGGCGGGGTTGGCGGCATTGCCGGGGAATTTGGTCAAGTATAGTGATCGGTTTTATCGGGGGTGGTTTGAGGAATTGGAGGAAAGGTGCTTAAGTTAACTTAAAGCAGAATCGAAAGGGCAAATCTAAAATTGCTTTTTCCCCCATTCCCGCTTATATTCACCCGTGAATAGGCTTGCCCTATCCAATTCATTACCTCACAACCTCTTTTATTCATGAAATTTACTTACCTACTCGTTTGCATCGCTTGCTTGCCACTATTGGCTACCGCACAAAAAAAAGTATCCCTTTTCAACGGCAAAGACCTCAGCGGCTGGAACATCCACGGCACTGAAAAATGGTACGTTGAAAAAGGTGAACTGATCTGCGAAAGTGGCCCCGATAAAGCCTATGGCTACCTGTCCACAGCGGGCAAGTATAAAAACTTCGTACTCACCTTGCAATTCAAACAAGAAGCCAATGGCAACAGCGGGGTCTTTTTCCGCTCCAGCATCGAAGGCGTGAAGATTAGCGGTTGGCAGGTCGAAGTGGCACCACTGAATAGCCACAGCGGCGGCGTGTATGAATCTTATGGCCGCGGCTGGCTTATCCAACCTACTGCCGAAGCCGAAAAAGCCCTCAAAACTGGCGAATGGAACCAGATGAAAATCCAGGTCATCGGTGATGAGGTTACCACCTGGCTGAATGGCCAGCAGATGATCTACCTCAAAGATGAAAAAATTGGCAAGGGTGAAGGCTTCATCGCCCTGCAAATCCACGATGGTGGCGGGATTAAGGTGCGTTGGAAAAAATTCCGGTTAACTCAATTGCCTTAATTGCAGTGCAAACTTATTCGCCAGGAGTAAGATTACCTGAATCCTTTTACCTGCGGGAGGACGTTGTGCAAATCAGTAAAGACCTCCTGGGGAAACATCTTGTGACTTGCTTCGATGGGCAACTCACCGTAGGCCGCATTGTAGAAACCGAAGCTTATCGGGACTCCGATGATAAAGCCTGTCACGCTTACGGCCAACGCTTGACACCGCGTACTCAAATCATGTTTGAACCCGGCGGACACGCTTACGTCTATTTGTGCTATGGCATTCATCACTTGTTCAATGTAGTGACCGCACCAGCAGGCATGGCTCATGCTGTTCTGGTGCGGGCCATTGAGCCCATTTACGGCATTGAAATCATGCTGGAGCGCCGCAAAATGAGTCAAGTCAAAACCACCTTGGGCGCAGGTCCGGGCAGTTCCAGTCAGGCACTAGGTTTGCGTACCCACCATACTGGCCTCGCTTTTACGGATGAGTCTTCTCCAGTCTGGATCGAAGAACCCCTGGGATCCTCCAGCTTTCAAATCAAAACAGGTACCCGGGTCGGCATTGCTTTCGCTGAAGAATGCGCTTTTTGGCCCTGGCGTTTTAGCATTGCTGAGAATCCGTGGGTAAGTAAGGCAAAAGGGATTGACGAATGATTCGAATGACGAATAATGGCCAGCGCATAGCGAAAATTCGTCAATCGTCATTCGAATCATTCGTCATTTTTTACTGTTTTTCCCAAATCTCATGCACCGGATTCCCCGTCGAACTTTTACCCGTATGCGTCCACTTGTTGCCCTCCACCAAGGCGTCAAAACCTAGGGACGCACCTACCCGTGAGCTATCGCGAGAGAAGAACTCGATGTTTTCGGTGTATTTGCCATCTTTCAGCGTATAGGTACCTCCGCCAGTGCCGGAGAAGTCGCCCGTTTGGGTATTGATGGCGGCCCATTGGAAGCGGGTTTTGCTGAAAATTTTGATGGTTTTGCGTGCTGCGAGGGGCATAGCGTTCAATTGACCGTTGTTCATACGGCCAGTGATGCGCCAGAGGCCAGCGAGGGCAGCGGGGCCATCTTCGGGGATGGCTTTCCAGCTTTGTTCGGTTTTTGAGGTAGGATCTTTGAGCGTCAGCTCCTTTTTCAATTTGGCCAGAAACACCTTGTCTTTACCTACCGAAGCCTTGTCGTAGGTCGAAAATTCCAGGTGGATTTTGAGGCTGTCTTTGACCCAGGTGTAAGTGCCGCCCCAACTTCCCTTGAATTTTTTGTTGGGCACCGAAAAATCGGTGCAAGCCAGATATGTGGGGGTACAAATTACTACCCCTTGCCCGGTATCCCAGGCACCTTCCAGGCTTTGATTACTCATGGAATTGGGGTTAAACCAGGAAAATGCCCCCAGACTGAGGAGGATGCAGAGAGAAAACATCAATTTCATTGGAGTATATTTTGGGTGAAACCATTTGGCTATGGTAGTGGGCAAAAATAAGTGTTCATTTTTCCTGAGCCAAAGAATTAGATAAGAAACTTAAAATGAACCGTTTACTTATCTAATCCTTTGGCAAAATGAACACTTATTTTTTGTTGCCCTGGCCAATTCGTAGTGTAAAATAGCAGTTCAGCTCCATATTTTTAAGCAAAACCTGAATTCCGCTGTTTCTATACAAAATAACCATTATGAAAGGGATGAAATGGATGTTAGTGCTTATGGCCTTGTTTTTTACCTGTATGCCCCAATTGGGGCGGCAGGACTTGTCAGCCAAAGCCAGTACGGTCAAAAAAGAAGGAAAAATTGGTTTGGGGCCTTACTGGTTCGAGGGTAAGGCTGAAATCAACCATTACACCTTATCCCAAAACCGTTACCGCGATCTGCATCCGGGAGAGGCTGTTCTGGTCTTTGTGACCGAGCCCTTTTTGACCGATAAACAAGTCAAAAATGACCAAGGGCAAAAAAAGAACTCCACCACGGTACTGAAACTCAACAACATTCAACGGTTTACTACGGGGATTTACGACTATTCGGTGATGACTTCAGTGTTCACTCCTGAGGAATTGAAACGTTTCCCTCATTCACTCAAAGTGAGCAGCAGCAGCCAGGATTGGTGTGGGCAAACCTTCATGCAAATCAATCAAGAGAAAGAAAACTATAAGGTAGAATTGCGCTCTTACTTTGAAAATGAAGGGGATCAAAACCTGAGTTTACCGCAAGCCTTGCTGGAAGACGAAGTATGGACCCGCCTGCGGATGGGGCCGGATGCCTTGCCCCTGGGCACGGTGCAGGTTTATCCAAGTGCCATGTACATCCGCTTGATGCACAAGCCTTTTAAAGCATATACCGTCGAAGCAAAGCTGGAAAAATATGCAGGCAATGAATTTAAGGGAAACAATTTAAAAGTTTACCAACTCAATTACCCGGAACTGGAACGCAAATTGGAAATCGTTTTTCAGGATAAAGAACCCTACCTGATTGAAGGCTGGACAGACAGCCATCCGGCTTTGTTGGACAAACAAATGCGCCAAACCATCGCCAAAAGAACCCATACCTTGATGGAGGCCTATTGGCAAAAAAACAACCTGAAAGATCTCCCTCTGCGTAAGGATTTGGGAATTGATTGATGCAAAAAATTAAGGTACAAATAGAAAGACCGCGCTCTTCACCAGAGAACGCGGCCTTTTGTATCTTTAAATGGTGTGTTTTAGGTTCTTTCCACTAATTTCGAACCAAAAATAAGCACTAAAATCAGGCAAAAAGCTGCGATGATCATGGGAAACGGTTTTGGGTAAAAAATGAACGGTTTAAGCTGGAAAATACAATGTAGGGAAACGTCAGTGCTCGCGGTAATTAAGTCAAAATGCAACGTTGCAAGTGTAAGTACACCTGAATGGACACGCTGTTGATATGAGCGTATAAGGGAAGAAACGAGACGAAAAAAAAAATTAGTATATGAGGGAGGGAAAAAAGTTGGAGGAGGCTGAAGAAAGTTGAGGAGTTGAGACGTCTAGGCTACTGCGAGAGACTTAGACAAAGTCCTTGTCAATGACGCACGCGGTAGTCTCAACTTCTAAACTCCTCAACCTCTAAATTTTTTTTATTTGGCAGCGAGGTAGCGACGATTCACTTCCTCCCAATTGATCACGTTAAAGAAAGACTCGATGTAATCAGGACGACGGTTCTGATAGTTCAGATAGTAGGCATGTTCCCAAACATCGAGGCCGAGGATGGGGGTACCTTGTTTCTCAGCTACGTCCATCAGCGGGTTGTCCTGATTAGGGCTAGAGCTGACAAACAATTTACCATCAGCACCCACACTCAACCAGGCCCAGCCAGAGCCGAAACGGGTAGCGCCAGCGGCAGAGAAGTCTTTTTTGAAATTGTCAAAGCCACCCAAATCCGCAGTAATGGCCGCATGAATTTCGGTGCCTTCTGCTGGAGTAGGGCTGCCATTAGGAGACATAATGGTCCAAAACAGATTGTGGTTGAAATATCCGCCTCCATTGTTGCGTACAGCAGGAGAAAACTGGGAGATATTGGCCAGAATGGACTCAATCGATTTGCCTTCGTGTTCAGTACCTGCCAGTGCAGCATTCAGGTTATTGGTATAGGCAGCGTGGTGCTTACCGTGGTGGATTTCCATGGTGCGTGCATCAATATTGGGTTCGAGTGCGTCAAACGCATAAGGCAACGCTGGAAGTTCAAAAGCCATGTTTGCTTGATTTTTTGATGGGTTAAAAATTGCGTCCGAAAGGTACTTTAAAAACGCTTTAACAGGTAAAGAGTTTTTAAGGAATGCACCAGACTTTACGTTTTTTTAAACACTGGACAAAATTGATTCACATCTTTCTAGTTCCGGAGATCCTCGATGTGGTATCCCGGGTAGTTGGCTTTGTTGAACCCAAAATTGCTATCTACCAAAGGTTTGTTGGGGATGACATTGTTCATCACCAAGGTATAGCGCGAGCCATCCTTGCCAAAAGCCTTCAATTCGATGAACTCCTGAGTCTTTTTATCCAGGCTCAGGCGAAGTTTGGAGTATTCGGAATATTTGTCGGTGGGTTTGAATTCAATTTCCTGGATCACCCGTTTGCCTTGGGCATATTCGTTGGTAATGGAATAGAGGAAATCTTTACGCAGGTAAATGCGAAACAAGGCCTGTGGAGACAAGATACTCTCATCGTCATTGGGATCAGGCATGTTGTTGATTTGCACCTCTTTGTTTTTGGGCAAGATGATCCAAACCGCTTTACCGTCTGAAATGACCGTTTGTTGGTTGAAACTCACCCGGTACTTGCTTCCTTTTTGCAGCAATTTTCCTTTTTGAATTTCTTTAGGTTGTTCGGGCATTTCCAGAATGAGTGAAAAATCAGCTTCAAGGGTTTTGTAGCCCTCGTATTTGGCCCGCATTTTATCCAGTACCACTTTGGTTGCTGGGTCCGAAGTTTCTTTAGGAGGAGTGACCGCTTTGGTTTTGGTTTGGGCACTCAACAGACTTACATTTATGGCCAAAAGGCTCAACAAGATTATTTTTTTCATTTTTTGATTGATTACATGCTCTTGTGGATGTTAATAACGCCATTTAGACGCGCAAAATTGACAATTGCAACGATTTTGTCCAGTTAAAGTTTTGATAAAGTGAGTACAAATCCTAGGATACAGGCTTATTTCAATAAAGAATCTTCTATTCGAACTACAGTCGTCTTTTTTCCTGTTTTTAGTTTTTGCATTTTATAACAGTCGGGTTTTTTAGGTGGCCAGGGGCATGCTCCTGGCTTTTTTTTGCCTGCAAATGCGTGAAAACATGCTTGTTGTAGCAATTTTTGAGCCATTCAGCACAAACTTTACATTCAATTAACATAGCTTTCGAAAATTTGACTTACCTTCGTTTTGGATTTAAACTTACTCCATGAGTAGCCTCCATGTACAACAGTCCAATTTGCTAAAAAATCAGATTCAGGAAGCCTTGAAAAAGCGACTGGCTGAGCGGGATTTTTTCTTTATGCCCCAGCTCAACCAATTCCGACGGGTTACACCCACGGGCTTTCAATGCGTTGTATTGAATTGGATTCCAGGAGATAATGTTCAAATATTGGAAGTTTATCTGGGCGTTCGGCACGATGCTGTGGAGGATTTGGCTCAGCCATTTACCCAAGGTTTGCCCGAGTTGCAGTCCAATAATTTTACGCTGTTTACACCACTAGGCAAACTGTTTGAACAACCATTCGAGCGGTTTTCCATTTGCTGTGAAGAAGATATTCTGCCAGCAGTAAATGCCATTCAAAAAGGGATTTTATCAAGAGGGATCAGTTTCCTGGAGCGTTATACCCGCCTCGAAAACGTCGACAACCTTTATAATACCGATCCGGAAACACCCACTCTTTACCTACACAATCACTTACACCGCTGCATGCGCGCCATTGCCATTGCCCGCCTGAGCCTGCGTCCTGACTTTGAAAGATTAGCAAATGCTTATTGCCAACAGCTTAAGAAATCAGGGGTAACTGATCTGGTACTCGATCGTTACGATCGACTTTGGCGTTTTTTACGCACCTATTCCATGAATTGAGGCACCACGCATCAATTCATTTTAAATCTTTTCTGCTTCTTTTTCAAAATTTTTCCAAATTTGTGGGTTCAATTTTTTCCCATGCAACTGAAAAAAATTCAAGAAGCACTAGATCAATTCAAAACCCACCTGGCCTCGGATGCCAAAGAGGAACATCTCTACATATACGAGTCGCAAAAAATCTTTCAAGAAAACTGGAATCTGGAGTCTAGCGATCTGGCGTCGATGTACAACCGCAGCCTCAACAATACCCAAACCCGGCGATTGTGGAACCGCGAGCACTACGAACCCAAACGGATGATGCTGGAATTCTGGCGCATGCAGCCCGACTTTGTCAAACAGATGTTTCTGGATCTTTTTGATGAAAATAAAAAAGTTGACGGCAGGGTAGGGCGCTTTGTTTTTTATTGTGATGAATTGTTGACCGAATTTTTGGAAAAACACCCACGTAGCCGGGAAAGCAAACATTTTCATCAGGATGGCTATCAAATCGTGTCTCTCTACCTGGCTTTTCGCTATCCTAATCAATACAGCCTGTACCATTTTGACCGCTTCAAACGCTTACTCATTGCTTTGGGAACCCCGGATATTCCTGCAACGCACGATTTTGATCGATTTTGCAAAGTGGTGAAAACACTGTGGGGCTTTATGCAAAAAGATGAAGAATTGATGGCCGCTCATCGGGAACGACTCGAAGAAGGCAAACACTTCCAGGGTGAAAGTTTATTGCCAGTTTACGAATTGATACAGATCATTTAATCTTTATTTACTGTTTAATTTTCAGCAGTTCAGTAGTTTCGCCTCAATCTATTCCACTGCATCAATTTGTAGGATCAGTTTGATTGATCACCCATAAAACTGTAAACTGTGCCTGTAAAAATTTTGATCATCCGTTTTTCATCGATTGGGGATATCGTGCTGACAACACCTGTGGTGCGTTGCCTGAAACAACAATTGCAGGCAGAGGTACATTTTTTGACCAAAAAACCATTCAGAAACATCCTGGACGCCAATCCATATGTCGACAAGGTTTATGCCATTAAGTCGAAAATCAGCGAAATCGGAGAGGACCTAAAAAGTGAACAATACGATTGGGTGATTGACTTGCACCACAACCTGCGCAGTTTTCAGGCCAAGCTCTTGCTACGAACCGCCAACCGCTCTTTTGACAAAATCAACTTTCAAAAATGGTTGATGGTGCGTTTTAAATGGGATGTATTGCCCCGCACCCACATTGTAAACCGCTACCTGGATACCGTCAAAAAATTAGGTGTTCAGTACGATGGCCAAGGCCTGGATTATTTCATCCCAGAAGCACAGGAAGTGCAATTGCGCAATTTAGCTGCCGAGCAAAACCTTTCGCCTGAGCTACGCAATGATTTGCTGCATGGCCATTACATCGCCCTGGTCATTGGTGCGGCACACGCCACCAAACGTTTGCCAGTCAAAAAGCTAATTGAAATTTGTCAGGGTATTCAGCAGCCAGTCCTCTTGTTGGGAGGGCCAGACGACCGCCCGGCGGCTGAACAAATTATCCAGGCAAGCGGGCCTCATGTAGTCAATACTTGCGGGAAGTATAGTTTGCACCAATCGGCATCGCTGGTTCGTCAGGCCCAACAAGTCATCACTCATGATACTGGACTAATGCACATTGCTGCGGCTTTGCGCAAGCCGATAATTTCAGTGTGGGGCAATACCATTCCAGAGTTTGGAATGACTCCCTTCTATCCAGATGGAATGGAGAAAAATACCACCATAGAGGCAAAACAACTGAGCTGCCGTCCTTGCTCCAAAATTGGTTTTGATGCTTGTCCTAAGGGGCATTTTAAATGTATGGAACAAATTGACCTTGAAAAAATTTTTCTAGCAATCGAGCCCAACACTCCCGCCGAGATTAGCTGATGGGTGACAATAAATAAAAAAAAACGCTAAAAGGGCTTTGCACAATCCATAATTCCAATGAATCTGCGTTAATTTGTTTGTGCGGTCAACAGATAACCGCTAACTTACCGTTTAAAAACCAGCGTATGAGAATTTTCTACCGGCTGAGCTGCTTTTTTTTGCTTTGCACTACGGTCCATCTGGGAGCCCAAGACATTCACTTTTCCCAGTACAACATGTCGCCCCTAACTTTAAACCCTGCCCAGGCCGGAGCTTTTTTTGGCACTGCCAGGATCGGTGGTATTTACCGGGATCAGTGGTTGTTCCTTCCTAAAGATTTTTCAACCCGTTCCTTTTTTATAGATGCGCCAGTAGTCAAAGGTTTTCGCAAAAAGCGCAATGACTGGGTCGGTGCAGGCTTTTCATTTTATGGTGATCGGGCGGGTACTTCCCGTTTGGGTTCCTCCATGCAAGGTGCGATCAACGCATCCTACCATTTTGCATTGAGCAAAAAAGGAAACCAACACCTTACCCTGGGCTTTTCAACTGGAAGCACTAAATACTCGGTTCAGGCGGATAGTCTGCTTTTTGAAGAAGATATCCTTGGGCCAAGTGGTGGTGGTACCGGACAATTGAGTTCCGATCGCCAACGCTTCGGACAAGGTTCACCAGACCCTGATAACCCCTATTATGAGTCACAAGCATCGCGCTCTTTCTCTATTGGTTTGATGTTCAAAACAACCAATAAAGAAGGTGATTTGTTGGAACTTGGAGTTTCGGCAGCCCACATCAATGGCCCTGAATACGGCTTTAGTTTAGGCAATCGGGATACTACCTCAACAGGTAAGCGCGCCAACAAAGTAAAGAAACCAAGCCGCACAATTTTTCATGGCTTATACACCAAAAACCTGACCGATAAAATCAGCATTTCGCCTTCACTGCTGTTTCAAGCGGTAGCCAATTCTACCGAGATTGTACCAGAAGTAATGGCAGGTTACAAGTGGAATCCAGACATTCGTTTCAATGCTGGTTTGGGTTACCGCGTGGGAGATGCAGCCATTTTGCTGTTGGGGGTTGACCACAAGGACTTACGCATTGGTGCTTCCTGGGACATGCGTTTGGGCGAGTTGTCCAGTGACCGGGGCATCAAAGGTGGTTTTGAACTGGCGGCCAACTACATCATCAAGTTGTACAAAAAGCCCGATGTGCCACCTTCAATTTTGTGCCCAAGACTTTAGACTCTAATTGTACGCCAAATATCCTTAGTTGATATGAAAAGTTATTTTTCAATTTTGTTGTTGCTTCTTTTTGCTGGGCTTAGTTTGCAGGCTCAGCCCTTGCGCAAGTCTTCCCGGGAAGCAAACCTGGAAGCTGCGGAGGCCGCTATGACGGACAAGAATTACTATCAGGCAGTCACCCTGCTGGAGAAGGCCTACGAGGAAGTAGAGGACGAATCCTTGTTGCCACAATTGGCGGATATGAACTACCAACTGCGGGATTATACCAAAGCAGCTCGTTATTACCGGGCTTTGTTGCGCAAGGACAAACAAAACAACTTTGTGGAGTTGCGTTACAAATTTGGTCGTTCGCTTAAAATGAATGGGGATTGTGAAGAGGCCTTGGAGGAGTTCCAGAAATTCATTGGCGCTACCAAAGACGAAAAACTCAAGGAACTGGCCCAATATGAAGTCACCGGCTGTGAAATGGCCATGTCCAAAACCAAAGCCAAGGTGACGCCCAAGGCTTTGGACAAAAACGTGAGCAATGCCTTTTCGGAATATTCTCCTTCCTTGTACCGGGATGGTAGCTTGTACTACGTCAGCTTTGAGACGGATGAAGTGGTGATCGCCTCTGATTCTGCAGAAGAAAAAGGAGCTAAAATTTACAAAACAACCAGAACGGATAAAGGCTGGGGCAAACCAGAAGTGCTGGATCAAAAAATCAACCGCGAAGGCTACCAAACCTCTTTTGTATCCTTCTCTCCTGATGGTAGCCGCATGTACTTCACCCGTGCGTTAATGCAAGGCAACGAAGTTTCTGAAAGTAAAATATTCTACAGCCAGGGTGGTGGCGATTCCTGGGGAGCTGCTCAGGAATGTACTGGAATCAATGGTGAATATTTGTCCCTTCACCCGGTTGTTGGCGAGTTGTTTGGCAAAGAAGTCATCTTTTTTACCTCCAACATGGATGGTGGACAAGGTGGTTTGGACCTCTATTATGCCACCTACAAAGGAGAAGGTGTATACGGCGATCCAATCAATTTGGGCCCCAAAATCAATACTCCTGGCGATGAAATTACACCATTTTACTTTGATGGAACCTTGTATTTCAGCTCCAATGGTCATCCTGGCTATGGTGGACAGGATATTTTCTTCACTGTATGGAATGGCCAGGTGTGGAGCGAGCCCCGCAACCTGGGCAATGGTTACAACTCTTCCACCGATGATCAATACTTCTCATTGGATCGGGAAGGGTACAAAGGTTTTTTTACATCCAATCGCCCCGGCACCAACCGCTCGGTACGCGCCAAAACCTGCTGTGACGATATTTACGAATTTGAAGTACCACGCATCAAGGCAGATTTGGTGGTCGGGGTGTTCGACATTGCCAAAAAGCCACTCAAAGGAGGGACTACCAAGCTCGGAATAGTTGCAACCACCGAAATTACTCCGGTAGATCAAAAATTGAACACAGAAGGCAACCGCTTTGATTTCCCTTTGACTTTGGACAAGGCCTACAAGATTAAAGTGACTGTGCCAGGGTATTTCCCGGATAGTGCGCAGGTTTCCACGATTGGTTTGAAGGAAAGTAAGGTTCTGGAAAAAAGATTCTTCCTGAAAGCCCGGCCCGAAACCAAGGTAAAAGAAGAACCGGAGTACGATACTGTAACCACCGAGCAACCCATCCTTTTGGACAACATCGTGTATGGCTACGACGACGATAAAATCACACCCGAGTCCGAACCCGACCTCAATCTGGTTTTGGAACTGATGAAAAAATACCCCGATATGGTCATCGAGTTGAGCTCGCACACGGATTACCGTGGCCGGGATACCTACAACCAGGATCTGTCTCAACGCCGGGCCGAGTCCGCACGTAAGTGGTTGTTGGCAAAAGGAATCTCCTCTACCCGGATACAGGCCAAAGGTTACGGCGAATCACAACCCAAACCTGTGAATGAAAAAATGGCGTCAGAGTACCTGTTCATGACCGTGAAAGATACCCTGACTCAAGCCTTTATTGATAACCTGGAAACCAAGGAACAACAAGAAGCCGCCCACCAGTTGAACCGCCGCACCGAGTTCAAAATCATCAAAGGCCCAACCAAAATTGTGATCAAAAAAGCGGAATTGCGCAAAAAGCCAACCACAACCAAACCTGCGCCCAACCGCAATAAAATGATTGACACCGTTCCTGCTCCAACTCCAGTAAAGGATACGATTCACCGCTTTTCTACGCTGTACTATGCGAAAGAGCTCAAGGGAGTGCCCATCATGCAGTTCAAAATCCGCGAGGTGGATTTTGGGAAAGTAAAAAAGGGCGAGAAGCGGGAATTTACCTTTGAATTCACCAACAAAGGGGATGCTGAACTGAAGATCGCCATCATCACCGCTTGTGATTGCACCACCACCGATTATTCCACTGATGCAGTGAAACCTGGTGAATCTGGCAAAATCAAAGTGACTTTCGACAGCACCGATAAAACGGAAAGTGAAACGATCGATGTGGACATCATCCTGGAGAATACCATGCCGGGGAAGGATAGCCCGATCATTGAGCGATTGCAGTATAAGTTTGAGTTGGTAAAGTAGTTTGAAACTTACAGTAGTGATTTTTTGTTAAATCACTACTGTAAGTTTTACAATCATTTTAATTGTTTCTTATGCAAAAACTCATCCTAAACATAGAAGAAAGTCGATACTTGCTAATTCTTCAATTTTTAAAAACTTTGGATTATGTAAAAATTGAAGAGGAAGTTCCTTCTCCTAACTTAGTGCGAGAGGAGAAACCAGCTGGCTCTAATAGTCAACTTTTCTTATTGCAAGAAACGCTCAAAAAACAGACTTCTCCTCTTTTTCAAGATATTATTGATCCGGTAGAATGGCAAAATCAACAACGGAATGAGTGGTCGTAGACTCTTATTTGACTCCAATATCATTATTTATGTTGCAAAAAAAACAGTTAGACCCTGGAGGCTTTATTCAGCCCGAGGATCAACTTTTTATTTCTGATATTTCATTTATGGAGACGCTCGGTTATCCTTTTTCTGATGAAAATGAAAAGCGAGAGACTGAAGCCCTGCTAGGTATTTTGTTCCGGTTCTCCATAGAAGAATCTATTGTACAAAAAGTAGTTGAAATCAAGCAACAGCGCAGAATTAAGTTACCAGATGCGATTATCGCGGCAACAGCAATCGTTCACAACTGTGCCATTGTAACCAGAAATGTAAGCGACTTTCAAAACCTTGCAGGTGTTGTCGTTATTAACCCAATGTAATTTTTAGTCGAGGCTTAACTCCGCTTTAGTGCCCGGCTCCGCTCCTTCAAGGCCTGATAGCCCATTTCCCAGGTGAATGAAAACAAATGGAAGCCTTCCAGGTTTAAAACATCGTTGTCCAAGTCTTCCATGACGCGATTGAGCACATTGAGCATCGCTTCCCGTTTCAAATCCAGCCCCGCAAGGTCTTTGGTTTCCTGCAAATCATTCACAATCGCCATTACCTCTTTTGCATATTGATCTGCGGTATTTTTCTGCTTTTCGATTCGATTGGTGTACCAACCCAAAGCACCAGAAATAAGTGGCAAGAGGATCGAAATCAAAATGCCAAATAATTCGATGTTTTCCGTAAAAAAATTGGGTTTTTCCCGATCGTAAAAAGCCTGTGCTCCAGGATGCAGGGGGATAAAAGTACCCTGTCGACCATCGGGTTGGGTAATGGACCCACTCAGGTGTTGGTACTCATGGCCAAGTGCTTTGATCAAGTCATTGCGGCGTTCAAACAACACTTGAGTGACCAAGCGAACCGCCTCTTTGTCGATTTTATCGCGGGCTACCAATAGCCTGGGTACGGCAATCGTTTGGGTAGCTTCGCCAGGAATATAAGGACTCCCTCCATAAGCGCCGCGTGGAATAACTCCTGCCGCCAAGGAGGGCCGATCAATCCGAAAAGCATCGATGTCTTCAATGGGAACCAGTTTGGCTTTACCTGTCCTCAATAAACCCTGGACAAAATGGTTGCCCAATGCCCGTACAGAAAAAGTGGCATCCAAAGAATCATCCAACATTCGTTGACTAATTTCATTGCCAGGCAAATGGTAGGCCTGGATGTCTTTTTCTTCAATCCCATAATAGTGCGCCAAGGCCCAAAATGAACTGTATTGCCCGCTCCCTTTTTCAGGCAAGGCCACTTTTTTCCCTTTAAGATCACGCATGTGCTGAATACCAGAGTTGCTGCGTACTACCAATTGGAACAAATCTGCGTACAAAATGGCAACGATACCGCCATTATCGGGGAAATGTTCTACATCGGCCTGGAGTAAGGCAAAATCGGCACTTCCACGGGTGATGGAATCCGAGTTGGCTTCCGATCCTGGAGTCTCGATGATCTCCAGGTTTTTGATTTTGTAGGCGTAGTGTTTGTTGACTACCTTTTTTATAGCTTCCGCAAAATGATATCCTTCCCCATTTTGTCGGCCTGCACAAATGTTGAGGTTGACCTGACGGTAAAGTTTGAAATAAAAAGAAAGCGCAAACCAGGCCAGCAAAACCAACATGGAGACACTAGCCAAAATAAGGAGCCGTTTTAGGAGTTGAGGCTGCATGGTTGAGGGTTTGCCCACGAATAAATTCATGGATTAAGATTGGTCATTCCCCGCCCACGAATAAATTCGTGGGTTAAGATTGGCATTCCCTGCCCACGAATAAATTCGTGGGTTGGGGGTTATTTGCTGAGTTCTTCAAAAGGAATATCCGTAATGTCAAATCGTTCGAAACCAATAAAATCGTAATGCCACCACTCGTATTTGTAAATGGCAAAACCATGTTTGGTCATTACTTCGCGCAATATTGCCCGGTTTTTGCGTTCTTCCTCCGTACCCCCTTGATAATCGTGAAATGCCCGTTCGGTGGTTTCATCATAGCCGGAGGGCATGGGGAGTTCTTTTCCTGTTTTGAGATTGATCAGGGTTAAATCCAGGGCACAACCCCGATTGTGTCTGGAACCACGCCAGGGCGCAGCCACAAAGGTGGTGTCCCGAATAGCGGCGTAGAACAGGCAAGTAACGGCATAAGGACGGTATCCGTCAAAAACCTTGATCCCCAAGCCCTGGGTATTGAGCTCGGCCTGAATTTTTTGCAAGGCCTCAACTACTGGCTTCCGCGCAAAAGCCCGGGCCTGCTTGTACACTCGCTGGTGCACCAGGTTGTCTTTGGTGGCGTATTTGATGTCAAGTTTGACAGAGGGGATTACTTTGATGATTTCGACCAGTTCATTATCGGCGTTTTCTACTACTTTTTGGCGATAACCATCCAGTGTATTGACTACTTTTAACCCACAAGACTGCCCCTGAAGCCCGACAAAACTTGCCCATACTACAATCAACGGTAATAGCTTTTGCATAATGGCGGTGTTTGAATAAACAAAGCGTCAAATAAGCTTTTTGTAAAAATACTTGGATAAAAACAACATTCCATGAAACGAGTATTAAAATTCAGTGCAATTTTTGCCGTTTTTTTGCCCCTTTGCCTGGGGGCTCAGCCCTTCAAATTTGCTCACATCAGCGATACCCATATCGGCAGTGGTGCAAGTGCAGCCGAAGATCTGGAGCGTACAGTCCGCGACATCAATGCCCAGGCTGATATTGCGTTTGTTATCCATTCGGGTGATGTCACCGAATTTGGGTCAGATGCTGAGTTGAAACAGGCCAAAAACATCCTGAGTCAACTCAACAAACCCTTGTACATCGTACCCGGGAACCATGATACCAAGTGGTCGGAAAGTGGTTGCAACAGTTTTCGAGCCATTTTTGGTGCCGATCGTTTTGTTTTTGACCATGCCGGATTCCGCTTCATTGGATGCAGCAGTGGACCCAATATGCGGATGGCTCCAGGTTTGGTGCCCCGAGAAGACCTGGTTTGGCTGGATTCCATCCTTAATGCTACCCCAGCGACTCAGCCCACCGTGTTTGTCAATCATTATCCCTTGGATTCAGGTTTGGCAAATTGGTATCAAGTGCTGGAAAAATTGAAAAAATGCAACACCCAGGTTGCCCTTTGTGGGCATGGGCACCGCAACAAATTCCTGGACGCAGCCGGTATTCCCAATGTGATGGGGCGCTCCAATTTGCGCGCCAAGGATCCAGTGGGTGGGTACAATCTGGTCAATATTCAGTTTGATACCCTGTATTATGCCGAACGCCGCCCTCTGCGTGCTCAGGCCTCTGAAGGCATTCAGATAGTAGAAGCCGACGGAGAAACCTTGCCCGTGTGGCACAAAGTTTTCCTTTACAAACACCGCTACGAAAATACCGACCAGCCTCAACCCGATTTTTCCATCAATGAAAAATACCCTCAGGTCAAAACTGTTTGGAAGTTTCAGGACAAAAGCGATGTGGGCGCAGGGATTGTAGCCAATACCGAACTCGCCATTTACCCCAATAGTGCTGGGCAAATTGTGGCACTAGATGTAAAAACGGGAAAAAAACTGTGGCACTACACTACCCGTGGAAAAATATTCTCTACGCCTGCCTTGGCTACTGATCGGGTGGTAGTGGCTTCTACAGATAGCTCCGTTTATTGCTTGAATCTTAAAACGGGTAAGTTGCTTTGGAAAACCAAAACCGGGAAATCAATCGTCGCCTCCCCTTTAATTGATGGTGAACTGGTGTATTTGGGAAGCTCCGAAGGCAAGTTTCGGGCGCTGAACCTGAAGGACGGGAGTACCCGCTGGACTTTTAATGGGGTGGTTGATTTTGTGGAAAGCACCCCCTGCGTAGATGCAGAACGGGTATACTTCGGTGATTGGGGCACCTTCTTCTATGCTTTGGATAAAAAAACGGGCAAATTCCTCTGGCGTTGGAGCAATGGGCAAAGTTCTCGCTTGTACTCACCTGCCGCTTGTACGCCGGTGGTGGCAGATGGTAAAGTGTTCATCGCTGCACCGGATCGATATTTTACGGCCCTCGATGCAGTTACTGGCAAGGAAGTATGGCGGAGCAATTACGCCAAAGGCCGCGAATCGATCGGCATCTCTAGCGACCGCCTGGAACTATACAGCAAAACCATGCAGGACTCGCTGGTGGTTTTTGACCTAAAAGGAGAAAAAGCCTGGAGCCTCAACCTGAAATTTGGTTACGAAATCGGCCCTTCACCTACGGTGGAAAACGAGGGCAAAATTTACATCGCCAGCGATAAGGGCGTAGTTTATGTAGTGGACCGGGAAAAACGACAACTGATTTGGGCGCACAAATTGTCCAATGCCCTGGTCAATAACGTTGTCCCTTTGGGCAGTGGTGAGATTCTGACCACCACTATGGATGGTTGGGTTGCGCGACTCAAGTGAGCATTTCGGATGGGGATTTGGGATTTCGGAGAGGCAGCGCACACAGCCGAAATCCCAAATCCGAAATCATCAAGGTGCTGGATCCGGTATCGCCGCATGCACCGCATCAATCTCCCTCAACACTTCCTCCGACAAATTCACCTCAATACTATCGATATTCTCTTTCAACTGCTCCATCGTCGTTGCCCCAATGATATTGCTAGTCAAAAAAGGGCGACTGTTTACAAAACTCAAGGCCAGATGCGTCGGATTGAGCCCATACTTCTCAGCAATTTGCAAGTACTTTTCCACTGCCTCCAAACACTGTGGGCTATTGTAACGGGTATATTGCTTGAAGAGATTGATCCGGGCTTTGCTTAAATCCTCGCCCGGCCGATTGAACTTACCCGACAAACGCCCAAATCCTAGCGGCGAATAAGCCAATAAGCCCACCTTTTCCCGAATCGCCATTTCGGCCAAGCCCACTTCAAACAGGCGGTTTAGCAAATTGTAGGGGTTTTGAATACTCACCACCCGTGTCAGATTATGTCGTTCTGATTCCTGCAAAAAGCGCATCAGGCCCCAGGGTACTTCGTTGGAGAGGCCAACGTGGCGAATTTTTCCGGCTTTGACCAGTTCATCCAGCGCATGTAAAACTTCTTTGAAATTGTCGACCCAGGGATCGTTGGGGTCGTAGGCAAAACCCCGTTTGCCAAACATGTTCATTTTGCGCTCCGGCCAATGCAGTTGGTACAAGTCGATGTAATCCGTTTGCAGGCGCTGCAAACTGCCCTCCAAGGCTGCATTGATTTGTTCTTTTGAAAAATCAAATGGGCCACGGTCCAACTGATACAGGCCGAATGGGCCAGTTACTTTTGAGGCAAGGATGATTTTATCCCGATTGCCCGTTTTTTTGAACCAAGTACCAATGATGCGTTCGGTACTGCCTTGGGTTTCCTTGCGGGAAGGAACGGAATACATTTCAGCAGTGTCAAAAAAATTGATCCCCTGTTCCAACGCGTAATCCATTTGTGCGTGGCCTTCGGCTTCGGTGTTTTGTTCTCCAAAGGTCATGGTGCCCAGGCAGATGGTACTTACCTGGAGTTCGGTTTTTCCCAGTTGTCGATATTGCATAAGTAATTGTTGAGGATGGTTTGGTAGCAAATTTAGGCTTGAAAAGCCAATTCAAATGCGACAACAAGAAAAAAGGATTAACTTAGAACATATTTTTTCGTAGAGACACCTGTATAAAGTCTGAATCAATTGACCAACACTAAAACCTATGTCCAACCAATTGAGCTGTATCGCCTGCGGGCAACTCATTCTTGCCGAGGATGTCAATTTGCAAAACATGGTGGCCAAATGCCGCAATTGCAATGCTGTTTTTTCTTTCGCGCCAGCGAATGCAGATGCCTCCAATTTGAGCATATTAGAAACAGTGCATGAATTGATGAGGGAAGCCAATCGACAACAAAGCAGCACTTTTGCAAGACCCAACGATGGCCGGAGAATAGAAATGCCTAAGGGGGTAATTACCGAACGTGATTTTGGTGAGTTGCGTTTCATTATTCCTTGGCGGAATACGCGGCGCTGGGGCTTTTTTTTATTGTTTACCATTGTGTGGAATGCCATCCTCACTCCATTTATTGTAATGGGTGTTGCTACCGGTGAATGGCGCATTTTGTTGTTTGCTAGCCTACACATTTTGGTAGGTGTATCTTTTTTGATGTACACCCTGGGCTTGATGCTCAATAAAACCAGTATTGTTGTTACCAGTCAGGGAGTCGACATCAAAAATGGACCCATTCCCATCCCTTTTAACCCCAACCGCTTCATGGCTGTGCGGGATATTGAGCAGTTGTTTGTAGAAGAGTACGTTCCCAGTAAAACCAATGGTCGGCCCGATTATACTTACGCAGTCACCGCCCTGACCACCAGTGCCGAACGCCAACGTTTGGTTGGTGGCTTTTCACAGCCGGGGCATGCGTTGTATTTGGAGCAGGAGATAGAGACTTTTTTGAACATAAAGGATAAACCCGTTTTTTGAGCGCATTGCTTTCGGTCGATCACTACCCTGTAATTGTCGATGCAATTTTTGGAATACCCTTGTTTTTCCACTATATTTAGCCTGTCTTTCCCAAAAAATTAACCAACTCAAAAATCCAAATTGCTATGGGATTTTTTAATGAAATCAAAAAAGTGTTGTTTGGCGCTCAATCTTTAGGCAAATCAGCAGCCAATAAAGCTGTGGAAACCGCTAAAGAAGCTGGACAAGAAATAAAAGAGCGTTCGGGAGAATTTGTCCATAAAGCAGAAGATTTCTTCAATGATGCGCTGGATAAAGTAGAAGATCTTGGTGCCAAAGTGATTGACAAAGCTCAGGATGTGATGGGAACCAAAAAAGAGCCGGAAACACCTCCGGTTGCTTCCACACCTCCACCAACAACTCCGCCGGTAGAAAACATCAACGACCTTTTTGAAGAAACCCAAAAACAAACGACGACACCACCACCGCCAGTGACCAACCCAATTGTGGAGGATCGGCCACTCAACTTCGATACCCTGGACAGCGCAGATCCTGCAACGCCCCGGGAAAAAACTACCGCTGAAAAAATAGGTGCCAAAGTATTGGATACTACCATGGAAGCAGGCAAAAAAGTAGAAGAAGTAGCCGCCAAGGCGGGTGAAAAACTACTGGACGTAGGTAGTTCTGTTTTTGAAACCATGAAAGAAGTAGCCGGAACAGTAGGGGAGAAGGTGATGGAAAAAGGCGGCGAAGTGTGGGAAAAGGTGAAAGAAATGCAAGGCGAGGTCATCACCAGAACCGATGAACTCTACGAAAAAGCCAAAAAAGAAGCCTCCTCGGAAAAACACCAAAACAGCATGGACGACCTCATCCAAAAAGCCAAAGAAATGGGCGACAAAATTGAGGAAAAAGCCAAGGACAAAGACCGCACTTTTATGGACGTAATGGACGACGCCAAAAAGAATGACCTTGGCAAACACGATGACTTCTTTGAAAAAGCCAAACGTTGGGCCGATGGTGATAGTGGAGCGTTTTCTACTGAACCAAGGCTCAGCAAAGACCCAGACTTCCAATCAACCAAAGGGAATAAAACCCACGGATTCGAAGATGGGGACAATGATGGCAATGATCTGATCGATGATGCCATTATTGATGACGCAAAATGATTCGTTGGGGCACCCTATGCGGGTGCCCATATTTGCGTCCCTTGTGTGCCGATTCGCCTTATCAAGGGCGCCCGCACGGGGCGCCCCTACAACCATACCCATGCCTTCCAACCCAAACTCCTGGAAAATCCAACATTCCGAACCTGGCCCTGATCTCAAACTCTTTCAGGCCCGCTTCGACCATCTGACCAACCCTCGCAATGGCATTACAGAACGGATGATTATCCTTAACTCGCCTGATGCTGCTAATGTGGTTGCGATTACACCCAATCAAGAATTGATTTTGGCTCGCCAATTCCGGGTGGGCATCCGTCTTGAAACACTGGAACTGCCCGGTGGGATTGTCGACCCCGGGGAAGAGCACCATTTTTCGGCTCAGCGTGAATTGCGCGAAGAGACGGGTTATGCCAGTGAAAATTGGACCTTTTTGGGTAGCATCCCTTCCAATCCCGTCTTCATAGATTCTTACATCTACCACTGGTTGGCCACCGATTGCGAACCCAATCATGTCATCGACTTGGATACGGGCGAAGATGTCGACGTTGAACTCATGCCGCTTGAGGAAGCCTTTCAACGTTGGAAAGCAGGCTTTTTTCAACATCCTCATACCGTAAACGGACTATTGTTGTATTTTCGTGACAGGCTTTAGGCAGCGAATCAGTACGCTGTCGGCTCTATTCAATCAGACCTGTTAAACTTGTGACTGAAAAAGAAATCATCGAAGGTTGTTTGCGGCAAAAACGAGAATGCCAACAGGAACTTTTTAAGCGTTACGCTGGAAAGATGTTGTCGGTATGTATGCGTTATGCCCGCCATCAGATGGAAGCGGAAGATGTTTTACAAGACGCTTTCATCAAAATCTTCGATCATTTGCATCAATTTCAGAACAAAGGTTCCTTTGAGGGCTGGATTCGCCGCGTGGTGGTGAATACGGCACTAAAAACCTTTGACCGCAAAAGTTTTACACATGAGCAATACGGCCTGGAAATAAGGGAGGATTTTTCCGCTGCTGAACCCAGTGTTTTTTCCCAGCTCAGTGAAGCAGAACTCTTGGGGCTGATTGCCCGCCTACCCGAGGGCTACCGCATCGTGTTCAACCTGTACGCCATTGAAGGCTACAGTCACGCCGAAATAGCGGATACCCTGGGGGTTCAAGAGAGTACTTCCCGGTCACAATTGGTGAAAGCCCGCAAGATGCTGCAGGCAATGGTCATGGAATTAGAGCATGTACAAAAAGTTACGGTATGAGTGAGCACAATCCACTGGATGATCTTTTTCGGGACAAGTTGTACCACCACAGCATGGAAACGCCCATGCACTTGTGGGCCGCACTGGACGCCCGAAAAACAGCTCAAGCGAAAGAATCCCGCCGGCGTTTATTGGTCTGGTACTTGACTGCAGCTGTGCTGCTGCTCAGTTTGACCGGGGCCATTTGGATGTGGGCCGAGCACATGGACAATCAGCCAGAACAGTCCAAACCGCTGAAGCAGAACAATTCGAATAAGCCGATTGCAGCCATAAATCCTGCAATGGAAGCTCCTGATGCACAGGGCCAACATCCTGCTGGTTCCGAGGAACAGCGGATGGAAGAAAAACTGTTGGAACAAAGTTTTGGCAATTATAAAACGGCCGTATTGATGCCCAATCTGGATAGCCGGGCTGCTGCACAACTCAATAAGGACTCCAAAGGCAATGGGCATACCCCCCCAGTTGCGGTTATTTTGAACCAGGATTTGAAAAACCCGGTTCCGAGAGAAAATCCTTCTATTATTTCGGCTTCGCAAAATTTGAATACAGCTAATGCTGCTCAAATTCCTGGGGAGATTGAGGCAAAAAACACAACTTCATTCGCAACTGAAGAAACAGAAAAAGTAGAAAACTTCAAGCTCCTGGATTCACGCAACACCAATGTGGCCTACCAGCCTGAACTTGGCCTGGATGGTTCTAAACCATTGTACCTGCCCAGAACTCGTGGCTGGCGCGTATACGGCGAGTTAATGGCAGGAATGGATTTGCCTGCCAGAACTCTGGAGGCGCGAGAACCAGAATTTGAATTGTACCGTCAGGCTCGGGAGCAAAGTGAAGCAGTGCAAAATGGGTATCGAGCCGCACTGCGTTTTTCGATGGTTTCCACCGATGGCATTGCAGTGCGCAGTGGTTTGAGCTACAGCAACCACCGGGAAACATTTACTTACCAGCAGCAAGCACAACAGAATAGTTTTCAAACCATTGATATTCCAGTTGTGGTAGGTTACGAGCGCAACAATGTGGGCAAGTTTACCCTTTCTGCCAATGCTGGAGTGTATTTGAATATGGCCTTCAATCAAAAGGGCAACTTTTTGTCGCCTGATCTGAATAGAGTGCTGGATTTTTCAAGTAAAACGCCCGATGCTTATCCGGCTTTTCGCAATAGTTTGGGCGTAGCCTTATATGGCAGTATCGCTGCGAGTTATCCCATCACACCACGTTTGCGGCTGGTGCTGGAGCCTTATGTATTGCACCATTCCGGTTCGTTTACGGCCAATGATTACGCCATCGATCAACGCTACCAAAACTGGGGTATCCAGGTAGGTTTGCGCAAAAAGATCAACAAGTACATTTTTTTTGCTAAACCTTAAGAAAGATTGGATCGGCAGGCAGCATATTTGGAGTATGCCGGGTCTTATTGTTGAAATGACCAGAAACCCACGATTCTTCGTGGTCTCATGAATCTGCTCATGGGTTTGTATTG
>NZ_JANRKL010000213.1:0-41582 GCF_033763495.1 Haliscomenobacter sp. | reverse complement strand
GCAGCGACTTGGACATTGACATCGTCAAAATTGCTGCGGCAGCCTCAACCTTCCTCAACCTTCCTCAACCTTCCTCAACCTCTCCCAACCCACATGAAATCAGTCCCACAAATCACCCCCCAACAAGCCGCTGCACTCGTTAAAGACGGCGACACCATTCTCGGTGGAGGTTTCGGCATGACGGGCAACCCCGTCCACCTGCTGCATGCCCTTGCGGAAACCACCATCAAAAATCTCACCTTCATCGGCAACAACGTTGGTGAGCCTGGTCTGGGTGGAGGCCGTTTGTTGCGCAACGGCCAAATCCGCAAAATGATCGGTTCGTTTTTTACCTCCAATCCTGATGCGGTAAAGGCAGCTCAATCTGGCGAAGTAGAATATGAATTATTGCCCCAAGGCACCTTGGCCGAGGCCATCCGGGCCGGAGGCGCAGGTATTGGAGGCTTTTATACACCTAGTTCGGCGGGAACGCTGATTGCCCAGGGGCGGCCCACTATGTTGATCAATGGGGTAGAACAAGTCTTTATCCCTGGGATCAGAGCCAATGTGGCCTTCATCCGCGCCTGGAAAGCCGATACTGCGGGCAACCTCACCTACCGCATGACTGAACAAAACTTCAACCGCGCCATGGCCACCGCTGCGGATATCGTCATTGCAGAAGTGGAAGAAATCGTGCCCGTGGGGGCCATCGATCCCAATTTTATCCATACCCCCGGTTGTTTTGTGGATTACCTCGTACAAGCCAATCTTTCACTGGAACTACTCGGCTCTTCAGCCTCAGTTGGTGCTGCTCGAAAGGCAAGTGAAAGCCGCATAAACATGGCCAAACGCGCTTTTGTCGAGTTGCAAAAAGGCGATGTGGTTAATCTAGGCATTGGCATTCCCACCCTGGTTGCCGACCTGATCCGTCCTGAACACGGCATCATCCTGCACACTGAAAATGGCATGTTGGGTGTAGGTCCTTCACCTGCTGATGGTGGCGGCGCACTGGATTATCCAGTGAATGCAGGGAAAATTCCAGTAACCGCGCTGCCTGGCAGTAGTTACTTCGATAGCGCCGATAGTTTCGCCATGATTCGTGGAGGACACGTAGATGTGGCCATTATGGGCGGTTTAGAGGTAGATGAAAAAGGAAACCTGGCCAACTGGGCCGTGCCTGGGAAGCCACTGCTGGGCGTTGGAGGCGCCATGGATTTGGCTTCAGGTGCCAAAAAACTAATCGTCACACTCACTCACGCTGACCCGGATGGGACTTCCAAAATTGTGCCGGAATGTACCTTGCCCCTCACTGCCATCGGGGTAGTGGATGTGGTGATTACAGAATTGGCGGTGTTCAAATACCTGGATGGTCAATTGACTTTGGTGGAGTTGATGCCAGGAGCCAGTTTGGAGGAAGTGAGAGCGAAGACAAAGGCAAAATTTGTGGAAAGGTTGAGTTAAGTCGCCAATTTTATCATGTGAAATAACTAAAAATAGATTTTTTGATTGTAAAACTTGCATTTTAGGTGAAAAAATCACGTAATTGCAGAAAAAATCATTATGCTGATCACTTTTCGCGTATCTAATTTTCTTTCTTTTAATGAAGAAGAGGAGTTCTCGATGTTGGCGGGTAAAGTGCGAAAGCCTGTGCGGCCAGCAGTGACGCTGGCTACGGGTGTCGAGGCGTTAAAATTGGCGGTTATTTATGGGGCAAATGCCTCTGGGAAGTCGAATTTAATCAAAGCAATTGATTTTGCTCACAAAACGATATTGAGAGGTATAAAGAGCCACTTTTATGTTAGTAATCATTTTAGGCTGGAAAAAAATAATGAAAGCAAACCTTCAAAATTTGAGTTTGAATTTGAGGTTAATGGGAAGGTTTATGCATATGGTTTTACCATTAAATTAGGTGAAAAAAGGATCCTTGATGAGTGGCTTTTTGAATTAAAAAAATCTTCTCAAAAAAGCATCTTTGAACGTGTTGTTAACTTAAATGGATCAACAACAATGAAGACTCACCCAAAATTTAAAGGTGAGGATGCTGTTAGGTTTTCAATATATGCTCAAGATGTCGAATCTAATGAGTTATTACTAACTATCTTAGGTCAAAAAGACTGGAATGAAAATTCAGCCTTTAAAATGTTTAGGATTATATATAATTGGTTTAAAACGAATCTTATATTGTTCTATCCTGGAAATAATATTTACCCATTAGATATAATTGACCTGGAAGATTCTGAGGACAAGGAATTTTACTGTGATCTTGTTAAATTATTTAGAACTGGAATAAATGACATAGAATTTAAAAGTGAAGATGCCAATGATATTTTGGAAAAAATGCCTGAGATTCGCAAAAACATGCTACTTGAAAATATAAATAAAGGGCGAAAGCATAAAATAGTGGAAAATGGAAAACCTAAATACTTTTCAAAAAATAAACAAGGCCAAATCATTGCATCACAAATGGTCACTAAACGAAAATTAAAGGATGAAAACGAGTTAGTTAATTTCGATTTTGACGATGAATCTGATGGAACTAAGCGGCTATTTGATTTTATACCTTTGCTTTGGCTCTTAAAACATCCAGATTCTGAACTTACGTTAATAATCGATGAAATTGATCGTAGTTTACATCCAGAACTGCTACATAAACTTACAGAGTATTATCTTTTTACCACCACAAATGTCAATAGCCAGCTCATCGTCACAACTCACGAATCCAGTCTCCTTGATCTCAGCCTGCTACGCCGGGATGAAGTCTGGTTCGTAGAAAAGAACAACCACGGAGAGTCCCACATCTACTCTCTCGAAGAATTCCAACCTCGCTTCGACAAAGAAATCCGCAAAGCCTATTTGCAAGGCAGATATGGCGCCATTCCTTTTATCTCGGATGTACAACAACTAAACTGGGAGACCGCCAATGCCGAGGGATAAAAAAGGACTAAGCCGCAAAAGTGGTGGGCAGCGCAAAGACCCCACGACCTTTTTTGTCATTGCCTCGGAAGGCAGAGAAAGTGAGCCGCAATACTTTGCTCACGTGGCCGATTTTATCAATACCAAATCTCTTGGTCGTTTGATCAAAATAGAAGCCTTGCGTAGGGAAGACAATGCCAGTGATTTTCGCCGGGTCTTGGCGATGCTGGATGAATACAAGAAAAAATACAAGCTTAGTGACAAGGATCAACTGTGGTGTTTGGTGGACGCGGACAAATGGCCTGAGAAGAACATGGCTGAAGCACAGCGGCTTTGCAAACAAAAAGAATATGAATTTTGTATGACCAACCCCTGCTTTGAGCTTTGGCTTTTGCTGCACCATCTGGATTTTAAAACCCTTGATGAGGCTGCAAAAAATGAATTATTGAAAAACCCCAAGGCTAGCTCTTCCAAAAATCATCTTGAGCAAATGCTCCATGAAATACTAAAAAAAGAGTTTGGTGAAGGTTATCGAAAAGGGGCAATTTCAAAAATACACCTTGAGAAAATACCTTTCGCCCTTCAGCAAGCCTTTGAGTTAGAATTGGAGAAAAACCATTGGACTTTTGATGCTTTGTGCACTCGAATCCACGTTCTCCTCCAACAAATTTTCCAATCTGAACCCCCAGATTATCCATTACCCGAATAACCAACTCATGCAAACCTACCTAATCGACGGCATACGTACCCCCATCGGCAGCTTCGGTGGCACCTTATCCACGGTAAGGGCGGATGATTTAGCTGCCCATGTGCTAGCTGAACTGCTCAAACGCAACCCGCAGCTCGACCCCGCCAGCATCACCGATGTCATCCTCGGCTGTGTCAATCAAGCGGGCGACGACAATCGCAATGTAGCTCGGATGGCACTCTTGTTGGCTGGATTGCCCTTTAGTGTACCCGGGGAAACCGTCAATCGGCTCTGTGCCTCGGGTATGGCGGCCATAGTCAATGCTCAGCGAGCCATTGGTATCGGCGACGGCGATGTGTTTATTGCTGGTGGCGTGGAGCACATGACTCGCGGGCCATACGTCATCTCCAAAAGCGCTAAACCTTTTGGCACCGATGCCCAAATGTACGACTCCAGTTTTGGTTGGCGGTTCATCAATCCCCGCATGCAGTCCATGTACGGCACCGATGCGATGGGGATCACCGCTGAAAACCTGGTCGAAATCCACAAGATCAGCCGGGAAGCTCAGGACCAATTTGCCTACAACTCCCAAATGAAAGCGGCCAAAGCCCAGGCTGAGGGTCGTTTTGCAGAAGAAATTATCCCGGTTCCAATCAGCGTTGGTAAAGGGGATACCCAAATTTTTGCTCAGGATGAATTCATCAAAGGCGGAACAACTGTAGAAAAACTGGCTCAACTGCGGCCCGCTTTCAAAAAAGAAGGGGGTTCGGTTACAGCAGGCAATTCCTCCGGCTTGAATGATGGGGCAATTGCAGTCATGCTGGCTTCGGAAAAAGCCGTTAAAGAACAAGGATTTGTGCCCAAAGCCCGTATTGTGGCCTCAGCAGTAGTAGGGGTAGAGCCGCGCATCATGGGCCTTGGACCGGTGCCTGCTACACAAAAAGCCTTGCAAAAGGCTGGCTTGAGCCTGAATGACATTGACATCATGGAACTCAATGAAGCTTTTGCGGCACAGTCCTTGGCCTGTATTCGCAGTTTAGGGTTGGCTGATGATGATCCACGCATCAATCCGAATGGTGGTGCCATTGCTTTGGGACACCCGCTGGGGATGTCGGGGGCTCGAATTACTTATAGCGCTGCGCTGGAATTGCAAAAACAACAAAAGCGGTATGCCTTGGCTACGATGTGTATTGGAGTAGGGCAGGGGTATGCAGTGATTTTGGAAAGAGTTTGATCACAATCTAACTAAAGTGTTTCTTAAGTGCCTTAGGTTTCTTAGGTGGTGAAAAAAGACAAGCTAAGCATATTTTAACCACCTAAGAAACCTAAGGCACTTAAGATACACCTTAGAAAAGCAACATATGGAATCATTGTTTGAACCACTTTTTTATAAAACGGAAGTAAATAAACTATTTAGTGCTGAAGCCTACCTCAGTGCCATGCTCCGCTTTGAAACTGCATTGGCCCAGGCTCAGGCAGAAGAAGGGATGATTCCAAAAGCTGCTGCGGATACCATCACTCGTTGTTGTACCCTGGATCACATCGATATTCCTACTCTAATTCCGGCCATCGGCCTGGCTGGAAATCCCAATATTCCGCTCGTAAAACAACTCACCGCAGCAGTCAAAAACATCGACCCTGAAGCCGCCAAATATGTCCACCTGGGGGCTACCAGTCAGGATGTGATTGATACCGCTTTGGTTTTGCAAGTCAAAGCAGCTTTGGTTTTGATCCAAAAAGACCTTGAACAGTTGTTAACCCAACTGAGCCAACTGGCTGAGATTCATCGCCCCAGCATCATGGCTGGGCGTTCCTTTTTGCAACACGCACGCCCCATCACCTTCGGGTACAAAGTTGCGTCTTGGATGGATGGGTTGATTCGCTCCTCGCAGCGTATTGAACAGGTATTGCAGCACAATTTGGTTTTACAATTTGGCGGAGCAGTGGGGACGCTGGCTGGTTTTGGAGATAAAGCATTGCCTATTGCACACACTTTAGCCCAAAAACTGGGTTTGACTTTGCCGCCCATTTCCTGGCATACTCAGCGTGATCGTTTGGTGGAAGTTGCCAGTACTTTAGGCATATTGACCGGTAATCTGGGCAAAATGGCCAAAGACATCAGCCTATTGATGCAAACCGAGGTGGCTGAGGTTTTCGAGCCTGCAGGTACAGGCAAAGGCGGCTCATCTACCATGCCCCACAAGCGCAATCCTGTCGGCTGTGTGGCCATTTTAGCGGCTGCACAACGAAGTCCATCCTTACTTTCCACCTTGTTTCAATCCCTGCCCCAAGATCACGAGCGGGCCACTGGGTTTTGGCATGCCGAATGGTTACCCTTAATTGAATTGTGCAAACTAACCGCAGGTGCTTTACAACAAGCACTGCATATGACCAATGGTTTAGAAGTGAATACCCAGCGCATGTTGCGGAACCTGGAGTTGACCAATGGTTTGATTTATGCCGAAAATGTAGCCCTGGCCCTGGCAGAAAAAATCGGCAAAGCAGCAGCGCACGAGCACGTTGAGGGCTTGTGTAAGCAGGTGGTACAAACAGGGGGACACTTAAAAATGCTGGTAAGAGCCGATGCAATTGTAGGTAAGTACTTTAGTAGCTCAGACATTGACCACTTGTTCGATCCCGCCAATTCCCTGGGTGACTGTGATCGTTTGATCGATGCGGTTTTGACGTTATTGCCACAAAGACTCTGAGCTATGAAGCAGCTCAATGCTATTTTTTAAAAATAAAATATACCGCCAGCACCAAAAAGGCAAAGCCAATGATGTGGTTTATGCGGAAAGTTTCGGTTTTAAATACCAACAGGGTAAATATGGAAAAGACGACTAGCGTGATCACTTCTTGAATTACTTTTAACTCAATCAGCGAGAATGGCCCACCGTAGTTTTTGAAACCAATACGATTGGCGGGTACCTGAAAGCAATACTCCAGCAAGGCAATGCCCCAACTGATGAAGATGATGGCGACTACGCCCAACTGACTAAACCCTTTAATCTGGTTGAACTTGAGGTGACCATACCAGGCTAGGGTCATAAAGGTGTTGGATAGAAGCAAAAGCAAGATGGTGTAAACAGCCTTCATTGGTGCATTTTTGGTTCAAGAAAGCGATAAATGTACAAAACCTTTACTCATGCCTACTCAATTGCATCAGTTGTCATTTTCAAGGTTTCATTCCAATGATTTTGAGGAATACCTGAGCTGGTTTGCCGACCCAGAACTCGACCAACATCTAGGGCCGATGGAAGCAAATGACCCATGGCTGGACTATGTAATAAGTAATCACCAAGGGACGGATTTTGCTGTTTATAGGGGTGGTGAAATGGTTGCTGAAATAGGGCTACAATTCCCAAATGAGGAAAATTTGGCTTATTACATTACCAACCTGGCTGTAAAACCAGAACTACGTGGACAAGGAATCGGCTCATTGGTATTGTCAGCAATCACCGTATTTTATCCACTTCAAAGTGGAGCGTCATGGCGTTGTTTTGTTCATAAAAATAACCATAAAACGAGGTTTTTTTTGGAGAAAAACAAATGGAAATGCCAAAACGAATTCCCAGACGAAGAGGGCTTCTTCGAATTCGTTTACATCCCCTAAATTTTATCCGCCAATGCATTCAACTGCTCATCCAACCATGCCCGACTGAACACATCGTTTGTCTTGACCATCGTTTCTCGGATTCGATCTAGTTCCAGTCGTGCTTTATCTGCTGATAAATAATCCAGTCGCGAGCGCAGGTGAGCTGCTTTGCGGGTGAGCCGGAAGAGGTTGTAATACCCCTTGCGAAAGTTTTCCGACATGGTTTTATCCCGCATCAACAACTGCCGGAAGGACTCGGTGAGCGAAAACAAGGGGTCGTATTCTTCCAGTTCGTAATAGGTTTGCAGCAGCATGGTTTTGGCTCCCAGGTTATAGCGCAAATCGCGGTATTCTACCTCCCGCAGCAGCAACATTGCCTCCTGTGGTTGCTTCAGACTCAGGTGATAACTCGCCAGATTGAAACGGTAGGCGTTGTCCTTGAACTCTGGCGCCAGCTTATCCTTGTAATCCTCAATAAACTTTCTAACCCATTCGTGTTGTTTGAGCCGTAACCCCGCCGCTACGATGTTTTTGTAATTCCACTCCAACATCACGCCTTCCTCCAGAAGTAAACCCTGATCAAGTTGATATTGATACAAACCAAATAATTTGTCCAAAAAACCCTGATCGCCCTGGTTGATGCGAATAAGACAGTAGTTTTTGAATTGGTTGTACAAATCGCTGACTTCCACTCTCGAGAAGGAATTTTCCCATTTCTGAAAAACATCAAGCGCTTGTTGGTAAAAATACGGATCATTGCCGGTCAACATGCGATAAACCATGTAGTGGGTGATGGTTTGGGGGACTTGCTGGTACTTTTCGATATTTTGTTCCACCTCTTGTAATACCGCCTCCAATAGTCGGGGAGGTTGCTCATCCCTTTTCATTTCCTGGCGAAAAATAGCTTCACAGGCATCTTTCAATTTTTGAGTAAGGTAAAATTCATCTAGTTCTTCTTGTTTTTTTCGAAAAGAACCCTCAAATTCAGGCTTATTGGATTGAGACCAGTACCGTTCACCCTCGCCAGCCAAGAGGTAGCGCATCAAGGTTTGATCCGCACCCAGGCATGGAGTTGGTTCTGGGTTTTCCTTTAAATCATTAAACAAACGCTCGTAAGGCCCAAAGGCTTGTTGCGCTCTCAATTGCCTCAAGTAAAGGTATTGCTGAAAATAAGCGTCTTCCCGGAACTCCTCGTAAGCCCAAAACTGCTCCAGCAACCTTTGGGTGTAGGTTAGTACCGGAGCCAATTGTTTTTCGCTATATTTACCGCTGTCAAAAACTGATTTATAGAGTAGTTCCTTTTTGCACTTTTTTTCGTCTAATCGAGGATAAACCTCAGAAAGGTACGCCACCAGTCGCCGCACTTCCTCGTGTTTGTTGAGGTAAGGGGAAAAAACAAACTCCTTAAAGCGGGTCATCTCTTTGCGAGACAATTTTTCTAGGTGGCGGATTAATTTGTTACTGCTCACAAAAAATCAATTTTCGATGGTGTTTTTTTGTCAATAAAATGCTGATTGACAAAAAAATATACTGTAAATTTGGCTCAATAATCGTGAATTTTTTCCAAAATTCCAACGATTATGTCGGTTTTAACGTCTGAAAAAAGCAGCACATTTGTATCAAGAGCAAAGTGTAGTTAAAAAAAATATCGCACCATGAACAATTCTACACGTTGGGTTTATCTACTGCTTTTCTGTTTTGGTCTGTTTTCGACGCAGTTGGAGGCCCAATCCCAAAAACAAGAGGTCTGTTTTAACTTCAACGACCTAGCCGACGGAACTAAGTTCGGCACCGATGCCAATCAAAAAACCGGCACAGTAATCTTTAAAAAAGATGGCATAGCCGCATCCATCGAGTCATTTTTCACCAACAACAACAGCACTGAATTTGGCTCGATCAAAGTCGAGGAAAAAAAGCTGCTTTTTGACGGAAGTTTCAAAGAAGCCGAAGGCAAAGTACTTTTTGTATCCAATGTCAATCTGAAGTGGATTTTTAGCGGATTACCCAAGAAGAAAGCGAAACGGGTTTGCCTCAATTTTATTGATGGAGGCGGCCAGGAAAATTTTTCAATCAATGGTCAGGAGGTTACCATTTTGGAAGACTGGTCATCCCTGAATGACAAAGAAGTTGCCAAAGGCGTCAAGGCTGCGGTATCCATCAAGGAAGACTCGGATTTACTGCAAGGCACCATCTGTTTTGAAGGAGAAATTGATTCCATTTCCTTTGGTGGCCAGGAATTTGGCATTGATAATGTTTGTGTGGAATATGAAAAAGATGTTATTCCAGTTGCCTGCATTCGCGATCTGGTGATTTTGCCCCGTCCCTGTACCCCCAATGGTGTTTTTTACCTTTCTGCCACCTTTAAAACCGATACAAAAGCCGACACAGCGACTTACCATGTTTTGATCAACGGCCAAAAATTTGGCCCTTTCAAATACAAAGATGTTTTCCCTGCTATTGGCCCAGTTAAACTGGACAGTACCGAGAAATACTTTTTAACCATTAGAGACAGTAAGGACAGCGCTTGTTTCAAAACTGAGGATTTTAAACACGATTGTGGAGTAAGTAATGCATGTGAACTAAAAGATTTATCAGCGAGCATCAAATATTGTCCCAAGGATACTTTTGCTACTCTTATCGTAAAGGTTGGCACTGTTCAGCCAAAAAATGCCAACATCATTTTGAGCATTGGCAATATTGTTATCGGTGAGTATTCAGCCGAAAAACTTCCCTTTGAAATCAAACTCTCTAAAAAACACCTGTTTTCCATAACTACAATCGTGCCTTTAATTCAGGCATGTGTGAGTTTACCAGGTGGTCGGTGCTGCATCAGTACAACACCAAAAATTGAATTGGATTCGAGTTGCGAGGATGACCCGGATGCATGTGGAATTAAGGAATTTGTTGCTCAAGCCGTTGATTGTAACAATGATGGTAATTTCCGCATGGTCTATAAGTTTAGTGGAGCAAACAAATGGTTGTCTGGCTATTACATTTATGTAAACAATCAGCGTTTTGGGCCATTCCGCTACGCAGTTAATGGAGGCACTGTAGGCCCAATCAAGCCAAACAATGATGGTTATTATCGGGTTGTGATGAGTGATGTGGAAAACCCACGCTGTGCGGATACCTTTGAAATTAAAAAATTCTTTTGCAAGCCTTGTTCGATTCGTGATTTAGCAGCAGCATACATCATCTGTGAAGAGGAAAATCAGGACATTTTCACCTTGAACCTGCTCTCAGGTCCAACCATAGATACAGGTTACCTCTTGACCATCAATGGAATTGAGATTGGCACTTTTTCTTTGAAAAAAATGCCACTACGCATCAGCATTTCCAAAGCCATCCCCAATTTGATCAACGATGTTCTCAAAGTGCAGGTTTGTTTGCCTGGAGTGGATAAGTGTTGCCTGGAAACCGTTGCTAAAATCATTCGGGTTAAATCCTGTACCAAACCAGAAAACCTTTGCCCAATCAAGGAGGTTAAAGCTGTAGCAACAGGTTGTGGGGTAATTGGAAAATACCGGCTAGATGTCAATGCTGCTTTTGATGAAAAATTATTGACCTCCGATCGAATATTCATCAAAGTAGAAGGCAAAACCTTTGGTCCATTCAAACCCAGTAGTTTCCCCGTGAAGCTTGAACCGATGGAGTTGTTGGTAGGAGGAATCTTTCCACTGAAGCTTCAACTTTGTACAGAAAGTTTGTTAGACACCTGTTGTGTTGAAATCACGCCTAACATCAACAACACAGAGTGTGACTGCAAGCTGGAGTTGAGTGTTACACCCCTGGAATGTAGTGGTGATAAATATTATGTGACCGCCAAGGTTGAAAGTAAAAATGGCAGCCAGGCTGGTTATTACATTCTTGGCCCTGATGGTAAAAAGTACGGCCCTTACAGTTATGAGCAACGTTCCAAAGTGCTCGGCCCATTTACCCGGGCTACCACTAGTCCACGGCAGGTTTTCTTCGCTGCAGATATGGAAAAACCTTGTGCGGATACGGTTGTACTTGAGTCAATAATTTGTTCTTCCGATACGCTTTGCCGGGTCAGAGAACTCAAAGTAGTGGTGCGTGGTTGTAGCCCCAAAGGTGGTTACGATTTATTAATCACGCCCTTGCTCAATTTGAATCCTTCCAATTTACTCTCGACTTACTACGTCTATATTGAAAACAAAAAATTTGGACCATTCAAATTATTGAGCACTCCTCAACTGATCGAAAATGTGGTCATCAATACCGACGCACTTACATTTGAAGTGAATGTGTGTGTTGACGGTCAAAGTGAAAAATGTTGTGTGCGGGCCAAGGTCGAAAAACCCAAATGCCCCGCATGTGAATTGGGTGAACTGGTGATCAAAACTGCTCCTTGCAACGATAAGGGTGAGGTGTATGCGTACCTGGATTTCAAATATTTTCGCACCAATTCAGACTATTTTGTACTTGTTCAAAATGGTAAGGAAATTGCCAAATACAAGTACTCCGAGCTACCCATCCGTTTGATTTATCCCTCACCTCAAAAAGATACCATTCGTTTGGAGGTGTACGATAGCAATACCCGTTCTTGCAGCAGCAAAGGTTTCATCAAACCATTTGAATGTAAACCACCTTGTAACCTGAGTGACATTAGTGTAAGTGAAATAAAATGCAATAACGATGGGACTTATAGCCTGTTGTTGAAGCTCAAGGCAACCAATGCTGACTCTATCCTTTGGCTACAAACCTCCACTGGCTTTGAAACACGCTTTAAATACACTGGTCAGGCGGTAAGAATCGACAAAGTACCGTTGCCTAAAAACAGCAAAACCGATTGGATCGTAGTTTGTGACAAAAACTCCCCCGATTGCTGCATCAAGTGGTTGTACGAAGTGCCCTGCACCCAAACAACTTGTGAATTTGGCCCATTGAAACTGGAACAGGTTTGCCTGCCTACTGGTGGATATTACGTGAATCTGAACTTTGAACGCAAAAATACTGGCGCACTTTTCAATCTTTACATCAATGGCAAATTGTATGGAACCTATAGTTACAATGTACTGCCTTTGCGCCTCAGCCAGATTGTGAGTGCAGATGTAGCCGTTCTGGAACTTAAGGTTGAAGACAAAGAAAAAGGCTGTACCCAGGGCGGGCGTTTGGAATTGAAAAAGTGCGAATCCAATTGCCCAATTGAAGGCTTAAAGGTAGAGTTATTGCCTTGTGAAAAAGGCTATTATTACGCCAAGGCACTGGTGGTATCCAAGCCAAGTTCTACTTTGCAAAAAGGATACATCATTTATGCCAATGGTATGCTTTTTGGGCCATTTACTTACAATGGTGAAGCCCAAAAAATTGGGCCGTTCCCAAGTTCCCCAAGTGGCAACATAGAATTCCTGGCCGTGGATGTAACCAATCCAACATGTTTTGCGGCAATCAAACTTCCTGCTCCACAATGCCCCGATCCAAACCCTTGTAAAATTTCCAACCTGGCCATTCGTAATTTAGGTTGTAACCCCGATGGTACCCGGCGCATTGCCATCAGTTTCAAGTACGAAAATGTAATCAACCGTTTCTTCAATGTTTTGGTAGATGGCAAAATCGTGGGTACCTTCCCGCTTATTCGCCTGCCTTTGGAAGCCAATTTCAAACTGCCAGCCGACAAGGAGGTATTCAAAATTACGGTTTGTATCAATGACCAAAAGGGTTGTTGTGAAACCCTAGAGGTAAAACTTCCTTGTGAGCGGCCTTGCCCTGATTTGGTGGTTGATGTGAAGCAAAAACCATGTAATGCCGGTGGCGCTTTTGGTGCGGAGTTGGTGTTTAAAAATCCAACCCCAGGACCCTTACGGATTGCCATCAATGGGAAAATCCTGGATACCCTTGAAGCGGGTAAAAAGGGATTCGATCTAGGTATGCTGCTTGGCGACGGGGTGACCGTCTATAAGGTGGATATCCAGAACCTGAAGGACACGACTTGCAAACGGATGGTGGTCTTTGGCCCGGTGAAATGCCGCAACAACCGAGTGAGTGACGTATGGCCAGGAGACGTGAACCTCGACAACATCGCGAACCACTACGATTTGTTGCACATCGGGCAGGCCTTCGGTGCCAAAGGATTGAAGCGCTTCCTGGCCAATTCCTGGGATTGGAAACCAACCCCATCTGAAGACTGGCCTGAAATCTTCTTTGATGGCATCAACTACAAAAATGCCGACGTAAACGGAGACGGAGAGATAAACCGAAAAGACATAGAGGCGCTGATCCTGAACTTTGGTTTGTCCCGAGGGCCTTTCAAAATCAGTAAGGCCTTACCTGCCACAGTACTTGACCCTAAAATTTTGGTTCAGATGCCAGCTAAGGGTGAGTTGGCGGACAGTACCCGCTTTGAAATCCCGCTTATTCTGGGCGACGACAAACACGTCATCAAGGACATTTACGGGACTGCCTTCAGTGTGAAGTTTGATCCAAAATTGATTGATCCTAAAAACCTGAGCATTGAAGTACCTACTTCCTGGATGGGGCAGCCTGGGGTAAATCTGGAATTCATCTACAAAGTATATCCCAACGAAGGCCGGGTGGACATCGCCATTACCCGTACGGATCAAAACGAAGTTTCCGGTTATGGTACCATCGCCAAAATGAAAGGTATCATCATTGACCTGGTTGGCCGTGCTGAAACCAAGTTACAAACCGAGGATGCCATCCTGAACCGATTGGACGGCGAGATCCTGCCATTGAATACCGAAGTAACTGCCTTTAATATCGTAGATGCCCCTCGGGCAGTGCGTCCTGAAGATTTGTTGAGTGGCGTTACGGTTTATCCCAACCCAAGCAACTCACAAATCAACATTACGACAGCAGTTGGCACTGTTACGGAAGTAGAAGTTATGGGTCTGGATGGCAAAACCATGCTAAAATCCTTCCGCAACACCAGCCAGATCGAGATCGATGACCTGAAGGCAGGTATGTATTTCCTTCGCATCAAAGTAGGCCAACAAACCTTCTTTGAGCGGATCATTAAGCAATAATTGAATGTTTAACATACTAGTGAGTGTTTTTTTCATATAATCCCATGTAACTGTTTTTTTAATCGTTTTCCATGATGCATATCCGGCTGCCGATTCCCATAAAAGGGGATCGGCAGTTCTTTTTTGATTTCGTTGTTCGACCTCCTCGAAAGTCTGAAACTTTCGAGGAGGAGTTTTAGTTTTTTGTATACTCAAAAACTGTGGTAAACATAACCAAGCATTGAATTTCTGGTTAATTTTCCCAGAACAAACACCACATCATGCATCACAAACGCCTAATCCTCCTACTCTCCTTTGCCTTCATTTTCTCCTTTTGCAAAACGCCAGCAAAGCATAACAGTCTTCATTCCACCGGAGAACGCCAAGCATTGGCCGATACCCTGGAGCAACTGCTCAAATCCAACCTAGTTGAAACCTGGTACCCAGTTGCCATCGATACCCAATACGGAGGTTACCTCTCTACTTTCAACGTCCAATTTAAACCCGTAGGCAACCAAGACAAGATGATTGTATCCCAGGCCCGACACCTGTGGAACAATGCCAAAGCTTCCCAACACTGGCCCACTGAAAAAAAATACCAAAGCTTCGCCCGTCATGGGTTTACTTTTTTAAGGGATAAGATGTGGGATCTGGAAAATGGAGGTTTTTTCTGGCAGGTGGATCGTTCCGGCAAACCGCGTGGAGATTCCTCCAAAACCGCTTACGGCAATGCCTTCGGCTTGTACGCAGTGTCCGCATATTACCAGGCCAGCAAAAACCCTGAAGCACTGGTTTTAGCTAAAAAGTCCTTCAACTGGTTGGAGCAACACAGCCATGACCCCATCCACAAAGGCTATTACCAACACCTGGATAAAACCGGGAAAATCCAACCCCGAAACAAAACCACACCTTCCACTGCTGATTTGGGTTACAAAGACCAAAACAGTTCAATTCACTTGTTGGAGGCTTTTACGGAATTGTACCAGATCTGGCCCGATCCTCTGGTCAAAACCCGACTCGAAGAGGTGATTTACCTCATTCGAGACAAAATCGTGAATGAAAAAGGCAACTTGGTTTTGTTTTTTCAACCCGATTGGACCCCCGTGAGTTTCCGCGATTCCAGCCGGGCCAGCATTCGGAAGCACCATAACCTGGATCATGTTTCCTGGGGACACGATATCGAAACGGCTTATTTATTGATGGAAGCCTCCCACGTGGTAGGTTGGAAAAATGACACCACGACTTGGCGTATTGCCAAAAAAATGACCGATCAATGTTTGGCTTTGGGTTGGGATGATCAGGTGGGAGGTTTTTATGATGAGGGGTATTTTTTCAAGGAAGATGGTGGTAGAATTACGGTAACGCAGGATACCAAAAACTGGTGGACGCAGGCAGAGGCTTTGAATACTTTATTGATTATGGCTGATTTGTATCCTGATGACCCAATGGATTATTACGGAAAATTTAGAAAGGAATGGCATTACATCAATACTTATTTGATTGATCATCAACATGGCGAGTGGTACGATAGTGGTTTGGATAAAGACCCGCGGAGTGCGGAAAGGAACAAAGGACACATCTGGAAGGCGGGGTACCACCAGTATCGGAGCTTGGAGAATTGTGTGCGGCGACTGAGGGGAAGTGGGCACTGAGGCTAAGGCCAAAGCGACATTTTTTTCCACAAAGAAAAAAAGAGAAGACACAAAGGACACAAAGTTAGACGTTGACGTCACCTTATGTCCCTTGTGGAGTTATCAGTAAATTTAAAACTTCAGCGTACTCGGCAAATACTTCGCGATCAAATCCTCATAATAAGGCTTCAATTCCTTCACATTTGGTGGAACCGGTGCCTTGGAATACAAGTCATAGGGATTGAACAACTTCACGTATTTGAACATCTCCCGATCGTAGTCATCCATCAGGTGCTCGTACGCATGTTCGCGGTGCTGGGCATAGAAGGAGTGATAACGGATCATGTACAGGGCCGAATCAGGCAGGTGATCTTTAACCATTTGGTACAGGTACTCATCGTGCCCCCAGGACATGTGTACATTGCGCAAACCACAGTTGGGCTCGTATACACCGTAAGTGGTGTTGTAGCGCTCATCCTGGCTATCCGGATTGAATTCAAAAAACTCCGGGTAAACGATTTTATCCGAATGCTTGCAACCAACCGGGAATGTGTCGCCAACTACCGCCCATTGCGGCTCGCCAAACAAACACAATACCTTGCCCATATCGTGCAACAAACCCGTCAGCACAAACCAATCTGGATGCCCATCGGCACGGATAGCCTCGGAGGTTTGTAACAAGTGTTGCAATTGATCCAATTCGATATCGGGATCGGAATCATCTACAAGCGTATTCAAAAAGTCGAAAGCAGACCAAACCGGCATTTCTTTTTTGTCAAATTTGAGGTAGTCTGCCTCCTTTTGCATTACAAAATCGTAGGTTTGGTAAGTATGGTTCAAACGATAAAACTCCCGTACGGTATCCCGTTTGGGGTCATCGTAGTTGCGAAATTCTTCTTTGGCTTTGGCAGTTGTATTGGGCTCAGGGTAGCGGAGTAGCAGGTCATCCTCCCACTCATCGAGGCTACCCAGAGGCGCATTGATATCGAAGTCCTGGTTCATTTTGATTGATTTTAGGCTAAAATTACAAAGGATTACCAGAATACGGTATAAAGTGCTGCTAAAATGCCACAAATCAGGATAGACAAGATAGCAAAACTACCAGTGACCTTAAACATTCCACTATCCAATTCCAAACCTTTGGAATTGTCGGCACTTTTTTTGTCCAGCAGAGAAATCACCACCATAATGGCTACCAGGATCAAAAAACACCATCCCGTACGGTGCAAAAAAGGAATGGGAGTGCTAGGTATCAATTTAAACGCCACTGCCAATGGAATGGATACGGCCGCTGCCACAATTGCTGCAGTGGAAGTTGTGCGCTTCCAGAACATCCCCAGGAAAAACAGCGCAAAAGCCCCCGGTGTCAAATAGTTCGAATATTCCTGAATGAATTGGTAGGCCTGTTCCAATTGCCGCAACTGGGGTGTGATGCACAAAGCAATGGCGAATGCGCCCAATACTGCCCAGCGTCCAATCCGTACGGTTTGTTTTTCGCTTGCTCCTGTGTTGAGGTATTTTTGGTAAATATCCAGGCTAAATATAGTTGAAATACTGTTGCATTTGCCAGCCAAGGAAGCTACGATTGCAGCGGTCAAAGCTGCAAACGCCAAACCTTTGAGACCATTGGGCAACAAATTCATCAGGGTAGGATAAGCGCGATCGGGCTTGACAGTACCTGCTGCATCTACCAATTCCTGTTGAAAATAACCATTCTGGTACAACACGTAAACCGCAATCCCTGGGATCACACAAATAAGCGGAATCAACAGTTTGAGAAAAGCCGCAAAAAGAATTCCCGAGCGAGCTGTATTCAAATCGGCACCTAAAGCCCGTTGTACGATGTACTGATTGCAACCCCAATAGTTCAGGTTGTTGATCCACATCCCGCCAAAAAGTACGGCCATGCCGGGCAACTCGTAATAGTATTTGTGGCCTTTGGCAAAAATCATGTGGAAATGATCATCGGCTTTGTTGTGCAATAAACTGAGCCCGTCCAGCACGCCTGAACCACCAAAATGATCAGAAACCATAGATAGTGCGAGGTAGGTCACCACCAAACCACCCATAACCAGCACCACCACCTGAACAATGTCGGTGTAGCCAATTACCTTCATGCCACCTAGCGTGATAAAAATGGCAAAAGCCGCCAACCCAAACATACAATATGTAAAAGGCACGCCCGAAATGCTCTCTACGGCGAGGGCACCCAGGTATAAAATGGAAGTCAGGTTGACAAAGACATATAAAAGCAGCCAAAACACCGCCATGATGGTTGCCACAGTGCCGTTGTAGCGCTTGGCCAGGAACTGAGGCATGGTGTAAATTTTATTCTTCAGGTAAACTGGAATAAAAAATACGGCTACCAGGATAAGGGTTGCTGCCGACATCCACTCGTAGGAAGAAATAGCCAACCCCATGGCAAAGCCTGAGCCAGACATGCCGATAAAATGCTCAGCTGAAATGTTGGAGGCAATGAGTGAAGCTCCGATGGCCCACCAGGTCAGGGAACCCTCGGCCAGAAAGAAGTCTTTGGTGTCGGTTTCTTTGGATTTTTTGCGTTGGTAAATCCAGTACCCATATAGCGACACGGAGACCAGATACACCAGAAAAACCAGGTGATCAAGGAATTGTAGTTGGTTCGTCATTTTGTTTTGCGATTGATGTAACTGTTCTAGGGGCGAAAAAAAATAAATGTTCATTTTGGCAGAGGAATAGATAAGTAAACGCTTCAATTTAAGTGTCTTATCTATTCCTCTGGCTCAAAGAAAAATGAACATTTATTTTTGCCCCACTAACTAGGAAGAAGTTTCAAAAAAATTGCTGGAAATTTTAAAAAACCGATCTTTTTTTATTGCAACACACCAATTACCTGAGCCAACCCCTGTTTTAGTTTATCCAAATCTTCCACTGAATTGTACACCGAAAAGGAAGCCCGCACTGTGCCCGGAATCTCATAAAAATCCATAATCGGTTGGGTGCAATGGTGACCGGCGCGGATACAAATGTCTTGTTGTCCAAGAATTGTAGCGAGGTCATGCGGGTGAATGCCATCGATGGTAAAGGAGATGATGCCGGACTTTTGGGCAGCTTCGCCGTAAAATTGAATCCCAGGAATGCCCCTCAATTTTTCCATTCCTGCCACCAACAAGGTTTGTAAATGGGCTGCAATGTGATTTTGCCCCAATGATTCCACAAAATCAAGCGCTGTGGCCAAAGTTGCCACCCCCGCAATATTGGGAGTGCCTGCCTCGAACTTGTGTGGAATGGGGGCGAAAGTCGTTTTTTCAAAAGTGACATCCCGGATCATTTCCCCACCAAAGCGGTAGGGAGGCATTTCTTTTAGCCATTTTTCCTTGCCGTACAAAACTCCGGTACCCGTAGGGCCAAAGGTTTTATGCCCAGAAAAAACCAAAAAATCAACATCCAGGGTTTGTACGTCGATTTGATGCGAACTGATGCTTTGAGCTGCATCAACCAAAACCGGAATGTCCTGTGCGTGGGCCAAAGCAATGATTTCTGCAATGGGGTTGATGGTACCCAGGGTATTGGAAATATGGGTAAGCGCCAGGATTTTTACCTTTGGGCTGAGTAAGTCTCTGAGTACTTGTAAATCCAACTCTCCTTTTTGGTCGAAAGGGATGACCTTCAGTTCTGCTTTTTTGGCCAAACAAACCTGTTGCCAGGGAATCAAATTGGAATGATGCTCCATGGAACTGATCAAAACCTGATCTCCGGGCTCCAGCCGGGGCAGGGCAAAACATTGGGCTACCAGATTGATTCCATCCGTAGTGCCACTGGTGAAAATGATCTGTTTGGCCTGTGGGGCGTTGAGGAAACGGGCACAACGATCGCGGCTACCTTCATAAAGGGAAGTTGCTTTAGCCGCCAGGCGGTAGATTCCCCGGTGAACATTGGCATTGTGTTGTTCGTAAAATTCCTGTTCCGCAGCAATTACCACTTGTGGTTTTTGAGTGGTGGAAGCACTGTCGAGGTATACCAGGTTGGGGAAATGTTGAAAAACCGGAAAGTTTTGCCGAATCTGCTGTGGACTGAACATTGGTAGCGATTTGGGTTTCAATTTAGGGAAAAACAAGTATTATTGAGTCGAGAAAAATGAGCAAACCCAATTTCTCAATCATTTAACCTATGCTGACCGTAGCCCAAGCTGAAGCCACCATCCTCCAACATGCCTTTCCACTGCGCATAGAGCAAGTGCCTTTGTCCAAGTCCCTTGGGCACATCTTGGCCGAGGACCTCTTCGCCGACCGCGATTTCCCCCCTTTCGACCGCGTAACGATGGATGGTATCGCCATAAATTTCAACGAATTTGCAGCGGGAAATCGGCACTTCCCAATCGAGGCCGTACAAGCGGCTGGGACAGCACAACTTACCTTGCGACAGACTCAAAACTGCCTCGAAGTGATGACGGGTGCTCCCTTGCCTCTGGGTACCGATACTGTCATTCGCTACGAGGACTTGCTGATTGAAAATGGTATTGCCAAAATCAACATCGAAGCCATCACCAAACGTCAAAACATCCATCCTCAGGCAATTGACCGCCGCCAGGGAGACTTGATCATTGCCGCTGGACGCAAAATTGGCCCGGCAGAGATGGCTACGGCGGCCACTTTGGGTAAGGCTGAAATTGCAGTAGCTCGTTTGCCCCGCACTGCCATTGTTTCTACGGGCGACGAACTGGTAGAAGTACACCAAACACCCTTGCCTCACCAAATCCGCCGCTCCAATGTATATGCCATTCAAGCTGCTCTGGCCGAATGGAAAATCGAGGCGGATGCTTTTCATTTTTACGACGATGAAGCGGCCATTCAAAAGGGGATTCAGGATATACTGGCACAATACGAACTCGTCATCTTGAGTGGTGCAGTTTCGGAGGGCAAATTTGATTTTGTCCCCAAAGCCCTGGCTGCAGCGGGCGTGCAACAGCTTTTCCACAAAGTGAGCCAAAGACCTGGGAAACCCTTTTGGTTTGGGGTTTTTGGCACGAAGGCTGTGCTTTTTGCCCTGCCAGGAAATCCAGTTTCCGCCTTTGTCTGTACCTACCGTTATATTTTGCCTTGGTTGCAGCAATCACTTGGTCTTAAGGACCGACCAGTACAAACGGCAACCTTGACCCGTGAACTCGATTTTAAACCAGATTTATCCTATTTTGTTCCAGTTAAATTGGACAATGGAAGTGCTGGTATCATCAGGGCAACGCCACTGGAAGGGCACGGCTCAGGCGATTTGGCCAATCTGAACGATGCAGATGGCTTTTTGGAGTTGCCCAAAGAAAGGTCGCATTTTTCTGCAGGAGAGGCCTTCCCATTGTACTGTTACCGGTAATTATTGCAAGGATATGGAGCAGGAACTGAATGAATTGTATTCGCCCATTATTTTGGATCACAACCAAACCCCCCGACATTACCAAAAACGACCAGAGGCAGCCTTGATTTTGGACGCATACAATTCCTTATGCGGGGATAAATTCAAATTGTACCTGGACCTGCAGGAGGATAGGGTAGTGGAGGCTTCTTTTTCGGGTTATGGTTGTGCGGTATCCAAGGCTGCTACTTCGGTTTTGATAGAAAAAATTCATGGCAAAACTTTAGAGGAAGTGAAGGCTTTGGTACAGGACTATTTTAAAGTCACCAAAACGGATCAAGGGTCGACAACTGACGAGGAATTGCTAGCTTTTGCAGTAGCAAAAAAATTCCCGGGGAGGTTGAAATGCGCGGTGTTGAGCTGGGAGGCGGTGGATGAGTATTTGGAGGAACTTTAAAACTGCCACACATCCAAATACTTTAAAAATATCTTCGCCAAATTCTGTGCATCCGCCAGCGCCCGGTGCTGCGGCCCTGTAAAATCAAAGCCCTCCGCTTCTACACTCGCCTTTAGCCCCCGAGGACGACGCAGGCGCTTTAGCTCCATATACTGGTGTTTGATGTTGATATGAGAATGTACCCAGTCATCTTCGATGTCGTGGAGTTGGCAATCCTGGAGCAGCAGTCGTTTGTCGGCGCCTCCCCATGAGCAAAGGACGTAATCCTCGTCCAGCATCAAACCCCAATCCTGAAAACTCTCTACCACGCTTGGAAAAAGAGCGGCCCGATCCACCTCCATTTGTTTGATGTTCGTCAATTCCTGGCAATACGCCGACAGGCGGGGATTGAGAATTGGGCGAACCATGCGGCTGAATTCATCTTCCACCTCGCCGTAACCATTCATTAGGACGGCGCCAATCTCGATAATCTCCTGGACTTTGGAGGGTGGGCTGCCCTCCCAACAAGTGGCTTCAAGGTCAAAAATGATGAAATTCAAGGCGATTGGGTTTTGAGTTTTTGAGTATAGGGCAAAAAAAATGAACATTTATTTTTGCCCACTATTAAGCTTTTATTTCGGCTCCAGGGTAAGGAGGGCTTCCTTTTTGATTTCGATTACCTCGTCCAGCTGGTAATTGTCCAGGCGGTTATGGTAATAGTACAACAGGGTAAAGTCTTCACTGACAATGGCTTTGTCCCGATTGTATCTCAACGGTTTTTTCAAGTGAAAAGTGCCTAGGTGTGTCAAACCATCCCGGATCAGTTCATCCAAGCCCCCCCTTACAATGGTGGATAGTTTTATTTTGCCCGCATCTTCCAGGCGGTATAACTCTTTCCGGATTTGTTCAATCACGTCCTTGAGTACCGACTCATCAAATACATAATCTTCGTTGGGCAAACGCAAAACCCCAAATAAATCAAGGCGGGCATTTTCTTTGCGCAACATTTGAAAAGCAGCAAATGCGACCAAATGACTACTTAAAACGATGTTGTCCGCATGGTAGCGCTCCACGATTTTTTCAGCCAGATCCTTGGTGTATTCTGATTCCCGTTGCAGGTTTTCAGTGACTTTGCCCTCGTATACAAAATAATCGCGCACCTGGATCAGATTCCCATATTTGTCGTAACTCTTGCCATCAACGTTCACCGGATTGCCCAATACGTCCATGGGTTGCCCAAAAGAAAGGGCGATGTCATTGCCCTCCGAGAGCACTTGCCAAATGAAACGAATGATTTGTAAAGGGTTGTAAAAATCATCCTTGGCTTTTAAAAAACGTTCTTTGCCCATGGCCCGCAAGTAGCCCTCGATCAAAAACGGAGCTTCCAACACGAAGTGATAGCCCAAAACCAGGGGCACAATGAAGATTTTATCCTGTTTTCCCTGTTGGTACAAAGCCCGTTGTGCTTCTACCGTTGTGCTCAATAACCCGAGTTTGAGTTTTTCCTCCAACTTGCCCGAACGAGAACGAGTACCTCCGGGGAAAAACAAACTATTGGTTCCCCTTTGAAGCGACAAGTTGGACATGGTTTTGAGCGTCTCCAGATAGATGCCATTTTTTTTGCGGCGATCCACTCGGTACGCTCCCAGGCGATTCATAAAATAGGCAGTATACCCCGTATTGTAAAGATTTAAACCGGCCCCATAGGAAAAAGAGGGCAGTCCCAGTACCAAGTCCAGGACATAGCCGATCAAAATGGAATCAAGGTTGCTGAAGTGGGTAGGTACAACCACTACGGTGCCTTTGGTCATCAAGCCCCGGATTTTTTCCAATTCACCTTCTACGATCAACTTTTCTGCCAGTAGCCTTTTTTGGTAGGCAAAACGCCAGAATCCCTTCTGCCGGGCTTGCAAAAGGCTGTTGAAAAAACGGGTCAAAAAACGCCGGGCAAAGCGGAAAGTGGAAATGCGAAAGGTGCCGACAATTTCCTCAGAATAACGGTGGATGATGCTTTGCAGGATTTCGGCATTGTTTTTGGCTGCTTCCTGATCTGGCTTGTCCAGGGAGTATTTGATGAGTTTTCGCCGGATCCGGCTCCAAAACTGCCTTTCCTTGGGTGGGTCTACTTTCCAGCGCTCCTCTTTGATGCGGATGCGTTCCTGATAAATGGTTTCCGCAATCAGGTCGGTGACCTTCTGTGTCGGTTTTCGGGTAAGCCGATCCTGGGTAAAAGCGTCGATTTCCTGGATAAAGGCCTTACGGTCCTCACTCAACTTATAAATCGGCCATTCTTCAATATCTGGAATGACTGGCGGAAATACGGGCGTTTTGGATCGTTGCTTCATACGAAATAAGTTGAGGGGTTGGGAGTTGAGGCTGCCGCGAGGTATTTTAACAATGCCCTTGTCTAAGTCTCTTGCGGCAACCTCAACTCCTCAACTTTCATCATTTTTTCTTTTTAATCTCCAGCGCCCCTTCTGCGGCTAAACCATCAATAAAATTTAGAATTTCATCCCGTCCGATGTTTTTACTGGCCGAGGTGAAGAATTGCTGGGGCAACTCATTCCAGTATTCCAACAGCTTTTTTTGCACTGCCTGGATATTTTCCTCTATCTCCTGCGGCTTCAACCGATCCGTTTTGGTGAATGCCAATACAAATGGAATGTGCATTTCCCCCAACCAGTTGATGAAATCAATATCCACGGTTTGTGGCGGAATATTGGAATCGATCAGTACAAAAGCGCAACACAAGGTAGGCCGCAAAACCAGGTAATCCTGGATCATTTTTTGCCATTCCTTACGTTTGATTTTGGAAATTTTGGCATATCCGTAACCTGGCAAATCGACTATGGCCCATTGTTGATTGATCAGGTAATAATTCAACAATTGGGTCTTACCGGGTTTTTGTGAGGTATGCGCCAACTCCTTTTTGTTGCACAACATGTTGATCAAAGAGGATTTACCCACGTTGGATCGCCCAATAAATGCAAATTCTGGCAATTCCTCCTTGGGGCATTGCAAATGACTAGGAAAACTCCCCTTAAACTCCGCTGTCACTATTTCCATCATTTCTGTTCCTCTTTTTGTGGGGTAAAAGTAATAACTAATGGTGGTTTGGCGTAAGATTTGCATCTTTTGTAGTGCACGGGATTGAAATATTCATTAAACTACCCGTGGATAAAAACTTAAAACCATGAAGAAGTACGCTTTGTTTTTGTGCTTGATGACTTTGGCTACAATGAGCTTCAGTCAAATTCGTTTTGGTGTAAAAGGGGGCTTATTGACTTCCAGTCTGAATCAGGAAAACCTGGCAATTTTGGATGCCGGTGGAGTAACCCGCCTCAAATTGGCACTGGAAGATGCCAACTATGGGGTCAATTTTGGATTTTTGATCCGGGCAGAAATTGGTGATGGATTTCTACAACCAGAAATCAACTTCCGCTCTAATTCCGTTAATTTCACCCTCGATGACTTGGGACAGCCAGGTACTCCAGGTGATATCTTGAAAGAAAGTTATCAGTATTTTGACATCCCAGTTATGGTGGGTTTCCGCCTTGGCCCTCTCCGTCTGCAAGGTGGGCCACAAGGGAATTTTTTCCTCAACAGCACCTCCGACCTGTTTGATTTTGATGATTATGATCAAAACTTCAAAGACTTTACGGTTGGATACGTTGTAGGGGGCGGCCTCGACATCTGGAACCTGATGATTGACCTGCGTTACCAGGGGAATTTCAGTAAATTTGGAGAGCACATCAATTTTTTTGGCAAACAGTATCAGTTTGACCAAAGCCCGGCGCAGTTCAATCTTACGGTTGGCTGGCTGTTTGGAGGGAGAAAATAGTTGGAAAGTTGAAATCTTTAATAGTTGAAGAGTTGAAGAGTGGGCTACTGCAGCAGCTTTGAAGAGGACCTAGTCTAAGTCTCTGCGGTAGCCCACTCTTCAACTTTTTAACTAAATTGTGCTACTTTTGATATGACTTTTTCTGGTTTTCTGCATCCAAATAAAAAACCAAGGACCAAATGAAAAAAATACTGAAAAGATTGTTGTTAGCACTTGGAGTGCTTTTGTTGTTATTTGTTGGAACAGCTTTGGCAATCCCCTATTTTTTTAAAGATGAAATCTTGGCCAAGGCCAAGGAGGCCATCAATGCCAACCTGAATGCCAAGGTAGATTTTTCGGATGCCAATCTCAGTATGTTGAGTACTTTCCCCAACTTGGGCTTGAGTATGGACAGTTTTACCATAGAGGGAATTGACGCCTTCGAGGGAGTAAAACTGGCGGATGTAAAAAAAATGACGCTCACACTCGATTTTTGGTCGGTCTGGAATGGCATGAATCCGATCAAAATCACCTCAGTAACCGTAGATGACCCCAAAATTCATGTATTGGTGACCAAAGAAGGGCTGGCCAACTACAACGTAGCCAAACCTACCGACGATACCACTACTACGGAACCCACTGATTTCAAAATAGACCTGGAAGACTACCGCATCAACAATGGTAGCCTCATTTACGATGATGCGAGTATTGGTGCTTATGTAGCAGCCAAAGGCCTCAACCACAGCGGCTCCGGCGACCTCACTGCAATGATCTACGACCTTGATACCCAAACCGAAATAGATTCTTTAACGGTAACTTACGGTGGGGTGAGTTACCTCCGCAATGCCAAAACTGCCCTGGATGCCATTTTTCAGGTAGATCAAAACCAAAGTAAATACACCCTGAAAGACAACGACCTTTTGGTCAATGCCTTGCGTTTGCAAGCGGATGGTTGGTTGCAATTGCCCGATGAGGACAATGTAAAGATGGATTTGAGCTTCAATGCGCCTGAAAATGATTTCAAAAATTTGTTTTCCATTATTCCCGGCGCTTACCTGCAAGGATATGAGCAGGTGAAAGTAGACGGCAAATTTGCCCTAAATGGAAAGGTGAAAGGCACCTACAATGCAGTGACCGAACAAATGCCTGCATTCAAAATCAATTTAGGTGTTGACAACGGACGGGTGAAATACCCCGATTTGCCGCTATCAATCGCCAACATCAATGCCAAAGGCAGCATTGCCAGCCCTGGTAGTGATTTGGATCAAATGGTGATTGATTTTTCCAAATTTGCCCTCAAAATTGGCAGCAACCCGATTGATTCCCGCTTTATCCTCAAAACACCTAAGTCCGATCCAGATGTAGATGCAAAAGTTAAAGGAATCCTCAATTTGGCTGAATTGGCCAAAGCATTTCCAATGGAAGGTCTGGAAGACTTGCGTGGCAAAATCACTGCTGATGTGGTGATGCGGGCCCGCCAATCCCAAGTCGAAAAACAACAATACGAAAGTGTGGACATGCGTGGCAATGCCCGGGTTGAAGGTATGGCATACCGGGGAGCAGGTTTGCCAGTGGTCAACATCCAGGACGCCCAGATGAGTTTTAGTCCTCAGTTTGTGGATTTGAGCCGTTTCGTAGGGAAATTGGGGAAAAGTGATCTCCAGGCCAGTGGCCGCATCAACAACATTTTGGCCTACTTTTCACCCAGCAAAACCATGACAGGCAACTTGAGTGCCCGCTCGCACTATTTTGACGCCAATGAATGGATTCCTGCCGAGGAAAGCAGCAGCACCGTTACGGCAGCTTCCCTTTCGGGATCGGGGACGACTACCACCTCCGCGGAAATTTTTGACCGTTTCGATTTTGGAATTGATGCCCAGGTAGACAAATTGGTGTACGATAAATACACCTTACTCAATAGTGTGGCCAAGGGCCAAATCAGCCCCAATCGCATGAACATCAGTTCAGCAGCTACACAAATCCAGGATAGCGACATTGCAGTCAATGGCACGATTACCAACGTGTTTGACTACCTCTTCAAAGGCGGCACTTTGGGCGGAAACATCAACCTCAATTCCAATAAACTGGATCTCAACCAGTTTATGACCGAGTTTACGGGTACCCCATCCAGCGTACCTGTAACTGAAGCTCCCGCCGAAGAATACGGGGTCATCCTGGTGCCCGACAACATCGATATCAACATCAATGCGAATGCCTTACAGGTGCAGTACACCAACATGACGCTCGAAAACATCAAGGGTAGCCTGGCAGTAGCAGATAAAGCGGTGGAATTGCACGACATCACGGCCAATACCCTGGGGGGATCCATTGGCTTTGAGGGCTTGTACGATACCAAAAATGAAAAAAATCCACTGTACAACATGCGTTTGGGTATGTCAAAAATGGATTTCCAAAAAACCTTCAAAACCTTTAACTCCTTCCGCATCCTGGCGCCAATTGGTGCTTTTATCACTGGGGTGTTTAATACCAATCTGGTCCTAAAAGGCAACCTGAAAGACAACATGATGCCCGACCTGAGTACGGTAGACGCCAAGGGCTTTTTGGAAACAGTCAACGGTGTGGTGAAAGGGTTTAAACCCCTGGACGCCATTGGTCAGGCCCTGGATATTGCCGAAATCAAGAAAGAAATGTTCCTGAATACCAAAAACTGGGTAGTTATTCGGGAAGGAGGGATTGATGTGAGTGCCTTTGACGTAAAGGTGAAAGACATCCAAATGACGATCGCCGGACGGCACACCATCAATCAGGACATCGATTATACCGTAAAACTCAAAATACCAAAAAAATACCTGGATCAAAACCCCGCCGGTAAGCTGGCCGCTACGGGTTGGAAACAACTCAAGCAACAGGCTTCCAAAATCGGGGTACAAATGCAGGAGTCGGAATTTGTCAATGTGTTGGTGAACCTAACAGGCAATGTGACCAATCCCAAAACTCAGTTTAACCTGCTTGCTGGAGATGGTAAAACCGTCGTTACCGATGCCGTGAAAAATACCGTTGACCAAGAACTGGACGTTCAAAAGAAAAAACTAGAGGAAGAGGCCAAAAAGAAAATGGCCGAAGCTGAAGCGAAAGCGAAAGACCTGGCAGGTAAAGCAGCCGACTCCTTGCGCAATGCAGCACAGCGGGAAATTGACAAGAAAAAAGCCGAACTGGAAGCCAAAGCCCGTGAAAAAATTGGCAAAGAAATCGGTGGCAAAGTGGCGGATACCTTGGGCAAAAAGGCCCAGGAAAAATTGGGCAACGTAATCGATAAAGGCAAAACCCAGCAAGAGGTGGATAAAGTGAAAAATGAATTGGAGAAATTCAATCCATTTAAAAAGAAAAAGGCAGCTACAGATACAACCGGAGTGAAGAAAAACTGAGTCTTTTGGCTGCTCAGCTGAGGTGTACCTTAAGTGCCTGTGGTTTCTTAGGTGGCGAAAAAGAACGCGACTTATTTTCACCACCAGAAACCACAGGCACTTAAGGTACACCCAAGCAGTAGCATATATTTTACCTGAAATTACAGCATATGCGTACCCTCTACTTTACCCTACTCCTTTTCTGCTCCATCCAAGTTTTGGCACAGGACACCAAAAAGGCCACCACCTTACCCGATTGGCCCGTCAAACCAGCTGCCCTGAGTTCGCTCAACTCCCCACAACGCGATATCAACCTGTCCATTACCCCCAATGGTCGGTTTTTGTATTTCATGAGCGGCCGTGGCCAACAAGCCTGGTCGCAATCCTCTACCAGCTACAAAGGCCGCCCCGAGTATGATGGAGACATTTGGTACGCTGAAAAAAAGAATGGCCAATGGGCTGCCCCAAAATGTTTACAAGCTCCCATCAACACCCACAGCGGAGAAGATGAACCCAATATTTCAGCGGATGGTCAAACGGTGTATTTCCAGAGTTGGCGTGATGATTGGGCGGTTACTGGTGGCCCTTATTACAAGGCCGAACTCCGGGGTGAGCACTGGGAAAACCCCCGGGGACTGGGTAGTGGGATAACTCGCTTTTTTCGAAGTACCGGATTTACTGCCACGGATGGGATGTCCATCTCGCCCAATGGCCGAGTGATGGTCCTCGCCTGTGGCCGGGTGTACGATGGCCCTATGGACTTGTTTGTCAGTTGGAAAAACGAAGAAGGCATCTGGAGCGTGCCCGAACGCCTGGATGTTTCTACCCGTGGAGACGAACGTTCGGTATTCATTGGGGCCGATAGCAAAACCCTCTATTTCGCCTCTGATGGCTGGGGTGGTTTTGGCAAGCTGGATATTTTTAAAACAACGCTCGAAGGTGGCGCAACTACCGGAGAGTTGATCAACATCGGTAAACCTTTCAATACCCCAAACGAGGACTATGGTTTTGTCCTAGATGCCCCCCGCAATGATGTATATTTCGTGCAGGAAGGCGACATTTATTATGCCAATTTAGGAAATAACGTAGATGCCCGCATCAAACCCGAAGCGGTGATTGTTATCAACGGGACGGTTCGGGAAAAAGGGAAAGGCGCCTTGGAATCCAACCTGTTCTTCCGCTTTGATGAAACGGAAGATGTTTTGACCAAAGCCCGCAGCAATGGCCTAAGTGGTGAATACTCTATGTCACTGCCCCGTTATCCTGGCGAATATACCCTGCGGGTGAATTTTATGGAAGGCTACCCTTCGATTGAAAAAAAAGTGATCATTGATGAAAATACGCCCGAAGTTCTGGAAATTTCTTTTGAGGTAGACCCGGCCGCAGCCCCGGAACCGGAGCCAGAAAACCCCAAGCCTGTAGTGGTCGAGAAGACGCCAAGCCAATCGATGTCTTCCATCATCCTCTTTGCTTTTGATCAGGCTGTCATCAATGAAAGTAGCCGGGCAGATTTATTGGCGATTGCCGAAGCTGCTAAAAAGGCTGGCAGTTACACCTTGACCATCATCGGCCATACCGATGATGCGGGCTCCTCTGATTACAACCAAAAATTGTCGGAGCGCAGGGCCAAAGCAGTGGCTGATTTTTTTGCCAGCCAAGGGCTTAAGGCCAAGATTGCAGCTAAAGGAGAGTCGGTGCCCGCTGTGGCAAATGATTCGGATGGGAATAAGGCCAAGAATAGAAGGGTAGAGGTGGTGTTGGAGGTGTTGTGAGGGTCTGCATCAAATGAGCACATTTTTTTTAGTCGAACCCATTTCTAAGCACACTCCATTTTTGGAGGCGAAATGCAAATAAACATGATTTGCTTTTTAATTTAGAATGAGTATATTGAATTGATTATTAGTGAAGAATTAAATTAATTTTGTTGACAAAGACTCTTCTACTATACGGGGTAATGGAAATTCCTCATCAAAAATTAAAAAAATATGAAAAAGATTTCTCTCTTTATCTGCTTTATTTTTTTGTTAAATGCTCATGTAAAGGCACAAAATTGGGTGTCGTACAGTACTTCAATTCCAGCTAAAGGATTGGAAGGATTGCCATTCCGCTTGAAAGCGATGATTAAGGCAGAGATAGCCCACGATAGTGCAAATGCAAGAATGTGGATTAGAATTAATAAACCAACAAAGATGGGTTTTTTCGAAAATATGCGGAATAGACCAATCCGAAATAAAGCATGGAAACCTTATCAAATTGATGGAATAATTGATTCTGGGGCGGTCAAAATTTCATTTGGAGCCTTATGTGAATTTGATGGTAAATTTTCCTACGATGATTTCAAATTGGAAGTAGAAACGCGCAAAGGGGAATGGAAAACCATTTTTTCTGAAGATTTTGAAGATGGAAAAACTGAGCCATTTGTGCAAGGGGTTCAAGGAGGAACCTCGGGGATTAACAACAAATTTTCGGCTACAACAATTAAAGGCGGAAGTTCAAAATCAGGACAATACCTTGAGATTTTAGGCAAAGGGGTGCCAAGTTATGGATTTAATAAAGCAGCTGGGAAACTAGCTGAAGTGAATGGTGCTCGAATTTATTATGAGGTTTACGGAGAAGGGAAGCCTTTAGTGCTTTTACCTGCAAATGGTTGGGGGATGCCAGGATTGGTCAGCGAAATAGAGTATTTTCTGAATAAAAAATACCAAATTATAGTCATTGAACCACGAAACTCCCCAAAAAATTGGAGCAAGGGGCAAGCACTTTCTTTTGAGTTGATGGCCTCTGATGTCAACGAGGTGCTCAAAAAACAAGGTGTAGATTCTGCCTACATCATCGCTAGTGACCAAATTGGCTTTTATTTGGCCCAAAAGTTTCCCGATAAAGTCAAAAAAATGGCCATTGACGAATTTTATGTTCGATCTGATACTTTTGGAATTGAGCCTTGGGCACATCAGTTGCTCAAAAATTCTATGGAAAAAGAGAAAGAGGAACGCAACCACAATCGGTTAAACCTAATTCTAAATACACCTCAGATTTCTTTTTCTGACCTTGAAAAAATCCAAGCTGAAGTCCTTTTAATCAATGTTGACTGGGATGGACTTGTTCGCCTGAGCCACAGCCTGGAAATCATTAAACATTTGCCCAAAAGTAACCTTTTTGTCTCACCCGGAGGATACGACGCAAATGTTCAAAACCGCGAATTGACCTTAATAGCCATCGAAAACTTCTTTGAAAGGCGGTTTACAGGTAAACCGTAAGTTCGGGGGTATAACAATACCTTGTTGTTTGACACTAGAGCAACCTATTGGCGTATACACCAATAGGCTGCTCTGGAGCTTAGACACAAGTTGAAAATTTATGGATCCGCAATTTTCGATGAACATTTGAGTCCGTTTATTCAATACTTTTACCCAACCAAGCCGGATTGCAATCAATAAGGTGGTATTGTTCCGCATATACCTAACCACAACCCAAACCCACCCATGTCCAAAAAATCCGAACTCATCGCTGACTACTTCCCCAACATCTACCTCGCCGTCATTTCCTTGCTCCAGGGCATTGCGTTGTCCCAACTGGTGCCTATTTTTTTGACCTATGTTGAGGTTGCAGGGAACCCTTGGTTGGACATCCATTTGTTGCCTATCCTGCTGATGTTGCTGATCATTTTTACGATCTGGCACCATTATGCCATCAGCATTTTTTTCCTACGCTGGTTCCCCAACATCATTGATACGCTGGTGCCCTTTTTAGTCGGGGTAGCACAGTTTGTCCTCATTTCTTATTTGACCATCAAAACGGATTTGACTGACATGAGAATGGAAGATTGGACGCTTGGCTTTGCCATTTTTCTAATGTCGGGCTCTTTTCCCTATTTGGCCGCCGCCTGGCGCCTGGAGGTGGATTTGTTTGCCAACATCATGAGCAAAAAGAACGCCATTCGGCATGGAGAACTGACCAAAAAATACTACAAATGGGCTGGTTATTCTATTTTCATTCAGGGCGTTTTTGTTATGCTGATTGTCCAATTGAAGCAGGATACCTGGTTGTGGCTCTCTTTGCTTTTTTTATTGAGCCATCTCTTGTTGTTTGAATATTGCCTTTTGTACCGCATCAAGCCACATTATGTCCAAAGTATGGATGAATTTGAACGGCAAAGAGATTGATTTTCAGTAAACTCCCCATTCAGTGGCATTTTTTCGATCTCCCCCTTTAGGAGGATGAATTTGGTGTGTCAATTGCCGACCTTTACACCATTCAATTTTAACGCACCAAAACCAATTGCCATGAAAACCATTGCCACGCTGAATGCACTGCCGCATTTTATACTCAAACAGACTAAAAAAATATGCCAAAAATGCCTATTGATTTTTGGCCTGCTGCAAATTTTTATCCAATTACAGGCTCAAAACCCCAACGAAGCGGCACATTCCATTCTACCTGCTGACGGCATCATTCAATACCTACCTAAGGATACTTCGGCTGCATCCAATCCCGCTATCCTTTCCACCAACAAACTTCAATTCACCCCACAAGTCAATTTTTTCTTCCTGCCCGAAGGCACCCTGAATTACAAAGGGGCTGGCCTGGCAGTAGATACCGGCCATCTTAATTTTTACCTACGTGGTGATTTTGGGGCCAAACTTTCCTTGCCCAAAAACGTGGATATGGTTTTTAGTCTGCAATCCTACGGCATTTACACCCGCAGTTTGGGCCCCTTGGACCCCAACCTGACCCTATATGAAGGTTACGTGGACTTGAAAAAACTGGGCCGCAACAGCAACCTGGCCCTGCGTTTTGGCCGCATGTCCCTGGGCAAATACGGCAACGAAATCCTGGTTGGCGATGATGATTTCATCAAAGGCCGCAGTTTTGAAAGTGTAAGGCTCCGCTACAAAAAAAATCGGGTGACCAGCGACTTGATGTGGGTACAACTCTACCAACCAGCCCCGCCTGCTGCCAACTTCGACTGGAACCACCCCATTTTCCTGGCTACGTTTAATACCTTCAATTTTTCCGAGGCATTTAATATTGATGCCAACCTGCCTTTTATCATCGATCAGTACAACAGTGGGTGGCGGACTTCGGTATTCATGCCCGATGTGCGCGCCTTCGGACACTTGGGCAACTTCAAATATTCTGCCGAACTCATCCTGCAAACCGGGACGGCAAAAGACATCCTCAACCCCAACATCACCGGAACCCTCAATGCCTATGCTACCGAATTTAGCGCAGGTTACACCTCTACAAGCGGCAAACTCAACGCGAGCCTGGCCTACTACCGTGCCAGCGGCGATGACAATACGGCGGACAATCAGCTGAAATCCTACAATGTGTTGTGGCAAAATGAACACCGCCGCTTCGGGTACATCGATGCCTTCAAAGGGTCAAACGTTCAGGCTGTAACCTTTCACCTGGATTGGAAACTGGGCAGACTGGTATCGTCTGGGGTGCATGGAGTGATGGCACAAGTCCTGGAGTCAAAGGATCGTGCCAGTGGCGTAATTACCCTTGAAAATTTGAATCGGCTCAACACGATCAATAAATTCATTGGTATAGGTGGCGATTGGTACCTCAATTATTACTACAATCACAATCTGAATTTCCAGTTTTCCACTTCCGCATTTAAAACAGGAGAGTATTTTACGGCAGTGAATGGGACGGATAAAACGATGATCCGTTTTTATTTGATGATGGCTTTGCGGATTTAGAAGAAATCTTTGGTACCACTTTTGTGTCTCTGGTTCCTTAGGTGGTGAAAAATACCCTGCGAAGCAAGTTTTCTCTTCACCACCATCAACCAATTCCGTCCTCATCTCATTTTATCTCTACACAAAACCAGGACACCACAACATGGAAATAGGCATTGATAGTTTTGCCGCCGCCCATTTTAGCGGATCGGCCAGCGACCCCAACAAAAACATGCAAGCAATGGCCGACCTACTGGAACGCGTACAACGCGCGGATCAGGTTGGATTAGACGTATTTGGCATTGGTGAACACCACCGCAAAGAGTTTTTGGACTCGGCCCCCATCACCATTCTTTCCGCAGCTGCGGCCATGACTAAGCGCATTCGCCTGACCAGCGCAGTCACGGTATTGAGTGCTGCTGACCCGGTGCGGGTGTTCCAAAATTTTGCCAGTCTGGACATCATCTCCAGAGGAAGAGCCGAGATCGTAGCCGGGCGAGGCTCTTTCATTGAAGCTTATCCACTCTTTGGCTTTAATCTGCAGGATTACGATGCCCTTTTTGCAGAAAAATTGAACCTGTTGTTGCACATCCGCGACAATGAAGTGGTTAGTTGGAAAGGGAAGTTTCGCCCAGCACTGGAAGAAGCGGAGATTTACCCACGCCCGGTTCAGCCAAAATTGCCCATCTGGCTGGGGGTGGGAGGAACGCCACAGTCCTTCATCCGCGCGGGAAGCCTGGGGCTACCTTTGATGGTGGCCATTATTGGCGGTGAAACCCGGCGTTTCCGCCCCCTGATCGACTTGTATCGTCAGGCTGGGGCAGCCGCAGGTTTTAAACCAGAAGACTTGACTGTGGGGCTACACTCTCTGGGGTATGTTGGGGAAACGAGTAAGGATGCACGCGATGAGTTTTTTCCCGGCTATGCTGAGGTATTCACGCGGATCGGCAAGGAGCGGGGCTGGCCACCGGTGACCCGGCCTCAGTTTGAAGTACAAGCCGGGCATCACGGAGCATTGTTGGTGGGGGGGCCAGAAGAGGTCGCCGAAAAGATCCTGCGCCACAGCGAGGCGTTGGGTGGCATTTCCCGTTTGACTTTTCAAATGGACAATGCAGCCTTGCCCCAAAGCAAGCTGTTGCGGTCTATTGAGTTGATTGGAGAGCTGGCAACGCTGGTGAAAAAAGGATAGATTAAAGTCGAGAGAGGTTAAAAATCACCCGCATTTTTAACCTCTCTCAACCTGAATGCATCAAAAATAATTATGAACCCAAGGCCTTGTCTCTAGCGGATGTATCGTTCAAAAAACTCGTAAATTCTCAACATCCGGTCGATCCTTTGGCGCACATTTCCTGAGCGACTCAACTCGTGGGTGCCGCCTGGCATCAGGACATATTCCACATCTTTTTCCAGGTATTTCAAACTGCGGAACATCATCTGTGATTGGATCACTCCGGTGCGCAAGTCATTTTCGCCGTGTTTGATCAAAAACGGAGTACGGATTTTATTCACGTAGCTGTAGGGTGATTCAGCGTCGATTTCAGTGGTTTTTTCCTCTTCCCAGGGCAGGCCGAAATAATTGGGCACCAGGCGCCAGGCATTGCCTTCGCCCATAAAAGTGGTCAGGTCATATACTCCCCGCTGGGCAAAAGCAGCTTTGAAGCGGTGATCGTGCGCGATGATCCAGGCGGTAAGGTAACCCGCATAAGAACCGCCCGTAATCACTTGTTTGGCAGTATCTACCCAAGGGGCTTTGGCCGCATCGGTGCAGGCAGCTAGGGCATCCTCCTGTGGGCCAGGGCCCCAGTCGCGGTAATTGGAAAACTGAAAATCCTTGCCATAACCGCCTGAACCCCTTTGGTTGGGATACACTACACCATAACCTTGCGAACAAAAATATTGGAACTCATGCCACATCGAAAACTCACCAGGTCCCCACATGGCGGTGGGGCCGCCGTGTAGTTGCAGCAGCAAAGGATACTTTTTGCCAGCTTCCATGAACGTTGGCTTCATGATCCAATACTCTACTTTTTGGCCTTTCGTGTTGGTATATACCCGTTTTTCCGGCAAACTGAGTTTTTTGTCCTTCAGCCAGGCTTCATTGTGACGGCTGAGTTGAACGGGGTTTTTCATGTTCAGGTCAGCGTAAAAAAGCTCGGAAGGATTCAAGACATCCGTTTTGCTGTAGACCACCTTGTTGCTCGTCAGGTCAAAAGCGTTGATGCCGGTGTCAAAATCACTCAAACGTTCAACTGTACGGGTTTTGGCGTCGACGCGGTACACTGGTGAACCACCATTAGAGGGCGCAGTCAGGTAAATGTATTTGCCATCAGTTGACCAGTTGGCGCCACTAGGAGTACGGTCGAAAGGTACAATTTGCAGGTTGCTGCCGTTGGCATTAGCCAGAACCAATTGGCTGAATGACAACAAATTTGGCGTCGACATGATGGCCGCTAAGGTACTGCCATCGGGGGAGAGACTATAGCCACCAAAAGATTTGCCGCTTTCGGCCAGGACGGTTTTTTCATCCCCTCCTTGCAGGTTCATACTGACAATGGTGGATTCCTGCTCCCGGTCGGGGTGTTGGTTGCGGTCTTTTCCCGTTACGGCCCAAATGCGCTGGCCATCAGCCGACCAATTGCCCTGACCATACGACCAAAAACCTTTTGTGACCGGGCTGGCCTTGGCACCTTCCTTAACCTCAATCACAAAGAGATGATTGAATTGAATTTCAGGCTCTACTGTGGCTTCGCCCTGGAAGTTAAGGCGATTGAATACCTTGGCCTTGCGGTCTTCCACATCTTTATCGAGGTAGGCGCGGATTTCTTCCAGGTTCCCATCGGGATCGGGTTTGATTTTTTTATCGCGGTTTAAAAATTCGTTTTTTGGAAACCCGGGTTTTTCAAGCGACCAACCGGGAACTCCTTTGCCTGGATTTAAAATGGTGTCCTTGAGCAAAGTGCTCAAATTGAGGGAAACACTAAAGAGGATTTTTCGCCCATCTGGTGAAAAGCGGGGATTCCCGGCGCCATAAGATACATCAGTCAATTGCCAGGCTTCGCCGCCGTCCAGGGGTAAAATAAAAATTTGGGACTTACCTTTTACTGCCCTTGCAAAAGCAACTGTTTTGCCATCGGGTGAAAATACCGGACTGGAAACACTTTCAGCACCCCGGGTTAAGGCGCGGGGAGCAGCATTGGCTTGTAAGTCAACCAGGTACAGGTGATTGCGGTAGTCGTACTCCAGTTTGTTCTCGGCATTGGGCTCAATGGTTCGTAAGGTATACAGCGCCTTATTTCCATCGGGTGAAGCAGCGACCGATACTACTTGTTTGATACGGGTAAGATCCGTGACCAGGATTTTTTGGGTGCCGTTTTGGGCAAATACGCTGATGGCTTGAATGGAAAACAAAAACAGCAGCAAGTGAGTGTGGATGCTTTTCATGTATGGTCTTACTATGATTAGGAATATTGATGAACACTAAGGTAACCCCAAAATAATAAAAACTATAAGTCTAATAAGCCTTCCGGTAAATCCACCAGCACTTTTTTTCCTTTGTGGTCTACCGATTTGATAAAAACAGGATTTAGAGGTACACTTACCTCGCGCCCCTGGTATTCTAGAAAAGCCAGGTATTGCCCTGGAGATTCAACCACTTCTTCAATGGCACCTAAGTCACCCAATTCCACATCCTGCAATAAATAGCCTTCAAAACGTTCGTATTGCTCTACATTGGCCTCGGCAGCTTCTGGCAACAAGTCGCTTTCCCGCATAAAAAGTTCCTTGCCACTAAGGGCTTGGGCCAGTTCGCGTTGGTTCAAATCTTCAAATTTGACGATCGGGTCGAGGCCTCCACGAAACTCTTCGATGAAATAAGGCACTACCTTTCCAGCCGATTCCACAAACAGCACTTTTGCTTCCGCAAAATCATCCCAATACCGATCCTTGATTTTTAGTTTTAGTGCGCCATCTACCCCGTGGGTTTTGCTGACTCGACCAATGGCAATGTACTTATCCATGCGTTATTTCATTTCCGTTCCTGAGGATTTGTGGTACTTCTTTATAGATGATTCCGCCTCCAATCACATCATCACCTTCCATAAATACGGCCGATTGCCCTGGAGCAATGCCACTCACATTGGCAAAAAACTCTACGGAGATGCGCCCATCGGGGATATTGTTCAATTGGCTCATGGTTCCGGCATCTTTATAGCGTACTTTGGTCAAAGCCTCAAGTCCATCAGGAATTCGATCGTATTTCATGGAGTTGACTTGATATACGCTCATGCTATTGCGGATCAGTTCATCCAACTCCCCGAGTACTACGGTGTTGCTTTCTGGGCGAATTTCGGTAACAAACATTGGTTGGCCGAATGCTACCCCCAAACCTTTGCGCTGGCCGATGGTATAAAAAGGATATCCTTCATGTTTGCCGATGACCTCACCTTTGGTATTGACGAAGTTGCCTCCTTTAACCTGTTCTTCAAGATCGGGCAGGCGGCGTTTGAGGAAACCCCGGTAATCGTTATCAGGTACAAAACAAATTTCGTAACTCTCCGATTTTTTGGATAATTCGGCGTAGCCAGAGTCAAAGGCAATTTGCCGGACTTCCGGTTTGGTGAACTTGCCTACCGGGAATTGGGTACGGTGCAGCGCCTCCTGGCTCAAACCCCACAACACATAAGACTGGTCCTTGTGTGGATCGGCCCCTTTGCTGATGTATTTTCGGCCATTCAACTCCTTAATCTGAGCGTAATGCCCTGTAGCAATGAACTCACAATCCAGTGAATTCGCACGTTTCAGCAGTGCGCTCCATTTGATGTGGGTATTGCACAATACACATGGATTGGGGGTACGCCCGGCAATGTATTCTTCAACAAAATTGTCAATTACAAAATCACCAAATTCATCTCGAATGTCGATGATGAAATGATGGAAACCCATACTGACCGCCACTTCGCGGGCATCGTTGATGGAATCGAGACTACAACAACCGGTTTCTTTTTTCGACCCGCCAGAATTGGCATAGTCCCAGGTTTTCATGGTAATGCCAATCACTTCGTATCCTTCCTCGTGGAGCAACATCGCCGTGACGGTACTATCGATTCCTCCACTCATGGCCACTAAAACCTTTCCGTGTTTACTCATTAGTTGATTTTTGAAAAAATATCCCGGCAAAATTACAAATTTATCGACCCAAAAGTTCGCAATAGGACAAAAAGGACTTCGTTTAATAGTTAAAAAAAGTAGACTTTTGCACCGGAGGAGTTTAATTTTGCCTCCCGGTTGTTTTATCACTTTATTCAAAAAAAGAAGAATGGAGCCATCACCCGCTCTGGTGTTTTTACTAAGCATGTTGGCTAGTATTGTTGGTACTTTGCCCTTCGGCCCCATCAACCTATCCGTAGTTGATACCACCATCAACCGCAGTTGGCGAGCTGCATTTCATTTTTCAGTAGCGGCTGCTTTGATCGAAATCCCACAATCCTTTATTGCCATACGTTTTAACCCAACGGTTCAAGCACTTTTGCAGCACAATCTATGGGTTAAAGCCTTTGTGGTTGTTTTCTTCGTAGCCCTGGGTTTGGTTTTTTTCTGCAGAAAACCTGCTGGAAGCCAGGAAAAGAAACGAAAGATTAAAGAAAATGACTTTTTGCATGGTTTGCTGGTTGCCATTGCAAACCCTCAGGCCATCCCCTTTTGGATTTTCATCCTGGCATTTTTAAAATCGGCCGAATACCTAGATATTTCAGCACACCCACCTTTGTTCTTTTTGTGCATCTTTTTGGCCGGAGTAGCTTGTGGCAAATTGCTCACGTTATTGTTTTATGCATTTCTAAGTCAATTGATTGTGCGGCGCGCAGCCTTTGTGAGTCAATGGATGAACAAAATCATTGGAGTCATTTTGATCGGTATCGGCCTTTTTCAAGGGATGAAAGAGGTAATGGCGCAGTAGTTTTCCGAAAGTCCTTTGTTTGGAAAAATCCAACATTTATTCTATATTTGACTACTTTCCATGCGTCCTAAGTATAAATTGGGGCTTCATGGTCGTTTATGTACCGAATAAACCTGATATTCCACATGAGATCAATCACATTTGCTTTTTTGCTGGTACTGTCGCTCTGTGCTTCAGTATTGAGCGCGCAAGAATTTGGTTATGCTTCCTACTATTCCGATGAATATCATGGTAGCGAGACCGCTTATGGAGAGCTTTACGATCGCAACAAAATGACTGCGGCACATAAAATGCACCCACTGGGCACCCGCCTGAGGGTAACTCGACTGGATACAAAGAAATCAGTTATTGTGCGGGTCAACGACCGGGGGCCTTATCTCAAAGGTCGGATTGTGGAATTGTCTTATGTTGCCGCCAAACAATTGGGCATGCTCAGCGATGGCCCAGTTGAGGTAAAAGTGGAGGTCCTAGGCCAGGAGGTAGCGCAAAAAGAAGAGCCCAAAACAGCTCCGATTGCAGTGCCGACTGTAAATACGGAAGAAGCGGCAAAACCTACTACTACGGCGATCAACACTCCTCCACCTCCCGTTGAAACTAAACCCGCCCCTGCAATAGTTGCGGAGAAAAAAGTGGAAGTGGTTGCTACCCCAGTGAAACCGAATACGAAGTTACAGGTAGACAAAAACAAACTGGTTCGTGGCGACCTGGGGACCAGTGGCCTGTTCAAAATAGCCATTGCCCACTCTGATAAAAAGGGTTTTGGGGTTCAGGTAGCTTCAGTAAGCTCATATGAGAGTATGATGGAAAAAGTAGCTGAACTGCAGGGCAAGTGGTTCGACAACATCTTGATCAGCATGGATGGTGGGAAAAAATTCCGGGTTATCCTGGGGCCATTTGACACTGAGGGTAGTGCTAAAGCTTACGACAACAACTTGAAGAAGAAGCGGATCGATGGATTCGTGGTGAATTTGGCGGAGCTCAAGTAGCACTCTATCGATTCCTTTAGTGCCTAAGGTTTCTTAGGTGGTGAAGAAAAAAGCCTGCGGAGCAGGACGTATTTTTTTACCACCTAATTCTACTTTGTCAGATTAGAAATATAGTAAATTTATGGGGTTTAAATCAAAAAAAGATGACTGAAAAAAACTGGAATCCTACGTTAGTTGCTACGGTGGCTACTTTGTCCGAGGCAAACGTTCAGTCTTGGGGC
>NZ_JANRKL010000212.1:0-25254 GCF_033763495.1 Haliscomenobacter sp. | reverse complement strand
GTCAGCTTTGGCCCCCTTGCGGATACGGCCGCCACGATCTTGAACCTGTTTGAAGGTCATGAAATAAGGATTCTCGTAAAAGTAGCTCAGGTAAAGCTGATTGAAACCTCGGTAAGGGGTGCGGGTGGCGTAGTTCATGGCCGGCAGGTACATTTTGTCGGTCCAGGCCTTGCGCCAGGGGGCAACCCCTTGTTCCAAGAGGCTGAGGATTTTTTGGGTGGCGATTTCGTAAACGGATGGGTTTTTCATGTGGGTTGAATGGATGGTGAGGTAATTAGGGTTGTAAATGCGATGGTGATTTTGGATTTGGCTGCACCAAATTTTTTTCACCACGACGACGCGACAATATGACGGGATGGCTACCGCCTCAACAATACGCTTTGCGGCGTGGCATGGCACGGCAACGCTTCAAGATGACCGACAATTGGCCTCGAATGCCCGTGCAACTCCGGCGGGTTTGCTCAATATCACCCGCTGAACGCGGCCATTGATGGTCAGAAAATCGGCAATCTTGCAGGCGGAATAATAGGGGTGGCAGCCTGCGCCATTGTGGCGGCAGAAGCGGTTGTAGGCTTGGTTGAGGTGTTGCTCGGACACAGTTTGGGTAGGGCCCAGCAGGGTGCGGACCTGGTCTTTGATGGCTTTCATGGTAGTTGAAAAGTTGAAGTGTTGAAATGTTGAAATGTTGAAGAGATCAGGCGCAGCGTTGCGGGGTATAGAGTTGCAGGAAAGGTTCCTGGGCCAGGCTGCTGGGCAAACCTGTGTGGTAGAATTTCCGTTGGACTTGTTGCCTTAGCAAGCGGAATTTGGTTTGCGCCATTTGCGCCTCGATGCGGGCGGCGGTCAGTTGGAACTGGGCCTGCATGAAGTCGATCAGCAGATCAGCAGTGCGGAGGATGTGCTGGTGATCGTCCACATCGTTACAGGGATTCAGGCAGGACAAAACCAGGGCTTGTTCCTCCAGGAGCAGGCCGTATACATCGTGCTCCTGGTACAGAAAATGGGTGATTTGCCTTTTAGAAATGGGGGCGGGCTCCGGTAGGAAAAGCACCCAACTGTTTGCCGCTTCGCGCCGAAGCGAAAATTCATTTGTGGGCTGGTATTCCCGTTGGAGCCGATCCTCCCAGTACTGATCTACTGCGCGGTGCAAGCCGGCGTAGTAGCTGTTTTCGGTGAATGTGTCCGGTGTCATTGCCACAGTTTTTTCGGTTGTTTTTGTTTCTTTTGTTACTATAAAGATAAACTTTTTGTGTTTAATTTTCAAGTTTTATTTAACTTTTTTTACTTATTTTTTCATTTAAAAACCAACAAAATAAAACAAATAACAGCGTAAAAACTTATCGAAAAAGCTTGCATAATTCAAACAAAATGTGTATCTTGAAAGAAAAATACCGACATGGACAACAAAATACTACAACTCACTGAAGCGCTGGCCACGGGTACCTGGGAGGATCTGCTGAGCCTGCACGAAGAAGCCCTGAACGAGCTGGAGGGTGACACCGAAAAACTGTACACAGCAATAGTCCAATACCTGGAGCAATGAAACTACTGATCACAGGCAGCCGCCGGGCCACTGCGCAAGACTACGCAGGCCTGGCGGCGGCCATCCAAAAATACGCACCTGGTGCAACGACCATACTGCATGGTGGGGCCCAGGGTGCCGACCAACTGGCCGAGCAATACGCCCAGGCGCATGGACTGCCTACTGTGGTGATCCGGCCCGACTATGACCAATGGCCCGCCAAAGTGGCCCCCCTGAAGCGCAACCACGAACTGGTGGACCTGGCCGATGGGGTGATCGCGCTGTACAAAGGCAAGCGCAAAGGGGGCACCGCCTACACGGCTAAGCTGGCGCAAGATGCTGGCAAGCTGCTGGTGGAACTGTACGACAGCGGAGCACAAACGCCAGGGGAGCAGCTGGGGCTGGAGCTATAAAGCCCAGGGCCCAACTGCCCAAGCCCCCCACCCCACCCCAGGCGGGGCGGAACTGCAATAGGGGAAAAAATCCCCCCCGCCGGAGGCAAAAAAATAAAGTGGCGCAGCCGCCGCTTTGCCTTTCCGCCGACAATGCCTGGCCTGCTGCGGAACTGCACTAGTGGTGAATAAATTTTAAGATGTCGTAGTTTAAAAAAGCCGTAATTTGAGATAAAAAAAAGATGGCTAGATACCGAATATACCTAAACCTTGAGGAGCGGGAGACGCTGCTGGATTGGGTAAAGAGCGGCAAGCGCAAAGCACAACACATTCAATATTGCCATATCTTACTCAACAGTGATGAAAGTGTAGGGAGGAAAACCCCTCGAATGACGGACATAGCAGATAGGTATCAAACCAGTACAAGAACAGTAGAGCGGGTAAAAAAGGCATTCTGCGATCAAGGAATGTGCTTGTTTGAAGCCAAAGAAAGAAAAACCCGGAGTGATAAAAAGATAGATGCACGAGCAGAAGCTCATGTAATTGCATTACTTTGTCAATCACCGCCTGATGATGCGCCTCGCTGGAAATTGCAAATGTTGGCAGATCGCTTAGTGGAATTAGAGGTAGTAGATTCAATCTCTAAAATGTCGATCAGCAAATTGTTAAAAAAAATGAACTTAAGCCCTTCAAAAAAGCACAATACGTGATACCTTCAAAATCAAGTGCTGCTTTTGTGTATCAAATGGAGCAGGTGTTGGAGGTTTATGAAAAACCGTACGATGCTGATTTTCCAGTAGTTTGCATGGATGAATCTCCCAAGCAAATAATTGACTACAAGGAAATTAGGACATCAAAAGGGAATAGGTTACAAGATTCGGAATACGTGCGTTTGGGCGTTGCGGAATTATTCGTCGCATTCGAACCTCTAGCAGGCCACCGAGCAATGACAATTGAAGATGATCATACGACTACAACTTGGGTACATTTCATGGCATCGCAAATGGATGCCCAATACAAAGAAGCTAAAAAAGTAACCTGGGTGATGGATAATTTTGTCACTCACAAGCCAGAAAATTTTTACAAAGTTTTTCCTCCTGCTCAGGCTAAAGCCTATCTGGATCGGATGGATTTTGTGTATACACCCAAACACGGATCATGGTTGAATATGGCCGAAATACAATTTGCTTTGGTGGGGCGTGATGCTTTAGACAAACCCTTCAAGAACAAAAAGGAGGTTGAAAGTGCAGTCAAAAGTTGGGAGCTTGCCCAAAATCAGCTTCGAAGAGGAGCGAATTGGCAATTCACCACTGAGAAAGCCCGGATTAAACTCAAAAAATTATATCCGACAATTTAAAATTTATTCACCACTAGTACGAAAAACTCCCCCGGAAAAAAGGCCAGGCAATGCGTAGCGGGTACTGGGCATGGATGCAAGGTGGAGCGCCCGCAGGGAGCATTTTTTTTTCTGGTGCGTAGCTTTAGCGGAGCAAACCAGAAAAAAAATGCGACCGAGGACGTACGACCTTGCAGCTATGAACAGTACCTGCTAGCTTGCTCTGGTCCTTTTTGATGGGGGTTTTTCGTGCTAGTGCCGGGTGTGCCGGGGAGGGGGAAGATTTATTGAAACACTGGACAACAGGAAAAGCAAATTGTTTTTATTTCCAAAATTATACACTTAAATTTGTTCATCAGGGGGTTTCAAGCAAAATACCCCGTGTCAAAAGTTCAGGCCAATGGATGATCCACAAACAAACGACCTCATTATTTATCAAACCGCAGATGGCAAAGCATCCGTAGCCCTTTTGGCCAAAGATGGAATGGTGTGGATGAACCAAAGTCAACTGGCTGAACTTTTTGCCACCTCTGTTCCTAACATTAGCATGCACATATCTAATATTCTGAAAGAAGGAGAATTAGAGCAAATTTCAGTTATTAAGGATTACTTAACAACTGCCACAGATGGCAAAGAGTATAAGGTTACTTTTTACGCGCTTGACATGATTCTGGCCATTGGTTTTCGGGTACGCAGCAAGCGGGGGACCCAGTTTCGGATTTGGGCCAACCGCAACCTCAAGGAATACATGGTGAAGGGTTTTGTGATGGATGATGAGCGTTTGAAAAACCCGGATGGGCGGCCCGACTATTTTGATGAGTTACTGGAGCGGATTCGGGACATCCGAGCCTCAGAGAAGCGTTTTTATCAAAAAGTGAGGGACCTCTTTGCCCTCAGCAGCGATTACGATGCCAGCGATAAAGCCACCCAGATGTTTTTTGCGGAGACCCAAAACAAACTGCTCTTTGCCGTAACCGGACAAACCGCAGCAGAGTTGATATTAACCCGAGCCAAGGCCGACGCTCCCAACATGGCCCTGACCTCCTGGATGGGTTCAGTGGTACGCAAACAGGACATATTCATTGCCAAAAACTACCTGAGTGAAGATGAGCTGGACACCTTAAACCGATTGGTGGTTATTTTCCTGGAAACAGCGGAGTTGAGGGTCAAAAGTCGGAAAGACATTGCCATGCAGTTTTGGCGCGAAAACGTAGATCGGCTGCTGGAGTTCAATGACAAACAAGTGCTCAGCGGTGCGGGGAAGATTAGCAATGCCGAGATGGAAGAACGGGTGCGGGAAATTTATGACGTATTTGACCAACAACGTAAGGCAGATGACGCTAAATTAGCGGATGAAGAAGATTTGCGTGAACTGGAGCAGAAATTGAGCAAACGAAAAGACAAATAAGCAAACCCAAACGCCATGCCCCAACTGCCGGTCATCCTTACTGCCTTTGCCAACAGCTACGACGCTGATTACCTAGTTCACCTGGAGCAAGAGCACGACCGTTTGCAACAGATTCTGTTGCCCCTTTCCTATTTGCGGCATGTACCTTTATCCAGTGCCAAAAGCGGGCAGCTGGTCAGCACCTTGACCCAGTGCCAACAGGAGCTGCTCATTTTCCATTTTGGTGGCCATGCCGATGGGGAGCAATTGCAGTTTCGGGATGCGGGTGGGCAAGTAGCGGGGCTAGCCGAAAACTTGTCGCTACATCCCCAACTCAAGCTGGTATTTCTCAACGGGTGCAACACCCAGGCGCAGGCGGTACAGTACCTTGATGCTGGGGTGCCCGCGGTGATTGCCACCACCTGTTCAATAGCGGATGGGCAAGCTATGCAATTTGCCAAAGTGTTTTATACCGCATTGACCAAGGGACACACATTGGAAGAAGCTTTTAGTCGTGCTAAGGGGTCGATGAAATTGAAAGATGGAGTCACTTATGAGGATGAGATTTTGAACTGGCGAGAAGTGCGCTTGCGAGAAGAACAGATCGTAGAGATGCCATGGAGATTGTATGTGGCCGGAGATGAAGTGTTGGGGTGGAAGTTAGAAATGGCGGATTATAAGGTAAAAAGTCCACCAATTCTACTCAACAACGTGCCAACAAATTTTGACCCCAAAACAGACTGCATAGGGCGAGAAATCGAATTGGCAGAATTACATCAAAAGCTCAAAAATTCGCCAAAGGTTGCCCTCGTACGTGGCCTGGGCGGCATTGGCAAAACCACCTTGGTACAGGCTTATCTGGTCCTTCATCAAGAGCAATATCGGCACATAGCTTGGATCACACAGGGGGAAGATTTTATCAATGCTGTAGTCCTAGATGTAAGTTTGGCCGAAAACTTGAAAATACCCTTGCACCCAGGAGAAGATTTAGCTACCCACTTTGTGCGGCTGATGCAAGCGCTACGAGCCCTCCCCGGTCCCAACTTGTTGGTGATTGACAATGCAACAGAGCAGTTGGCCACTCGCAAGGTCTTTGAGCAATTGCCCAAAGCGCCCAACTGGAAGGTGTTGGTCACTTCAAGGCAAGATTTGCCGGATTTTGTGGTGATGGAACTTCAAGTGCTCCAACCAGAGGCGACCCTGCAATTGTTTCGCTTTTACTACCAGGGAGGAAGTAATGAAGAGGTAAGGGAGTTACTGCGGGAAATTGGCTATCATACACTGACCGCCGAATTGCTGGCTAGAACGCTTCAGCGTAAAAAAGGATTACTGTCCATCCCTAAACTACTAGATATCCTGCACAATCAGCAATTGGATGACCCCAAACTAGTGGAAAAAATCTGGGCCAGGCACAGCGGGGAAGAACATGGGGTGTTCAAGTACCTGATGGGCTTGTATACATTAGCTGATCTAAGTGCAGAAGAAGTGTGGGTGCTTCAACAATTTGCAGTATTGCCTACGTTGCCACTGAAAGTATCGATGCTGGCCAAGTGGTTGGGAGTGGATGCTGATGATTTGAATCAGGTTTTGAATGAGTTGGTGGATAAAGGATGGTTAAGCACTCAGAAAGAGGGTTTTGTGGTGCATCGCTTGATCCAGGAGTTGATCAAATACCAACAAGCTCCTGGACTTGAGGAATTGGATGTTTTGGTGAATTCGATGGCGAACAAGATGTCATTTGATCCTTATGGAAATCCTGTTACAGAAAATTTCCCCTGGGTGCCCTATGCTGAAAATGTGGCGGAGTATTTTAGAGGACAAGAAGTGCTGCCTGAAAGGGTAAACACGCTATGGAATAATCTGGCTAATGTTCTGAAGCATCTGGGAGATTATTCTCGTGCAGCGCAGCTTTTCGACCTCGTACTAACCAGTGCGATACACAATTTTGGGGAAGACCATCCAACTGTCGCCGTAAGCCAATCTAATTTGGGCTTAGTTCTTGGCAATTTAGGGGGATTTCCCCGCGCACTTGAGCTCCTCGAACTCGCTCTAAACAATGCTTTGCGTAATTTTGGAGATGATCATCCAGAGGTAGCATGGTATAGGTCTAATTTGGCCAGTATTGTTAGTGACTTAGGAGACTACCCACGAGCAACTAAACTTCTTGAGCTCGCATTAGATAGTGCTCTGCACAATTTTGGGGAAGATCATCCAGAGGTTGCAATGTGTCGGTCGAATTTAGCCCTAGTCCTTCGTGATTCAGGAGATTATCACCGCGCCCTTGAGCTCCTCGAACTCGCACTAGGCAGCGCTTTGCGCAACTTTACAGAGGATCATCCAAATGTTGCAGTGTGCCGATCTAATTTGGCCGACGTTCTTCGTCATTTAGGCCAATACGAGCGAGCAGCTCAACTCTTTAAATTTGTGCTGGAAAGTAATCTGCGCAATTATGGCAAGAATCATCCAGAGGTTGCTAAGAGCCAGTCAAATTTGGGATTGGTTCTTCGTGATTTGGGACAATCCCTGCTCGCAGCTAAATACTTTGAGCTAGCCTTAAAAAATAATCTGCGCAACTTTGGAGAAAACCACCCACATGTTGCCGTATGTCAATCTAATCTTGGGTTGGTTTTTTGTGATTTAATGCGCTGGTCTGAGGCAGCCCAGCTCTTTAAAACTGCACTAGACAGCAATCTGGGTAATTTTGGAGAGGATCACCCAAATGTTGCGGCAAGTCGTTCTAACTTAGGTTTAGCTTTTTGTGAGTTAGGAGATTTCAATAATGCCATTTATCAGCTAGAGCTATCTCTGGTTAGTGATCTGCACAACTTTGGAGAAGACAATCCACACGTCGCTGCGAGTCGGTGGAAGCTCGCTTCCATCTATCATCGAACAGGTCAATCGGATAAAGCTAAAGTATTTTTGGAGCAAGCATTACCGATCATTAAAAAAAACTTGGGGGTGAACCATTCGTACTATATAGAAATAGTTAGATTACTGAATGCTGTCAATAAAAAACTCAATACTTCCAGCTAAACACTCTTTCACAACTTATTTCACAAACCAAATACCATGAGTACCAAACCCAGCCTCTACCCTCCCAAACCCGGCTTCCTACTGCTCGAAGTCGTCTACGGCCTAGTATCCCGCGACTGTCGGGGTATGGGCATCTGCAAGTTCATTAAGGCGTCCTCTAGTTTGTTGAGTACAACAACCAATCCTTGTGGCTCCAGTATTGCCTGGGGAGGGGTTGGTGAGGAAGGCAAGTTTGAGTTGTTGGTGCTTCGCAATACGGTGAGTAAGGAGCAGTGGGATCGGCGATTTACCAGTGGAGAGTTTGTGGTAGAAGAGGCGTTTCAGGTGCCGGAGGAGCTATTTGCAGCGGGCATGGAGCTGAAGGTGGGGAGTTATCCGGTGGAGGTTGTGGGTGAATACCTTCGCATCAGCTTTTGAGTTGGCACGGATCAAGAACACCGAGTGATCTGGCACCTTGCGCCTAATGCACCCTTCGCAGCGCCAGTTCCCGCAGCGGCTTACCGAGCCGCGAGGGTGCTGGTGCTGCGAAGATTCTTGAGCGGTGGAAGTCGAGACTGGGGGCTGAGATTCGGAGGACTAGAGCCCAGCTACTGGCCCGAGGGAGCGCAGCGAGTGGAGGGGAAGTAGCTGGGCGATGGTAACATTCAGTAGACATTATATCAACTAAAGGCTTGCTACATCAGTAAGGATTGGCAATAGGCTATTATTTTTTTCCCATCTTGTAAAAGTACCAGCTAAAATATTAAGCTTCATTTTTCATGAAAGTAAAAGTTCAAAAATATTACTATCACTTTTTGAAACCTTTAACAGTAGATTTTCGTAAATCCAATCTGAAGGCTTAAACAAAAGATTTCCATTCTCTCCGATGCCTTTCAGATTTTGGAAATTCATAGCCATTTTAAAACCAATTTGAAATCTTAAAACCAAGATAGATGAACACCAATTTCATTCCTTTTAAAAGAATGCTGGATCGGATAAATGTTTCAAGAGAAGATTCTGACGCTATTTATTTTTATGACTTGATGCTTTTAGGTGAAATCGTTGTAAAAACCGTCGTATCCGGGATGATAGCAAGTATACAAGAAGAACCAACAAGAAATAAATACAGACTTCTGCATAAAACCGTTAGAGCCAATGGTATCGGTGAGTGGAGTGCAGTTTTGGATGAGATGCTGACTGGCGTTGCGGCTCAATATATATTTCCTACTGTTAGGCAAAAAGAGCAACAAGAGCTTAGTGCCAAAACAGGAAATGAAGCATGGCAATACAAAGCTGTTGACCTATTGAATGAAGCTTTATCTCTTGTAAGTAATTCTGAAAAGAAAGCACCTTCCCCCAACAAAATTCAAGGTAAAACATGGTTTTCAACTTTTGCAACACTAAGAAATGCCACAAAGGGCCATGGCGCAAGTCTTCCATCTAATTGCAGTGCTGCTGCAACACCTTTGGAAGAATCGATCAAATTAATAGTTGAAAACTATTATTTATTCCAACGAGAGTGGGTTTATCTTTACCAGAGCATTTCAGGGAAATATCGCGTTAGCAAAATGAATTCAAGTACCATTGAGTTTGACGCACTTAGATCTGACAGCTCCCAGTACTCAAAATACGTGAATGGTATTTATGTTTTCTTTTCGGAAAGAACCCATATTGAATTGATTACATCAAGTCCTGAACTGGATGATTTCTATTTCCCAAATGGGAACTTCAGAGAAAAATCCTTCGAATTACTTTCTTATGTCACAGACAGCCGAAAAGATGGAGATAGCTCAAAATATTTGGTACCTGCATCCGAGTTGCCTCCAAGCGAAACCGAGGGGCTTTCAGAGTTAGAAGTCGTTGGAAATTGTTTTTCAAACATGCCCCCAGCATCAAATAAGTATGTGAGTAGGACGCACCTAGAAGATGAACTATGGAAAGTGTTAAATGAAAAAGATCGATACCCAATAGTTACGCTCAAAGGTATAGGGGGAATAGGGAAAACATCACTTGCATTATCTATACTCCACCGAATCAGCAATGAAGACAGGTTCAGTGTAATTTTATGGTTTAGTTCAAGAGATATCGACCTTACAGCCGATGGAGCAAAGCATGTCAAAAATAAAATTTTGAGCGAGGAAGATGTGGCTCTTGATTTTGCCAACTTCATAGGGAAAGGACATATCAACAGACAAGATAAACTCAGTCTACTCTCAAAAGAAATGTCTGATAGTTCAAACGGGCCTATGCTCTTTGTCTTTGACAACTTTGAGACTGTAAAAAACCCTGCGGAACTGTTTACATGGATCGACACGTATATTAGACATCCGAATAAGGTGCTGATCACTTCCAGGACAAGTAAAAGCTTCAAAGCAGACTATCCAATTGAAGTAGCTGGAATGACCAGTGAAGAATGTGAAAAGCTCATTCAAAGAACTGCTGATGAATTCTCAATTACCCATTTACTTTCAAGAAAAGACGTAGAAAAAATAATTCACGAATCAAGTGGACATCCTTATGTAATTAAAATTTTTCTTGGAGAAATCTCTAAAAATCAAAAAGTTAATGAAATTAAACGAATCGTCGCTGGTAAAGATGATATTTTAACTGCACTTTTTAGAAGGACTTATGCTTGGCTTTCACCTGCTGCAAAAAGGATTTTTTTAACCCTATGTAGTTGGCGTTCAATTATACCTCAGATTGCCTTAGAAGCAGTCTTACTGAGAGAAGAAAATGAACGGCTACATGTTGATGACGCAGTAGAAGAACTCCGGCAAAGTTCATTCATTGAGGTCATTTATTCTGAAAACGAAAATGAGGTATTTATAAATGTCCCACTAGCTGCATCCATTTTTGGTAAAAACGAGTTAGAGGTAAGCCCCGAAAAAGCTGCAATCATGGCAGACCGGGAACTGCTCCAAGATTTTGGAGCTGCTCAGCAGTCGGACATTCCTCATGGTCTTAGCCCCAGAATTGAAAGAAAGTTTAGAACCATAGCACTAAGAGTGAGTCAAAATAAAGAAAAACTTGAGGCCCACTTACCCATGCTTGAATATTTAGCAAGTAAGTTTCCAGATGCCTGGATTCATCTGGCAAATATTCACGAGGAAAATAATGATATTACAAAAGTACAAGATTCATATCGTGAGTTTTTAAAAACTGACGCAGATGCCAGCACAAAACAATTAATCTGGCAAAAATTAGCAGGCTCATATAAATCCCAAGGTGAATGGTTTAAAGAAGTGAATGCACTCATTGAAATGTGTACACTACCTGGCTGTTCTTTTAATATGATGAGTGACGTAGCAAACGTCGTAAACAACTATTTCCAAAACAATAAACTAGCCATCGACAATGATATAAAACAAAAAATAATCGTGAAGTTAGTGGAACTCATGGAGCGAAACATTGGCAAAACAATAACAGCCACAGACTATTCAAGGCTTGCGTGGTTATATCTACACCTAAAAAATAGCGATAAAGCCAGCGAAGTAACCCAAAAAGGATTGTTAATTGACCCGAACAATGACTATTGCAGAAAACTAGCCACTAGACTCGAATACGTCTTGAGTTAAATTTATAGTAGCATAAAGAGAAAGGCTTGAAAAATTTCTTAAGTTCCAAGTGGCCTATGCACTAGTGTACCTTGCGCCTAAAGCACCCTTCGCAGCGCCAGTTCCCGCAGCGGCTTACCGAGCCGCGAGGGTGCTGGTGCTGCGAAGGTTCTTGAGCGGTGAAAGTCGAGACTGGGGCCTGAGACTCGGAGCACTAGAGCCAAGCTACTGGCCCGAGGGAGCGCAGCGAGTGGAGGGGAAGTAGCGGGGCGGCGCATTGAAAACCCGGTAAAATATCCCACCCCATTCGTCCCATTGTTAAAGCTCAAAATTGTTCTCTGCCACTACTTTTTTGAATTTTCAAACAATCTATTGATGCGCATCATTTTGTGCATGGTATCGTAGCGGTTTAGTTCATCGTCCGTTTTAAATTCAGCCATGATTGCATCGTGAAAAACATCATTATCGGGAAAGGCTCTCAACAAGTTTTGGATGGTAAGTTGTTGAACGGGGCTGTTGGCATCTTTGCTAAAATACCAGCTGATCAATATGGGATGCCCTTTGGTAATTTGAGTCGTGGTAACTTTGTAGACTAAAATAGCCTCCTTTGGATTGACCATAGAGTAGGTCTTTCTCTGAAAAAGGCGTTCAACGGCTCCAGAGCAATATTGAACAGCATATATGCTGTCTTTATTCAAATAATGAACCTCTCCATTATACCGAACCATCATCTGGTGGCGCTTAAACAAAGGATCAATGAAAATTTTATGCTCTGGGTCACTACAAGGAGTAGCATATTCCAAGTTATGACTTAGAAAATCATTTGCGGTTCGGAAAATTCCACTTTTGCTAATTTGAGCATTGAGCGCGACTGCCTGAAAACAGACTATTAAAAGCCCCAGAATTATACTTTTCATGTTATTTGGATTAGGGTTCACCAATTTTAAGCAGTAACAATTTATTTTTCAATGATTTAAATCACTAATTCAAAGAAATTAAGTCTAAAATTCAGCCCCTCATGAGTATTTTAAGTTACCTTTTGATGACTATTTTTTCAGTACCAATTGATTCTTCATTTATCCATGTGCTAAGGAAAAAAACCCCAGCAGACAGTTCGTTTACAGGCAGTGAAAACATGTGATTTCCTGATGCCATCTCCATAAATGAAAATTCTTGCACTTTTTTCCCCAGGACATCTTGCAGTATAAATTTCACCCTACTGCTTTTGGCTAAAGTCATTTCAATCTTCACTCCATGCTCCAAAGTAGTTGGGTTTGGTGATATTTGAATCTTGTTGTTTATTGCAATTAAATTTTGGTTAGAAGATACCAGTTTATTTGCTTCAATCTTCACTATTTGTGCAACAGAAGGTATATCATCTACCAAACCAAACAACATGTACCAACCTGACATAAGGAGTAAGGGATCATTGGGCAATTTGGCACTCACCAAGCTGCCATTTTGAGTAAAATCTAGCTCAAGAAAACGGCTATTACCTGAATTCATAAAATGGGTCATGACTGTATGAGACAAGAGTACTACTTTTGAAAGTGCATTGGTTTTGTGTACTTCAAAATGGATGTTTTCACCAAGACCAAAGATTGTTTTATTAAAATTGCTCAACTCTGGCCGAACGCCACGAAACAAGTACGGAGGATAAAAGGCTTCGATCATACTTTTGGGAGGTTCGTTGCCTGGGGCCCCCTCTCCACCGACCACGATCACCCGGCCATCTGGCACTAAGGTAGAAATAGCATGGTACTCTCGTTGGATGTTCATGTTGGCCAGTCTCCGCCAAGAATTGGTCAGAGGATTGTAAAGATCGCTCAGATTCATGTATCCCCATTTATTGGTAGGGGTCGGGTCTTTAGATTCTTCTTTAAATCCCCCTAACACTAAAACATTTTGATCGGGCAGGAGTACTGCTTTAGCCCGCGAACGAGTAGGTGGAAAATGATTTGCAAGGGTCCATTTATTTACAAGGGGATCATATAATTCAACACTTACACCTGGGCGATCTGGAATAAAGGATTTATAGCCCACAGCTACTACTCTACCATCGGACAACTGAACCAATTCGTGATCACAGTGGTCTCCATTTGGCATTCGGTTACCCTGAACAAAATCTGTGGCCAAGTTCCATTGTAAAGTAACGGGATCAAAAAGTTGAGGAGGCCGATGAGTCATCAATATTTTACCTGTATACAAGGGAACAACCGCTGACACTTCATTCCCTACCTGCACGTTTCCCGACCATTTGCTAATCCCCTTAAAAGGGTCATATATTTCTGAAGTTTTGACTCGGAGTGGGTTGTTCAAGCCGCCACCTCCTACTACAAGCAATCGTTGATCAAATAAAGGAACCACGGTGGGATACCAGCGATAGTCTAATAAATCAGGTTGATCCATCCATTTGTTGGTAAAGCTGTCAAAGGTTTTAACCTTTTTGGAGCCCGGCCCGTAGATCTCCTGCAATGTTCCCCCTAGAAACAATACCTGTCCATTAGAAAGAAGTGCAGGACCAACACAACCTTGTACCTGTGTACTTCCTACAGCGCTGGCGGTATCATTTTGCTTGGGCAGAAAAAAGAAAGGGTCTTTAGTATTGTGGCAATAATAGATGTTACCATTGGGCATCAATACCCCAAGATCAGTACCTCCCAAGGGCTCAGGAGAATCCATAATAATATTCCAGCGTCCTTTTTCAGTTAAGTCCTCAAGCTGGATATTAAAAACAAGAGTGCTACCAACTGTGGCAAATTCTTTTTCCAAATACTGAAAACCTGGCTTAGCCACACCTATGCGATATTTTGCTACATCCAGGTTTTCAAAACGATAATCTCCATTGGTATTGGTACGCAGCTCCAAAAAAGTAGCCCCACTATCCTGAAAAAGTGTTACCCGTGCATTTGCAGCAGGCTGATTGTCCGATTGGAGAACCTTACCCATAACTATTTGCGCAAACGTCGGGATAGCGATTGCCATAGCCATTATACATAAAAAAAATCGTTGCATAGCCTTTGAATTTACATAAATAGCCTTAGAATTTATCCTTAAATTCGAGATCAAGCTGTACCTCATGTAGCTTACTTCACTTTCAATAAACTGGCATTGATGGCCACCACCACCGTGCTCACGGTCATCAGTACTGCTCCTGCAGCGGGACTGAGCAATATGCCCCAATTGTACAATACCCCAGCAGCCAGAGGCAAAGCAAAAACGTTGTATCCAGTTGCCCAAATAAGGTTTTGAATCATCTTGCGGTAAGTTGCTTTTCCAAAGAGGATCAAGCTCACTACATCTTTGGGGTTGCTGTTTACCAGAATGATCCCAGCAGTTTCTGCGGCAATGTCGCTGCCAGAACCTACTGCAATGCCCACGTTTGCCTGGGCTAAGGCTGGGGCATCGTTTACGCCGTCGCCCGTCATAGCTACAAATTCACCTTGGCTTTGCAGTGCCTTGATTTTTTCCAGTTTTTGATGCGGCAATACTTCTGCCATAAAACTGTCCATACCCAACGTTTCACTTACACTTTTGGCTACTTTGGCATTATCGCCAGTAAGCAAAATGGATTTGATTTTGTTCTCGGCCAAGGTTTTGATTGCGTCTGCTGATTCGGGGCGGATTTCATCGGACAATGCGATGTACCCGGCCAATTCATTGTTAATGAGCACAAAAACCACCGTTTCGGTATCGTTTGCTGTGAAACGTTCGGGAAGTGGAATCTTGTTTTCGGTCAGATAGCCGGGACTAACCACCAATACTTTTTTCCCTTCTACGGTAGCCTCCACCCCTTTGCCTGTAATGGCATTAAAATTCTCCGCGACGGGAATAGGGATCGTTGCGTCTTTGGCCTTTTTCAGGATTCCAGTGGCAATGGGGTGTTCCGATTTTTGCTCCAATGCAGCGGCCAAACGGATGATTTCATGTTCAGTTAGGCCGCTTTGCGAGACAATGATTTTGGATACCTCAAATTTGCCTACGGTAAGAGTTCCCGTTTTATCAAATACGATGGTGCTGATCTTTCTGGAATTTTCAAAAGCTGTCCGATTTTTGATGAGTAGCCCATGTTTTGCAGACAAGGCGGTTGACTTTGCCACGACCAAAGGTACAGCCAGGCCCAGCGCATGCGGGCAACATATGACAATGACCGTAACCATTCTTTCCATGGCAAAAGCCAAAGATTGGCCCGTTAAATACCAGTAGAAAAAAGTAACGAGCCCCGCAACGATGGCGATGAGGGTAAGCCATCTGGCGGCCTGGTCGGCCAACAATTGGGTTTTGGATTTTGATTTTTGGGCGTCATCCACCAGCTTGATGACCTGCGAGAGGTACGAATCTTTGGCGGCATGAGACACGGTAACTTTGATGGCACCGTTGCCGTTGATGGCACCAGCAATGACTTTATCGCCATTGGATTTTTTTACGGGTTTGGATTCCCCCGTCAACATCGACTCATTCAGGTAACTTTCTCCATCGGAGATGATGCCATCGGCAGCCACTTTTTCGCCAGGTTTTACCAAAATGACATCGTTCGCTTTGAGTGTATCGGTTTTCACCTCATGGATTACATCTGACATCACCAGGTGTGCTTCCGCTGGCATCAACTGCACCAATAGCTCCAATTCTTTGGAGGCTCCGGCCACCGATTTCATTTCTATCCAGTGCCCCAAAAGCATGATGAGGATTAAAGTGGCCAATTCCCAGAAAAAATCCATACCCTGCAAACCAAATACAATGGCTACACTGTAAATGTAAGCAACGGTGATGGCAAAACCGATCAAAAACATCATTCCTGGGTTCTTTGTTTTTATCTCTTCCATCCAGCCCGTCAAAAATGGCCAGCCGCCATAAAAAAACACCACGGAGGACAAGACCAGCAGGAGATATGAAGACCCTGGGAATTGCCAATTCACGCCCATAAATTGCTGGATCATGGGCGATATAAGCATAATGGGAATGGTCAGCATCAGGACGATGTAAAACCTTTTTCGAAAATCAGCAATCATCATGGCATGATGATCGTGGCCAGCCTGGTGCATGGGAGGGTTTGACGAATGGTGCCCGGTATGGCCTTCCATTTGGGCTGGTGGGGTGGTTTGATTTTCCTGCGGATGTTGGTGGTGATGGTTTTCCATGATAGGAGATTTAACTTTTAGGTAATCAACGGCAACATTTTTTGACAAATAGCTTTTTAAAAAGCCAGACTATAAAGCTGGCAATCCGCATTAGGATGCGTAAAACTTGGGATTGGGCACTTGGTTGAAACTCTCGATTTTCCATTCCGAACTATTTTAGGAGTGAACGTAAACTATAAGCTGCCAGCCTGGACTTTGAGGTACCAAACTGGCAGGATACATACCATGAATTTTATCAAGCAGCAATTACTTCGCGCACAACAAATCCAGCTTCTTTTACTAAGGCTTCCACTTCTTTTGAGGAAATATCACCTTTTACAGTAAGGACTTTGTCTGGGTTAGTAGTATCAACCTCCCAAGACTCTACTCCTTCTTGATCCTGAATATGTGGCGTAAATTTGGCTACGCAGCCCATGCAGTTGATGTTGGTTTTAAACTTCAACTCTTCCATTATCGTGATTTTTGTGATACAATTAAAGTTGACGCCAAGAACTGGAGGATTTGTTTTAGGAATGATGATGCTATTTTTTACAGGTGCTGGAGCGATAGAAGTCATAGTGAATTCAATTTTAGTCCTACAAAGGTCGCTGCATTCGCCCGGCGAAACGTTACATGATTATGAGATAATTGTACATGATTATGGGCTCACACCTCATCCAAAGTTTTGCGCCCATGTTGCTGCTGATTGGTTTTAAATAAAGATGGCGTCATTCCTGTTATTTGTCGAAACTGGTTACTGAGGTGCTGGGGGCTGCTATATCCCATTTGCCAGGCGATTTCGCTTAGGGTTTGTTCTCCATAAGCCAGCAATTCTTTTACTCTTTCGATACGTTGGGCAATGATGTATTTTTCGAGCGTTATACCAACAACTGCTGAAAAAAGTTTGCTTAAGTATGAATATTCTTGTCCAGTCTTCTGTACCAGAAAGTCTGAAAAATTGAGGGCCTCTGGCTTTTTGCCTGCATGGTGATGAAAGTTTAGCTTAGAAAGAATGATTTATTGCTCAACCACTAAATCATTTTCTAAATGGGTAAAACAACTGGTTCCAATAAGTTTTAGGAAAATCCGGTTCTTCTTTAATACCGATTTCTCCAATTTCAAGTGCCATCCGAGGATCATCGAAAGCTGTTCCAAAAAGGTGATCCCAAATGGTCAGCCAAGCTCCAAAATTCACCTGAGCATCATGATAATCGGCTCGGTGGTGCCAGCGGTGGAGTTCGGCGACACAGAAAAACTTCTTCAACACCCCTGCTTTGTAATCAAGGTTGGTATGTTGCATAAACATATTGATGGCTAGGATTGACAGTGCTGCAACCACAGCAGGCTGTGGTGTACCAATAAGTAAGCAAAAAAGAATCCCTGGAGCACCTTCTACTATCTGATGCAAGGCATGTCGCTTTTCTCCATTCAAAAAATATAGTCGTTCGGAACTGTGATGAATAGCATGAAATTTCCAAAGCCATGTAAAACGATGGCTAATTTTGTGGATAAAAAACAAAAAGAAGTCAATGATCGTCAGCGCCAACAGAACTTGTAGCCAAAATGGCCAAGAGACGGGAAACAGTACTGGAATATTGATCCATTCCGCTAGATATAAAAATTGGTATTGTGCCAACACCTTGATTAAGTAATTGATAATGTAATAGGTAAGATCAAGATTCCAATCCCAAGCATTGAGCCATTGTTTTTCGTAAGGGAGCAACTTTTCAAGGCATAAAATCAATAACCCTGTAAAAGCAATAACAGGTAATGATACCCAATAGGTATTGTATCCCCGTTCTATCCCAGCAATGAGCACAGTAGAAGTAGTAAGCATGAGGAGGGGGTAAATGCTGTATTGAAAAACCTTTGTCAAATTCATAATGCAATACATTTAGTGAATTAATTGGACAAAGTTGGGGCATCAAATGGTACTAAACTTGAATAAACTGGCTAACTTTTGAACTTTTGAATACAGAAGAAGGCGTTACACCAAACATAGTTGCAAAGGAGCGAGAAAAATGACCAGTATCGCTAAACCCTGCTGCATATGATGATTGAGACAGATTTTGGCCCTGACGTAAGCGCATCAATGCAGCCTGCATTCGGCACCAAAGAATGTAGCGACGCACAGGCAAACCTATCTCTTGTTTAAATAAATGTGCAAGTCGGCTTTCGGAAAGGAAGACCTGATTTGCGATATTTTTCAACCTAAGTTCTCCATCCCAAATATTCATTTTAATGAATTCAAGGCAAGCTTTAATCCGAGGTTCACTTACTAAAACTCGCTCATCACTTATACATAAACCAGGCAATGTATTGAAAAAGGAAAAGTCTAGAATTCTGGATCCAAGCACGGGAGCGGTGATGGATATCGGTAGCGATAGTGCTTTCAATGTAGATAAATTGGTTTGTTTGATGATTTGTTGACTCTGAAGCAATTCAGGCTCAAGGAAAATGAAAAGATAGGTTTGATCCTCTCCTAAAAATTGATGTTGTACATCTGGATAAACCAAAATGCTATCAATGTTGTGAAAATATTGATTTCCTACCTGAAAATCAAAAGTAGCACCAATACCAAAGATCAATTCTAAGGCATGATGGGTATGAGGTAAGGTGGTGATATTTCTGCCTTCATAATAGGCAATCCCGTTTTTTAGTTCAAAGATCATAAAAGGAATATTTCAAGGTTTTTGGCTAGTTCTTCTGTGATACAGTAGCCATCCGCAAATTTGCAAAGAGCATCGCAGTCAAACCGTTTTGTATTTTTGAAGATTGCACAAAGATGGTACATGCTATGAGTTTTAAATTGTTCAATAATGGAATGTAAGTCCAAGCCCCCATTTGTAATCACTATCGTAATTGGTACTTACTGAAAGGTATCGATCAATCATGTATCTTAAGCCGATGTTATATTCTTTATCTGTGTTGAGTCTCCAGTCCATGAAAAAATTATTGCTCAATGGCAAATCTCTTCGCTCCAATTGTAGGCGTAATTTTCCGGTATGATCTATCCGCCATTCCGACCGAATAAGCATAGGTAAGAGGTAATAAAACCCAGCATCAAATACCCGACGATTATCCTTCGTGTTAGGCTGTTCGGAAAGTGGTAAGGTTTTATTTTTCCGAAAATCATACCCAAGGTAAAAAGCCAAGTATTGTTGTTTGTCTAAGTAATGGAGCAAATGGGTTTCTGTCTCATAATTGCCTTGCCAACTGAGTCGTCCTTCAAATTCTATAGCATTTTTATTGTTAGAAATATTGACAGAAAGCCAACTACCTTGAGAGTGTACACTCAGATCTGCCCAAGGAAAAAGCATGTTATCTTCTCGCTTTAGTTTTTTATATCCTGTCTGTGCAAATACGTTCATTGGACTGCCATCATAACCAATAATACGGGCCATCCCACTCATCATGTGATAAAGGATATGACAGTGGAAAAACCAATCTTGACTTTCGTTTGCTTCAAATTCGATGGTGACGACTTCCATGGGTTTAATGTCAAAAGTGTGCTTCAAGGGAGAATACTCCCCTTGACTATTCAAAAATCTAAAAAAATGCCCATGCAAATGTAAAGGATGCCTCATCATTGTATTGTTGTGAAACACCATGCGTACCCTTTCACCCCGGCGGATCAAAATCTTATCCGAGGAAGACAAGGTTTGATAATCAAAAGACCATACATACCGGAGCATATTGCCAGTTAAGCTGAGGTGAATTTCTCTAAGTTTGAGCGTGGAATCCAATATAGTGGGATGTAGCGCCCGGAGCATATTGTAATTAAATTGTTCTGGCATATTCATTTGCATACCGGACATGTCGTGATTTTGGGTTTGTATACTATCCTCAGGCATCTGCATCGTCCCCATATTCATCCCAACGTGTTGCATTTGATCCATTTTGCTCTTGTTCATGCCTCCCATTTCACGCATCATTTTGAAATAATTGAGCTTGGGCATCTCAGGAGCATTAATTGCTTTGCCACTGCCAAAAAAAACTGACGCAAAACCTGTAATATCCCAAGAAGTAGCCCGAAGCTCGGCAGCACCATTTTCGGGCACTGTGATGAGCACGTCGTAGGTTTCAGCAACGGCTATTTCAAGTTGGCTAACCGACACAGGCTCAATATTTATGCCATCAGCTGCCACCAGTCTCAAGTAGGAGTTAGCATATTGAAGATTGAAATAAGTAGAAGCTGAGCCATTGATAATACGCAAGCGTATGATTTCCCCCGGTTGGGCATCTTTAAAAATGACTTTGGGTTGCCCGTTGACTAGAAATTTATCATAGAGTACATCCGACACATCCATTGCAGGCATTCTTTGCCAGTCTTGTTTCAATTTATCTCTGAAAGCGCCAGCAGCAATGGCTTCGCCATAGCTTTGTAAAGCAGCCTTTTTAATGGCGTACCATTCGCCACCTCGTTTGAGATAGCGCAACACTGAGGCAGGGTTTTCATCAGTCCAATCAGAAAGCAGCAAGACATACTCTTTAAGTTTAGGTTCTGGATCAGCAGCATGAATGACAATTGAACCGTACACCCCACTTTGCTCTTGATACATGGTATGAGAATGATACCAATATGTACCACTTTGAATAAGTGGAAATGTAAAAGTATAGGTTTCACCAGGTTCAACTGGAGCAGTGGTCAGGTATGGTACGCCATCCTGCCTGTTGGGGAGTAACAAACCATGCCAGTGAATGGAGGTCTCCATTTTCATAAGGTTGTGTACGTGGATGATAGCTGTATCCCCCTCTGTAAACATTAAAATGGGGGCGGGAATTTGACCATTCACCGCAATTGCATGCCGATTTTTTCCCGTAAAATTGACAGTAGTATCATTTATAAATAAATCATATTCTACTCGCTTACCAATGTTAGACTTAGATGAATTAATTGAAGCAGGAGGCAAAGATGAAAAATAATCCGAAGGCAAATACAAAACATCAGGATTGGGTTTATTGTGTGCAGCATGATGGGATTGGGCAGCCAAACAAACAGCAAGCAAGAAGAAGAAAGTGAGGTGTAAGATCGATTTCATAATCTAGATTTTAGTTTGCTCCAGACAATTTTGATTTACGGCGTGCCGGGTTATTGTCAGAGAATCTGATGGTATCCATAGCATTTAGTGACCTCATCTTCTTAGACATATCGCTGGATTGGTTCATTTTTTGCATGTCGTGGTTAGCTGGCATTTCTTTAGATGGGCTCATGTCTTGCATATCATGTACCACAGGCTTACTTCCGGGTTGATTCATTTTTTGCATGTCGTGGTTAGCAGGCATTTCTTTAGATGGACTCATGTCTTGCATGTCATGTACCACAGGCTTACTTCCGGGTTGATTCATCTTTTGCATGTCGTGGCTAGCAGGCATTTCTTTGGATGGGCTTATATTTTGCATATCATGTACCAGAGGCTTACTTCCGGGTTGGTTCATTTTTTGCATGTCGTGGTTCGCCGGCGTCTCTTTGGATGGGCTCATATCTTGCATATCATGCGCTTGAGGCATTTTTTTTTTGTCCTCAGAATTATTCATTTTCATTCCTGCTCCATGACCAGCCATTAGGTACTTACCTTGCGGTCCAACGCCCTGAATGTGAACCAAATTGGCTCCAAAATGACCTGCTAATGATAAAAACACAGCAGTCAGTATTGACATCGTTAGGACGAACAAGTCGTAAGGTTTTCTATAAATACGATAATAATCGCCAACGACTTTGAAGAAAAAAGTAAGCCCACTTGCCCAAAGGGTGTACTGCGCATATTTTTCATGTTTAGAAAAAATAGTCACAGCAGCTATAGGCGCATCAGCTGACAGTTCAGCATGGAAGATCGTGCTTGCCAACAATGAGCTGATAAAAGCCAATCCCATTATGGCCATAGTAGCCCAGCGAATTTGGTTCCAAGGCTTCCAAATAACCGCTGTCTGAAATCCTACCGCAAGCAAAATCAAAACAATCGGAAAATGTACAGCCAAAGGATGTAGAGATGGAAAATTGTTCAGCATAGTCTTTAATTGATTTGATTAAAAAAATTCATAAATCCAATTACCGGGGATAGGTTTGGTTATACTTTTGATAATCAATCATTTAAAATGAGTGATACACTTTCACCCCATAAAGCCAAGCGAGCATTTGACGATCCCGAGTAGAAACCTTAACTTCCGATGGCTCATGTTCATGCGAATGAGCTAGTTCAAACATGATATCATCTGCTACTTTAGAATGTTTTACTCCGAGTAGGTGGCAGAGTTCATGGAGCAACATTTCAATAATTTCCCCCTTATTTTTATATCGATTTTTAGGCAACATCCCAATGATTCGGAGTCTAAGTTTTGCAATGCCAACTGCGCCAAGGGGAACATACTGACCTGACCAATCTACACGGATATCGGCCTCTAATGAATCCTGTACAGGTTTAAAGAAATCAACTCCTAAGCCAATGTCTTGCGCTACCCCATTCCAAATAGCTGTAGCCTGGCAAATGAATCGGAGATTAGCCTTTGATTTGTTGTCAACACCTGGTTTTGAATATACGCTCAATGGAAAACAAGTAATATCCCAGCGAACAGGAAGGCTATCCTTTTGGACGTATTCATATCGATCGGGTTTAGGTCGAACTACATCATTCCAATTAGAGCCACTTTTAACCAGAAAAAACAAATTGCTAATGTTATCTAAAACTGCTTGGGGTTCTTGCCCTAGAACGGTTGAAGCACCGCTCTGTTTATACGCTACCTCTTGAGTATAAAGCGGCACAAAAAAGTAACATGATAGTAAGAGTGTGCTTATCAAAATTTTCATATTACTTGAATTAATTTCCTTTGATCAAACGAAAAGTAGCAATCCGTCCAGTTGATTCAAACCTTACCAACAGCAAGCCTGCTGGCAGGCCAATCAGGTCAAGCACAGGTGTGGTTAACCTTCCATAATCGCGTAATAAACGCCCAAAGCCATCATATACTTTACAGTAGATAGGCTCGCTCCAGTTTTCCTTACCATGCACAAATACCCGTTCCTGAGCAGGGTTGGGAATGAGCTCAAGTGGCAAGTTCAAATTTTGAGGTTCTCTTGTTGCAGTAGCAATACCATCGTTGATTTGTATATCATCCAGGTAAAGCCGATTGCCTCCATCCGTTACATTTACAAAACGAATCTGGAGGTGTTGTTCGGTCTTGTATTGAAAAAGGCGAACAGAAGCTTTGCTCCATTGAGTAGAGTTGGGAATAAAGGGTGTAGTTTGGGTGGGACCAGTAGCCAGATCATCCCCGGATTTACTCCAAACATTGGAATAATTCGCGCCACAGTCTTTAGAAATCTGCACAATTAATTGATCAGAATAGTTGGGATCAGAACGAGCATAAGCCCACCAAAAATTCAGCATTAAATTATTACCTACTCGTGCCGAACTGAAATCAAGGGCTGGCAATACGAGTTCATCCCTTGTACCATAGTTGAGGTTTCGCAAGTTGTCAATACTCACCGCATAAGGCAAGGAGTGAGCAGCAAGTGTATCCAGTTCCCAGCCAAGATTGAAATCAGGATTATTCACACGAATGCCCTGAGCAGGAAAAGCGCCATCATCAAAGTTTGCCATAAATGGCAAGGGCAGCCCAATTTGGGGTTTAGAAACCTGAATGTAATTGTTCAACTGCAAAGTATCCGTACCATCGCCATTGCTGGCAATGAGTTCCACTGAAAAAGAACCCGGAGTGGCGTAAATTACAGTCGGGTTGGGCAAAGTAGAAAAAGCAGGTGTACCGCCAGGAAAAGACCATCGCCAGGAGGTAGCTGCATTCAGCGACCGATCCATAAAATAGACTTTTGTACCGGAGCACACCTGTGTAGTTAAGGTTATGAAATCCGCTGCCACTGGGCACATCAGTGGCCTAACATAAGCGCTATCGCAACCTGTAGCTGCCAAATTACTGGCTGATACAATCAAGGAGCGAACTCCCTTGAGGGTAGCTGCGATACGATTTTTTTGACCTGAAGTAAACATATTTTTACAATCATCTGGTGTGTAATCCATATAATTGCGCACCTGATCAGGGAGGTCGGGGAAATCATTGGAACAGGAATTTCCATTCAGATTACAAGAATAATTGGGCGCAGCTACTGGTGGTGTGTCGCAGACAAAGTCTCCTTCAGTGCAAGTATCTTGGCCACAACCAGCACTAAAAGTATGATAAAGCCCTAACCAATGCCCCACCTCGTGGGTCAAGGTACGTCCACCAGAAGCAGCTGCCGTTTCCGTATCGCCAAAAAGATTGTGTCGAACTACGACACCATCTTCATCAGGGGGAGCATAAGGAAAGGAAGCATAGCCCCCAACTTCAGCACTAATGGTACGAACCACATAAATATTGAGGTAGCGTGCTGGGTTCCAAAACGATAAATTTTTGAGCGCACTTCGGTCAGCTGGCTGATGGTTGGTTAAGGATGTATTTACCCTCACAATACCATCGGTACAACGACCAAAAGGGTCGAGTTTAGCCAAACAGAAGCGTACATGCGTATCTACACCATTGCCCTCGCCGGGCGTTCCTAGAAGCTTCCCAAAATCTTCATTTAGAATCGCAATCTGTCGTTCAATCTGTGCCTTGCTGATGTTTTCAACTCCACCATTGTGAACGATGTGAACAACTACAGGAATCGTACTAAGCGCTTCTTGGTCACTCTTTAAGCGAATCGGCAGATGAGTACTCAAGACATTTTGGAGCTTCGATTCAAAGGTATAAAGTTTAGCCGAAGGATAAAGTGAATCAAAAAAACACAAGCTGGGGCGTTTGGTTGGTGTTTGGGCAAATGCATTTTGGCATGGCCATAGGATGTTGAATCCATAAGTCATCACCATAAAGAAAAATGAAAAACAGGATGTCAATTTGCCCATTGTGACAAAATTTTGGTTGGGATTCTGTTCCTTTGGTTGC
>NZ_JANRKL010000211.1:0-4739 GCF_033763495.1 Haliscomenobacter sp. | reverse complement strand
AACTCGTAAGTCATGTATTCTTAACTCGTCACTCAAAAAAACTTTTTCAAAGTGGCTTTTTTTATAATTAACTAATAATCAATTTTTTAATTAAAATTGGTGAACTCAGACCTCAATCCATGCTCACCCTGCCAATTCCAGCTTTGGCTGCCTGATGTAAACTCGTTTTGTAATCACTCGGCTTCATCCCCAAACACAATTCAAAGAATTGCCTGGCCTGCGCGTAGTTTTTCCTTACTTCACAAATCAAACCTGCCTGTAGCGCTGCGTTACAGGCATAATAATAGGTGGATTCCCGGCCATTTATGATGGTTTGGCGATACAGGGCAAGGGCTTCATCCCAACGCTCCATACCATGCAACACCCTGCCCAGGCGATAGGTATATTCCAATTGGGTAGCCTGAGTAGGCCAACGGTAATTTTCTTTTTCCTTTAGTAATTCAAGCGCTTTTTGATAATAAGCTCCATCAAAAAGGAGGCGGGCTTTGACCAGGGTAGGATCGGGAATGGAATTGTTTTGCGCTTCTTCCTGCGCATTTTTGTCTGAACCAAAATCAGCTACTCCCCTTTGCGTACACAACTGCAGGTAACGCTTGTAACCAGCCGTATTGCCTTTGATCAATTCTGACCAGGCCAGTTTTTGGTACGCCTCTTTAATGTTATTACGCCCTCGAAAACGGGTGAGGAAATTCAAAAAATGTGGGGCAGCATCATTGTCCAAACGGCGCAATTTGGCTAAACCCAATTGGAATCCCAACGCTGGAAAATCCAGCGTACCCGCCGTTTTGTGGTATTGACTCAACATCTCAATAGCCTCAGTGTTGTGCCCGCTGCGTAATGCCACACTTGATTTGAGGAAACAGTGCAGCGGATTTTTAGCTACATCTAGGTTTTGACTTTGTAATATTTTCCAGGCTTCCTCAGCATCGTTTTCCAGGTGTAAGACCATAAAGGCGTAGTAGACCACGGTTTCATCGGCGAACATAAACTCGTTTTGCTTGGCGTAGCGCATTACTTTTTCCAATTCAGCTTTGCCCTGAGCGATCGAGCCCTGCATCCCTCCCAACAACTTTACCCCCCATTGGTAATTGTCGGGAATGGTGCCAACCAGTGCGTGCAATAGCCCCAGGTCTTTGTAATTGGGCATAAACTGTGGGAACTTCTCCTGGTTTTTTTTCAACAAACGAAAGGCTTTACCTGCGTTGGAGAAGGCACCCAGAAAATCTCCAAATTTGAGCTTGACCAAGGACCATTGCAAAAAAATATCCCCTTGGGCATAAAGGTAATAAGGTGATTGGGGGTCACCTGCTTTGATTTTATCCAGGCGGATGTCGAGGTGTTTTTTGAGGCGGTTGTATTCTTCCACATCTTCATTGATGTAGAGGCGAAAAAAATCGAGGTAATTTTCGATGTGGTAAACGGCGAGGTTTTGGGGAGCTTGAGTCTTGAGTTTGTTCAAAATCGACGCTGCTTCATCCAATCGGAGGGCAACCGCTTTTTGGTAAGCTTGTTGGATGGAACTGTTGTAGCTGAAATACTCCTCAGCCTTGGCGGGAATTCTCCAACAAAAAACCAGCAATAGAGCTAGCAATGTAGTTTTCTGGCGTAAAGTATTGTTCATGTGGATTATAATTAGGGCAAAGATACATCAAAAAGGAGAAAAAAGCTTGTTCAAGTCGGTCACAGTAATGTCCTTTTCAATTACTTTCGCCCCATGAAAAAGCCAATCAGTATCGAAGTTGCGCAAAACGACAATAGCTCCCGGGCCAAACGTTACAAGGAGTTCAACACCTTGCTCAACAAGATCAACCAACTTAAACTGCAATTGGAAACCTTGCAAGCCCAGGTGAGTTCGGGTTTGGCTTTTTATCATCAGGAAATCCTTCCCCTCTACCTCAAGCAACAAAATTTGCTGGTCGAGGAAGTGCAGGCTTTACATCGGGCTTATTCCCATCCAGTTTTTGGGCGAAACGACCGAAAAAAAATCGCGGCTTTAATCCTCTCGCATTGTCATAGTCTTTTCCAGGACACCGACAGAGATTTCTCCGCCCTGACAGATATCTACAATTTTTATGCCGACCAAACGCGCGAGGAACTGGAAGCGGAAAAAAAGCTGCTCGACCAGGAACGGGCCGAAGCAATGCTGCGCTCTTTTGGCCTTGATGTTGAAGTGGAGGATGAAGATGATCTGGAAACAATCCTGAGCAAAGCCCGGGAAGTCGCTGAACGCAAACAAAGCGAAGCCCAGGAACACGCTGAAAATGAGGCCCAGCAGGCCAGAAGTGAAAAACAAAAAATAAAAGCAGAACGGGAGCGCCAAAAAGAAAAGGACATCCAAAAAGTGTGCAAAAACATCTATGGTGACCTGGTTCGCCTCTTGCACCCCGACCGCGAAATTGATGAAAACAAAAAGGCCGCCAAGACCGAAGCCATTCAGCGCGTCAATGAAGCCTACGAGCGCAATGACCTCTTTGAATTGCTTCGCCTGCAGGCTGAATTCTTGCAAAAAGAAGGCGATGCCTTGACCCTTTTACCCGAAAAAGAATTCAAATACTACCTGCAAGTCCTCAAAGCACAAGAGCAGGATTTGCAGACTGAACTCAACGCTACCAGCAAAGCCCCTGGACTGGAAGGCTACATCAGCCAAAATCTTTGCCACGCCAATCCCATTACCACCCAAATCTTACGCCAGCGGGCGGTGAAGGAAGCAAAAGAAGCCTTGAAATCCCATCAGCACAATTTGAAATTGGCCAAAGATCCTATTGTTTTAAAAGAGGCGCTGCGGTATTATGAAGTAGAAGCGGATGAAGCCGCTGACCACGATTTTGATCAATTGTCTGAAGAAATGGGGGATTTGTTTGAGAAAAAAGGGAAGGGGAAGAAGAAAAAACGTTAATCCCAATTATTTCTCCCCAAAAATCGTAATGTTTCTTTCGCCCTTCGTATGCATTTTCCCCATCCCCTGCATCCTTCCCTTGTGCGTAAAAAAACATCACCATGAAACAACACCTTTTCATCCTCTTATTCCTTTTTTCCTGTCTGCAAATCTGGGCCGAAACCCGCATCCCCTCCCGCATCACGGAAGCAACCGTATACCGCAGCGGGGCCAAACTGACCAATGTTGCCTCGGTGCGTTTGACGGCGGGCAGCAACCAAATTGTGTTTGAAAAACTACCCGTCGACCTGAATCCCAATAGCATACAGGTGCGGATTGAGGGCAAAGCGGATTTGTTGTCAGCTTTTTTTCGGCGGGCAACCATCGAACTGAACCAGCCTAATGGCTCGGCCATAAAGGCCTTGCAGGATTCCATTGAAACGGTCAACGATCGCATCCTGCGCCTGGTTGCTGAAAACGAAATCCTGAACAAAGAAGAAAGCAGCTTACAAGACAACCAAAAGCGTGTAGGTGCCGGGGAAAACAGTACCCTGAGTGTCAACGACTGGAAAGAAATGACCCAGTACTACCGCACACGCCTCACCGAAATCAAAAACCGCCAGTTGGAAATCACTTTCCAGCGCCGCAAGGAAGATCGGCTGATGGCTGGTATGAACGAGCGCCTGCGCAAATTCAATCACCGCGAGACCCAAACCCTGGGTGAAATTGTGCTACAAATTGAATCAGCCACGGCCCAAACCCTGAACATCAGTTGTGTGTATTTCATCACCCAGGCCTATTGGACCCCTGCCTATGACCTGCGCGCCGAAGCGGTCGACAAACCCTTGCGCATGGTGTACAAAGCCGTAGTAAGCCAACAATCCGGCTTTGATTGGCAAGCGGTCAAACTCAAATTGTCTTCCGCCCGGCCCCTAAGTAACAACAACCGTCCCATTTTAACCCCGCAATATGTTGATTATTACGTGGCCCGGCCCATCCGTGATCTGGACGATGGCCTGGCGGCCGGCCGGGGAAATGTGTACAACCTCTCGCAGGTTCGTACCGAAGATCGTCGGGACATGGCCAAACCCTCCTCTGGCCCTGGCGACTTGGGCGAAGTAGTAGTCACTGACGAAGAAGTAGTGCTAGAGGAGAGTGCCAGCGGCGAAGAATTTGAAATCACGGCGCCGCAAAGCATCGTCTCCGGTGCCGAACCCCAAACGGTGCGCTACAAAGAAGAACAAATGGACGCCATTTACCAATACCACGCCGTACCTAAAATGGATCCTGGCGTATTTTTGCTGGCCAAAATTCCAAACTATGGTCGTTATGGCCTTTTGTCGGGAACGGCGCAGATTTTCTTCAAAGACACCTACGTAGGCCAGTCCGAAATTGATACCAAAACGGTGTCCGACACGCTGCTGCTTTCCCTTGGGCGCGATGAAGACATCAGCATCAAGCGGGTAAAACCTACCGATTTGGCCTACACGCCCAAGTTCCTGAACAATTTCAAACGGGAGTTGGTAGCCTATGACATTGTGGTTAAAAACAACAAAAAAATCCCTGTAAACATCGAAATTCTGGATCAGATTCCAGTTTCCAAACAAGATGACATCACGGTGGAACTGGAGGAAAAAAGTGGTGCGCAATACTCGGCAGATTTTGGCAAATTGCTCTGGCACCTGGAAGTTCCGGCCTATGGCAGCAAAACCTTGCGCTTTAAGTATTGGCTGAAATATCCGAAGGATCGGACGGTAGCAAAACCGTAAAAATCTTTGAGTTACGAGTTAAGAATACATGAGTAGCGAGTTTTGAAGTGAGCTACCGCAGTAACTTTGACACAGCCTTGGTCTAAGTCGCTGCG
>NZ_JANRKL010000210.1:0-28663 GCF_033763495.1 Haliscomenobacter sp. | reverse complement strand
CGCAGCGACTTGTTCAAGATTGTGTGTGAAAGCCGCTGCGGTAGCCTATTTTTCATTTTTCATTTTTCATTTACTTTTCCCCCACCCGGCTCTGCTCCTCCGATGCTCCACTTCTTCTCCGAGCACCCTTGTTCAAATACTGATTACCAAAATTGTAAGTAAAGCTCAGATTCGCAATGCGCGTTTCCCAGGAAGACACAATATTGGCCTCAAAAGTAGCATGATCAATCCGGCCATGCCAGTAACGGAACAACATGTCGTCGAGAGCCAAATTGAGATTGCCCTTGCCCTTCATGATTTTTTTCTGGACTCCAAAACTCACCCCGTACAAGTGCTCGGCAATTTGAATGCCTTCAATGCCAGGGCCAGAGTACCAGCCATTCATTTCAAATTTCCAGTCTTTGGGCAAAGTATAAGTTGCATTCAAAAAAGCCACTGCATTCCAGCGACCCTGGTTGAATTGTTCCTCAAAAACCTCAGATTCGTAGCGGTTGTAAAAAACCATCACCCCTCCATAACCAGACAATTTTTTCACAAATTCCAGTGGGAAGAACAAACTACCACCGTAGCGTTCAAAAGTAGCTAGGTTGTCGTCCATGCCAAAACCTACCCCGGTGGCGTCGTCTTGCTGGGTGACGAGCTGAATCACATCCTTGGTGCGGGTATATTCCAGGTTGAAAAAAGGTTGTTTGTCGTAAGTCAAAGACATTTTATACGAATCCGTGATCTCGGGCCGCAGGAAGGGGTTCCCTTTTTTGTAGGTATACGGATCGAGGAATTGTACAAATGGATTCAAGGACCCATAGCTGGGCCGATTGATGCGATTGCTATATGCTGCCGACCAACCCAGCTTGCCACCCAGCGGCGCTGACAAACTCAAACTGGGGAAAAAGCGGGCAATCCTGCGCTGTTGAGTGCTGTCCAAAGTTACTGAATAGCCCGTGGATTGGGAGTTCTCGTAACGCAAACCCGCCTGACCTTCAACTTTACCCAGGGTGAAATTAGAAGAAACATAAGCTGCCGCAATTTTTTCCGTAAAAACAAAGTGGTTGCTCAAGGAAGGGTCATTCACCCAATTGTTGTCGTTAAAAATACTCGCCTGCAAGTCGTTGTCCACAATGGCATGGCTGTATTTTAACCCGGTTTCAATTTGGAGTTTTTTGCTGAAGGGTTTGGTATAATCCAATCGATAGGCTTCAATTTCGGTATCACCGGGTTGTTTTTGTAGGCGATTGTTATAGGTTTCATCACCACTGACCACTTCAGTCCGCAGCAGGTTGCTGATGTTGCGGCCATAACGGTTGATGCTGAAATCAGCATTGAGTTTTTGGCCGCTGGTATCCAGTTTGAACTCGTAGTAGGCGTCCAGGTTGACAAACCCGGAACGGCGGTCGGTTTCATTGTAAGTTAAAATTTCTGCCCGGGCTTTTTGCAGGGCATCAGGCAAAATGGAGGTGGTACTTTCGTTCACCACCTCACTGGTACTGCCAAGGGCATTTACCGAAACACCTGCTGTTTGATTTTTACTGATGTAATAATCCACGCCCGATTTGATGTTCAAAGAATAAGGCAAACCGGGTTGGAAATTGCTTTGTTTGTACAACTCTGTGCCTACTACCCGCTCCAAATCCAGTTGTTCGTACCAGGTACGGTGGCTAAAGGCCAGGGAGTTGGTGAAGTTGAATTTTTCGTTGCGGAAGTTCAGAGTGCTTGATGCACGGTATTTCCAAAACTTGCCTTTGCCTGCCCCAACTGTTGCGGTGCCATTGAGGCCCAATTTCATGTTGCGTTTGAGGATGATGTTCAGCACTGCCCCAGTTCCTTGGGCGTCGAAGCGTGCGCCTGGTTGACTGATTACTTCAATGCGGTCGATATTGGCCGAGGGCATGTCTTTGAGCAGGCTTTGCATGTCCATGTATTGGGTAGGGCGACCGTCGATGAGGATGGTCAAGCCCGTTTGGCCAGCCAAACTAATGCGGTCATTGACCACAATCATGCCTGGCACCTTGCGCAATACGTCCAAAGCACTACCACTGGCTCCAGTGATGCTGTTGGCTACATTGACGATGAGTGTGCCAGCTTTTTGTTCCAAAAATGGTTTGCGGGCGGTAACTTCGGCAGTGGCTAGGGTTTGGGTCTGGTTGCGCAGTGAAATAGTGGGGAGCTTGAGGTTTTCCTTAAAATCAGGAATGTTTTGGAAGTGCTCTTCAAATCCCAACATAACTACGCGCAGCAGGTAAGATTTTCCGGTAGGTACGGCACTGAATTCAAAACTACCATCATCTGCGGTAATGGCGCCTTTGACCAAACTGGAGTCTTTGATTTCGAGCAACAAGACATTGGCATAAGGAATGGCCCGGCTATTTTCATCTTGAATTTTGCCATTCAGGTTAGCTTGGGCCTGAAGCGAGAGGCAAAACAATGCCATGCTTCCTAAGGTTAATAGAAGTTTCATAACAGTCAGGTGATGAAAAAAATGTGAATGAATAATTAGTAGATGTAAGGGGAAATGAATTACCCCTATGTACAGAAAAAAATTATTGATTTTTTTGAAGTACACTCCAATAGAAGCAACGTTCAGGTTTTTCAATGAATTTTTTAACCACAGCAAAAATGAACTAAAGAAAGGAAGTGAGGGTGGCAAATTATTATTTGAGCCCTATTTTTCACCCAAAGCCTCGCTCAAACCTTCACTCAAATATTTAAAGGTGAGTACCGTAAAGAAAATAGCTAAACCCGGGAAAAGCGCCAGCCACCATTCTATTTGGTGCTGACCCCGCAGTTCGCCCAAAATAGAGCCCCAGGTAACCCGATCAGGTGAACCAATGCCTAGAATTGATAAAGTTGACTCGGTGACAATGGCTGTAGCCATACTAAAGGAGAGTAAAACCAATAATGGCCCTAGCGCATTGGGCAAGGCATGGCGAAACAACAAGCGCAGGTGGGTAAAACCCAAGGCCCTGCCCGCTTCCATATAGGTTTGTTGCCGAACCTTTAAAAACTCAGCACGCACAAAACGGGCTACCGAAGCACTACTGACAATGCCAACAACAACCATCATGTAGGTCGTGGTAGGTTGTTGCAAGGTAGCAATGAGTGCTAAAACCAGAATAATGCTGGGAATAGCATCTACAACTTCGAGTAAACGCATCAATAATGTATCCAGGGGAACCACGTAGTGACCCAACTTTGGCAGGAGTAAAAACAACAGACGATCCAACAGAAATACCAAAATCAGGTACACAACAAGATAGAACAATGCTTGAGAGCCCCGTGTCCAGGCGGAAGCACCTTCCGCAACACCGGGCAAATAGGCAAGGTAAAACAACAAAAAAGGCAAAAACAACAAAATGGCCCAAATCCTGGACTTGGGAACAATCAATCCCTGATCGCCAAAATATCCCGCTATACCACCCAAGAACAAACCCATCAAAATGGCAATTCCCACCATGATGCAGCCCAACCATAAGGCCATTCGGGTGCCATGCAACATCCCCGCCGCAACATCTCGCCCGGTTTTATCCGTGCCCAACCAGTGCCAGAAGCGCCAGGATTCGACCCTTTGCCGTTCAAAGGGCCCACGGGCATTGAGGTTTTTATGGTCAATAGAGCCTGGTGAATAAGGAATTAGGGTAAATGCAATTCCTTGGTGAGTTTTTTCTGCCCAATCTTCGGTAGGAAAAAGAACTTCAGGCCATCGGGCAACACCCAAATCTACCAAGATTCCATGCAGCAAGGGCGAATAACTTTTTCCATCTACCTTGATGTACCAGGGGCGTTCATTAGCGACAAAAGGGCTGATCAGGGCAATGAGGACAAAAACCAACAGACTGCGCAAAGCCAATCTGCCCGCGCTGCGTGCCCGAAACCGCTGCCACACATTCCTCCAATAACTGTTGATGCCCTGTCTTTTTTTCATACCGATAGATTGCTGCGATCAAAACGAACTCGAGGGTCAAGCCAGGCGTAAGCCAGGTCAACGAGTACTAAGCCAACAATGCTTAAAAAGGTGCCCAACAACATGATGCCAAAAACTACTGGCCAATCTTGCGTCCCCATGGCGTCAACCATCAAATGCCCCATGCCGGGGATATTGAAAATATTTTCCACCAGAAGTGAACCAGCCACCATTTCGGGCAACAAAGAGCCAAATGAAGTGATCAACGGGAAAGCGGCGTTGGGAAAGGCATGCTGCCAAATCACCTCATTTTCACCAACTCCTTTAGCTCGGGCAGTGCGTACAAAATCCTGCTTGAGCGCCACCATCATGGTACTGCGCATTTGCCGCGTCAATACGGTCATGGCCGGATAAATCAAACAAAGGATCGGAATGATCAATTGCCGGAAACTGACGCTCAGCCAGGTGCTCCAGGAAGAGTTTTTATCCAAATCCATCATGCCGGTAATGCTGACAAAATTCATGCCCCAATCGGGGTTGGAAAAAACCACCAAAAGCACCAGCGCAACCCAAAAGGATGGCATGGCATATAAGCCAAACAAAATGGCATTGGTTCGTTTGTCAAATTTTGATCCGTGTTGAACGGCCATCCGCACTCCAATGAAGATCGCCAACAAATAGGCAATGGGCAGGGCAAAAATATTGATCAATAAAGTCCAACTCAAGGCGCGGCCAATTTTTGCACTTACAGGTTTGCCATCCTCATAAGACTGACCAAGATTACCTTGCAGATAGCCCCAAAAAGTTTGGTGGAATTGGTTGTCAAAACCCTGCCAAACCAGGGCAGGACGATACAATTTGGCTTTTTGGGGATGAGCCATCAAAAAATCATAAGATTTCCGCAATTGCTGATAAGTAGGAAAAGTTGCCTGTTGAAGCATTGAATCTTGTGGAATCAAGGCCGCCATTTTTTTTAGGTGCAATTGAGCTACTCCCAGGTCATTGCTGAATTGCAGGGTATTGATCACCTGCCCCAGGCTGCTACGGGCCACGGAATTCCATTTAACAGGCATGCACTGAAGCTCTTTTTTTAATTGGCCCAAAGACTCGTAGTACGCTTCAACGGCAGGCCAATTGCCGTTTTGCCGCAGCAATTTCATCAATACTTCCCGACGATTCCGAAAAGGAATTTTGTATAAAGTATCGGGGTAAGCCGCGGGGTGGAAAGCAAAATAAAAAACAGGTTTATCCAGTCCCATCCGCGCGGAACGGCTACGGTACATCCGCAGCAGTTCCGCCTCACTCTGGGTTGATCGCTCAAATTCCTCCGCGTTGGCTTCTTCCACCGGGTCGCCGGGCACTAGTCGACTCAGCCCAAAAGTGAGTACCAGGGCTACCAAGAGGGTAGGCGCAAACAGCAGAAGACGTTTGAAAAAATAGCGGAGCATTGAGTTTATTTCAATTTGAATTCAGCAGGTGCATAGCCAGGAGTGCTTTCGATGGCTTCCGCCTCAAATCGCTTGTGTATGGCGACACATTCTTTAAGGGTGAATAGGAAAATTTCTGCTTGTTCCTCAAAAATCATTTCCTGCAAACGATGGTACATCGCCCGGCGTTTTTTGACATCAAAAGTAACCGGAATCTGATCGATCAGGGCATCGGTTTCCGCATTGCCAAAACCACTACGGTTGTCCGAATCTGTACGCCAGGTTTGTTCGGGAGACCAGATGTGAGGTAAACTTCTTCCTGCACTCAGCAATTCAAAGTTATGACTCGCCCAATTTCCAACTAATTCAGGCCCGGGCAGGGCTTTGGGAATGATGTCAATGCCAACTTTTTTCCCATTGTCCTGAAACAACAGCGCCATTTGTTGAGCTGTTTCTCTACCAGCAGTATAAAAATAGGACAAACTCAACTCGGTGACTTTGCCATCGATTACTTTGTCAACAATGCCGTTTTTGTTGCTGTCTTTCCAACCTGCCTCAGCCAACAAGGTCCTGGCTTTGTTGAGGTCAAAAGGTATAGGCTTAATGTTTTTATTATAATCTGGAGAATTGAGGGGTACGGGACTACAAATTCTTACCCCAAAACCCAAATACAATTCATTGATCAGCTCATCTACATCCAGTATATGTGCAAGGGCTTTGCGAACCCGCTTATCCGCCAGTTTAGGATTGCGCGTGTTGGTTGCAATACAAAAATAAGTCATGGTAGTGGGGCTGAGAAAATTGTAGCGTTCACTGACTGCTTCGTTTCTTTGCAAATCCAAAAAGTCCTCGGGCGTGAGCCGGTTGGTGGCGTCAATTTCTTCGTTTTTAAGGGCAGCCGTGGTGGCAGCAGGGTCAACGATGATTTTAAAAGTAATTTCATCGGGATATGCAGTAAGCAGAGGATGGGTTTTGACTATTTTGTCCCCCCACCAATCCTTTTTCTTTTTGACGACAATTTTTTCACCAGGAGTCCAGGACTCGATGCGGTATGGACCACAACCAACCAGGTACTTAGGGTCATTGGAATAAGGCTGAGAACTGAACAATTCGGCAAATTCAACCACCTTGGGGTTGGAACCTAATGCCTCAGCTTTAGCAGGATCGCTTAAGTCGCTGAAGGGAATGTCTTTCATCAAACCTTTGGGATCCAGAATGTGCTCAGGGATGACCGAAAAAGAGTTGGTCGCGTAATCGAGTGAATAGATGGTTTTGGGACTCATCACCACCGTAAAACGTTTCGGATTTTTCGGGTCAATTTGTACATCCTTGATTTCTTCCACAAAAGGTCCGATTACGCCTTCTATCTTGGGGTTGAGGATGGTTTTGAGGGTAAACAAATAGTCCTTACCAGTTACAGGTTTCCCATCATCCCAGACCGCCTCATCCAGGATTTCAAAAGTATAACTCACTGCGTTATTCGGTAAATCTTTGATGATGGGTTGAGCTTTGACCAGGTAAGGCACCAATTCAAAGGAATCGTTATAGGTCATCAGATTCAAATGGGCCAGATCAGAGGGGATACGCCCGTAATTGGTTTGGGTCAAAATGGTATTCAAACGATCGGCATCACTTTCCATGCGCACGACTACAGAATTCCCAGTGCGCTTATATTTAACAGCATTGGTACAAAAATATGCAGTGGCAAGCGCAAGAACCACTAAAATAAGAACGGTTTTGGAGATGTTCATGTAACGCATTACTTTGGATTAAAGGTTTCAAAATTTTACTACACCAATGAACGACTGATTAAATCTGGTGTTACAAACAAGCTTCATTAGCCTTATTTGCCCAAAAATAAACAATATGCAACGGAAAAAAAATTATCCCCAATTTAGCTGTTGTATTTTGTGGATAAAAAAATAAATAGGATGCGTAGTGTATTAATTGCAGGAGGTACGGGTTTAATCGGAACCCGGTTGAGCAAATTGCTGAGCGAACAGGGTTTTGAGGTTAGGCAGCTCAGCCGGGACCCTCGACCAGATGCCCTTTATCCTACCTACGCCTGGGATGTGGACCAAGGTACAATTGATGCCAAAGCCCTGGAAAATGTAGACTACATCATCAACCTCGCCGGAGCTGGTGTTGCCGACAAACCCTGGACACAGGTACGCAAACGCCTCATCATCGAGAGTCGGGTAAAAAGCAATCAACTGCTCAAGCGCCAGATTCTGGCGATGCCCGAAAAGCCCAAAGCTTTTATATCCAGTGCAGCTGTAGGCTATTACGGTGATAACCCTTCCGACCAATGGGTCAATGAAGATGTTGCACCAGGCAAAGGTTTTTTGCCCGAAAGTTGTATCGCCTGGGAAGCTTCTATTCGCAGCTTGAGCGAAACGGGTTTGCGGGTCGTTGGACTACGCGTTGGCATTGTACTTTCGACCAAAGGCGGCGCTTTGCCAAAACTGCTCGAACCCATGAAATTTGGCACTGCCCCCTATTTTGGTACCGGCCGGACCTGGTACCCCTGGATCCACATCGACGACCTTTGTCGCATGTTTCTTTTCGCCATCCAGGATGAGGGCATGCAGGGGTTCTTCAATGCGGTTGCGCCCCATCCCGTTCGCAATCGGGAATTGATTAGAACCACCTCACAGGTTTTCGCTCCAAGGGCAATCAACATTCCAGCACCGGCCATTGCGTTGCGGATGATTTTGGGGGAATTGGCGGATGCCATCCTCACTGGGGTAAGGGCTTCATCCGGCAAAATTCAACAGGAAGGATTTGATTTTCAATACCCACAGTTGGAAGCAGCTTTGCAAGATTTAAAGGCAAATATTAAGGCCAAATGATCAGTTTGCCATTCTCCTTGAGTTGATACCTGCGCCCCGTTTTGACTTTGTTGAAATGTTGTTTCACCCCACTTGGCCATTCGATGACAAGTTCATCCACTCGTTTGGAAGTGGCCAGCCCGAAGTGGGCCGTGAGGCTATTTTGGCCAGCATAACCAGTTTGGGCTGAAATTTCGCGCATTTGCCAAACGGCCTTGCCATTGATGGTACTTTTCACCCGTAGTTTTGCCCCAATGGCCGCACGATTGGATTGGGTGCCCGATAAATGAATTTTCAACCAGCTATTTTTGTTGCCTTGGTTCATAAACAGCAAGTTGTTTGGCTCGGGGTCGTTTTGCCCGTTTTTGCAGGTAGAGATCACCAAATCCTGGAATCCATCGTTGTTCAGGTCGCTCCAGGCGGTGCCAAAAGAACAGGGTGTACTAAAATTGGGCAAACCTTGCAAGTCGCGCTCAAACGTGCCATCCCCTTTGTTGCGGTACAAAAAGTTCACAATCTCTCCTGCGCAATAGCCATTGCTGACAAACAAATCGAGGTCGCCATCATTGTCGTAATCGGCAAAAGCGCTACTAAAGCTACAGCCCCCATCGGTTTGAATGGGCCCAGTGGGTGCCAGGGTAAATCCTCCTTCACCGTTGTTGATAAAAAGTTGGTTGTTTTGGGCCTTCATGTACCCGGCATTGCCCACGAATAGATCCAGGTACCCATCATTGTTCACGTCGCCCCAACTGGCGGTAACTGAGCTAAAAGTATCACGCACCAGCGGGTCATTAGCGATTTTTTCAAAATGCCCCTTGCCCTGGTTTTTGAAAAGGCTGTTGTAATTTGCTTCTTCATTGGCCACAAATAGATCCAGGTCGCCATCGTTGTCGTAGTCTGCCCAATTGGCTGAACGGCTGGGCAGGGCTTCGTTTAGCCAATCGAGTTGGATGCGCTCGAAGTTGTTGTTGCCCGTGTTGCGGTAGAGCAAGTTGCGTTTGTCGCCTGCACTGTTGGTGATGTAGATGTCGACCAGGCCATCGTTGTCGTAATCCCCAAAGGCGGCGGTTTCGGAATAGGTGCCCATTGGGCCAGTAATCCCTTGGCGTTGGTAGGTGAAACTTCCTTTGCCATCATTGGTGTAAAAAAGATTGGGGCGGCGGTACCAGGTGGTGACGTAGGCATCAAGGTCGCCGTCGTTGTCGGTATCGGCAAAGGTGGCGCCGTCGGAAGGACTCATGTCGAGGGCAATGGAGTCGGTGATGATGGCTTTAAAATTGCCTTTGCCGAGATTGAGGTAAAGGTCGTTGTTTTGCCCACCTTTCAAGCCTTTAGAGATGAACACATCGTCCAGCCCGTCACCATTGACGTCTACGAGGTTGACGCTGCGGCTGTCCCCGGGTTTGTTGACCAAAGGGTTGTTTTTGACTTGGATGAATTGTTGGGCTTGTAAAAATGGCAGTAGGCTAAGCCAGCAAAAGAAGAGGAGAGTCGGTTTCATAAGTCAGGTTTTGAGTGTATCGTTAACAAGGAGTGAGAAACAAAAACAAAGATGCTTGCCAGACTTTTTTTTCCAGAAAAAAAAATTCACTTGGTAAGCCGATGTACAGAAATGTGAGCTATTTTCCTCAACTTTAGCATCAAAACCGATCATTCATCAATGTATATGGAAAAACTGCTAAAAATCAAATTGCTGCTCTTTTGTTTGTTCTACCTTAACCTGAGCTACGGTCAAAATAAACCCAATCCCATTCGCCTGGATTCAGCCTTAACTGCCTTGCGGCAACTCCAGCTGTTCAATGGCGCGGTACTAGTGGCACAGGAAGGTCAGGTCTTGTACAAAAAAGCTTTGGGCCAAAATGATGCAGGAGGTAAAACGCTTTTGAATACCCAATCGTCCTTCAATCTTGCTTCCGTGTCCAAGCAATTTGTGGCCATGGCTGCAATGTTACTCAAGGAAGAAAACAAACTCCAGTACGATGACCCGGTGCAAAAATACCTACCCAATTTTCCTTACCCCAACATAAAGGTTCGACAACTTTTGACCCACACTTCCGGGCTACCCGAGTATTTTGACCTGGCCCAGCGGCAGCTCACCTTGTTGGACACTTTGACCAATGATGATCTTTTACAACTCCTGGCGCGCCACAAACCTGCCCTAGAATTTGAGCCCGGCAGCCAGTGGTCATATTGCAATACTGGATACATACTGCTCGCTTCGGTGGTTGAAAAGGCCTCAGGAAAACCCTTCGCCCAGTTTTTTGCTGAACGGATTGCCCGCCCTTTAGGCCTCAGCCAAAGTTTTGTTTACCACTTCAAAGGACCCTCTGCTCCTGCTCAACGGGTGATGGGTATGCGTCGTGAAGGCGGAAAATGGTTACCAGATGACCTCATCAGCATCGATGGGGTAGTGGGGGATGGCAACGTTTACAGCTCTGCCGAGGATTTGCTGCGTTGGGATCAAGCCTTGTACACGGAAAAATTGGTAAAAAAAAGCACCTTGGACGAAGCATTTAGCCCGGTCAAATTGAACGACGGTAGCACTTACCCTTATGGCTTCGGCTGGGGAATCGGAAAAGATGGTCGCGAACTAAGCCATACCGGTAGTTGGGTTGGATTTCGGACCTTGATTGTGCGTAATCTGGAGCAAAAAACCACTTTGATCGCCCTGGACAATTCTGGCCAGGGCTTTGTACACCAAATCCTGAGGGCCTGGGCGGAAGGCAAGCCTTTTACATTTCCCACCTCGACCCTGATTCGCAATGTTCAAATCGTTGACGGAACAGGGAGTGCAGCCCGTTATGGAGCAGTACGTGTACTCAACAACCGCATTCGGGATATCGGCGCGCTCAGTCCTCTGCCCGGTGAGAAAGTAATCGACGGTTTAGGCAAAGTACTGGCCCCAGGATTCATCGATACCCATAGCCACCACGCCGGGGCGATGGCTGAAAAACCAGACATGCTGGCCGTGGTTAGTCAGGGCATTACCACCATTGTTTCCGGCCAGGATGGAGAATCAGAACCCATGGATAGCCTGGGCATGTGGCTCCAACGCCGCCCCATCGCGGTGAATCTGGCTTCTTATGCCGGGCACAGCACCTTGCGCTTGCGGGCGATGGGTTTGAGCAGTTTTCGGCGGCCGGCGACTACAGCAGAAGTGGAAAAAATGAAGGAATTATTGGCGGCGGAGTTAAAGGCAGGTGCCCTGGGCTTGTGCTCTGGCCTGGAATACGAGGAGGGTTTTTATTCCAATCGCGATGAAGTGATCACCCTGGCTAAAGTAGCTGCTGCCGCTGGAGGGCGCTACATGAGTCATATCCGCAGCGAAGACATTCATTTGGACGACGCGCTCGATGAGATCATCCAGATTGGACGAGAAGCCAAATTGCCCGTGCAGATTTCTCATTTCAAAATAGCCCTCAAAAGCAAGTGGGGTCAGGCACCTCAGTTGTTGGCTCGCCTGCAAGCGGCCCGCGCCGAAGGCATTGACATCACAGCAGATGTTTATCCTTACGAACATTGGCAATCGACCTTGCGGGTATTGTTTCCCAAAAAAGACTTCGATAACCTGGCCAGTGCCGAATTTGCAGTCACTCAATTGATCGACCCCGCCCGTAGCATCGTCTCCCGTTTTGGTGCCCAACCTGCCTACGCGGGCAAAACCCTGAGTGCCATTGCCCAACTACGTGGGGAACCTGTCGCCAAAACCTTGATGTATCTGGTTGCTGAAGCGGAACGAACTGATCAAACTGAATCCATCATTGGTGCCTCCATGGCCGATCAGGATGTGATCAACCTATTGCGCTGGCCGCACACCAACGTGTGCTCGGATGGGACTCACCGCAGCCATCCGCGGGGACATGGCGCGTTTACGCGGGTATTGGCGCGCTATGTGCGGGAGAAAAAAGCCCTAGGCCTGGAGGAAGCCATCCACAAAATGACGGGCCTTTCGGCAGAGCACCTGGGTTTACAGGGACGAGGTTTGATCGCTCCAGGCTATTTCGCCGATTTGGTTTTGTTTGACCCCAAAACGGTGCAAGACAATGCTACTTTTCAAAACCCCACTGCTTTGTCAACGGGCATTGAACGGGTATGGGTGAATGGGAAGGTGGTTTTTGCGGGTGGAAAAAGTACGAAGGAGTTTCCGGGGCAGTTGCTGAAGCGGGAATGAAATCTGCCCTTACTAACTTAGGTGTGTCTTAAGTGCCTATGGTTTCTTAGGTGGTGAAATTATGTTTTTTACCACCTAAGAAACCATAGGCACTTAAGACACACTTAAGCAATAGTCTCCAACTCCTGCACCGCCAACCAGGCCATCAAGCCAGCCCCCACTTTCAAGGCCTCCTCATCAATATCAAAAGTATCCGAATGCACCGGAGAGGTAATACCCCGCTCCACATTGCCCGTTCCCAATCGATAAAAACAGGCTGGCATTTCTTGAGAGTAGTAGGAAAAATCCTCGGCAGTGAGGCGCACCGGAAGATCAACCACATTTTCAGCACCCAGATAGGATTCTGCAGATTGACGCATGCGCAAGGTCAGTGCTTCATCATTGAGCAAACAGGGGTAACCTACATCGATGAGGAAATCAATTTTGCCGCCCATACCTTCGATGAGGTGTTCGGCCATGTATTTCATGCGGCGGTGGGCCTCCTTGCGCCAGGTTTCGTCCATGGTGCGGAAGGTGCCTTCAATTTTTACCTCTTTAGGAATGATGTTGGTAGCCCCACCCGTGGAGTTGATTTTTCCAAAAGTCAATACTGTGGGCATAGTCGGGTCGTTGTTGCGGCTGACGATTTGCTGCAAAGCAGTGATCATGTGTGCCGCCAACAAAATGGGGTCAACACAGTCTTGAGGCATGGCTCCGTGGCCACCTTTCCCCGTGATGGTGATGTACAACTCGTCACAAGAGCCCATGTAGCGGCCTGGACGAAATCCCACTTTCCCGGCAGTCAAGGGTGGATGAACGTGTTGGCCTACGATGGCAGTTGGGCTGGGATTTTGCAAAACCCCTTCCTTGATCATCAAAGAAGCTCCGCCGGGCAAACGTTCTTCGGCAGGTTGAAAGATGAGTTTAACGGTGCCTTCCCAATCCTGGCGGGTTTCCTGCAAAATTTTTGCAGCACCCAGCAGTGAAGCGGTATGCACATCGTGCCCACAAGCGTGCATGACTCCCGGATTTTGAGATTTATAAGGCACCTCATTGGCCTCCAGGATTGGCAATGCGTCCATGTCGGCGCGTAAGGCGATGGTGTTTTTACCCGGGTTTCTGCCTTCAATCAAGGCTACCACCCCCGTGCCAGCTACCCCCACTTGATGCGGAATGCCCCATTGCTGCAATTGGGCAGCAACGTATTTTCCGGTTTCGTGTTCTTCAAAAGAGAGTTCGGGATTTTGGTGGATGTGCCGCCGCAAGGCTACAGTTTCAGGGTGATAAGCCTCGGCGAGTTGTTGAATCTTGTCCTTCAGTGTCATGGTGTCTACTCTTTTTCTGCCGCAAAGATACGGTCTAAAAAAACAGCGGAACCACCAATTTACCAAAGATCGTCATCAACACGATGGACAACAAGTTCAACCATACTCCCGCTCGCATCATCGTAGTGACCGTTAAATGCCCACTCGAAAACACAATTGCGTTGGGTGGCGTGGACATGGGCAGCATAAATCCACTACTTGCGGCCAAGGTTACGGGGATACACATCACTACCGGATCGATGTTCATGGCCTGGGCAACGGCACCAATGACCGGGATAAAAACCACTACCAAGGCCACATTGGACAACAATTCGGTTAAAAACACAGTAACCGTCACCAGCGCAAATAAAAACAGCCAGGAGCCGCCATTGCCACCAGCAAATTGTTGGCCGATCAGATCGATTAAACCGGTTGAAGACAAAGCGGCCGCCAAACTCAAGCCCCCGCCAAAGAGCAACAAAATGCCCCAGGGCAATTTTTCGGTATGTTTCCAGTCCAGCGCAAAAGTGTAATTTTTTAAGCTGATGGGCACCGCAAACAACATCAGCGCTGCACAAATGCCCACCACAGATTCTTCAATCACCAAACCCGGAAAGGCCTTTTCCAAGGGCAATTTAAAAATCCAACCTGCTGCGGCAAGTAGAAAGACCAAGGTGGTTCGTTTTTCTCCCGCACTCATGGGACCAAGTTTAGCCAATTCAGCATCCAAACGTGCTTTGGCTCCCTCAATTTTGCCCAAACGATTGGGGAATACCCAGCGTACAATGATCCAATAGCCGCCCAACAAGAGCAAAATGGCGTAAGGCACACCCACCGCCATCCATTGCCCAAAAGGGATTTGTTTGTCAAATAGCTCCTTCATCTGTGCCGCAAAAACCACGTTCGGTGGGGTGCCAATCAAGGTGCCAACGCCACCAATACTGGAAGCATAAGATACCCCCAACATCATTGAAATCGCAAAATTGCGCATCCCGGGTAGTGGATTCCCTTTTTCATCTTTTTGATTCACCAATTCAATCACGGACAGGGCCATTGGCAACATCATGATGGTCGTCGCTGTATTGCTGATCCACATACTGATCAGAGCGGTAGCCAGGAAAAAACCCAGGATGATGCCATTGGCATTGGAGCCGGTCATCCGCAGGATGTTCAGGGCGATGCGGCGGTGCAGGTTCCAACGTTCCATCGCCAGGGCAATGGTGAAGCCGCCCATGAACAGGTAAATGATGGGGTCGGAATAGGGCGCCATCGCGTCCTTGACTTTAGCTAAGCCCAAAAGGGGTTGGATGACCATCGGGAGCAGGGCGGTTACAGGGAGCGGGAGGGCCTCGGTGATGAACCAGCTGAGCATCCAGGCGGCCATGGCGATGGCTTTCCAGGCGGCGGGTTCCAAGCCTTCCGGCGGAGGAATAATCAAAAGTATGGTGAATAAGGCGGGGCCAAGTATAATTCCAATCTGTTTAATGTTCATGATGTTTTAGGTGTTTAAAAAATGATAAGTGATAAATGATGAGTGATGAATCGGGGTTGCCAAAATTAGTTTCCTTTTCGTTTAGCAGTGAGAATTGAGCTTCGAATTATTTTCATAATTTCTTCGGCATCTTTAATGACAGATTGAAACTCTTTTTCAGTGAGATAATCCGTAGCAGCAAGCAATTCCAGCCAGTACATCGTTTCCCCTATTTCTTTTTGAGCAATGCCTAGTTTATGAATAAAATCCTGTTTGGATTCCGCGTTCTCTGACTCTCGGATCATTGCCCCAGGGTTCGTTCCTGAGCGGAGTAATTGTTTACTCAGTGCAAATTCCTTTTTCTCATCAGTGAGATATCGATATATTTTCACTACTCGGATGGAAAAATTCATTGATTTTTCACGTAGGATTCCCCCTTTCTTCCTTTCTGACATAACCCTGAAATTTAGAGGCTACCACCAATTCATCACTCATCATTTATCATTCATCACTACTCATGGGCGTTTGTTGGTTTGTGCTTTGTCGCGATTCATCTGCAAAATATCCGTACTATCCTCATAATCCCCCAGCAAATGTTTACAAAAATAATCCGCCCGCAACCAGAAAAAGTACTCATTCATATCCGCATAACCGTGCCGTTGGCCAGGGAACACAAAGAAGTCGAAGCGTTTGTTGGCTTTGATCAAGGCATTGGCCATCCGAATGGTCAGGGCGGGATGCACGTTATTGTCGATGTCGCCCGTACAAATCAGCAGTTTACCCTTGAGGTTTTTGGCCAGTTCGGTGTTTTTGTCGATGTCGTATTCAAAAGTGATGTTGCCTTTGGCGTCTTTCACTTCTTTGACCCCATCGTGTTTTTCACTCCACCAGCGGTTGTAGATGTTGTTTTCGTGGTTGCCAGAGGAAGAAACCGCAACCTTGAAAAAATCGGGATACACCAACATCGCGGCCGTTGACATAAAGCCACCCCCGGAGTGTCCAAAGATGCCCACTTTGTCGATGTCGATGTACTTGTGGCGGTCGGCCAGTTGTTCAGCGGCTACTTTTTTGTCTTCGAGGCCGTAGTCGCGCAGGTTGCCGTAGCCATAGTTGTGGTACCACTTGGAGCGGCTGGGGTGCCCACCCCGGTTGCCAATGGTGATCACGATGAAACCCAGTTGCGCCTGCCGATCGGTGCGATCCATACCTGCGGAAAAGGCTTTGTTCACTGCCTCGGTTTGTGGGCCAGGGTAAACGTATTCGAGGAGGGGATATTGGAGCGTGGAGTCAAAATCAAAAGGTTTGTACATCACCCCATACAGGTCGGTGATGCCGTCGGCAGCTTTGACCACGAAGGGCTCCGGGAATTTGTAGCCTGCGGCAAAAAGTTGGGACAAATCGGCCGTTTCCAGGTCCATCAGCTTGGTGCCCAGATTGTCCAGCAATTCCGACTTTGGCGTGGTGTTGACCCGGGAATAATTGTTGACAAAATAGGTGTTCGCGTCGTTGTTGGAAGTGGTGTGGTTGAAATCCCCTTTGCTCAGCAATTTTAGCCCCGTCCCGTCAAAATTGACGCGGTACAAGTGGGTCAAATAAGGGTCTTCACCCGGCTCCCGACCATTGGCCAGGAAGTACAAGACCCGGTTTTTGCTGTCAATCCCTTCGATGCTTTCGCAGTGGTAAGGGCCGGAAGTGATCTGGTTTTTCAGCTTGCCCGTTTTGTCGTGCAGGTAAAAATGCGCCCAACCATCGCGTTCCGACCAGTGGATGTATTCTTCACCGTTGTTGACGAGGCCCAGTGGGCGGGTTTCGACGTAGGTGTTCAGGCGTTCTTCGATCAGGTTTTTGGACACGCCAGTTTTGGTATCGGCCACACAGATATCAATATGTTTGAGATCGCGGCTGGTGCGGCTGAAGTACAGTTGATCCGAGTTAGGAGCGAGCCACAAGTTGGGTTGGTGGTCGTCATCGCGGTTTTTGGCCAGGCGTGGTGCGCGCATGAGGTTCAAATCATGGTCTTTCATGGTTGTGTCCGCGGCTACCTTGACCAGGGCCTTGGAAGGAAAATCTACAATCCAAATTTCCTGCTGGGGTGCTTCCTTTTCGCCGGGCATGTGGTATTTGTAGGTTTCGAGGGTAGGGCGTGGCTCGGCGATGGAGTTGATCACCCAGAGGTCTTTGACCTTGCGGTTGTCGTTGCGCACCAGCGCGAACTTTTTGGAATCGGGAGAAAACAGGACGCTGGCCCCCTGGCGTTTGCCTTTGTTTTTTTCCTTCTCCAGATCGGTTTGGCCAAACATACCACTGTGGTAGCCATAATGCTCCTGGCCGTCGGTGGTCAACTGGGTTTCCACGATGGTGGAGTCCTTCTCCTTTTTCACCGCCTTCAGGAAATTGGCCTTGTCCATCCAGTAGAGGTTGTAGTTTTTGGAAAAAACCACGTAGGAGGAATCGGGCGCAATGCTGGCCCAGGTGGGTTTGTCCTTGGGCTTTTTGTAGTCTTCGAGGAGTTTGAGCACACCGGTGTTGAGGTCGTATTCGAAGTAAAAGGTGCGCTTGACTTTTTTGGGGGGCGCGTCGGATTTTTTTTCCTTCATGTCGTCCTCCATATCGTCCTTTTTTTCGTCCTCTTCGGCCAGCTTACTTTTTACCTCAAAACGAATGGCGGCTTCTTTGTTGATGAACTTGAGGTTGACGATGTCGAGGTGCTGGGCATCGAAAGGATCACCAGTAAGGCGGGACATATCGGCGGCCATTTTTACATTGTCAAACAGCAGTTTTTTGAGCTTTTTGGCGGGATCCACCAGGTAGTAGCTGCGGCCTTGACTGGTTTCGTACATGTACCAGAATCGTTCGGATTCTTTGAGCCAGTGCGGGCTTACGCTGGTAGAAAAGACCATTTTTTCCACCTTGGGTTGGGAAAAACGGGCGGCCAGGTCATAATTGGCTTTGGGTTTGTTTTGGGCCATGCCCAAAGTGGTTGAACCCAAAACGAGTAGGGCAATAACGAGTTTTTTCATGCTAGTCCAAAATTTTGCTTGGAAGATAGGCAAAAGCTGGAAAATGGAAAGGAGGGGAGGGGATATGGTGATTTTTTGAAGACGGAGGGCGAATTTGAACCGAATATACAAATCAATAAATCTCTTTTACCCCTTCCAGTTAAGCAGAAAGTATTTTCTTTGGAGAAACTATTTCCCATTCAGATCAGCGCGTAACTAAACCTGATTTACAAATAGCATAAAAAAGAAGGGATTAACCCCCTGAACAAAACTCTGCTGTATGGAAACAACAATCTGGATTTTGAAAGGGGCAATTGCCCTACTTTTTGCCTTTATAGGGTTGAGCAAGCTGTTTTTGCCCAAGGCAAAACTTTTGGACATGGGCATGAAAGGCTTATTGGAACTCAGCCAGGAACAAATCAAGGCTGCAGGCTTCCTGGAATTTTTGGGTACAGTAGGCCTGATCTTGCCTTCACTACTGAATATTTACCCCATTTTGTCGGGTATTGCAGCCTTATGCCTGGGTCTGACCATGATTGTAGCGGGGGCGATTAATTTCCGACTCAAACTGCCTGTTGTTCCGAATGTGCTTATTTTTGGCATCTGCGTTTTTATAGCAGTTTGGGAATTGATGTGATGTGACGCATATGCATTTGGGGTAGTTTTACAATGAACTCAGCTTGTCTCCCCACTAATTTTGTGTCTCGACTCAATGCTCGTCTACCTATGCTGCAGGGAAAACGAGTAAAGTTACCATATTTGGAAGCTAAAAAACTCAAGTATGAATTGGCTTGCAGAAATCGATCAGTTAAGCAATGCATTTTTGCTCAAATTCAAGAATTTAACTGAAGCAGAACTGAATTGGAAACCCAATCCAAACGCCTGGAGCATCGCTCAACACATCGAGCATTTGATCGTCATCAACCAGACTTATTTTCCGGTTTTGGTAGCGCTCAAAGCGGGTACCTACCAACTGCCCTGTACCGCGAAGTTTGGATTTTTGGTACGCTTTTTTGGCAAGGTAGTACTGAATGCGGTGAAGCCCGGACAAAAAAAGAAGACCAAGACCTTCCCCATTTGGGAGCCTTCGACCTCCAAGATCGCTGGCGATATCCTGGATCGGTTCAAAGTGCACCAGGAGGAGTTGAAAGCGCAAATTGCAGCTTCGGAGGATTTATTGAAAAAAGGTGCCATCATCTCCTCGCCCGCCAGTAGTACTATCGTATATCGGCTTGAAACAGCCTTTGACATCATTGTAACCCATGAATACCGGCATCTGGAGCACGCCGATGGGGTTTTAAAACAGCTACAGCAGCAAAATAAGGTCAACTGAATTGACCCCTTTTGACCATATACCCCACCGAAACAAAAAAGAGCCCAAAAACACCCGACAAAATCGTATTGGTCCACATCCTTATCGACTTCAACAAAACCTGATCTTGCCAATACCACAACGGTACTTGCTCGCCCACCTTGTAAAGCGCGGGGGAGGAGTAAATATTGGATTCGTAACTTTTGGTGGAACCAGTGGCATCTTTGTATTCCACAACCAATGCATAGGACCTGGTACTTTTGAATCCAGCGGGGGCAACTTTTAGGTCGGTGACGAGGCCAGAGGTGGAAGTGCCTGCAAGCATGATCAATGCTTTTTGCGTAGCACCCCAGGCGAATAATAGCAGGAATACGAGGCTTAAGGAGGTCAGGACGAGGATGATTGTGGGTTTGAAGTCCTGCTTTGTTTGATTGTTTTTGGTGTGTTTGTGCATAAAGTTTTTTGTGTTTCAACATACAACGAATTGGAAGTTAAGCAAATTTTCGGGCTTGGAGTTTGTGTAGCTAAGGACTGATTCGTTCACTGGTTTGCGTCTATTCTTCCACTCAAGGTACAACCACAAAAAAATCACCCCCACCACTGATTTTAGTTTTTTCAACCCAACAACAAACCCCAACAACTTGAGGCATCAAATTCCTCAAAACCATGAAAGAACAAATTCAACGCCATGCCTCCGGCAACCCGGTTTATGGGATGGGCTTCGTCGGCGCGCTTATCTACTACATTTCCCACGCCACAAGCTTCTGGATGGGCGTTTTAGGGATATTAAAGGCCATTTTTTGGCCCGGATTTTTGGTGTATGAAGCCCTTAAAGCATTAGGTATGTAGCCATTTGAATATGAAAATGAGATCATTACCCATCTTTTTCCTACTCGCCTACACGATTTCCTGGCTGCTGTGGTCACCGCTGTGGCTGCCGTTCTTTGGCGTAGAGGCAAAGGCTTTTTTACCCTATCAACATGGGTTTGGTGGCCTTGGCCCCATGTTGGCCGCCTTCCTCAGCAGCGCCCTTTTCGAGGGCAAAGCCGGGCTGCAACTGCTCTGGAAGCGTCTTTTCCAATGGAGGCCATTGGTTTGGACGGCGATTGCCATTTTCCTGCCTTTCGTTTTCGCCTTGCTCGGTGGCCTGATGGCTCGTTTTTCGGACGGCGCTTACCCTGATTTTTCCAAAATGGGTAGGAGTGGAGAGTTCCCGGAATTGAACATCGTGGGCTTCTTGCTTTACAACCTTATTTTTTTCGGTTACGGCGAAGAGGTCGGCTGGCGGGGTTTTGCACTGCCTCGTTTGCAGGAAAAACACAGCGCCTTGGCTGCCACCCTGCTATTGTCGGTGTTTTGGGCGGGCTGGCACCTGCCGCTATTTGCCTATCGGCCAGGCTACACTTCGATGGATATGGCGGGAGCTGCTGGGTGGTTTTTTAGCATTGTGGCGGGCGGGGTGTTGTTTACCTGGTTGTTTAATGGCTCGCGGGGTAGTCTTCTGGTTTGTGCCCTGTTTCATGCCCTTACCGACGTGGTTTTCCTATGCGACTACGGCAATGAAAACATGATGCAATACATTGGGATGCTCGTGACGCTTTGGGGTGTGCTGGTGTTGCTGATTTGGGGCTGGCGGAACCTGGCACGGGGCGAACGAGTGAGTAGCACTTCGTTAGATATCGAAAAAGGCTAATCTTAGCGCTTGAAATTATGTAGATTAATGGTTATTTTTACAGAAATATTTTCAGATGGTTACCTATCAAGTTCAAATTCCTGAGTCAAATCAGGCAGCGTTTATGGATATCATTAAATCGCTCCAAAGCCTTGGTGTAATATCTTCTTTTTCTATTTCCGAATCGCTGGCACATCCTGGAGAGCCCGTAGCAATCAACAGCCTTTTAGAGATGCTACAATCGGCTGAGAAACAGGCTGAGGATGGAACAGTGGTACCCGCAGATCAAGTGATTGAATTTATGAAATCATGGCGGGAAAGAAAGTAGAGTGGACAGCCAACGCACTAGCAATGGTAAGCGATATTTACGATTATTTAGAAGATCAGGCTGGCGATGATGTTGCCTCTGATTACATCGACACTTTACTCGAATATGGCAATAGTTTGGATGAAAAATCTGAACATTTCTCTTTTTGTAGACATCCCAAACTTCAGGAGAAGGGCTATAGATGTGCTCAATTTCGCAAAACTTATGTGGTCATTTATAAAGAGGATGCACTGAAAGTAAGCATCTTGGCCGTTATTCACGTCAAACGTAGTCCGGAAATTTTTGGGGACATTTGAACTCTTCTTTGAATGAATCATCCGCTGGACTAAATCTACCCCCTTCTCCTAAACAATCCACCAAAGTTGATCCACCAAACATTTACTAATTTTTGTAATTTTGCACCTCATCCGAAATAGCAGTAAGAAACGAGGCGCACCCAATGAGCAGAAAGATCGAAATCCTGGCTCCGGCCAAAAATTTATATCAAGGCATGGCCGCCGTCAACGCGGGCGCAGATGCCGTGTACATTGGCGCACCCTTGTTTGGTGCCCGTACCAATGCCACCAACTCCCTGGAGGACATCGCCGAGATGGTCAGGTACGCCCACTTATTCAAAGCCAAGGTGCTGGTGACCCTCAATACCATTTTGTACGAAAATGAGCTGGAGCCTTGCCGGCAACTCATCTGGGAATTGTACCACATCGGCGTGGATGCCATCATCGTGCAGGACATGGGCATCCTCGAAATGGAACTGCCACCCATCGCCATCCACGCCAGCACCCAGGCCAACAATCGGGATGCAGGCCACGTGAAATTCCTGGCCGATGCGGGCATCAAAAGGGTGGTACTGGCCCGGGAACTGAACCTGGACCAAATCCGCGAAATCCACGAAGCCTCGGATGTAGAACTGGAGTTTTTTGTGACCGGCGCACTGTGTGTTTCCTTCAGTGGCAACTGCTACATGAGCATTGCCAACGGCGAACGTTCGGCCAACCGCGGCTCCTGTGCTCAAAACTGCCGCCTGCCATACCAACTGATCGACGGCAATGGCAACACCCTCATCGAAAGCAGCCACTTGTTGTCGATCAAGGATTTGGACTTGAGCGATGAGTTGCCCAATTTGATTCAGGCGGGCATTTCCTCCTTCAAAATTGAAGGCCGCTTGAAAGACATTGTGTACGTCAAAAACAATACCTCCTACCTGCGCCAAAGACTGGATGCCTTCCTGGAAGCCCATCCCGAGCAATATCAAAAAGCCTCTTCGGGCCGCACCTTCTACAATTTTGAACCGGGTCTGGATCGCAGTTTCAACCGGGGTTATACCGATTATTTTGTCAACCAGCGCCACAGTAAAATCGGCTCCTGGGAAAGTCCCAAATCCAAAGGGCAGTACATCGGCAAGCTGCTGGAGCAAAAAGCGAATGGCTACCTGATCGAAAACTACGAGTTGCTGAACAACGGCGACGGCCTCTACTTCCTCAACGAGCAGGGCGTGGCCGATGGCGTGCAGGTCAACATCATTGTCAACGACATTGTGGTGCCCAATACCTTGAAGCCTCTGCCCGTGGGCACAGAAATTTACCGCAACCACGACGCCGAGTTCAACCGCATGCTGGAGAATGAAAACAGCGCGGTGCGGAAAATTGGGGTGAAAATGCAGTTCAGCGAAACGGAAACGGGCTTTGCACTGCGGGTAGTAGATGAGGACGGCCACGAGCATGTAGCCAGCTTTGACGCACCCAAAGAGCTCGCCAAAAACGCTGAGGGCCTGATCGACAACATCAAAAAGAACCTCGGCAAAACGGGGAATACCCCTTTTATGGCCGATGAGATTGAAGTAGATTTTTCGCAAAACTGGTTTTTGCCCAACTCAAAGGTGAATGAAATCCGCCGTGCTGCTCTGGAGGAATTGGCGGAAATCCGCATCCGGGATTACCAGCGGGAAGAGCAGCAGATCGTCAAAACAGATCACCTTTATCCGGTGCAACAACTGGATTTTACCTACAACGTATCGAATAAACTGGCCCGGGCATTTTACCATCGCCACGGGGTGACCGACATTGAAAAGGCCTTTGAATTGCAGTGGGACCCGGGCAAATCGCGGGTGATGGTGACCAAATATTGTGTGAAGTACGAACTGGGCAAATGCCCCCGCTACCAACGCGCAACCATGGGCACCAAAGTGGCCGAACCCCTTACCCTGAAACACGGGGAGGTGGAGTACAAGCTGAAGTTCAATTGTAAACCTTGTGAGATGGAGATTTGGGAGAAGGATGCGGAATTGGTGCTGGAGGAGGATGGGATGGATTGAGCCGTTCGGTTAAATATTTTCGGCCTTAATAGTTTTATCCTGCGGGGAGATAGATGTCAAACTGCGCCCCTTTGTTCAATTCGCCTGTGGCTGTGATGGTTCCGTTGTGATTCTCTACAATTTTTTTGCTAATGGCAAGTCCAATGCCGGACCCCATGTATTGGTTGGTGTTCAGTCGGTTAAACACTTTGAAAATATCGTTTTTGAAAGTGTTGTTAAAACCAATGCCATTGTCAGCAAAAGTAAGTTTAAACCAATGTTTTGGCGGTTCACCGGCAATGGTTACAGGTTCTGTAGTAAATTTTATGCAACTTATTTTTATAATGACGGGTTCATCCTGCTTTGCAAATTTGATGGCATTGCTGATGATGTTTACAAACAATTGGTGCAGATGAAAGTTAATCCCGTTTACAGTAGGCAAATCGCTTAGATCAATCGTTGCACCATTCTCTTCAAGTTCCTCTTTTAGATCCATGATCACCTCTTTCATCACACCATTCAAATCCACCTTCTCAAATCTTGCACTGTCATGCATTAGGCTGGAGTAAGAAACCAAGGCTTCAATAAGCCGCTGCATTTTGGCGGCAGAAGTTTGCATACGCACAATATTTGAACTTACGATATCTGGAATTTCATTGCTGTATTTTTCTAAAATAATGGAAGCATACATCTGGATTTTTCGTAAAGGTTCTTTTAAATCATGGGTGCTGATCCAGTTCATATTGGCCAGTTCATCATTGGACTTTTGCAGTTTTTCATTGAGGCTGCGGTATTTTTCTTCTTCTGCTATTAAATCAGTCAGGTGCAATTGTCTTTGTACAACCAGTGATATTGCTTCAGCAGCATTTAATTCGGGCCTTTGCCATTCAGTGCTTTGGTATTTTACCGATTCACTCCAGGCCGCAAATGATTTTCGGGGTGTAATCAAATTATTTTTGTTGTCCAAAAACATGGCTTTAGTGGGATCGCCTCCCCATAGTTTGGTTGTTTGTATCTCGCGCCGCATCCACAGTATCGCATTGCCCGGCGATATGCTAAGCTGCTGGTAACAAATTCCTGCCACACTATTGCTCATGGCTTTGGCTGGCAAATAATAATCAGCAAACCTGGTTGTATTAAAATTTTTATTTTTTATGTTTTTTAAAAGCCATTCTACCATCAACTGCATTTCTTCTTTTGCCGGAACTACGCCGGAAGTAAAGAAATTGCCTTTATGTATTATCGCAAGACCGTCTGCATGCAAAAGGTTTTTTAACAATTGAAATGTTGTTTCATTGCCGATGATGCTCTGTTTTTTGGTGAAATGCTCGTTCAGCTCCTGCAGCCTTTTATTGGTCTCTTTGCTGATCTCAAATTCATCAGCTACTTGCCGCACTTCAATTTGAGATTGGAGAAAAATGGCCTGCAAATGTGCCACAAGCCTGGCATGATAAGGAACATATTTCGGGGTGTCGTGATGACAGGATATCAGCCCCCACAATTTTTTATTGTGAATCAATGAGATGCTGAATGAAGCGGCCACACCCATATTTTTTAGGTATTGGATGTGAATGGGCGACACTGAACGCAAAAAAGAAAGACTAAGGTCTAAGGTAATTGCTGCCCCAGCTTCTTCTTCCAATGCATACAAAGGTACAGGCTCATACCCTACGTCGGTTATCATCCTGATGTGATTGCGTAAATAAAGTTCGCGTGCTTGTACGGGTATATCGGTATGGGGATAATGCAGTCCAAAAAATGGTTCCAAGTCTTCACGTTTACTCTCGGCATACACTTCGCCATTAAAATCTTTGTCAAAACGGTAGATCATCACCCGGTCGTAACCGGTGATCAATTTAGTTTCATTGGCAATGTCCTGGCAAAGATTCTTCAGGTTATCCGACCTTTCGGTATGATAGGCAAAACGTTTGGTTTGTATGTACAGTTCGGGCAAGTAGCTATGTTCCTCCGCAAAAGGTTCCATCTCTAATACAACGGTGTCAGCGCTTTTATGTGCAGAGGTACTATAGAGTTTTCCATGTAGTGAAAAAACAAAAGGGCGATCCATTTCACTACCGTCAGATTTGTATTGGGCCGTAAAGGTGTTTATTTCTTCCTTATCAAAAAACAGGTTTAAGTTTTTGCCCAATATTTCATTCAGGGGCAACTGAAAATAGATTTCGCAATTTTTACTTGCAAAAACAATGGAATAATCGACCATTTTTACAGCAATTAAAAAACCATGGGGCTGTATGCTGCCGGGTATATGGATTGGTTCGCTTTCGCAATTGGTTAAGGTTACTTCATGGTCGGGCACTAGGTTTTTAATTTTCATTTTCGGCAAGTTGATATGAATAGTCTGATAAACAATTATTCAACAGCGCAAATGTGTTTACAGCACTTTCAATGATTTCGTCTTCATTGTTGTTGCTTGCAGCTGCTTCACAAAGCAATTGCAAAAAACTTTTCCACATGGTGCTGGTTTGACTGGCATAAGCGCTTAGATAAGTTGTTTTTCCGGTAACTGCAGTACCCAAAACTTTTGACAGGTGTTTGCTGATGATTTGCCCGCCAAGTGTAGAACCTTCCAGCACATACATGCCCCCAAATGCAGCAGCGGCTGTTGGGTAATGGGTGCTGAATAGTTCATCACTAACATAAGGCTGTGCGGCAGTTTGATTCAGCATGGCAAGGTCAGCTTGGATAAAGTGTGATTTGCTTCTTTCATTCAGTTGGAGCAATGGATTGTGCTTTAATATTGGAAACACCATCTTTTCAAAACCATGTACAAAGCCATACAGACTTTTAAGGTAGTAAGCATACTGAACAATAGTGACCTCCTCACTAATCAATAATTGTGAAGCACTGTTTTGCTCTATCAACTGGTGGCTGTTTGCCGTTTTGCTTCGTAGGCGCTGTAAAAAAATGGCTGACTCCAAGTGCTGCTGTTTTAAAAATTTGATTTTAATAACTCGCTTGTTTTAAGCTTTCCCAATTGTTGATCAGGCATTTTTCCACCATGTTTTTAAATTGGGTGTAGCTGGTGGGTTTGGAAAGGTATAAGTCCGCTCCGCCTTTATATGCCTTTTCTATATGTTGCGGTTGAGCTGAAGTGGACAGTACAAAAATTTTAATGCTGTTCCATTTTTCATTGCCCCTGATTTCACGCAGACATTCGAAACCGTTTTTATAAGGCATGTTCAAATCAAGAAAAATCATTTCGGGCAGAGTGGTTGCCTGGTTTAAAAAAGCCATCAACAAATTACCGTCTGTTGCTACTGTAACAGGGATATTGTGGTTCAATTCAGCTAAAACAGTTTTAAAAAGGTGTATATCATCTTCATCATCCTCGGCAAGCAGTACATTATTGAGTTGGATTTCGCACATTTCTTATTGCAAGATTAGTTTATGCGTTAAATAATTAGTAAAAACATTACTTGTTTTGCTGGTGAATGATATTTTTTTCTACTATTCTGTTGAGTGTCGTTTCAATAAGGTTTTTCAGTTGGTTAAAACTTTCGGGCTTTCGAATAAAACCATCGGCACCGATTCTTTCAAGTGTGTTGATCAGGTGCTGTTCAAAATGAATGCAACTGGTAAATGAACAGGTAAACATCACCACCTGTAACTTATTGAATTTTGCATTTTCTTTTATCTCAACCAGGCATTCAACCCCTGTTTTGCAAGGCATACTTAAATCCAAAAAAAGGATATCGGTGCTGTTGGCATTGCCCGAATTGGCACTAAGGTATTCCATGAGTTGCTCGCCGTCCCTGACGGTAGTGAGTCTAGTGGAAATAGGTAGTTCGAATAGTGCTTTTTCAAAGAAAACCTGGTCGTCCAAATCGTCTTCAGCAAGTAGTATATTAAGTGGGCTATTCATTTGGCTTTTTTACACTGCGACTTACTTCCGTAAAATATTTTTTCATGAAGTTGACAACCGAATTTAATTGATGCAATTGCCTAAAAGTACAGTGTTTACTAAAAAAGGTTGTTACATGCTTTTTGCAAAAAGTTACATAATTCACAGATTGGGTCAGTAGGTCAGGAAATAGCCGATTAAAATGTTCGCAGTTTGTCTTTGAGTGAAGGAAATCGCAGACGGTTTTCTCTGGTAGAATTGGCGCAGTGGGTTGATAAATTTTGTGAGATGGATATTTGGGAGAAGGACGCGGAATTGGTGCTGGAGGAGGATGGGATGGAGGGATTTTGAGCCAGTATGAGCCAGTAATTTGCATTTTTGAGCCAGTATGAGCCGATTTGAGCCAATTTTGAGCCAATTTTATCGGCTTGGGCACTTTGTTATGGTCATTTCTGTTTGATGATGTAAATGGTGCCTTTGCTTTCTCCCAACTTTTCTATTGCCAGCTCTTTGACTAAATATTGCAAATCCTTTCTGAGTGAAGCGATCGAATATTGACTCAAATGCTTTGAAATATCGCTTATTTTGACCGGCTGATTGTTTTGAATATACGTTAAAACGTCGCGTTGCCGATCGTTTAAGTAGCCGCCAAGCTGCTTGAAATCAACTACTTTTCGTTCTAATTTATTGATCAACTCCAATAAGCAGTCGAAAAAAAACAATAACCAGCGGTCAATCCTTTCGCTTGCGCTGTATCGGTCTTTTTGACCTTCCATCAAAGCCTGATAATAGTCTGTTTTTTTGCCCTCAACGATGTGTTCCAGCGACACATACTGTACAAATTTATAGTCCGCATTCAGCAACAATAAGTTCGTCAGCAGCCTTGATAATCTTCCGTTTCCATCCTGGTAGGGGTGGATGGATAAAAACTCATACACAAAAGTACCGATGACCATCAATGGGTGTATTGCTTTTGATGCGTATCCCTCTGGGCAAGTACACCCACTAATCGATTTTCCAGCGATGCGGCAATAGTTCTTCAAGCCTGTTGATGGGGTGTGAAGGCAGTCTGCACAAGATATCATTGAGATAAGCTGATGGGTTGATATTGTGCTGTGC
>NZ_JANRKL010000209.1:0-65936 GCF_033763495.1 Haliscomenobacter sp. | reverse complement strand
TTAGTTTGTCCAGTTTTTCCTGGGCTGCTGCTTGTTCATTCATCACAGTAAAAATCCTACGGGTTGCTGTAATTTTGATAGTTTTGCAAAGTAATGGTAAAAAAAGCAGAAAATTGTTTTGAAAGCTAAAAAATCCTTCGGTCAGCACTTTCTCAATCGGGAAGAAATTGCGGAACGCATCGCCAGTAGTCTAAGCATCAACAACGAATTGGGGCATCCTGTTTTGGAAGTCGGCCCGGGAAAGGGTATGTTGACCAAATATTTACTCAAACAATACCCTTTGCTCAAAGTGGTTGAGGCCGATGTAGACATGGTCAATTACCTACACAAATATTATCCCCAACTGGAAAATCGCGTGATCTCTGGCGATTTTTTAAAAGTCGACCTTGCGGCAGTCTTTGAAGGCCAAAGCTTTAGTTTAATCGGAAATTTCCCTTACAATATTTCTTCGCAGATCGTTTTTCACATGATCAAGTACCGCGCCATCGTACCGGAAATGGTGGGAATGTTTCAAAAAGAAATGGCCGATCGCATCATTGCCAAACCAGGTGGAAAGGATTATGGCGTGATCAGCGTTTTGGCACAGGCTTATTACGAGGGCAAAACCCTGTTCAATGTGGATAAAAGTTGCTTTAGCCCGCCACCCAAAGTACAATCGGCAGTCATTCATTTGATTCGCAAGGAAAATCAGGATTTGGGTTGTGATGAGGGGCTATTCCGGCAAGTGGTCAAAACCTCCTTCAACCAACGGCGGAAGATGCTGCGGAACACCTTGAAGCCGCTATTCCCGGAAGGCAGTACGGCGTTGGAGGATGAATTTTTTCAAAAAAGGCCGGAGCAGTTGAGTTTGGCGGATTTTGTGGCCGTGACCCGCCAGGTGGAAGCATTAAAATCGGTTTAAATTATTATACCGGGGCAACCGCAAGGGTTGCCTCTACAAACCCTTTCATCCAATGACCACTTCTCCTTTTTTAGGCGAGCTCATCGGTACCGCCGTTTTGATTTTGCTTGGCAATGGTGTAGTCGCCAACGTACTGCTCAACAAAACCAAAGGCAACAATGGTGGGCTCATTGCCATTACTACGGCCTGGGCCTTTGCTGTGACCATCGGTATTTTTGTAGCCCAAAAATTTGGTAGCGCCGATGCCCATCTCAATCCAGCGGTGACCATCGCCATGGCCATCAAAAACAATGACTTTAGCAATGTGCTACCCTTTATCGCTGCCCAGATGATCGGCGCAATGATCGGCGCAACGCTGGTTTGGCTGCACTATCTGCCACACTGGGCTGCCACCAACGATCAGGGGCTAAAATTGGCCGCCTTCGGTACTAGCCCGGCCATCGCGAATGCTCCCGCCAACCTGATCAGTGAGATCATTGGTACTTTGGTGTTGCTCATTGGGGTGATTGCGCTGTATGCGGAAACAGGTTCGGGCTTGTCGCCTTATTTGGTAGGTGTATTGGTGTGGGCCATAGGTTTGAGCCTGGGGGGTACCACCGGGTACGCGATTAACCCTGCTCGGGATTTGGGGCCACGGATTGCCCATGCAATTTTGCCCATTGCAGGTAAGGGCGGAAGTGACTGGGGCTATGCCTGGGTTCCGGTAATTGGGCCAATCATAGCCGCAGTGATTGCCGGAGCAATCATGAGTGGATTTGGCTTTTAGGAACAATAAAAAAGAGCTTGAGGGCAACTAATTTGCCCCCAAGCTCTTGATTGATCAACTTGATGGTTAAGCACTAAGCTTCGTCATCATGGTTTTGAGGCGGTGTGGTCAGTACTTTGTAAAAAAAGTACGCAGTGAACGCGGCCACCGTAATGTTTGCTCCAAGATACATCAACAATGCAGTTGTATTCATGGTAAAGAGGTTTTTAGGTGATTAATGGGTGAATCTACCTTCGCGCATGCGCTTGCGGTAAGCCGTGTATACCAGTACTGCAACACCCACCCATATGGCCAGAAGTCCAATGCGTGCAATGTTTTGGTACAATATGGTTTTCTTCAGGTGCTCAATCACAGCGGGGTCGGTCGCTTCAGCAATTTGAGCATGTAAGCCAGTATTCATGATTTTGTCCCAGTTAGCTGGCATACTTGCAAACAATACCCAGCCTAGAATAACCGGAGTTACGTATTGAATGATGTAGCGGAAAATGATCGGCACTTTGATGTCGGCACCCCGGGTGATTTCTTCCCAGCCTTTTTTCATACCAAAAATCCAGGCAAACAAAATCATTTCAAAGAAAGCAAACACAACCAGCGATACAGTTCCCGCCCAGTGGTCGTATTCATCGAAGACCCCATAGTTGAAATAAATAACGGTAGGGAGACCCAATAGGGCAACAGTAGCACCAAATGCCCAGGCTGCACTCCCTCTTTTCCAGCCAAATTCATCCTGCATAAAGGCCATACAAGGAGTGCCCATCGCCAGGGATGAAGTAATCCCGGCAAAGAACAACAAACCAAACCACATCACACTGGCTGCAATCGCCAGGAAGGGGCCCCACTGTTGGAACAAAAAAGGCAAGGTACGGAAACCCAAGCCCAAGCCCCCTACTTTGTTGACCAATTCCAACATACCTTCCACCCCAAAATACCCAACAGTGATGGGAATAACGATGGCACCGCCTAGACACACTTCCACAAATTCGTTCATCCAGCCCGCACTCATGGCGTTGAGGGCTACATCGTCGTTGGATTTGAGATAGGAGGAATAACATTGGATACTGCCCATGCCCACCGAGAGGGTAAAGAAGATTTGCCCGGCAGCGGCCAGCCAGACCTTAGGCGACCAAATGGTGGAAAAATCAGGTGTCCAGAGGTAGTTCAAACCATCGGTACCAGCATATAAAGCGTTGCTATACCCAGGCTGCAAAGTCACCCCACGAATGGCCAGAATGATGCCAAACAAAATCAACAAAGGCATCCCAATTTTGGCTACTTTTTCTACTCCACCACTCAAACCACGGGACAAAATCCAGGTATTGAGCAACAAACAGATGATCCAGAAAATGATCGGTTGGGCATCACTTAAACTGGTATAATTGGTGAAGAAATTGGCTACTTCGTCCCGGGTTTGACCACTAAAGGTGCCCGCTACCGAATGCCAAATGTAGCCCAAAGTCCAACTTTCCAGGTAACAATAATAGGCTGCTACAGCAAGGTTGGTAAATATGCCAAATACCCCAAGGTATTTCCAAAAGCCATATTTCGACATCGAGTCCAGGATGAAGGGAGCACTGTGGTGGCCGTATTTGCCACCAAACCTACCCATTGCCCATTCCACATAAAGCAACGGAATACCCATCAATAAAAAACAAACGAGATAGGGAATGATGAAGGAACCTCCGCCGTTTTGAATGGCCTGTACCGGGAAGCGCAGGAAATTACCCAGACCTACCGCGTTGCCCGCCATGGCCAGCACCAGGCCAACTCGGGAGCCCCAGCCTTCTGTATTGCTACTACTCATACCATTGTGAAGGTTAGGAACGGAAATAAACTAAAGTAAACACTTGACCTGCTCTTTTTTGATTTTGCTGCGTTACTCCTCAGTTGCGTAGGCCTGCTATGCGCCTTCGTAGTGCCTTGCCAAATCAAAAAATAGCTAAGTCAACTTGTTTACTTTATTTCATTTCCATTCCTTAGTGATTGAATAAGGTTTTATTTGTAAAATTTAAAAACTATTCCGCCACATCATACTTTCTACCGGTTTTTCTGTCCGTTGATTGTATTTGGCGTCGCTTTTGAGGTTGTAGTAACGTTCGATTTCTCCTTCCACTGCAAAGTAAATGAGTTGCCCAATGGGCATGCCTACATATACCCGCACGGGTTGGGTACACGAAATTTCGAGGGTCCAGGTATTGCAAAAACCTACGTCACCTTTTCCTGCGGTAGCATGAATGTCTATGCCCAAGCGGCCAACGCTGGATTTGCCTTCGAGGAAAGGAACAGCATTGTGCGTTTCGGTGTATTCTTCGGTTACTCCGAGGTACAAAATGCCGGGGTGTAGTACAAAACCCGTTTCAGGTATTTCAAAGTGTTCGATTTCGTTGTGTTTGCGGGCGTCCAGGATTTGGTCTTTGTACGTCGCCAGCCATTTGCCGAGGTGTACATCGTAGGAGTTGGTGCCCAAACAGTCGCGTCGAAAAGGTTCAATGACGATTTTTTTTGCCTCAATTGACTCCAAAATCTTCTTGTCCGAAAAAATCATGTGCTCGAGTGGTTTTCTATGAAAGCAGAAAGGTACAAAATAATATTTTACGACAAACTCCGCCACAACATGATACTGCGGTCGTCGCTGGCAGAAATCAACAGATTGTCGTGCACTGACCAGAGTAAGGTATTGACCGAATTGACGTGGCAATGATCCCGGATGGTGTTTAATACTTTATTCAATTTGAAATTGGTGGCATCCCAGATTTTGATGGTTCGATCGCGGCTGGCGGTAGCAAATAGGGTGCCAGCTGGGTTAAAAACGATATCATTGATGGTAAACAGGTGGGCCGCTTGTGAATTGAGCAGATCCAGGTTCTCGGCATCCCAAACGTTGAGCAAGGCATCCCGACCACCACTGAGCAGGTATTTCCCGTCCGGGCTGTATTGCACACAAAATACCGAATGGTTGTGGGCTTTAGGAATTTTGGCTTTGATTTGAAAGGTATGTACATCCACTATATAGATGTTGTGGTCGCTGGCCCCTACCGCAATTTCCTGGCGGATGGGGCAATAGGCCAGGCCACGCAGGCTTTGGTGGCTCAGTTGAATGCTCTCCAGCGTACGGGCATTATGGATGTCCCAACGGGTCAAAATGCCGTCACCGCCTGCGGTAAAAACCTGTTCCCCTACCCTCAAAATGCGGTAAACGCCCTTACGGTGGTGGGCAATGTTTTTGGTGGCCTCAGGCGCAGCCAGGTCCACCCAATGCACGCCACCATTCATATTGCCAACTACCACTTGGTTGAGATCGGGCAAATGTAAAAGCGAAAAAATTTGGGTGTCCACCTTGGCAATCAGCTTGCCCAATTCAGGCGCTTCCATATCCCAACGCACAACCCAGCCCTCGCCTGCTCCGGAGAGGAAAAAACGGGGATCATCCGTTGGGCTCAGCGCAAATACCGCGGCGTTGTGGCCAGTGAGTACGGCGTGACGTTGAATGTTGAAAGTGCTCTTCATATTCAGGATAAAATCAGCTGTAAAGTTGAAAAAAATTATCTTTAAGCCTGATTTAATCCTCGTTTTTATATGCCAATCGTTTTACAAGAAGAAAATAGCCACAACAATTTTACTTACGCCATCTGGCGCATTGAAGAATCCGAAGCGTGGTTTTTGGAACAGTTACAGCTTAGCTCTGCCGAACAGGCGCAGCTGGAAACGATTAAAGGTTGGCGCAGGATGGAGTGGTTGGCCGTTCGCCAGTTGGTGGCGGCATTGGTTCCAGGGGAGGAGCGGGCTATGCTGGTCAAGGATGAATACGGCAAGCCGCATTTGCACAATAGCCCATTACAGGTTTCTATCAGCCATTCCCATCAATTGGCAGCAGCGATGGTGGGCGAAAAAGTACTCGGTATTGACATTCAACAAATCGTAGAAAAAATCGGTCGTTTGGCGCCACGTTTTTTGAGCGCGCGTGAATTGGCTTTCATCCATCCGACTGAACACCGCATTGCCCACTTGCACGTGTGTTGGTGTGCCAAGGAAGCTTTGTACAAAGCTTATGGTAAGCGGGAAATCGATTTTTGTGAACACCTGCTGCTAGATGCTTTTGAGTATCAAACAGCAGGTGGCTCGTTTCAGGGCCGGGTTATCAAGGAAGAGTTTGACGCCACTTTTACGCTACAATACCGCAAGTTTGAAGATTGTATGTTGGTGACGGCTGATATCCTCTAAATTTATATTACACCAGCTCCTCTTCCCAATCCCCATCACCCAACTGCAAATTGGCCAATTCATGCATCACGATGGATACGGTTACTGCAGTGACCAAAGTACCAACAACTGGCCCAATTACAGGCACCACGAAACAGATCCGCAGAACCATACCTACCGCCAGGGCGATGCCAGGAAAACGCAGTGAATATTTAAAACTGTCTTTAATTTTCAGGCCAAACATTTCATTGTAGTTGTCCAAAATCAGGACGCCCATGAAGAAACAATGGATAAAAAATAAGATGGGTTCTTTGAGCCAGGAAATCACTGGAGTGCCTTCAAGAATGGGTTCGACAACCGAAACTACTATCCCTTCTATTACCATACAAATTACCCCCAATACAGCAATGCGGATTTGAGCCTTGATGAAGTCATTGAGGCGGGGTTCCCGCATTTGGTCTTTTAATAAAATGTCTACGGTGCGGTGACAAACATGGAAAATGAAAATTTCAAGCAAGATCAAAATGCCGTAGCGGAAGCCTTCGTCGGTAAAAAATTCCCACTGGTTTTTGACCAGATTGTTCACAAAATTATCCATCGAACTCATCAAGGCCATGGCGTTGGAGGTATCTACCGCATTTACAGATTCAAAAACATTGGCCAGGGTTCTGACGCCCGCAATGATGCCCACCAGGATCAATATTTTGTTTACCCAACCATAGCTTAGGAAACCTTCCCATAAACGGTTTTTGCGAAAAAACCGCACAGCCTCCGGAATGGAGTGGAGGGTGTACAGGAATTGATTGAAATGTTCTTTCAGGTAGGTACGAAGGTTTGACATGGTGCGGTACTTGATTTATCGTTCGGGAAAGTGTTCTAAAGATAAGGTACAAAACACCTTTGATCTTTTCAAATTCCGATCAGTGTGGATTTTTTTTGGATCAAAGCGCATTTCTACTCCGGAAAGACGTATAGAAAAGTCGATTGGTTACGCTTGATGGGTTTAATCTAACTACCAAATTGAAGAAATCTCACCATTGGTTGAAGGCTTCTCGCCCTGGGTTGAATAAAGTTGGCAAGCCTTGTTCAGCCCTATACTTTTGAATCATCAAACAACAAGTAGTGGGCAAAAATAAGTGCTCATTTTTCTTGAGCCAAAGGATTAGCTAAGGCACTTGAAATGAATCGTTTTCTTATCTAATCCTCTGGCAAAATGAGCACTTATTTTTTAGCGCCCTCAAGCGTACATTTTTCACCTAAAAATTTTAAAACCATGTCAACTAAATTGATGATTCGCTTTTTCGCCTGCACCCTGGCCCTGATGACTTTGAGCTTTGTGAACAGCAATGCCCAATCAACCACCATCCCGGAGCAAAATGCCCAAAATCGCCGCGAAACTGCCAAAAGCAATTCGACTACCCGAAAAGAGACGGCTACTGCTGGTCAGGCCAATCGGGAAGCAACCAAAGGGGCCAACAGCGAAGTCCGCAAGGCTACTTATGACGAAAACAAAGGAGAGCGTGAAGCTGCTGCTGCCGATGGCGAAGTGACCAAGGACGAAGCAAAAAAATTGGCAGATCAGAATTCCAAGGAGCGCCTGGGGAATGCCAAGTCCAACTCAGCTGCACGCCAGGAAACCGGAGCAGCCAATGGTGCCGCACGTAGGGGAACTGCCCAGCAAAATTCGGATGCACGGCGCAACACGGCGGTAGAAAATGCCGCCAATCGTCGGACTAAAGTGAATTAATTTATTCCCATTCTGTTGTGGTGCATGGGGGTGACAGACCTCTGATTTTTCCCAAAGCATATCCAAACAAGCATCCCTGTGCGCCACAATTTAAATTCACCTGCTCATGAAACCCTTATTCACCAGCTTAATCCTGATTTTGGTGGGCCAGCTTTTTGCCCAAAACCCCGATATCAACCGCTTGCCCGACACCAGTTTTCAAACTGAACAAATCAAAACCGCTTCCTGGACAATCTCCACCACATTCAATAGTCGGGTACTTTCGGCGGGGCGAGATTTTGGAACTAGTCAGTTTGGCCTGTTTCCGGGTGTTTTTTACAGCCACCCTACTGGCTTGTACGCTGGATTGAGCGGCAGCATCTACGGTGATTCGGCATTGTTGTCCTATACGCAGACCAACCTGAGCCTAGGTTTTGCCGGCTCCTTTACTTCCAATTGGCGTTATGGCTTTTCATTTGCCCACACCTTTTTTAACCCTGCTGAAGAGGGATTGCTGAGCAATGGCATTGGACTATCCACCGATTTGACTTTTGGTGCGTTTAATATAGGCACCTCATTCACCGCTATGCTGGGGGAAGAGAATGGATATCGGCTCAACCTTTTTTCTTCGGGATATTGGCCCCTGGGGCAAAAAGGATTCCTGGGCAATTGTGCCCTTGCTCCATCCCTTTCGGGTTTGTTTGGCACCGAGAACATTCCCTTTTACACCTTGCCTTTGACCCAATTTGAAAGGACAAGCGGAGTACGCTGGGCGGAGCGCAAAAAGAAACTCCCAACCCCGAACCCCAGGCCCCGACAAGAAAGCAGCACCAATGTTTTTGGTCTGATGAGCATCAATTTGGCGGTACCCCTGTATTACTATGCGGGCAATTGGACTTTTAGCCTGTCACCAAATTTGGTCATCCCGGTGCCATTGCCTGGTGAAACCTATACTGAGGAACAAACCAGCAGTGCCTTTTTCAGTTTGTCCATATCCCGGCAATTTTAAGATTTTTAGCCGCTGCCCTAGGTTTTTCACCATTGTTGCTATCTTGTAAGCTGAAACCAAATTACAGACAGCACGAGATGGAACAAACAAACACCAAATCTTCCCCACAACTGACCTTGAGAGAGCAATTGCCTGTATGGATAGTTGTTGGTATCGCTTTATTTATCAACTTCCTGGCCTATAAGCTCCAAGTTTTACCTGACCAGGTTGCGACCATTGCCCGGTGGGTTGGCCTGGCTGGTCTGGCCTATCTGGCTTATCGAAAAAAAAGCATCACCACCTGGATTCTCTTTGCGCTGGTTTTGGGTGCCGAAGTTGGCCATACCCTGCCTGGGGGTGCCGAATGGTACAATGTGATGAGCAAAGTGTTCATCAAATTGATCAAAACCATTGTCGCACCGCTGATTTTTGGTACTTTGCTGGTGGGTATTGCCGGGCATTCCGACATGAAATCGGTAGGCCGGATGGGGCTGAAAGCGATTATTTATTTTGAAATTGTGACCACCATTGCCTTGGTAATCGGGTTGGCAGCCATCAATATCACCAAAGCAGGCGAAAACCTGCCGCCCATGCCAACATCCGAGACACTACCGGAGGTGCGCAAACCCATGACTGGCCCTGAGATCGTTTTGCATACTTTTCCTGAAAACCTGATCAAATCTGTAGCCGAAGGGGAAATCCTGCAAATTGTCGTCTTTTGTTTGATTTTCGCCTTTGCCATGACGCAGGTTAAGCCAGAGCACCGCCGCCCTTTCCTGACTTTTGCGGAGAGTTTGTCCGAAATTATGTTCAAATTCACCAACATCGTCATGTATTTTGCGCCTTTTGGCGTTGGTGGGGCAATTGCCTACACTGTAGCCAAATTGGGACTTGGCGTTTTTGCCAATCTGGGACTCCTGCTGCTTACCTTATATGGTGCCTTAATCGTCTTTATTCTGGGGGTATTGCTACCTGCTGCCTTGATTTTCCGCATTCCGATTCGGCGTTTTTGGAAATACGCCGCTGAGCCTGTCACCATTGCTTTTGCGACAACCAGTTCAGAGGCAGCACTACCCAAGGCTCTTGAAAACATGGAAAAAATGGGTGTTTCCCGCCGGGTGGTTTCCTTTGTTTTGCCTACCGGATTGAGTTTTAACCTGGATGGCTCCACCTTATACTTGTCCCTTGCTGCCATTTTTGTGGCGCAAGCGGGTAAAATTGAAATGCCCATTGGAGCCCAAATCACCATGCTGCTGACTTTGATGTTGACCACTAAGGGCATCGCCGGGGTATCGCGTGCATCTTTGGTGATTCTGACTGGAACCGCTGCTTCATTTGGTTTACCTGATTGGCCCATTGCAGCCATCCTGGGTATCGACGCCCTGATGGATATGGGGCGCACAGCCACCAATACCTTGGGTAATTGCCTGGCAACGGCTATCGTAGGTCAGTGGGAAGGGGAGACGAATTTTGTGGATGAAGAGCCGTTTGCGCAAGTTTAGAAAGTTGAAGATAGTTGAGGAGTTGAGAAGTTGAGGCTACCGCAGCGACTTAGACAAGGACGATGTCTAAGTCGCTGCGGTAGCCTCAACTTCCCTAAACCATTTTACAATGAAAGTGCTAATCGTAGAAGACGAGCCCAAGACCGCCCAGGACTTGAGTGAAACCCTCCAGGAAATCGATCCTTCCATCACCATTCTGGGTATCACTGATTCGATTGAAGGCACCCTTAATTTTTTGGCTTACCCACCGGCTCCGGATTTGATTTTTTTAGACATTCAGTTGGCGGATGGCCTCAGCTTTGAACTTTTTAAGGAAACTACCATCGCTTGCCCAGTGGTGTTTTGCACTGCTTACGATGAATATGCGCTACAAGCTTTTCAGACCAATGGCGTAGCCTATGTTTTGAAACCCTTTAGTGTAGGCGATGTGCGCCTGGCCTTGGATAAAGTGAAATCGCTAGCCAGTTTTTTTCGAGCCGATGTCCCAGATTTTCGCGCTTTTGCCGAGGCAATGGATACTTTCCGCACAAATGGAGGTTTGAAGAGCAACTTTTTAGTCTCTTTTCGGGGCAATTTCATCCCAATACCTACCAAGGAGATTGCCTTGTTTTATATACTCGGTGAAGATGTTTGTTTGCAAACTTTTAAAGGAAATACCTATCTCATACCACATTCTTTAGAAGAAATTGAACGAATGGTGGGCCACCAACAATTTTACCGCGCCAACCGCCAACACCTGATTAATTTTGAGTTGATTGAATCTGTTGAACAGGATTTTGCTAGGAAACTCAAAATTAAACCCAAAGTAAAATGCCACGATCAAATTACCGTTAGTAAAGCGAAGGCAAGTGAGTTTTTGCAATGGATGAACACGAGGTGAGTGAAAAGTGATGAATGATAAATGCTGAATTGGCTACCGCAGCGTTATTGACAATTCATCTCTTATCACTCATCACTTTTCACTCAAAACAGGTAGCCACACTTCAAAGTATTTTTCTCCTTTCAATACTTTAACTTCCTGGTTGCTAAGGAGCTGATATCGTTGGTGGATGTTCTCAAGGCCAAGTCCGGTATGGTGTTCAACGGTGCGTTTGGGCTGGAGGTTGTTGCGAATGATGATGTGGCCATCTTCGTTGTAAATTTCGACTAAGAGCGCTTTCCCATTACCTATCACGTTGTGTTTTACCGCGTTTTCAATGAGTAGTTGGAAGGTATTGGGAGGAGTATAAGTCTCATATATCTCTGGTGACAGCTCCACTTCAAGTTTAAAATTGTCTTCAAACCGTGCGTGGATCAAACTGGCGTAGGAACGGGCAATTGAAAGATCTTCACGCAGGGACACTTTTTCTTTTTGGTTATTTTGTAACAAATAGCGGTACACGTCCGCCAACTGAACAATGAAGTCCTGAGCATTGGGATTGTTGCTTTTGACTAAGGTTTTGAGGGTATTCAAGGCGTTGAATAAAAAATGGGGATTGACCTGCTGGCGCAACAGATCCATTTGAGCTTTTGCGCTCATTTCCATCAACTGGGCATTGCTTACTTGTACTTGTTGGATTTGGTAAACCGAACGCACCGCGTAGAAGAGAATTTGTAGGATGATGTTGATGAGGATGCCCCGAAAAATGAAAAAGGGCAGCGGTGCATTTTCTTCCTTGATGGTTTTGTGAACAATGAACTCAACCACTACAACCAAGGTGATGCCAACAAACAAGCTGATCGCACTTTGCACAAAGAGCCGGATGGCCTCCGATTTGAAGAATTTTTTCAATCGATTCTCTTGCTTGTCCAACGCGAAATTGAATTGCCAGATCAAAATGGAATAAGTGCACAATACCAAAAAGTCGATGGATGCATGCAACACATCCTTGTATTCTCCATCTACCGCCCGATTGAGCATGAAGAAAAAAGTAATTGCCAGTGTAGACCAAACCGCAATTTTCCGGAAATAACGTTGGAATTTCAAAATCTGATTTTTGCTGCAAAATACACGCTCTTCAGAATAGTTGTATTCCGGAATGTCAAGTCCCGCCCCTGAAATGGCCAATCTGTGCCCTCAAGCGGGCAAAGTCGCCCCTGAAGTTTCTCCTTGAATCCAGAAATTTGTGTCGTAAGAAACAGCCTACATCATCATTCTAACCAATCGACTGGAAGGAAGATCGCCAAGAGCTTAATTGGGGTTTTTCGGACGTTGGAGAGAAGCGTCCGAACATGGGTTGGGGGAATTCTTTTCCCCCATCTTTAACCTCAATAAGCAAAATTTCACCCAATTAAGGAATCTGACGGAATAATCACTCCTGCGCAGGAAGCTCTACCTGTTGCAACCAGGAGATTTTTGACCCAAATAAGTATTCCTTATGAAACAACAAACCACTGCTCGTCCCAAAACAGGTTGGGCCGGATTTAAAGAAAACTGGTCAAAAGACCTATTGTCAGGATTTTTGGTGTCCCTGATTGCCTTACCTCTGAGCTTAGGGATCGCTGGCGCGAGTAATTTTCCACCCATTATGGGGGTAGTAACTGCAATAGTCGGTGGGATTGCGGTTGCTTTTTTTGCAGGCTCTGAACTGACCATCAAGGGGCCTGCGGCGGGTTTGATTGTCATCGTTGCTGGAGCAGTAGAAGAATTGGGCCAAGGCAACAATGATTTGGGCTGGAAATTGGCCCTCGGCGTCGTTGTTGTGGCTGGGGCCATCCAGGTGCTGTTTGGCATTTTTAAAGTGGCTAAACTGGCTGATTTTTTCCCTCTTTCAGCTGTTCACGGCATGTTGGCGGCAATTGGCATCATCATCATGTCCAAACAAATTCACCTGGCCGTAGGGATTTCGCCTATGGAATTAAAAGGCAAAGAACCTTTGGAATTACTAACAATGGTGCCGCATAGCCTGTACCATATGGAATACCACGTGGCCATCATCGGTTTTATAAGTTTAGTAATTCTGTTTGGCTGGCAATTTATCAGGCCGAACGCGCTGAAAAAAGTTCCCCCTGCACTGCTGGTTTTGATTGTAGGGGTGCTTTTGGGCGGCTACTTCCACCTTTCTGACCCCAATTATGCCAACATTAAGCCGCTGGTCAATCCTGGCGATTTGAGATTGGGTTTTAATGCCAGTTTTGCCGGAATGAGTGGCGATTTGTTGCCCATTTTCCTGAAATACGTCTTGATGTTTACCCTGGTAGGTAGTCTGGAGTCTTTGTTGACCGGAAAGGCCGTAGACCTATTGGATCCCTACCAGCGCAAAGCCAATTTGAGCAAAGACCTCACTGCTGTAGGCATTGGCAATATGTTTGCCGGCCTTTTGGGCGGCTTGCCCATGATTTCGGAAGTAGCCCGCAGTGCCGCCAACATCAACAATGGCGGGCAGACTCGCTGGGCCAATTTGTTCCATGGCCTGTCTTTGCTCTTGTTTGTGGTGTTGCTTACGCCCTTGATCAAAATGGTTCCGGTGGCTTCTTTGGCGGCAATGCTCATTTTTGTAGGTTTCCGTTTGGCGGCACCGCGGGAGTTTGTGCATGCCTACCACATTGGTTTGGAGCAACTCTTTCTTTTTTCCATTACTGTAATCGTGACGATTTGTACCGACCTCTTGATTGGCATTGGAGCAGGAATAACTGCCAAATTCATCATTCAATTGGCCTTAGGCGTGCCAATAAGGTATGTTTTCCGCCAGCCAATCCGGGTTATCCAGCAAGGGGGTGAGCACCTGTTGGAAGTTGAAGGGGCAGCCACCTTCAGCAACTTATTGAATTTGAAAAAACACTTGCATAACATTCCTAACGGAACTCGACTACGGGTGAGTTTTGCCAAAGCTCGGTATGTAGACCACACAGTATTGGAAAACTTACATCATTTTCAGCGGGAATACGAAGCCAATGGCGGAAAGTTCACCCTTGAGGGAATCGAGCGGCTCAAGCCTTTGTCCAAACACCCCTTGGCTGCCCGCCGTAGCAAAAACGATGATTTGATTCAGCGTACTTAAATTAAACTTTTGAACGATACTCCTTCATTCCATTCTATACCATTCTTTCTTTTTGATTTTATTTGTAAAATTGTCTTTTAAGGCTAGTCCGGGGCGGTACTTGTTGTGCTGCCCCAATTTTTAAATCAATCACTCGATGAAAAAATTCTTTCTGACGACCTTTGCTATCTTCATCGGCTATTGGGCCATTGCTCAAGGAGGAAGAATAGTAGCCCCCTCAGGTCACGCGTGGTACATGGAAAATGGCACCATCAAACTCAGCGAAAAATGGCTGCTGTTTCATGACGTACAATTCCGTCGAGCCGATATTTTACCTGAAGCTCAGCAGTTGTTGCTACGGGCTGGCATTGGATACAACCTCTCCAAGTCCATCCAGATCATGGGCGGCTACTGTTTTGTACAAACCTATCCTTATGGCGATTTCCCGGTGAAACATGAGTTTCCTGAAAACCGCTTTTGGGAGCAGTTGATCATCAAAGCCCCCATTGGCAGGGCTACTTTTATCAATCGTTATCGACTGGAGCAGCGCTATCTTGGCAACAGTACCACTGGAAGCCTGGCCAATCCACGTTTTGAAAACCGGATTCGCTACTTCGGACGGATGAACATACCGCTGCAAAAGGCTGAGGAGTATAAATTGTACGGCTTTGTGTACGATGAGATTTTTATCAATTTTGGCAAAAACGTGGGGGTCAACATTTACGACCAAAACCGCATTGCTGCTGGCCTGGGCTGGAAGCTCGATAAAAAACTCAGCCTGGAATTGGGCTACATGAATCAGATGGTGCAACAACGCGCCTTACAGCCCAATGGAAAATCGGTAGTGGAAAACAACCATACCTTGATTGTTTCCCTGGTGAGTAACTTTTAGGACGAAAAAAATAAATTGTTCATTTTGCCAAACATGAGTCATCCCAAAAATTCGGGATGACTCATGTTTGGCTCAAGAAAAATGAACATTTATTTTTGCTCCACTACTTGGTAGCCTTGAAAAGCATTGACAAGATTTATTTTTTTAATTGACAATCGTCATCTTCCCCGACCCAGGCTTGCCCGATCTTGCCCTTGATTTCATGCAAAACCTTTACTTTCTTGGTTTTTTTCCAAAAATAATGGCAGTTTTGCCTTTGTTTATTCAAAATCAAAACAGCCATTAATGAAAAACATCACATCAGTACTGACATGGATATTGTTGGTAGCCGTCGGTTACCTGTTTTTTGCACATTTCAGCAACGCTGCATCAGGTCCAAAGAAAAAAACCACTGAAGTTAGCGCAACAGAGGAAACGCCTAAGATTGTGTACGTCAATGGCGACAGTCTGCTGAACAAGTACGCGGTTTTTCAGGCTGATTTAAAAGCATTGGAGACCCGTAGCAAAGGTATGGAAAGTACCCTGGCCAGTCGTGGTCGCTCTTTGCAACAAGAGTTGATCGCTGCCGAACAAAAGGCCCAGTCTGGTCAGTGGGCACCAGCGCAAATCCAGAAGGAACAACAACGCCTCATGCAAAAGCAACAAAACCTGGTTGCTCAGCAAGAAAACATGTCAAAACAACTGCTGGACGAACGCCAAAAATTGCAAGAAAATCTGGAAAAGCGGGTAAAAGAACTGCTCACCGCCATCCGCAAGGAAAAAGGGTATGATTTTATTCTGAATTACGGTCCAGGAACCGGGGTATTGATGGTCAATGATAGCCTCGACATCACCAAGGAGGTACTGGAAAAATTGAACGCCAAACAGTAGCAGCAACCCTCGCGGTTGCCGTTTTGTGGTCAGTCTTACGAGGGCGACCGCGAGTGTCGCCCCTACGATTTTCCCTAACCAAATTTCTTCCTGGACCGTCAGCCTTACCATATTTTCTAACCCAAAATAGGCATTGACATGTTACAGGAAGAAGCATTAACCATGAAAAACCCATACAGCGGTTCCTTCAAGGAACTCAAGCGCTGGCTCGAAAAAACGATCGAGCTCTGCCAACCCGACGAGGTGCACCTCTGCGACGGATCAGAAGCGGAGTACAATACCATGACCGAAAAACTGGTCGAAAAAGGGACCTTCATCCGCCTCAATCCCGAAAAATGGCCCAATAGTTTCGCTTGTTTCAGCGATCCCAGCGATGTAGCTCGCGTAGAAGACCGCACCTACATTTGTAGCATCAACCGCTCGGATGCAGGTCCTACCAACAACTGGGTGGAGCCCAAACAAATGAAAAAGACCCTAGACCCTCTGCTCAAAGGCTGCATGAAGGGTCGGACGATGTACATCATTCCCTTCTGCATGGGGCCTTTGGGCTCAGAATTATCCCGTTACGGCGTCCAGATTACCGACTCGGAATACGTAGTGGCCAACATGCGCATCATGACCCGCATGGGTACTCCTGCTCTGAAGCTCATCGAAGCAAAAGAAGATTACGTCAAGTGTTTGCACACGGTAGGCGCACCTTTGACCCCGGATCAAGAGGACAGTTCCTGGCCTTGTAATCCTACCGTAAAATACATCGTGCACTACCCCGAAGAGCGTTCGATCGTTTCCTACGGCAGTGGATACGGTGGCAACGCCCTCCTGGGCAAAAAATGTTTTGCTTTGCGCATTGCTTCGTCCATTGGGCGGGCGGAGCACTGGTTGGCCGAGCACATGCTCATTCTGGGGGCTGAATCGCCTGAAGGCGAAAAAACCTACGTGGCCGCAGCTTTCCCTAGTGCTTGTGGCAAAACCAACTTCGCCATGATGATTCCGCCGGATGCCATGGAAGGCTGGAAAATCACGACAGTGGGTGACGATATTGCCTGGATTCACCGGGGTGAAGGGGGCCGACTCTACGCCATCAACCCCGAAGCGGGTTACTTCGGTGTAGCTCCGGGAACCAACTTCAAGACCAACCCTAACGCCATGGCGGCGCTTTCCAAAAATACCATTTTCACCAACGTGGGGGTTACTCCCGATGGTGACATCTGGTGGGAAGGCATGAGCAAAACACCACCTGCCAACCTGATCGACTGGCGCAAACAACCTTGGGATCCAACTAGTGGGAAACCTTGTGCGCACCCCAATTCGCGTTTCACCGCCCCCTCTGGCCAAAATCCGGCCATCGACAGTGAGTGGGACAACCCCGAAGGTGTACCCATTGGTGCCTTTATTTTCGGGGGGCGCCGCAGTACCACGGTTCCGCTGGTGGTGCAATCGTTCAACTGGAACTTTGGCGTTTACCTCGCCGCTACCATGGGCTCAGAAATGACTGCTGCCGCTTTTGGTGAAATTGGCAAGGTGCGCCGCGACCCATACGCCATGTTGCCCTTCCTGGGTTACCACCTGGGCGATTATTTCAACCACTGGCTGGATTATGGCCGCGACTTGCCCAATGCTCCCCGGATTTTTGGGGTCAACTGGTTCCGCAAAGACGAAAATGGCGACTTCATTTGGCCTGGCTTTGGGGAAAACATGCGGGTGCTGAAATGGGTCATCGACCGCGTCAAAGGCCGCGCTTCAGCAGTGGAGAGCCCCATCGGCTGGATGCCCCGCTACCAAGACCTGGACTGGGAAGGACTCACCGACTTTACCCAGGAGGACTTCGATAAGATCATGTCCATCGACCGCGAAGCCTGGAAAAAAGAGGTCATCAACCACGAAGAATTGTTCGCTACCGCTTATGATAAATTGCCGAAGGAATTCCTGTTCATGCGGGAATTGTTGCTCTCGGCACTGTGGCGGTCTCCTGAGAAATGGGGATTGGCGGAGGAAAGGTAGAAGATTTTTGAGTTTAGATATGAATTGAGGGTGCCAGCTGAGCGGGAGTTCGGCTGGCATTTTTTTGTTGGGGAGAAAAAATTGCGAGGCGTGGGGTTTTTACTTATTTTTGTATGAAATGATACCAATGACAGATAATTTGTCCATCCCTATACAAATCACTTTTGCTCAGTTGCTTGATGCCGTTGATCAGCTTTCCAAAGCCGAACAGCATCAGCTTTTGCTGCATGTTTTACGCCGCCATGAGGAGGATAATTTGATCGTGACTCATTTTGCGAGTGAAACGGTATTGGCGAAAGATTGGAATAACTCAATAGAAGATGAAGTATGGCGGGATTTGTAACTATGGTACATATCGGGCAAGTGGTGCTTAACCATTTGCTTGCATAAATAAGCACGAAAGCTTATATTGTGTTTCAATTAAATATTTGTCGGCATTTATACCAATAGAAATGCTGACTACGTAAAAACACACACAACTTGGAGTGAGAAAATAAATTGGGATATGAGGTAGTACCCTTGTTCTGCTCAATTGTGTAAAAACAAAATGGAATGAACTGGAATAAAGCAATTTTTTTAGCACATGCCTCGGAGGATAAAGAGAGGGTTAGAAAGTTGTATAGAACGCTTAAGGAAAATGGCCTAGAGCCTTGGTTAGATGAAGAAGATTTAATGCCTGGCGTAAAATGGGATGATAAAATAAAGGAGGCTATAAAAAATGCAAGATTTTTCATGGCTTGTTTATCCAAGCACAGTGTGTCTAAAACTGGATACATTCAAAAAGAATTAAGACTTGCCCTAAATGAGCTTGAACAAAAGTCTCCTGATGTTATTTATTTTATTCCGGCTTTAATTGACAATGTTGAATTGCCAAACATAACAGTAGGAACAATTAACCTAAGAGATTACCAAGCAGTAAACATTTTTGATGATAATGGTTTAGATAAGCTAATCCGTCATCTACAAAAACAAGCCAATATAATTTCTGAAATTAAGAAAAAGGAAAATCCCAATTTTCAAGATTTACGAAATTCCATATCGAAAGGCCAAATAGAAACGGCATTAAGATTATTGATGGAGATTGTCAAAGATAAAAATGATGACCTCTATAATACTTGCCTTTTAACTTCATCTAAATACAATCGGGTCTCAAAAGAAAATATTTTAGGAATAATTACTAGAGAAAGTTATACAATGGAAACCAATCAAATCGTTTATTCTATTCTTGAAATCATAAAAATTCTAGAAGAAAGAGAAAATTATAATTGAACATGAAGAATTTTCTTTCATTTCTAAAGACTAAAAAATCAAGTGGAATATTTGTTCCACATGGCCGGGAATACATAGAGCTAAAGGACGAAATTGAAGATAAATCAATTAATGGCATAACTCGGCATTTAGGCTACAAACCAATTGAAGCATATTCTTATTTTGGTGATTTTAACCCTAAATCAATTGTTCGGCATGTAGTTTTAGAAATATTTACTGATAACATAATTTTCGTTTTAGCAAAAGACAATGTCAGTAAATTGGATAGTGAAAAGGTTAAAGAATTCATGAAGAAATTCAAACCTGAAGAAGAGTATGACATAATTAATATTAAGGGAATTCTCCTTGATGGAATTGAAGAAAAATCATTCGAGATAGGTTTTTTGAGCAGGGTTCTGCAAATTGACAATCCTTCGCAAAATGGCATATATAGGGTAGAAAAATTGGGAGTGAACCTATCATTTGCTGAGGGAATATTGGTAAGTTTTAAGCTTGATAATGAGTTAGGTGAATGGGCAAGACATTTTAAAAGTATTAATCCTGAATTAGTTGCAAATTACGCAAGAGTTGCCAAAATATTTTGGGGAGAAGATTACGACAAGATTTTTGATGAGGTGAATTTGCAGTTTGAGGCATTGGCAAATACTCCAGAGGGAGTTAAAAATAAATTCATTGACCTACACAGAGAAAAATATGGAACAATTAATTTTTTCATGTTGATTGTTTGTCATTATGGACAGAGAGTGAATCTAGAACAATTTGAGACGATAAATAAAGGAAGGTTTAAAGTGGTACCATCAACGAATGAAAATTTAGAAATTCGCTCATTAGGAAATTTTGTCTATGAATTTGATGAAAACGGAATTTTAATGAATACTGGAAGAAATAAAACCTGAAGAACGTGTAAAATAATTTTCTCCTGGAAATTGCTTCTAAATGCCGCGAATTTGAAAAGTAAAACTTTACTCCCCCAATCCCAACACAAAAAATTCCCCTCACCTACTCCCTAAAACATCTTATCTTTGTTTGAAAATTCACCGCAATGGCAAAAAAGCTGGTTCGATTCGACTGGGCGATGAAAAAAATGCTTCGCAACAAAGCCAACTTCGGCATCCTCGAAGGTTTTTTGTCAGAATTGCTCGGCGAAGAAATCAAAATCAAACAAATCCTCGACAGCGAGAGCAACAAAGAATCTGAGGACGACAAGTTCAATCGGGTGGATGTTCTTGTCGAAAACGCGAAAGGTGAACTCGTCATCATTGAGGTTCAAAACAGCAAAGAATACGATTATTTTCATCGGATGCTCTACGGCACATCCAAAGCCATTACCGAACACATTAAAGAAGGACAGCCATACGCCGATGTGAAAAAAGTGATTTCCATCACCATTGCCTATTTTGATTTAGGGCAGGGGAAGGATTACGTTTATCATGGAAAAACCACGTTTAAAGGCATCCATAAAAACGACATTTTAACGCTTGCCGATAAGCAGATGGAGTTGTATCGAAAAAGCCATATCCACGAGATATTCCCTGAGTATTATGTGATAAAGGTTGGTAAATTCAGCAACCGCGTAAACGACAAATTGGATGAATGGATTTATTTTTTTAAGAACGCAGAGATCAAAACTGACTTTTCAGCGAAAGGTTTGAAAGAGGCGAGCGAACGCCTTGACGAGATGAAATTGAACGAAAAGGACGCAAAAGAGTATAAAAAATACCTTAAAAACCTTCGCGACCTGGCCAGCGACCAGCATACCAAAATGGCCGACGCACAAGATTTGATAAAAAAGGGAAAAATCGAGGTGGCTCAAAACCTGAAATCGATGGGGCTTTCAAATTTGGACATAAAACAGGCGACCGGGCTTAGCGACGAAGAAATCGAAAAGCTTTAAAGCAAGTACACCAAATGAACACCAGCGAAATCCTCATCTATCAAAACCAAAACGGCCACATCAAAATCGATGTGCGGCTAGAGGATGAAACAGTGTGGCTTACGCAGAGCCAGCTTTGCGAATTGTTTCAAAAATCCAAGGCTAACATCAGCGAGCACATCAAAAACGTGTTTGAGGAGGGCGAATTAGAATCGGAGGCAACTGTTCGGAAATTCCGAATAGTTCAGCAGGAAGGCAACCGCCATGTAGAACGGGAATTGGAGCACTATAACCTCGACGTCATTATCTCCATCGGCTACCGCGTAAAATCCCCCCAAGGCACCCAGTTCCGTATCTGGGCAACTCAGCGGCTCAAGGAGTACATCATCAAAGGTTTTGCCCTGAATGATGAGCGTTTCAAGTCGGGCACTTCGATGAATTACTTCAGCGAATTGCAAGAACGCATTCGCGAAATCCGCCTCTCGGAGCGCTTTTTTTACCAGAAAATCAAAGACATCTACACCACCAGCATCGACTACGACCCCAAAGACGAAAAGACCCTCGAATTTTTCAAAGTAGTCCAAAACAAACTACTTTGGGCCATCAGCCAGCAAACGGCGGCTGAGTTGGTGTACCGTAGGGTAGATTAATAAATACCCTTCCCCCTACCACTTGAAACCAGAGCAACGAATAAAGTGTTTATCTTCTTTTCACCAACTTGAACACCTCCACCACCTACAATATGAAACTACTTTTCCGCTATTTCGCCCCCTATCGTTGGCTTGTCATACTGGTACTGCTACTGGCTGCCATCAACATCGGGTTTTCGCTGATTGACCCCATTATTTTTGGGAAATTGGTCACCTTGGCTTCCAACCACCAGGTGTCGTCCACCCCGCCGGGTGCCTTCGACTGGCAACGCTTCCTGTTCATCAACGAGAACGTCACCGACCAGGCCGGCAAAAGTGTGATGGTTTACGGCCTCATGTGGCTGCTGATCGGCTCCATTTCGGTGGCCATGATCAGCCGCATCGCCAAGGCCTTTCAGGATTATTTCCTCAACCTCATCACCCAAAAATTCGGAGCTACCATCTTTACCGACGGCTTGCAGCACGCCATGAAACTGCCCTATCAGGAGTTTGAAGAGCAGCGCAGCGGCGAAACATTGGGCATCCTCCAAAAGGTGCGCACCGACACCGAGAAGTTCATTTCCACCTTCATCAACGTGTTGTTTCCAGTCATTGTGGGCATCGTCTTCGTGGCACTGTATGCGTTCAACAAACACTGGAGCTTGCCTGTGATTTACTTCGGCGGCATTTTTTTACTCACCTGGGTGTCCAACCTCCTGAGCAAAAAAGTGAAAGCCATCCAGAAGATCATTGTCAAACAAACCACCTCGCTGGCCGGTGCCACCACCGAGTCGCTGCGCAACATCGAGTTGATGAAAAGCCTTGGTCTGACCAAACAAGAAGTCGAACGCCTCAATAAAAATACCTTCAACATCCTCAAGCTGGAGCTCACCAAGGTGAAACGTATCCGCAGCATCAGCTTCGTGCAGGGTACCTTTGTCAACACCCTGCGGCAGCTCATCTTGTTTATGCTCATGTGGCTGGTGTACAAGGGCCAATTGGCACCGGGCGAAATCGTGACCATGCAGATCTTTTCCTTTTTCATCTTTGGCCCCTTGCAGGAAATTGGCAACATCATCCTCAGTTACCGGGAAGCCGAGGCATCGCTCAATAACTTTGAGAACCTGATGAAAAAGCAGCCCGAGTCCGAGCCCACTCATCCCAAGCATCTGGGCGACATCGAAACCTTGGAGTTCCGGCACGTGGGCTTCCGCCACCAATCGGCGCAACAAAATGCCCTCAACGACATCAGTTTCCAGGTGAAAACGGGCGAAACCATCGCCTTTGTCGGCCCCAGCGGCAGTGGCAAAACTACCTTGATGAAACTCCTCGTCGGGTTGTACCGCCCGCAGAGTGGCAGCATTCTCTACAATGACCTCGACGAAAAATCCATCCACTTCGATGACCTGCGCCGCCAAATTGGCTTTGTTACCCAAGACACGCAGCTCTTCTCCGGCACCATCCGGGAGAACCTACTTTTTGTGAACCCCACAGCTACCGAAGCCGACCTGCAAAGAGCATTGACCAAAGCCTCCTGCAACACCCTGCTGGCTCGTGCCGAAAAGGGCCTCGACACCACCATCGGCGAAGGTGGCCTCAAACTCTCTGGTGGCGAAAAACAACGCATCTCAATTGCTCGGGCCTTGCTGCGCATCCCCAAACTGCTCCTGTTCGACGAAGCGACCTCCGCCCTCGACTCCCTCACCGAGGAGGAAATCACCGATACCATCCGGGAAATCAGCGCCGAAGGCCGGCAGATTACGTTGCTGATCGCGCACCGCCTCAGCACCATCCTGCACGCTGATCGGATCTATGTGTTGGAGAAAGGGGATATCGTAGAGACGGGATCCCATGAGGAATTGCTGGCCGAAAAGGGGCTGTATTATGCCATGTGGCGGCAGCAGATTGGGGAAAGGAAGGAGAAGGTGTTTTCGATGAATTAGGAGGCGGGTTGTTGAGTTATTCCGCAAAACATGAATCACCCTGAATTTCTTAAAGCATTACAAAAGCGACATTTTTTTATCACAAAGGAAAAAAAGAGAGCACAAAGGACGCAAAGTTAGAAGTAGACGAAGCTTAGCTTTGTGTCCTTTATGTTTCTTTGTGCTTTCTTTGTGAAAATCATGTCGCTTTGGGCTCATTTTTGAAAATTCGGGATAACGCTTGTTTTTGCCACGAGAAAAGATTGCGAAGCGTGGCGATTTTACTTATTTTTGTATAAAATGATACCAATGACAGATAATTTGTCCATCCCCATACAAATCACTTTTGCACAATTACTTGATGCAATAGATCAGCTTTCCAAACCAGAGCAGCATCAGCTCTTACTTCATGTTTTACGCCGCCACGAAGAAGACAATCTGATCCTGACTCATTTCGCAAGCGAAACAGTATTGGCAAAAGATTGGAATAACTCAATTGAAGACGAAGTATGGCGGGATTTGTAAAAGGGGAGGTTGTGGTCATTCCATTCCCTTTTTCTGATTTATCTGCATCAAAGCGTAGACCAGCGCTGGTATTAGCCGATCTTCCTGGAGATGATATTATCCTTTGCCAAATTACCAGCAAAAATAGTCCCTCTGACCCTTTTTCGATTCCAATCAGTAATGCCAACTTTATTAGAGGTTCATTGATGCTGGATTCAAACATAAGACCAAACCGAATTTTTACAGCAGACAAAGGCATTATCATTCGGTCGGTTGGGGTAGTTAATCCATCCGTTTTTAAATTGGTGACGGAATCTATTTGGGAGATTATTAAAGAAGTTTAGATATAGTTTCATGCTGTAAGCATTTTAAAAAACCAATCATTAAACCTGTCAAATTTCAGTGCCTAAGCACCTAGAATATCCATGTGTTAGCCAAAATCCTCCATTCCTGCTCTCATAGCTTGACCTGATCTTTGCTTTGTCAATTTGACAATCGCAAAATCAGCAAAACATGGAAGTTGCACCCGACATTTTTAAGTTTGACACTGGTCCATTCAATTGGTATTTGGTGAAGGAAAATGGACGCTTCACACTCGTTGACGCCGGTTTTCCGGGACATTATTCGGTATTTTTAAACGGTTTGAAGTCCATTGGCCATGTCGTAAAAGACCTTGAAGCCATCGTTTTGACACACGCTCATGCCGACCATATCGGCTTTGCGGAAAAGGTTCGGCAAGAAACGGGGGTGCCTGTTTTTGTCCATAAAGACGATGCGCGAATGGCCTCGCGCCCGCTTCAGTTGCCTTGGTTTGGCTTGCTTTCCAATGCCTGGCGGCCATACACGGCCACGATGCTTGGGGCAGCAATTGTCAATGGGGTATTCACTTTACCGCATCTCACAAAGACTATTTCTGTAAAAAACGGTGACATTTTAGACGTACCAGGCAGGCCACAAGTCTTGCACACCCCCGGCCATACGCCCGGAGAAATTGTACTTTTCCTGCCCGAAAAAAAGATTTTAATCAGTGGTGATACCCTGGTAACCCGCAACCTTTTTACCGGGAAACTGGGCCAACCACAATTGGCCAGTCCAATTTTGAATACCAATTACCGGGAGGCCATGCGTTCGTTGGATTTATTGAAAGAGTTGGGCGAAGTCACTATGTTGCCAGGGCACGGAAATCCCTGGAAAGGCAATATGGAAAAGGGCGTTTCAATCGCAATTCAAACCGGGAAGGTTTAAACATTTGCAAATTTCAAATCGTTTCCATAGTGCGCAAAAGTGGAAAATAAAATGGCCGATCAAAGTGTTTTCACCTTTATTAATCAGCAAAATGGCCACCTTGCTTTCAAACTTTTTTGGTTTGAGGACAACAGCCATTTCGACCATTTGCAACACAACAATTATTACTCCTTAATTTGGGTAAAAACTGGCGGAGGCTCGCTTCGCGCAGATTTTTCGGAGTACCTTTTTGAGGAAAACTCTTTGTTCGCCTTTGCGCCTTACCAACCTTTCCTGTTTTCTGTCAATGAAAAGATCAGCGGCATCGCCATTCAATTTCACTCCGACTTTTATTGCATCCACCGCAACCCTAAGGAGACGAACTGCGATACCACTTTGTTCAACAACCTTTACCAGCCGCCGTTTTTCAAAATGGACAAACCCTCGACTGAGGCATTTGATTTACTGTTGGGAGAACTCAAAAAAGAACTGGAAAGCATGAATTCAGGCGATGCTGAATTGCTCGTTCCGTATTTGAAAATCCTTTTGGTCAAGTCGTCCCGGTTAAAAATGCAATCTGAATCATCAAATTTTCAATTGGCCGAATCAAAACCGCCTTTCCTTTTGACCAAACTAAAAAGCGCCATAGAAGAAAATTTCAAAGAAAAACATTCTGCCAGCGACTATGCCGAAATGCTAAATATTAGCCCTGGTAACCTCTCCAAAATCGTCAAAACGCATTTTCAAAAAACACTCATGTCCCTCATCACCGAGCGAATCATCATCGAAGCCAAGCGGGAATTGTACATGACCCACAAACCAGTAAAGGAGATCGCGTGGCATTTAGGCTATTCCGACGAGTTTTATTTCAGCCGGGTTTTTAAGAACTATGCTGACGTTTCGCCTCAGGTTTATCGAGATACGGTGGGTTTTGGGAGGGCGGAAAGTTGAGTACAGATTTTTTTTGGTGAGCACCCAAAAACACTGACTTTTGTCTTTTTAATTGAAAATTTATGGAACAAGATAAACAAGTGTTGATCGATTTTATCAAAAAAAACGCACACACTTCCGACCGAATTGTGCAGGAAATTGTATCCCATTTTGAGTGTAAAAACATCCCCAGGAACGGTTTTTTTTTGAAATCAGGAAAAGTGAGCAACGAGTATTTGTTTTTGGAAGAAGGTGTCCTTCGGGCATTTACATTGGCAGTCAGCGGTGAGGAGGTGACCACCAACTTTTTCACAAAAAACAGATTGGTTTTTGAACCTTCCTCTCTTTTCATCCGAACCGTTTCAAAAGAAAACATTCAGGCATTGACAGATTGTAAGGGTTTTTCAATCACCTACGAAAAACTGAACATGCTTTTTCATTCTATCCCGGAATTTCGGGAGTTTGGTCGGGCGATGTTGGTCAAAGAATTTGCTGCCTTTAAAGCACGTACCTTGTCGTCAATCACAGAAACGGCGGAGGAACAATATGCCCGGCTTCTCGCCGAAAACCCCGAAATTTTCCAGTCCGCCCAATTGAAGCACATCGCATCTTACCTTGGCGTTACCGATTCTTCACTGAGCCGGATTCGGCGGGGATTTTCAAAAAAATAGTCCGTTTTTCATTTCTTGTCTTTTGGCAAGTGTCCGTTTTTGTGCTGCCCCTATCTTTGTGCCATCAAAAATGATGCACAATGAAAGAAAAAATTTTGGTCACTTCTGCCACTGGAAAATCGGGGTTTCAAACCACCGTACAGCTTTTAGCGGGTGGCTATAAACTCCAAACAAGATGATACAAATACCACAGACCATTTCGATCCTCTTTGGCCTTATTACTCTGGTAGTTCTGATGCTGTTTTACCGAGTAGTCAATAATTCGACCTCCCCGAAAGTTAGAAGCCAATCCATTCAGATATGTATTGGTTTGGCAATTTGGATTGCCCTTCAAGGTGTTTTGGCGTTTAATGACGTCTACAATTCCAATCTTCAAGCTATGCCACCAAGAATAGTTTTGTTTGGCATTTTGCCTGCTTTTCTTTTTACGCTTGGATTGTTTATCACCTCAAAAGGAAAGCTGTTTTTGGACACTCTGCCCCTAAATAATTTGACCTGGGTGCACCTTATCCGAGTACCTGTTGAGCTAGGTCTTTACTTTTTGGCGGCAAAAAAAATGCTTCCTGAACTTCTCACTTTTGAAGGGCGAAATTTTGACATTTTAGCTGGCTTGACGGCCCCATTTGTTGCTTATTTTGGGATTAAAAAAGGGAGAATGAGCCGTAATTTATTGTTAATTTGGAATATATTCTGCCTCGGTTTGTTGCTCAATATTGGTTTTCATGCTTTGTTTTCCGTTCCAACACCTTTTCAAAAATTTGCTTTTGACTTACCCAATCTTGCCGTGCTAAATTTTCCGGTTAGTTGGCTGCCGACATTTATTTTTCCATTGGTTTTGTTTTCCCATTTGACAGCGATCCGACAACTTTTTAAAGCTTGAAAGTTTGGAAACACTGGGCAAAAAACAAGCGATCAAGGCAAACAAATTCACTGATAATTGGCAAAAATATACTGTGAAGATAAATGCATTTAAAGCATCTGGATTTTCAAATTGGCTCTTTCTTTACGCAAAATGGTTCACTTTGATTTGAACTAAAATTTAATTTGGCTAACATTTCAATGCATCCCATGACACTTTTTATACTTCTTCCCACTACCACAAGGACAGGGATCATTTCTGCCGATTTTTTTGTTCTTGTTCGTTTGCTGGGCTTGAGTTTTTTCTCGCAATTTTTGTAGGCGCTCTAACTGACGTCGTTCCTCCTCCAAAGTATTATTTTGCATAACATCTAACCAATAGCGACCTCTATCGGCGTACCAATCGCGAATATCCAGGTACACTTTTTTCCCCAAATCGTAGGGGTTTCCAAAATCTTTCTGAAATTCAAACCAATCGCCTCTGAGGTTTAGGTCAATTCGGTCACGTTCGAACAGAGAGGCAATAAATGGTAGATATTCAGTCGCATTCAAGTCCGAAATACTACTGGCAAGATTAGAACATATAATGCAATGGTCTTCTGAAAATTTTTCATCTGGAATTTGATCAAAATGGCGCAATAATTCTGCCAAAACCTGAAGTATTTCTTGCCTACGGCTTGGGGCGTTGATTACAATTTGATCAAAGGTATCAACCATTTCTGTTCGGCAAAATACTCCAGGTACCGTATCATCAAGGATGAAATTTTTCAACAATGGAACCTGGTGCTCTCCACAAAGCCACAACACTTGCCAAAGATCTTCGTACAACAAGTCACCGAACACTAAATCAATGGTATCAGGCTCAAGCCGCCAAACTTCCAGGATGAGCGGCAAGCTTTTTTCTGAGCGCAAATGACCCAAAATCATCAGCGTGTGAAATAGCGTATAATTTTCTTCCTCTTCATCCTCCTCGTCTAAAGATTGAACATAATCAAGCTCATCCCTTATAATCCATTCCAAATCTTCAATTAAAGTTGCCCCAGGCAAGGCCAGCAGTTCTTCCAATAAATTACGAGGTGGTATAAAGTGCACGTCATAAAGCTTCTCCACAATAGGATGATTAAAGTTGGGCGTCAAACCTAGTGGTAGATTTAGCGACATAGATTGGTGTTTTAATGAAAGGTAGCATCAAGATAAAACTTTTGTCGAATACAAAAAATAACCTAATCCATTTACCTTCCCCAACTTCGCCCCCTAAATTTGCCCGCTTCAACCCTTTTTCCCCTCCCTAAATTTGACTGCTCCACTTTCAAGCCAATACCTTTGCTTTCAATCAGCACAAAAACAAAACCAAGCATGGAGCGTGGTTTTTTCGTACTTTAACCCAACTAAAAGCACCCACAACAACTTTAAGATTTCATCCATGAGTCAATCCATTGATTTATCGAGGGGCTTTGACGTACAGCACGTTTTACACGAGCTCAAACATTACCTCCCGGCACAAGCGCCCTTAATGGACTTTGTGCACCACAATACCTTACACGCTTTCCAAAATTTGGATTTTAGTGCAGGCACCCAAAAAGCAGCGACCATTTTTGGATACAAGGTTACCTTGTCGATGCAGGAATTTCGCGACTTGTACGCAGCAGAGCGCATCAATCCACAAGTCCTGGATCGGGTGATCACCGAGCGCAAAGGAGTAGGCCATGTGAAAGAATGGTTGGAAAAAGCCTTGTACCACAATTACCGCAAAGAAACAAGCCCCCGCATCGGCACCTTGCGCAGCCATTGGAAAACCCTTTACAACCTGGACATGGACTCGCTGATGCACCCCCTGCTTTTCCGCATTTTGTGCAGTTTTTTGGATCAAGGCATTTCCATGTGGCATTTTCCAGTGAATGAAAAAGGCTTTTTATCCGCTTTGCGGCGCTTGGAAAAACATAGTGACATCAGCATTTTTCGGCGCAAACGAGCCCGAGATTTGTTGCTGAACACCAAGTGTGAAATCAGCGACTTGTTGGGCTTGCTAATTGGGGACGAAAGCCTGTATGAACATTACCTCTTTGATCAACAGTTTGCCCACCAAGGTTGGTCGGGGATGGTTGCGACCATTGAGGAGCATCCCCATACACTGTTGGATACCCGCAGGATCAGCTTACACGATCTAATCGTTTTTGAATTGTTGTTGGAAATCGACACCCTGGATTTTGCACTGGGCAGGGATTGGGCCCCTATGGGTAAAAAGATCAAAGTGCAGCCCCAGCCCCTTTTTGATAAAATTGACTACTCCGAACGCTCCGAGGTGCTCAGCATCTGGCAGGAAGCATTTGAGTGGACGTATTACGACCAGGTATTGGCGGGTATTCAGTTGGAAAAGGCTGATACAAGGGGCATCCCATCCAAAAATTTCCAGGCGGTTTTTTGCATCGATGACCGGGAATGTTCACTGCGCCGTTACCTGGAATCTTTCGACCCTGAGTGCGAAACCTTTGGCACGCCAGGCTTTTTTGGTGTTGAATTTTATTTCCAACCCCAGGGAGGGAAGTTTTTTACCAAGTCCTGCCCCGCCCCCATGCACCCCAAATACCTGATTCGAGAAGAAGAGTCCAGCAGTCGACTGGAATTAGATGTGCATTTACTTAAACAATCCCACTCGTCAGTAGGTGGTTGGCTGATCTCCCAAACCCTGGGATTCTGGGCGGCGGTACGTTTGTTTTTCAATATATTCCGCCCTAGCATGGGCCCGGCCACGGCATCTTCCCTCAAGCACATGGACAAGTTCTCCAAATTGAGCATTGAGTGCGGCGAGCACCCTGAAAAAGTGCAGGACTTACAGGTGGGCTACAGCATTGAGGAAATGGTGACCCGGGTAGAAACGGTGCTCCACAGCATTGGGTTGGTTAAAGACTTTGCACCGCTGGTCTACATCGTTGGGCACGGGGCCAGCAGTGTCAACAACCCCTATTACGCAGCGTACGATTGTGGTGCTTGTAGTGGGCGGGCCGGATCGGTGAATGCCCGCGTGTTCAGCTACATGGCCAACCACCCCGAGGTACGCGAACGCCTGGCCGCTAAAGGACTGAAGATTCCGGCGGAGACCCAGTTTGTAGGGGCGCTACACGACACCACTCGGGATGAAATCGTGTTTTACGACGAGTTTTCACTGCCTGCACCCAATTTTGAGTTGCATACCAAAAATGAGGTCATCTTTGAAAAGGCGCTCGATTACAATGCCAAGGAACGTTCCCGGCGTTTTTATGCGGTGGATACCCGGCAGTCTGCGCTCAAGGTGCACGAAAAAGTACTGCGCCGCTCGGTATCACTCTTTGAACCCCGCCCCGAACTCAACCATGCCACCAACGCCTTGTGCATCATCGGTCGGCGCTACCTCTCCAAGGGGCTATTTTTGGATCGGCGCTCTTTTCTCAATTCTTACGACTATGCCCTCGACCCGGATGGCATCTATTTGTCCACCATCCTCAACGCGGCTGCACCCGTCTGTGGGGGGATCAACATGGAATATTTCTTCTCGCGGGTAGATGAACAAAAGCTGGGTGCTGGTTCTAAATTGCCGCATAACGTCATGGGCCTATTTGGCGTAGCGAACGGGATTGACGGCGATTTGCGACCAGGTTTGCCCACTCAAATGACGGAAGTACACGATCCTTTGCGCCTGCTGATGATTGTTGAACACGATCCAGGAGTAGTATCAAAAAGCATCCAACGTTCTGCCGCCACCTACGAATGGTTCATCAACAACTGGATCAATCTGGTAGCGGTTCATCCCGAAACCCAGGAGTTGTACCGCTTCAAATCCGGGCATTTTGAGCCGTATCACACCTTGCAAAAGGACCTTCCGCTGTTGCAGGATCTCAAATCCACGATTGAAAGCAATACCGAGAACTTACCCGTTTACCTCATCGCAGAAGGCTAATCCTATGAATCAATTGCTTCCATTATTTGTGCTGCTCCCGGTGATCGGGTTTTGTGTGAGTTTGTTGGTACCCGCCAAAAAAGAGAACACCCTGTCCAGAGTAGTTTATTTGAGTATGGGTTTGCACACCCTGCTGGTTTTTGGCTATACTATTTATTGGTGGTTGCACCAACACGAAACCCAACACAGCCAGAGTGTGAACCTGTTTAACTCGGAGCATTTTCAGTTCAATTTTATCCTCATGTTTGATCTGGTCACGGCTACTTATTTGCTCACCGGAGCTTACTTGACCATGCTGGTGACCATTTACAGTAGCTATTACTTGCACCGGGAATCGGGGTACAAACGCTACTTCAACACCATCCTGTTTTTTTACATCGGGTACAACATCACGGTGATGGCCGATAATTTTGAAACCTTGTTCATCGGCTGGGAAATTTTGGGGATCACCTCTTTCCTTTTGATCGCTTTTTACCGCAACCGCTATTTGCCTGTCAAAAACGCGGTGAAAATTTTCTCCATTTACCGCATTGGTGATGTTGGCCTATTGCTGGCGATGTGGATGAGCCATCACCTCTGGCACGAAAGCATCACGTTTCAAAAATTACAAAATGCCGAGCTGGTGAGTGCTCAATTGCAATCCCACACTTGGATTGGGGCCTTCATCTCCCTGATGATTTTGATGACGGCAGCAGCTAAATCGGCGCAGCTGCCCTTTTCTTCCTGGTTGCCGCGGGCGATGGAGGGGCCTACCCCTTCCAGTGCCATTTTTTACGGCTCTTTGTCGGTGCATTTGGGGGTCTTTTTGTTGTTGCGCACTTATCCGTTTTGGGAGCACCAGTTTTCGGTGCGCGTGATTATTGCCTTGTTGGGCTTGAGCACTACCATTTTGTCCATAGGGATTGCCAGAGTACAATCTTCAGTAAAAAGCCAATTGGCGTACGCTTCCATTGCTCAAATTGGTTTGATTTTTATTGAAGTAGCCGCCGGGTGGCACATTCTGGCATTGGTTCACTTTGCGGGCAATGCCTTTTTACGCACCTACCAACTGCTGGTTTCGCCTTCCTTAGTGAGTTATTTGATCAAAGAACAGTTTTACAAATTTGTGCCCCGCCAGAAATCATTTGAGGGGAAATTTTTGTCCAACAAACTGGAATACAGCCTCTACATCCTCTGCTTGAAGGAGTGGAACCTGGACGCTGCCATGTACCAATACTTGTGGAACCCGCTGAAAAAACTAGGCAAAAGGCTAGATTTTATCACCTTATCTTCCCTCTGGTGGTTCATCCTGCCAACGTATTTCATCGGTTTGTACTTCTTAAGTTTTGCCGAGGACAAAATCTCCCCTTTTGCACATGCTTATTTGCCTGCGGTGTTTGGTTTGGTTGGTTTTATTTTAGCCTTAAAAGCTTTTTCCGAGCGGATTCACGCCCGCTTGAGCTGGGTCTTGGTAGTCCTTAATCACGGATTCATTGCCCTGGCGGTATCGTACAATGAGCACTTCGACTTTTTTCAGGTTTACATCTACCTGAGCGGGGTGATTGTGGCGGGGATTGGCGGTTTTGTGGTGCTCAACTGGTTGAAAAAGACCGAGACGGTCAGTTTGGATCGTTTTCATGGCCACGTATATGAGCATCCCACTGCTGCAGTGCTGTTTCTGATTGCTTGTTTGGCTTTATCGGGTTTTCCGATCACCCCCACCTTTATTGGAGAGGACCTGATTTTTAGCCATATCCACGAGAATCAAATCGTTTTGGCCACTTTTGTTGCTTTGAGTTTTATCATAGATGGTTTGGCGATCATGCGCATCTACGCACGGGTATTCCTGGGTCCACACATCAAAAACTACCACTCGATTGCATACAGATCTTCCTAAATAATTGTCTTCAAATTAGGGCTGATCCATCTTGGGTCAGCTTTTTTTATGGCAAAAAAAAAGCGCCCCAGTGGGAGCGCTGCGAAGTTTGGATGAATATGAAAACTTGCTGGCATGGTTTTCAGGTGATTTCTTGAAACAAAGCTAAAATCATTTTTTTTGCGGTGTTTTTTTTGTGCTCAAACCATCAGATCGGGGGCTGAAATGCCGTATTTTGGTTTTTTTAGGTAAAAAAAACGGATTTCATACAAGAATCACATTTTTGTCGTTTTTGACCTCAAAAAGCCTAGGTTTATTGCAGATAATGCGGCATCTAGCCTCAAATCCTTACCTTTGAGTTCATGATAAAGAGAATCGCCAAGCATATCCTTTTTTGGGCCATCATCTGGTTGTGGACAACCATTTTGTGGATGAATATGGATTGCGAGTTCTCGAATATCGCCTGGGCCAGCCTTTTTCGCTTGCCTTTGCTGATGGCTGCCACCTATTTCAACAACTACTTTTTGATCCCCCGTTACCTGGTTAAGCAACGCAATTACCTAGCTTATGGAGGTCTGTTTAGTTTGTTGGTTGGCATTCATTGGTTGTTGGATCGCTCCTGGATGTTGTTGTGGGTTTTTTCGGAATTTATGGAGGACCTGGGGTACAATTTTTATTTTTTTTACTACCTGCCCAACTTGCAAAACCTCTTCGTATTCCTCTCCGTAATGCTTTTTGCAGCAGTGATCCGCTTCTCCCGCATTTGGTACGAAACGGAAATGACTACGCGCAAACTGGCCGCAGAAAAACAGGCTACGGAGCTGGCTTTCCTAAAAGCTCAGGTCAACCCGCATTTTTTGTTCAATACCCTCAATAGCTTGTACGCGCTGGCTGTAGAAAAAAACCAGGAAGAATTGGGGCAAAGCATCGCTTCGCTGGCAGGTTTAATGCGTTACCTGACCTACGAAACCAATGCTGAAAAAGTGCCCTTACGCCGTGAAGTTGAGCAAATTGGGGGCTTCATCGAAATTCAACACCTGCGCCTGAGTGATGACGACGACGTGATCATCAGCCTCAATACCCAGGGGGATATGGACGGCAAAATGATTGCCCCAGCCATTTTGATCCCCTTTGTGGAAAATGCACTCAAACACGGCATCGATGTGACCAAGCAGTCGATGGTCAAAATTGACGTGACAGTGGAAGGACGGATGTTGTATTTCAACACCAAGAACACCAAACAGGTGTCTACTTCCCTGAATCAGGAGGGTATAGGCCTGGAAAATGTCCGCAAACGCCTAGCGCTCCTGTATCCTGATCGCCATACCCTGCGAATTGTAGACGAAGCGGATTATTTCTCCATCCACCTTAGCCTTAGCCTGGACGAATGAAAGAAGTACTGATCATCGACGATGAACCTAAGGCCATTGAACTCTTGAGCAATTACGTCAACCGTTTGCCCTGGCTGAAATGTGTAGGTACTTACCGCAATCCCTTGGAGGCATTGGCTTTTTTACAAAACCATCCCGTCGATTTACTCCTGCTGGACATTCATATGCCCCAGATCTCCGGGGTGGAATTTTACCGCGCCTTGCCCGACAAACCCAAGGTCATCTTCACTACCGCCTACTCCGAATACGCCGTGGCCAGTTACGAACTGGAAGCACTGGATTACCTGGTCAAACCCATTACTTTTGAACGTTTTTTGCAGGCTTGTAGCCGTTGCAAAGAGGCGCCGGTCAGTGCCCAGCCCCGTATTGAAAACGGCCCTGCTGCGCAGGAAATTTTCATCAAAAGCGGCCCCAAGCTCTACCGCTTGAACTGGGAGGAGGTGTTGTTTTTGGAAAAAAGTGAAAACTACGTGGTTTTTCACACCCAGGACCGAAAAATCCTTAGCCGACAAAACATGCAGGATGTGCAGGAAATCCTACCCGATTTTTTCTGCAAAATCCATAAATCTTACATCATTTCGCTGCGGCATTTGAATGTGGTTGAGCGCCACCAGGTGAGCATCGGCAAACACGAAATTCCGATTGGGCAGAGTTATCGGCCTGCGTTTTTTAAGTTGTTGTCGGAAAGATGGGGGCAGGATAAGGTGTTTGATGCCGTATAGGAGCAAGCACGTAGGCTTACCCCTACATTTGTGTTGCACATCACAATAATATCTTTCACTTTCCGCTATTTTTGTAAAAAATCCACCCATGCCGATTCTTTTTCTGCTTATCTCCCTTATCTGGGCGCTACCTACCCAACCCGAACTCCCCACTGGCATCCAGCGCCTGCAAAAAGCCTACCCTGATTTCATCGTCAAAGCCGACGCCAACAGCATCACCCTGAAAGACGGCACTGTATTCAGCTATGATGACGGCAAAAAAAACAAAAGCTTCCAGGAATTGCTGGATAACCCGGATTTGGAAGACCAGTTTCGTTACAACTACCCCTCCCAATTCCCTGGTAAAGATGGCCTGCCCGTCAACAACGACCCAGGCCGCATTCGCTTTATGCCCTTTTACATGAAAATGTACGGCAATACCCAGGAGGAAGTACGCGCCAATTTGCGTGAAATTGTATGGCTACCCAAAACCATCGGCAGCAAAATCCTGGTGACCAAAGTAAACGGTGTGGATAAAAAACTGGAATCCATTTCTGCCGAATTAGACAAACTCCCCGGCCTAAAACAATACCTGGAAAACCCCGGAGGTACCTTCCTCTGGCGAGTGATCAAAGGCACCAATCGCTTGAGCATGCACAGTTTTGGCATGACCATCGACATCAACGTGAAATACTCCCACTACTGGCAATGGGATTGCAAATGCACCAACGAAGACGCCAAATTGGGTTACAAAAACAGTATCCCCAAGCAGGTTGTTGATGTATTTGAAAAACACGGTTTCATCTGGGGTGGCAAGTGGTACCATTACGATTCAATGCATTTTGAATACCGTCCGGAATTTTTATAAAATCAAAAACAACAACCATGAAAACAATATTTTCCTTGTTTCTCCTCATCGCTTTGACTTCTTGCGTTCAAGCTCAATCGCCAGGCATCATCACCCAAGATGTAGCTACCTTCAAAAAAACCATCCAATCCAAAAAAGTACAATTGGTGGATGTGCGCACTCCTGCCGAATTCAGTGCAGGAAGTATTGAAGGAGCGCAGAACATTGACGTGAAAAATGCCGAGTTCAAAACCATGGCGGCTAAATTGGACAAAAAACGCCCAGTGGCAGTGTATTGCCTGTCTGGCATCCGCAGTGCCCGGGCTGCCAATCAGCTGAAAGAAATGGGCTTCAAGAAAATTTACAATTTGGACGGAGGGTACACGGCGTGGGCGAAGTAAGTGAAAAGTGAAAAGTGAAAAATTAAGCAGTAAAAGCCAAATGCCGTATTTGCTTTTCACTTTTCGCTTTTCACTTTTCACTTACTTTGTAATTTCACGGCGCAAAACTGCGCCACTATGTCCAAGCCCAAAAAAAAGCCTGCCCCCAATCGCTCAAACCCACCTAAGGCCAAACCGACGATGGGAAGTACAGGTGCCATCAACCGCGACGCTGCATCAGCTACTGAAAAAGGCAGTAAGCCGCTGAGCTGGTTATGGATTGCTTTACTGGCCGCTTGGGTATTTATTGCCTATTCCCGGGCTTTGGACAATCAGTTTGTCGATTGGGATGACCCTACCTATGTCACCGAAAACCCTTACCTCAATCCTGCTACTTCAGAGAGTTTGAATACACTGATGCGTTCGGTAGTGTCCTTGAACTACCACCCCTTGACGATGGCTACCTTGTGGTGGAATGCGGCCAATTCTGGTATTGAAAGCGCCCGATCGTACATTGCTTTCAATATCATTTTTCATGTATTCAATACGGCTTTGGTCTTTCTCTTTGCACTCGCATTGAGCAAGCGGAATGTATTGATTGCACTGGTAACAGCTCTGGGTTTTGGCCTGCATCCCATGCATGTGGAATCGGTAGCCTGGGTGTCGGAACGCAAGGATGTGTTGTACGTGTTTTTCTTTTTGTTGGCGGCATTGGCGTATTTGAAACATTTGGACAAAGGGAAAATTGGCCTGTGGTGGGGCCTGGCGCTGACTGCTTTTGTACTGTCTTGTTTGTCCAAGGCTATGGCTGTTTCTTTGGTGCCGATTCTCTTTTTGCTTGACTATTGGCAGGGGCGTAATGTGTTGAGTTTGGTCAGCATTTTGGAGAAAATCCCTTTCCTTGCCTTGGCGATATTGTTTGGCCTTATTGCGCTGGATGTGCAAGATGGAGGTAGCTTTTATGGGGCATTTGGTATGGTGGAAAAAAATGACGCGCTGGCTGATTTTGAAGTGTTCAGTTTTTTTCAACGCCTCAAGTTTGCCGGTTATGGTTTTATGATGTACATCGTCAAGTTGTTTTTGCCCTTCAATTTATCAGCCTTTTACCCGTATCCGAATTTGGAGTTGGTCAAACAAGGCAATGAGGGTGGAGTGTACTTGTCTGGTTTGATCTTTACTCTGGCTGTAGGTGCCTGGAGCCTCTGGACTGCCCGCAAAAATAAAATTTATCTCTTCGGTTTTGGCTTTTATTTGTTCAGTATTGCCCTGGTTTTGCAGGTCATTTCAGTCGGGGCTGTGATTATGGCCGATCGGTATACCTATTTGCCTTATGTCGGATTGTTTTTTATGCTGGGGTACGGCCTGGATGCTTTAATCCACAAAATTCCATCCAGCAAGTACATGGTATGGGGCGTCATTGTCGGGCTAAATGTCTTTTTTATGCTTCGCACCCGAGAGCAGGTCGACATTTGGCAAAACCACGATGCCCTTTGGACAAACGTCATCAAGTTGTACCCTAACGCAGGTGAGCCTCGCAAAATTCGTGGCCACTACTACGGCAAAACTGGCCGCATTGATCTGGCCATTGCCGATTTTGAGGCCGCATTGCGCAACAATTTCCAAAACGTGTCAATCTATGAAGGCCTGGGCAATGCCTATGGCACCCAGGGGCAGATTGACAAAGCGGTAAGTATGTTCAATGAGGCGCTGAAATTGGACTCTAACAATGTCAGTGTACGTTACAACCGCTCGATTGCACTTTTGAATAAAAACCCACAAGCGGCGATTGCCGACCTGGATTTTGTCATCAAAAATTCGCTATTGGAAAAAGCGGCCAATTTCGGGGCTAGAGGATATGCCTATTTGGTTACTGGCAATTATCCCGCCGCACAAGACGATTACAGCAAGGCGATTTCACTCGATGCTCAGGATCCCTATCATTTTTTCAACCGCGGTCAGGCCAAACAAATGCAAGGAGATAGTGCTGGTGCAATTTCAGATTACCAGGCTGCATTGAAGTTGAAGCCTGGTATGCCCGAGGTGTTGGAAAAATTGAAGGGTTTAGGTGTGCAATAAATAGGCAGCAAATCCGCTCAATCCTCGATCTTTGTATTGTTAATCATCAAAATACATGCGCGCACTCACTTTTTTTCTCAGTATGCTTAGTTTGCTCCTGTTCAATTGCAATGGCAATCATGAAACAGTGGAAGTTTTTTCCAAAGAAGACGTCTCCGTCGAACGGATTAAAGACGTAGACATGTTGTACAGCGATTCCGCCCTGATTCGGGTGCGCATTCGTGGGCCAGTGATGCTGCGCCATCTGGTCAGCGACGACCCCCGGCAGGAATTTATCAAAGGCATCAAAGTAGATTTTTTCAACACTTATGGTGCCCTGGCAGGTACCCTCACCGCCAAATACGCTGTGCGTTACGAATACAAAGGTGTGACCCTGGTGCGAGACAGTGTGGTGTGGCAAAGTGTGGATGGTAAAAAACTGGAATCCCCCGAACTCACCTGGAACGAACGGGATCAGCAAGTTTCCACCAATCGTTTTGTGGTGGTGACCACCCGCAAGGATACCATTCGCAGTCATGGCTTTACGGCCAATCAAGATTTTTCCAATATCCGCTTTAGTGCCGTGGATGGCAGTTTGGAGGTAAAACAATGATTTGCTCAGAAAATTGGAACTCAATCCTTTGGCGCATCCCCAGGGTGAAGAATCAAAATGGAGGGCGCGTAGGCCATTAGTTCGTAGCGCTGCAATTTGATGACTTCCCAAAAACTGCGACTCAAAATCAACAGATCGTATTCCCGAAAGGTGCTCATCTCCAGGTTGGATTGTACGACCCAATTGCCTTTTGCTACATAGGGTGCCGCTATTTCCGTAGGTTCTTCGTAACTCAGTACCTTGAATTGTGGCATATTTTCCCGTTCAAAACATTGGTGCAGTAGCTTCAACAAATGTGCATCCTGCTCATCGTAATACACCATTAACACTTTTTTGATTTGGCCAAAACCCTTGTCAATCAATACCCCAATTGAACAATCGATGCTTTCAAAAAAAGTTTGCACCATACCTCCCGTTTCATCACTCGAAAACAAGGGCCGGGAACTACCAATCAACATCAGGTTGTAAGCCCCACGATTGGCGTGTTGGATGATTTCCTGCGGAACGTTGTTGCTGGCTTTGTAATGCGTTTTTATGGGAAGGTGATATTTGTCGGCCAAACCTAAAATGGGCTCAAATCCCTCTTTTTCAAAAATTTCTGCCTCTGCAATAGAAATATCGGCATTGGGGGTAAAATGTAGGGCATGTGTTTCGCCCAAAATGTGTAATTGTTGTGCCAATTGCAAAAGGCGAGCGCCCGCTCTGGGTTGTCCAAAAGAAATCAAGAGCCGAAAAGGCGAGCTTTGGCTTTGCTCTGCCAACGCTGGAATGATGCCCGGCTTATTTCCAAATTTACCCTGAAACCAGTGCAAACCATTCAATGCTGGGCCAGTCATAAAAGTAGTCGCCAGGGCCATCAGTACCATCATGGCAAACACTTCAGGCGATAAAATGCCCAGGTCAAAACCAATATTGAGCACAATCAACTCCATTAAGCCCCGCGTATTCATCAAGGCACCCAAGGCCAGGGAGTCGTGCCAGTTTTGCCCACTGATTCGAGCTGGTATGGCACTGCCGATGAATTTGCCCAATACCGCAAAAAGGATGATCAGGCCGCAGGTTTGCCACAATTCGGGGGTGTTAAGCAATCCAATTTGGGTGCGCAATCCGGTAAACACAAAGAAAAGTGGCAATAAAAGCACCACCGTTAAATCTTCAATTTTATTGATGATCACGTGGCGGAATTCCTCGTTTTGGGGGATGATCACTCCCGCTAAAAAAGCACCAAAAAGCGCATGGATGCCAATGATTTCGGTCATGAGGGCCGAAAGCAACAAAACCGCAAAAATGACCGCAATTACCGTGCGGTTCATCGTCTCATAACTAAAAAAACGGTTGGCGACCCTGGCCAATAAGGGGCGAACCACATACAACATAAACAGCACATACAACACCGAAAGCCCAATCGTCAACAATGCACTGTGCGCGGGGCCGGTGCGAACCAGGGCAATTATCGCAGCCAGGATACACCAGGCCAACACATCATTGATCGCTGCTGCGGCCAAAGCCAAGCTGCCCAGAGGGGTTTTGTTCAAACCTCGTTCCTGGGTAATTCGGGCCAACACCGGGAATGCGGTAATGCTCATCGCAATCCCGATAAACAAGGCAAAAGCCAAAAAACTCACTCCTGCGGGGGCATAGGTCTGGTACAAAATCCAGGCCAGCAAAATTCCCCCCACGTAGGGCACGATGATGCTGGATTGACTGATAAAAACGACATCAAGCGCGGACTTGCGCAGTATCCGCAAGTCCAGTTCCATTCCTACTGTAAACATGAACAAAACCAGGCCCAATTGGCTGATTAATTGGAGATTGCCCAAGGAGTTGGGGGCAAATAAAAAACCAAAAAAATCGGGAGCAAGCCAACCCAGCAAGGAAGGGCCTAAGAGGATTCCTGCCACAATTTCGCCCACTACACTGGGCTGCCCCATTTTGCCGATCAGCCAGCCCAAGAGGCGGGCAGCGCTTAGAATGGTCAGAATTTGGAGTAAAAAAATGCTCAGGGGATGGCTTATTCCTTCGCGGATGGAGTCCAAAAAATGCATTGCGGTATGCGATGCCGGAGCCACTGAATTGTTTGGTTGCTCCAACATCTGCCCTTGTTCCAGTGTCCACCAGCCAAGCAGCACCAAAAAAGCGATGACGATTCCGTAGAGCACCCAATTTTTTTTCATTTACCTAGTACTTTGGCCTGCAAACTACAAATTTGGAATTGAGTGTCTTCCTTAGATTTGTTTTTTTTACTAAATGAGCCGTCAGCAACCAGCAAAGGGATTTTACCCATGGCTGATTGCTGACGGCTGACAGCTTACATCGTCACCTTCTTCGACTCGGCCCACCATTCTTCATTTTCCCAAAAGTTATCCCAGCCCAGTTTGCGGTATTTTTCGTTGATTTCAACGTCGCGTTCACCGATGGAGAAATCTTTGAGGATGTCATTGGCAAAGCGGAAAAGGTCTTTGGACCAGATTACGGGTTTGGATTTCCCGGTTTTGTAGCTCGTCCAGGTACCGTCATAACGAATACCACTGCCCTGGTTGGGGGTTTCGGAGAAAAACCAGATTTCGGTTGGTGCCTTGTCGTAGGAAGCAAAATCCATTTGCATCTTGCCGGTAAAACGGCCAGAGTACTTTTTCAGGCTGTCTTCGGCCAGGGTGAACTTCCCATTGGCGGAATAGATGCGTTGTACACCCATGTCTCCTACCTCCTCGGTATCGAGGTTGGGGTCGGAAATTTGTGCCAGGCTATCAATGCGCAGGGTGCCTTTGAATTCGGAAACCACTTTCTTGTGCCGATTCTTTCCAACGATGTGGTAGAGGAAAGGGTCTTTTTCATCCTTGGTGACATCGGAGAAATAAAACTCAATCTTGTAACGGTCTTCACCGTAGAAGCCCAATTCCGCCCAGTCGTGGCTCACGATAATATCCGATAAGTTCAGTGTATCCAATAAGGAATGCATACCTGCCGAATTGAGCCATTTCAATTGAATGGGCTTGATTTCGCTCTCGGCAATGTTTTCATCCCGCAGGGTGTCCGCCCCTTCAGCGTGGGTTACCAGTGGAGTAGGTTCGGTTTCTTTTACGGTTTGTTGGGCAGCCTTTTGGGTGCACTGCATCAAACCAAACAAGCAGAGCACAAAGGCTACTGCGAAGAAGGTCAATTGAGAAAGGTGTTTTTTCATTTTACATTGATTTATGGTATAACGATGACGGAGGGAACATTCTTTTGATCATATAAGAGCCCCAGCCCAAAAAAATCAATATTTCGGCGAAAAACAGATTGCCTACCCAGGAAAGCCAGGTCACGGTCAGGTAGGTCTCGATGGGTTTGGTACCTAGGTAATAAAACATAAAATAACTTTCGGTGCGCAGGCTCATGGCAGCCAGGGTCACAGCGAGGCTGCGCAACATGGCATTGGCGTGTTTTTCCCATTGCCGCAGACGGGCGTAACGCCAGGCTTGCAGGGTCAGAAACCACCAAACTATACATTGCAGCGTAAATCCTACTTTGGCAGCCAAACCACCATTGGCATAAATGGCCAGTCCCAAGCCCGAAGGGCAAGCCAGTACCAGAATAACCGCAGCGTAAATCCGCCCCGTCCAACGGTGGAATTTAGGCCAATTGCGGTACAGCGCTGGAATGAGTTGCAAGGCACCCGTAGTCATCACCACCCAACTGCTGGCAATGTGGATGTAAAAAGAAACCTGGAAGAGGGGTTTGGCCAAAACATGGTCGGTTTTGGTGCCCAAAAAATCCTGGAGCGGGTTAAAACTGAAGTAGGGCACAATTTTGGTGCCCATCAGGCAGGCAAAAGCAAGGATGACTGCTGCGGCCAGTAGCAGCAGCAATTCCATAAACGTGTCAAAAGTGGTGGCCCGCTGGGCTGTATTGGCCATAAATGCTTGAAATTCTTAGGCAAGAATAGGAAATTTGAGGGAGAAAGTGAGCTGTTGGGCACAAAAAATAAGATTAATGAGTTGAGTTCCGAATACCTGAGTAGCTCACTTCAAAACTCGCTACTCAGGTATTCGGAACTCAACTCAAAAAAGAAAATCATCAATTGTTTGAAAATCAAATCGCCTAAAGTCTAATAATATCCCCTCTCACCGCTTCTCAAACCCATAATCCCGCTCCACCTTCGCAATCCGCAAGCGGTACGACTGATACCATACCTCCCGTCCCAAATCCCGGGCCTCCACGTGTTCCATCTGGTATTTCCAGTTTTTGATGCTTTCCAGGTCTTTCCAGTACGACACGGTGATGCCAATTTCATTACGGGTGCTTTCTACCCCCAGGTATCCGGGCATGGTGGTTGCAAGCTGCGCCATTTTTTCTGCCATTTCGCCATAGCCATTGTCGCCTTCGGTGCGCGTGGTACTGAAAATGACCGCGTAATACGGTGGTTTGGGCGTATCGGCTAGTGCAGGCTGCTGTTTTTCGGTATTGGAAGCCATGATTTATTCATTTTGAACAAAAATAGGGTAAAAAGGACTACTGTAAGTTGCCAGTTTATAAAAAATCAATAGTCCAGATTTGTATTTTTGGGGGGAACAGATTATTACCAACATGTTGCCCTTTGCTACCCTCATCCACATCGACAAAGGAGTTAAAGCTCCGGTGTTTATCCAAATCTCCAACAGCCTGGCGGAGCAGATCCGCAAAGGCACCATCCCGATCGGGGCGCAATTGCCAGGCACTCGCGCCCTGGCGGAAGTATTGGGGGTACACCGGCAAACGGTTGTAGCCGCTTATGATGAGCTGTTGGCCCAGGGCTGGATCGAAACCCAGGCGGCCAAGGGGACATTTGTCAGCCAAAAACTGCCCGAAATCAAAGTCCAGCGGCTCAACCCAAACTCCGGCCCGGCCACCAGCCCCAAGGAAAAAGCGGGGTTCTCTTTTCAGGTTGACCCAAACCTAAGTAAGCCCATTTTGCGCGGCAGCAATAGCCTTGCCTTTGACGATGGGTTTCCCGATGTGCGTCTCGCCCCCTGGGATGCCCTTAACCGCGCCTACCGCACTGCACTCCAGCAAGGTTACCGCAAAAATCTATTCTTTTATGGCGATACCCTGGGCGAGTTGTCGCTACGCACCCAAATGACCAAATACCTGCGCGAAACCCGTGGCCTGCCCATCGAATTGGACAATGTGCTGATCACCCGCGGCAGTACCATGGCCATTTACCTCACTGCACAGCTGCTCGTTCAGGCGCAGGATGTGGTGGTGGTGGGGCAAATTTCATACGGTTCGGCCAACCTGATTTTTAAACGCCAAGGTGCTAAATTGATGCAAGTCCCGGTAGATGAAAAGGGCATTGATGTAACCGCCATCGAACGATTGTGCCAGGAACAGCCCGTTCGCCTCGTTTATGTCACCCCGCACCACCACTACCCAACTACCGTGACCATGCCCGCCGAGCGCCGCCTGCGCCTCCTGCAATTGGCACAACAATACCATTTTTGTATTCTGGAAGATGATTACGACTACGATTTTCATTACAACAGCAATCCGATTCTTCCCCTCGCAGGTGCCGACACGGGTGGGCACGTGGTATATGTAGGTTCTTTGTGCAAGGCTTTTTCGCCCGCTCTGCGCATTGGTTACGTGGCTGCGCCGAGTGAGGTAATTGAAAATCTGGCCCGCTTGCGCCGCATTTTGGATCGGCAAGGAGACAATTTATTGGAAGCAGCTACGGCCACCCTTTTTCGGGACGGAGAGATGAAACGCCACCTGAAAAAAGCGCAAAAGACCTATCAACAGCGGCGCGACTTGTTTTGTGAAATGCTAATCCAGGAATTGGGCTCCATTGTTGAGTTTGAAAAACCTAGGGGCGGTATGGCGGTCTGGGCGCGATTTGATCCCGAATTTCCCTTGCGCAAAATCCGCGAAAAGCTGTTGCAAAAAGGCTTATACATTCCCGATGCCTCCAATTATACCCCCGATTTGAATGTAACCCGCCTGGGTTTTGCTTCAGCAAATGAAGAGGAAATGGAACGGGGCATGCAGATTTTTAAAAGCTGTTTATAAAAAAAAGGGCGAAATGCTGTAAAACCTCTAAATCCCGCCCCATTTTTGCAGGATGGGAAAGTTTAAACTGACGATAGAATACGATGGTGGCCGCTTTAAAGGTTGGCAAGTCCAGGAAGATGCCCGTTCCATTCAGGGCTTATTGATCAAGGCTGCAAAAACAGTATTTGAAACCGAAAAGGTAGAAGTATATGGCTCTGGGCGCACCGACGCAGGGGTACATGCCCTGGGCCAAGTAGCGCACCTGGACGTGAATTCCAAAATGCCCGTGCGTTTGATCCGGCAAAAAATGAATGACCTGTTGCCCCACGATGTCAACATCATCAGCGTGGATGCGGTGTCGCCAAAATTTCATGCCCGCCATGATGCCATTGCGCGCAGCTACATCTATCAAATTTCACGCCGCCGCAATGCCTTCGGCAAACACTTCATGTGGTGGGTCAAAGACCCCTTGGATGTGGAACGGATGAATCAGGCTGCTGCACACCTGGTGGGTTTCCACGACTTCAAGTCTTTCTCGAATGAAAAAGGGACCGAAAAAAGCTCCAAAGTGGAGTTGCAACAGCTTAAAGTGGTGGAAAAAGGCGACATGGTCATTGTACACATCGTTGCTTCTCATTTTTTGTGGAAAATGGTGCGCCGAGTTGTAGGCTGCCTCGTGGAAGTGGGCACTGGCCGAATGGACCCTGCAAAATTTAAAGAATGGCTCGAAGCGCCCAGCCAGGAGCCCGCAAAATACACTGCACCCCCTGCAGGCCTGTTTTTGGAACGGGTTTATTTTCCCGGGGAACAGGTGAGTAAGGAGTTTAAGACACTGCTGTAAAGGTTGAGAAGTTGAGGAGTTGAGAAGTTGGGGCTATCGCAGCGACTTAGACGATGTCTTGGTCAAAATTACTGCGGTAGCCTCAACTCCTCAACTTTCTCAACTAAAAACTCTATTTTAGCCAGCTCTCTTCATCAACTCGCAAGCAAGTGCTATGAAACGTTTGGCTATTTTTTCCCTACTTGGATTGCTCTTGGTAAGTATTCTGGCCTGGAACAATGCGGATACTGATCCCGCTGGTTCCGATTGGCCCGAATACCTTGGCGGCCCCGACCGCAACCATTACTCCGAACTCGTCGACATTACCCCGAGCAACGTCGACCAACTCAAAATTGCCTGGCGCTACTCCCTGCCCGACTCCGGGCAAATGCAAGTCAATCCACTCGTAATCGATGGGATATTGTATGGCGTAAGCGCAAGTGTACAAGCCTTTGCATTGAACGCTGCGACAGGGAAACAGCTCTGGCGTTTTGGCGATCCTTTAAAAGATTGGTCCAGTACCAGTCGAGGTGTAGCTTATTGGACGGACGGAAAAGAGCAGCGCATTTTGTACACCGCCGGACCCAACCTCTGGGCATTGGATGCCAAGACGGGTAAACCCATCCCCAGTTTTGGCGATCAAGGCAAGGTCGATCTACACACTGGATTACCCGCAGTTTCGCAGAAAAAATTCATCATTTCCAACACCCCGGGCACCATTTTTGAAGACCTCATCGTGATGCCCGTTCGGCTTTCTGAGGGCTCCGACGCCGCCCCTGGAGACATTCGCGCTTTCAATGTACGTACGGGCAAATTGGCCTGGACCTTTCACACCATTCCTTACCCAGGTGAATATGGCTACAAAACGTTCCCCAAAGACGCCTACCTCAATACCTACACTGGTGCCGCCAACAATTGGGCTGGGATGTCCGTCGACCGCAAACGGGGCATTTTGTATGTGCCGACTGGCTCGGCGGGTTATGACTTTTATGGCGGTAACCGCAAGGGCCAAAACCTGTTTGCCAATTGCCTGCTGGCCCTGGATGCTCGTACGGGTAAACGCCTTTGGCATTACCAATTGACCCATCATGACGTTTGGGACCGTGACATGCCTGCGCCACCCAATTTGATGACTCTGCAAAAAGATGGCAAATCCATCGACGTGGTAGCACAAGTGACCAAGCAGGGTTTTGTGTTTGTGTTTGACCGGGTTACGGGCAAACCCATTTATCCAATCAAAGAGGTACCCGTGCCTACTGTAGGTTTGAAAGGTGAAAAGCTTTGGAAAACCCAACCCATGCCTACACTACCGCTTCCCTACGCACGGCAGTCCAATGCACTGACCGAAAATGACATCAGCCCCTACGCCGAAAACCGCGAGGAGTTGATGCAAAATTTCCGCAAATACAAAACGGGCTTTTACGATCCTCCCAGTACCGAAGGCACCGTGATTTTTCCCGGCTACGACGGTGGAGCAGAGTGGGGTGGAGCAGCTGCCGACCCTGAGGGTACCCTCTACGTCAACAGCAACGAAATGGCCTGGATTTTAACCATGAAACCACCTGCTACCGATTTGCTGGCCAATGCAAGTCCCGGCGAAAAAGTGTACCTCAATACTTGTGCTTCTTGCCACGGAATAGACCGCAAAGGCAATGCTAAAAGTGGTTTTCCTGCTTTGGTGGATATTGGGAAAAAACGGGACAAGGAATTTGTCACCCAAATTGTCACTGCGGGCAAGGGGATGATGCCAGGCTTTCCGGCACTTTCTTCCGCTGAAAAACAGGCTTTGGTGGCCTATCTGTTTGGGGACGAGAAAAAAGAAGTAGGGGCTGTAGCCGGAGCTCCAAAACCGGTCCAATTGCCATTTTACAGTACAGGTTACAACAAATTCCTCGACAGCAAAGGACTTCCGGCCATTGGCCCACCTTGGGGTCAACTCAGTGCCATCAATTTGAATACGGGTGAATACCTCTGGCAGGTGCCCTTCGGGGAAGAACCCACTCTGGTCGCAAAAGGAATCCGCAACACTGGAGTAGAAAACTACGGTGGCCCCGTGGTGACGGCGAGTGGCCTGCTTTTTATTGCAGCGACCAAAGACGGCATGTTCCGGGCATTTGATAAAAGAACGGGCAAGGTACTCTGGGAAACCAAATTGCCTGCTGCCGCTTTTGCTACCCCGGCCACTTACGCCATTGATGGTAAACAGTATATTGTGCTGGCTTGCGGGGGGACCAAATTGGGCACTCCCAAGGGCAATCAGTACGTTGCCTATGCATTGCCTTAAAGTACGTATACTAAACTTCAAAAGTTTAGTATACGTACCCCATTATTTGCCTTATTAACTATAAACAATACATGAAGATGAAAAAATCAATCCTTCTGCTCTTTTTGCTGTCCATTGCTTTTGGCACCTTTGCGCAGTCCAAAGCAGAGCAACAAGTGGCCGACGCAGTTTTGGTTTGGCGCAAAGCCATGCTTGATGCCGACAAAGCTACCCTTGAAGCCATCCTTGCTCCAGAGCTGAGCTATGGCCATTCCAGCGGTAAAATTGAGGACAAAGCGATGCTGGTCAAATCGATTTCTACTGGTGAATCCGACTTCGTCACGATGGAACTGACGGAACAGAGCATCAAAATGGCGGGCAAAACGGCCATTGTACGCCACAAACTAGCCGGTGACATCAACGACGGCGGCAGGCCCGGCTCAGTGAAACTTTTGGTATTGCAAATCTGGCAAAAACAAGGACCAGACTGGAAATTGCTGGCTCGTCAGGCAGCAAGACAGCCCTAGCACTTCGCACAACCAAACCAGTATGGTTTACTGACATAGCTGTTCCAAAGGCATCAGTAAGCAGAGATAAACAGGGGGTAAGGCATCAGGATTGGTGTTTTAGCCCCTGTTTAATTTGGTAACCACCCAGAGGAAATTTCACGACAAAACCAACGATTAGATTGGCCGTTGTTCTGGCCATTATGTAGAACACCAGTTTTGTTCATGTAAAAAGAGAAAATAACAACCTTATGTAAAGAATTAGACAAGCCTTTACTCCAGAGCTATTTTTATAAACATAGCAATAAAAACTACGTTCTTATTCCTGATTTCATACTTCCTAACTTATCAACCAAAATGAACCAAATTATGAAAACCAAATTTTTGATGTTCCCCATGCGTAGTTTAATGATGACCCTACTCAGTATTTTTGCCTTGGCCCTGACCACTGCTTGTGAAGACAAAGATGACGATGCAGCAGATGCCAAAACCATCACCCAAATTGTGGTAGATGGAACTGATTTCACCTTGCTGGAAGCGGCTGTAATACGCGCCGGATTGGCCGATGCATTGAGCACCGGCAGTTTGACTGTTTTTGCCCCAACCGATGCTGCTTTCCGTGCGGCTGGTTTCGCAGATGTAAACGCCATCAACAATACACCAGTGGCTACCCTGCAGGCGGTATTGCAGTACCATGTGATTGGCAGCAAGATCAATGCAGCAGCCATTCAGGTAGGAGACAACCAAGCGACCAAAATGTTGAGCAATGTGGATGCTTTTATTACCAAAAATGCTGCTGGTGTATCCATCAACGGCGCCACAGTGACCCAGGCAGATGTTAGCGCCTCCAATGGAGTGATTCACGTGATCAACGCAGTTATTCTCCCCCCATCGGTAAACATTGTAGGTTTGGCTTCGGCCAATGCAAACTTGAGTTACCTGGTGGCTGCAGTAACTCGTGCAGGTAGTGGGGTGGTCAATGCCCTTACTGCAGCTGGCCCACTGACTGTATTTGCACCCACCAATGCCGCATTTCAAGCTGCTGGTTTTCCGACCATTGCTTCCATCGAGGCTGCGGATCCAGCTACTCTTGCAAACATTCTTACCTACCATGTGGTTGCGGCTAGAGCTTTTTCTACCAATCTGACCAACGGTGCAGAATTGACTACCGCACAAGGTGGCAAAGCCAAAGTAACCATTGCGGCAGGTGCAGTGAGCGTTTTGGGGAAAGGCAATGGTGCAAACGCCTCGAATGTAAGCATCGCTAATTTATTGGCAACAAATGGCGTAGTGCACGTGATTGATCGGGTATTGTTGCCCTAATTTTTTCGATTTAGTTTAGTTGTATTTTAGTGCGCTCTGGCCAGTCTCCTTATCGAGACTGGCCTATTTTCTTCTCGATTCAGAATCAGTTTTTTAGTTGATGATTTGAATTTCATTTGTGTTTTCAAAGTATCAGTTCAAAGTCTAAACCTTTCTTGGTTTATCTTGTCTTATTCGCAATTGCATTAGTAATAAAATGAAACAACACTTCGATTGCATTATCGCAGGAGGAGGTTGCTCAGGTTTGAGCCTTGCTTACTATTTAGTTGAACAAGGCTACCTGGGTGATATCCTTGTATTGGATCGCGAACAGAAGTCCAATAATGACCGTACATGGTGTTGGTGGAGTAAATCACCAACACCATTCGATTCCTTGTTTACCCATCAATGGCAGTATCTAAGGTTTGCGGATTACCATTCACAAAGAATCCAGTCAATTGATCCTTACCGTTATTGTTTGCTTCGCTCAGCAGATTTCTACCATTTCATTCAACAAAGACTAGCGCTCGCACCCAACGTCACTTGTCATCAAGCTGACATCAGAAGTATTGAAGATGCTGAAACTGGTGCAATTGTAAGAACTGAAAACGCCATTTTTTCAGGGGAATCGGTATTCTCCAGCATTCCAAAAAAATCGGCCACAATTGAGCCCAATAAACTTATTCAGCATTTTGCAGGATACTGGATAGAGACAGCTGAGGATTGTTTCGACCCGGGGTGTGCCTCTATCATGGACTTCAGGGTTCCACAACACAACGATACTCGGTTCTGTTATGTACTTCCTACCTCCAGCCGGAGAGCACTCGTAGAGTTCACCGTTTTTTCAACCCAGTTATTGAGCGAAAAAGCTTATACAACAGCGCTTGATAAATACCTGAGTAAAACCCTAAAAATTAAATATTGGGAGGTACTTGAAAAAGAGTTCGGCGTGATTCCTATGCAAATCATGGGAGCTAAGCCCACAAAAAAGCAAGGCCATATCTTCCAAATCGGTACAATGGGTGGAGCAGTTAAGCCATCAACTGGCTACGCCTTTGCGCGGATACAGGAACAAGCCAAACAAGTTGCTCAACAATTGGTCGGCCAGAAAAAACCTGATCCCAGACTCGGACATTCCAAACGATTCGAATTTTACGATCAATTATTGTTGGACATCCTAACCCATCGAGGAAAGTTGGGCGCTCCTATTTTTAGTAAATTGTTTCAGCGGATCGACTTCCCCAAAATCCTCAAATTTTTAGATGAAGATACCCACCTGGGTGAAGAGATCGGAATTTTGGCCAGTTTGCCACCTGTTCCTTTCCTACAGGCTATTTGGGCATTTTATCTTGGTACCAATAAATTCGCAGCATCACCCCCCAATCCTGTTCGCATATGACTGCACGCTACCCACATCTTTATTTTTGGTTGCGTTTGTTTAGTTTATTGCTGGCTGCAATTGTAATTCTGTTGCCAGCTTTGGCTGATAACTTGAGCCTCTTTCTGGCATTGTTCCTGATCATTGGTTTAGGGATACCTCATGGGGCAACCGATCACCGGATTTTTCATGTATTGTTACAGCGAAGGGGTGGGCAGCCAGCCATGCTGGGATTTTACGGTGGCTATTTGGGTTTAATGCTGGTTTATGGATTGTTGTGGTGGTTGAGTCCGGCCTTGGGCTTGTTGATTTTTTTGTTGACTTCTGTATATCATTTTGGCCAGTCCAACTGGAACTATGTGAACCTGAATAGCGGGTTTCAAGCCCTGCTTTATTTGATTCATGGCGCTTTTGTACTCTTTTTGCCCATTTTGGCCCACTTCAAAACGGCTCAGCCCATAGTGGAGTCGATTATTCAACGATCCCTTCCCGAGTTGTCGGCCCTACTCCTCAATGGTAGTATTGGACTGATTATTGTTCTCAACTTGCTAACTATAGGTTTGCTCTGGTTGAAGAGGGAATTGTCCAATCAGGAAGCTTGGGCCGAGGTTTTTAATTTATTCATTTTATTGGTTCTCTTCGTATCCACCCCGCTTTTGCTGGGATTCGCCCTCTATTTTTCTGCTTGGCATGCGTTGAGCTCGATCCAGGATCAAATATCTTTCTTCCGATCACAAAAGCCTGGGTATAAGCTTAAAGATTATGTCAGGGAAGCTTTGCCATATAGCGGGTTAGCAATATTAGGATTGATGATAATGGTCTGGTATTCCCCGTCCATCCAGATGAACGCAACTTGGGGAATCCTGTTCATTTTTCTGTCTTTGGTTACACTACCGCACCTGGTGCTAATCGAAATGTTGTACCAAACTGGTCAATCTGATAAATTTGAATGGAGAGTAGATATTTCAGAATAAGCAACTATGTTTTAATTTTAATTGAAAATTCTGAATTTTTTGAACATTTCAAACGGCTCTTCGTTAAGCATATATTGTATCTTTAATAAACCTTATTACATCATGAATGCATTAGTAATCAACAACTTTCAGCCACTTTTTCTGGCCCAATTGCAGCCTGGAGATTACGTTGGCTTCACCTTTTTTATCGGTTCAATGGCCATGCTGGCCTCAACCGTTTTTTTCTTTGTTCAGATGACCCGCGTGGAAGGGAAGTGGAAAGACTCCCTGCTTGTATCGGCACTGATCACTGGAATTGCGGCTGCGCACTACTTTTACATGCGCAGCTTTTGGGCCGAGAACCAAACTTCTCCAACTGAATTTCGCTACATCGACTGGATTTTGACCGTGCCATTGATGTGTGTTGAATTCTATCTTATCCTAAAGCCTTATGGTGCCAAGCAAAGCCTGATGTGGCGAATGATCTTCTGGTCATTGTGGATGCTTGTAACCGGTTATTTGGGCGAAACGGTTTTCCGTAGCCAGTCCGCTATCTGGGGAGCTATTTCAACCATTGGTTATGCGTTCATTGCTTATGATGTGTGGTTTGGTGGTGCCAGAAAATTGGCAAACAGCTCCGCTGACGTAAATCTACAAACAGCAATGAAAATCCTTGGATGGTTTATTTTTGCAGGTTGGGCTATTTACCCAATTGGTTACATGGCCATCGATGGAGGATTGTTGAGTGGAGTACTGCCAGTTCAGGCTATGGACTTGATCTACAACATCGGAGATGCAGTCAACAAAATCGGCTTCGGTTTGGTAATTTACAGCCTGGCTATCAGCAATCAGAAGGCAACTGCTACTGCTTAAGTAGAACAGTTAGTACTGGTCAATAAAAAAAGCCTACCCCAGGATTTACCATGAAGCAGGCTAAATTGCATTAGTAATAAAGTTGCAATTTATGGACTTTTCAGGATAGGCGAGATTTTTTAACGTTTTTTTATCTTTTGCCAAAAGAGACTAAGCGTTATTGCAATAGAGGGCTGTAAAGGGGATCATTCCTTTACAGCCCTTTTTTATGTCAGCCCTGATTATTTGCGGGGAGAAAATTCAGGATAAATTCAAAAGTAAGATAATGGAATTGTGGGCTAGGGCTTCAAAATCAAACTCCTGCATTTGTGTTAAAAGCAGTCCATCGCGCGCATGCAACAAACGGTTTTGTACTTCAAAAACCCCATCTATGATAAAAATAAAACTGTTTTTGAAAGGGCCATCAAGGATTTGGCTATACTCGGCCCGCCCATCAAACTTGCCAATCAAAAACTGGTAGCCATTGTCCAGCTCAGCCAGTTTCAGCATACCATTTGAATGTTGCCTCAGGTCGAAAGTGTGAAGCTCCAAACCAGTTTTAAAAATAGCCCGGCTCACAACCACGTGGAGATAGCTCACTAAATCCGCCTCAAAGGGGTTTTCAACTGTATACTTCTCTCCCTCCGACAAATTCACCACCAAAAGGGTGCCTGCTTCTACATATCGCCGCGGTTTTCCGCTGTACAACTCTACTGTAATGCCACCTACCAGTGGTAAAAGCATGATATCTGCAGCTTCAGCTGCCTGATGAACCATCCGTTGCCCTCCTGCCAGGGTATCTTCATTAAAAGCCCGCAAAGCCCCGGGGGCTTCGCGGTGTGGATTTTGGTAATCACCATAGTTGAAAGTATGCCAACTGCGATATGATTGATCCGCTTGGGTAATTCCACGCTGCTCGGCCAGATAGATGGTTGCTGGGGATCTATCCATTGACAACGATTGTATGGGTGAGTTCATAACCTGCGGCAACACTGCCTGTTACGGTAGACATTTCTTGCGCCAGGGAATCGGAAAAGATGTTGTCGCTGGTGTTGGATGTATCCTGCTTGCCACGCGTGTAGTAGTTGGTTGCTGTGGTATAAACCGTGTCACACACGCTGGTGGGGAAGGCAATCTGGGTTACCAGGAGTGACTTTCCACTCGCATTGTAAATGTGAACGTGGATGTGTGGTGCTCGCCCGGAATACCAACCAGGGAAAATGCTTGAAAAACCTACCTGCCCATTGGCATCCGTTACCTGACGCCCGCGCAAGAAGTGAACGCTGGTGAAGTCAGCTTGTTGCATACCCGTGCCGCCGTATTCAGAGTAATATCCGTCTTTGTCGCAATGCCAGATGTCGACGATGGCACCTGACATGGCTTCGCAGCCAGTATTGAGGTTTTTGATGTTGATTTTGACGCTGAGGGGTACCCCAGTACGATCCGAACGGATGTCCACCATTTGTAAGGTAGCTGGCGACTTGGTAGGGAAGGGGCCCGCCGTTTCTGTTGGGGAAACAGTACAAGTTCCGCTGGAACTGGATCCATCCGGAGTAACTTCATCCACCAGGGAGTCTTTTTTGCATGAATTAGCCAGGGGTACGATGAAGGCTACGCCCAGGGCCCCCATGCCTTTTTTCAAAAAATCGGTGCGTTGCATGTTGTTGGTTTTTAAAATTCTAGGGAAATACAAGCAGTATAGTAGTATAAGGCGGACTGATATAGATTGTACTCAAAAAAAAAAGCAATTTTTTTGAACCGTTTGTGAAAGACCTGAGTCTTTGTAATTTATGACAAACATCTCCCGTTTTAAAAACATACAAAATCCCACTATGACACAAACTCTTGCCGCCACCTTTCACCTTACGCACCAGTGCAATTTGCGCTGTACTTACTGTTATACCGGAACAAAAGTGCATCGCCCCATGTCGAGGGAGGTAGCTAATAAATCCCTGCTATTTGTACTTGATGAAGCCCGCAAGGCGCAAGTAAAATTCCTGGACATCACTTTTTTTGGTGGCGAACCCCTGATCGAAGCCGAGCTTTTGTTTTGGCTGGCAGATTCCTTTCAGGAAAAATTACCCCCAGGCATGACCCTGTCTTTTCGCATCAGCACCAATGGTACCTTATTGACCGAGACTATGATGCAGGCTCTGGCCCAACGCGACATCTATGTTTCTTTGAGTGTGGATGGAGTTCCCGAGATTCAGGATATCCAACGACCCAACGCTGCGGGTAAAGGCAGTAGTGCAGCGATTGAAAAAGCCATTCCCATTTTGTTGCACAGCAACCCATGTGCGAGCGTCACCACAGTACTTACGCCCAATTCTGCCGGCCATGCGGCGGAATCCATAGACTGGCTCTACCAAAAAGGATTCAGGTATTTCAACCTTACCCTGGATTACAGTGCTGATTGGACGATGGAAGACATGCACCGCTTGGAAAAGAGCTACCACAAACTTGCCCATTGGTACGAGGAAAAAACGCAGCAAAATCAGCGCTTTTACCTCAGCTGTTTTGATGAGCGGATTCGCTCGCACACCCAAGGCCCGCCGGGGCGGGATGAACGCTGCAATTTGGGCCAACGCCAGTTTTCCATTGCTCCCGACGGAGCACTTTATCCCTGTATTCAGTTTGTGACCACCGAAACCTTGCCGGAGTTTATGATTGGTCACGTGCTGCACGGTGGTTTTGATGAAAACTGCCGGGAACACCTGCACAGTTGTTCCGAAAAGCCTAAGGATGCTTGTAGTACTTGCGCTTTGCAGGGGCGGTGCGCCAGTTGGTGCTCTTGTATCAATTTTGCCAGCACTGGCACCGTCACGCAGGCTAGCCCGGTGGTTTGTTACCACGAACGGACCTTGATGCCCTTGGTGGATGCCATGGCCAATCGCCTTTGGCGCAAACGCAATCAACAGTTTTTGCACAAGCACTACAACCCGCTTTATCCCATGATTGATTACCTCGAACACCTGGTATAAACCATGAAAAAACAACTCGAAATCAAACCCGTACTTCGGTACAACAAGGCAAAATACCCCAGGTATACCGATCCAAACCCTTTGGATGATCCCAAAGCTTTGCCTTATCCTTTTTCAAAACGCATGCTTGAATGGGCAATGGCTGTGGGAATTTTTGGGGCTACTTCCATCGAGGGGATGACCCAGGAGGTGGGCAATACTTTTACATTTGATCAAACCGGGCTTCCATATATGCCCGCGATTTATGGCACTGGATTACCCGATAATTTGTCCAATAAAGAAATTCGGGAAATTGTTATGCGTATTTCCAAAGATGAAGGGCTGAATGTTAAAGAAAATGTACCACGGAGGTATAGTGAGGCAGGTTTTAGCCTGGAATTCCCAATTAGTATTTTTGATGAAGATAAAAAGATCGGCTTTGCTATTTTGGATTTCAGCAATATGGATCGAAATTCAATTATTCATGAAGCTTACAAGGAGATTCCAAAGCCAGCAATTAGTGCCCCGAAGATGAAGCTGATGTGGGAACAATTTGCACATGGCAAGCTAGATTTTTTCTTACGTGGCTGGTTGGATTTAGAAAAACAAGCCCTATGGACCAAAGAGGAAAACGATTTTTATAAGCTTTTTGTAAAAACAACTTTTTCATCCCTGTCAACAAAAGAACAAAAGGAGGGAGAGTGGCTGTTTTATAAAATGCTGATCAAAGATAGATTCAAAAAGAATGAAAAAACGTTTTACACAAAGCCAGCTATTGAAAAAGCTTTGCAGGAAGAAAACTGGCTTGCTCTCCAACAAGCCCTTGATTTGAATTTTTTCATCAGCTTATTGCACGAATTTACACGGGAACAAGAAGGAGATGAAAAAGTATTGGAACAATACATCACTGAACAGGAGCGCTGGTTGGCACAAAATCCTGGAAAATCAAGCAACGTTGCTAATGGACTGGCTGAATTAAAAGCCCCATTTGAGGTAGATGCAAAAGTAAAAACTGCCTTGCAAGCACTTTTTCAAAAATATAACCCCAAATGGAAAGAGGTGCTTTTAGACATTCTCAACCAATTTCAAAACAGCCGTTTCAGTTTGGCAGAAATCAAAAATCTGGATTATTGGGCAAAAGAAAAAGAACTGTTTGTAGCACCCATTAGTTTTGACGATGATCGTTTCAAATATTATTACACAGAAGAGAAACTGATGAAAAATGAAGCCCTATTTAAAGATTCTCCTGAATTGCAACGTGCTAAAATGATGACCAAAGAAGCGGCAATAAAACGGTTGGAAGAAAACTTACGCCTATACATCAATTGGGCAAAAAGCCAGGGCAAATATTGAGTTTTGAGTAACATCCAGGCTGAGCAATTGAGTTTGAGGCGAGTCAATGCACGAGGGTGAAATTTTGGCCTTTTCTTCCTATTTTGCCCCCAGAACATTCACTACACCATCGCAACACACCTCAACCTTATGTCCACAACTCCTTCTGCTCAGGTAGCGGTCGTAACTGGTGCCGCCCGCGGTATTGGCTTGGCCATTGCTCATCGTTTTCAGGCAGAAAACTACCATGTCATCATTTTGGACAATGATGAAACTGGCTTGCAACAATGCGAAAAACAACTGAAAGGAAACGGAAATTATTCCTTTGTCCTCTGTGACGTCTCTGATCCAGCGCAAGTACAAACTACTTTTCAGAAAATTCTGACCCAATTCCCCTCCATTCACGCCCTGGTCAACAATGCCGGAATCGCCATTTTTAAACCTGCTGAACAAGTGACTTTTGAAGATTGGAGTGCGGTGATGTCTACCAATCTGAACGGTACTTTTTTGTGCACTCAGGCTGCGCTACCCGGTTTGTTGGAAGCAAAAGGAAGCATTGTCAACATCGCCAGTATTTCCGGGGTGCGCGCCAGTACCCTGCGCATTGCCTACGGCACCAGCAAGGCAGCAATCATGCACCTGACCAAACAGCAGGCGGTGGAGTACGGCAACAAAGGGGTGCGCGCCAACGCCATAGCCCCTGGACCGGTAGAAACCGAAATGGCCAAGCTCGTGCATAGTGCCGATATCCGAACCTCTTACAGCGACGCCATTCCACTCGCGCGGTATGGCACTACTACAGAAATTGCCGATGCGGTTTATTTCTTGTGCAGCCCTGCTGCCGCTTACATCAATGGGCAAATCCTGGCTGTGGATGGCGGTTTTGATGCGGCGGGGGTGGGTTTGCTAAGTTTGCGGGGGTAGTATATTTTTAGATCGTTTTAATCAAAATCTTACAACCATGTTGTACTCAAAAAACTGCCGTTTTACACTATTGGTCACTCTTTGTCTTTCCTGCTTTTGGAGTCACGCCGCCAAAGTCGACAGCTTGGAAGTGTTCAGCGCGTCCATGAACAAAACCTACAAGGCTGCAGTGGTGGTGCCTAATTCATATGCCACCAGTAAAGCCACTTATCCTGTATTGTACCTGCTGCACGGCGGGGGCGGCCATTTCCGGGACTGGCTGACTTCCACCCCCGATAAAATGCTGGTCAAAAACCTGGCTGATCAATACAACCTGATCATCGTGATGCCCGAAGGTGAAACCTTTGCTTGGTACCTGGATAGCCCTGCTAATCCAAATAGCAAATTTGAAACCCACATCATCAAGGAAGTCATTCCCAAAATTGATGGCACTTACCGTACGGTACGCAGCAATAAAGGCCGCGTAATCACTGGCCTCTCCATGGGTGGGCATGGAGCCATGTACCTTTCTACCCGACATCCTGATTTATTCTGTGCAGCAGGCTCCATGAGTGGCGCCTTGGACATGAACTGGACCAAATTTAAGATCAATGAAGATTTCGCCAAGTCCCTTAAAAATGGCTTCCAGCAATTAATGGGCAGCGATGACCCCACGAATGATGTTTATTTTAAAAACTCCATTGTCAATATGGTCGAAACCATTAAAAAGAATGCTTTGCCCATCATGATTGACTGTGGGGTAGACGATTTTTTGGTTGACATCAATCGGGAACTGCACCAACGCTTGGTGTACAACAACGTACCGCATGACTACATCGAAAGACCTGGTGGACATACTTGGGGGTATTGGGAGAATGCTTTACCGTATCACCTCTTGTTCTTCCACAAGATTTTAAAAGGCCACGGAGTAACGGTGAATTAAAAGCCGACTTGGAGCGGTGACTCAAGTTCAAAAACAATTTAAAAAGAAACCTGGCCGGCTACTGTTGCATTGGCTTAGCGCATGTTTAATCAAATTTTCACCATTATGTTGTGCTCAAAAAAATATCGTTTTGCCCTTTTGCTGATCTTAAGTCTATCTGTATTTTCCACCTTTGCTGCCAAAGTAGATACCTTGGAAGTACCCAGCGCATCCATGAATAAATCCTACAAAGCAGCAGTGGTGTTGCCAGATTCTTATGTCAACGGTAAAAACAAAGCAGCTTATCCGGTCATGTATTTGTTGCACGGTGCCAGTGCACATTTTCGCAACTGGCTGACTTCAACCCCGGATAAAATGCTGGTAAAAAACCTGGCAGACCAGTACAACCTGATCATCGTAATGCCCGAGGGAGAAATCTACAGTTGGTACCTGGACAGTCCTGTGAACCCCGAAAGCAAATTTGAAACCCATATCATCAAGGAAGTGATTCCTAAAGTGGATGCCACCTATCAGACCGTAGCCAATAAAAATGGCCGGGTGATCTCCGGGCTTTCCATGGGTGGACACGGCGCAATGTATCTTTCGATCCGCCACCCTGAACTTTTTTGCGCAGCCGGAACGATGAGTGGTGCCATGGACATGAACTGGAGCAAATACCGCATTAGTGAATCCTATTTCCAATCTTTGCGAGACCGCTTTCAAAAACTCCTGGGTACTTCCGATCCCAACAGTGAAATCGTGGCCAAACACTCCGTAGTAAACATGGTGGAGGCCATCAAAAAAAATGCACTGGCCATTGTAATTGATTGTGGGGTGGATGACTTTTTGATTGATGTAAACCGGGAGCTACACCAACGCCTGCTGTATAACCAGGTGCCGCACGATTACACCGAAAGACCTGGCGAACACACCTGGGAATATTGGCAAAATTCCTTGCCTTACCATGTTTTCTTTTTTCACAATGTTTTGAGAAAGAACGGGTCGACGGTAAATTAGTACCTGGCAGAACAAATCATAAAAGATGAAAAGACATATCTGGCTGGCCATTATTGCTTCGGCGTTGGGCTTTTTTGTTGATTTATACGACATCATTATTCTTAGCATCGTACGTGCCAAAAGCCTCCTGGCGATGGGTGTACCTGAAGCGGAGCTGCTTTCCAAAGGGGTTTCCCTGATCAATATTCAAATGGTGGGCATGTTGATCGGCGGCTTTGTGTGGGGCATCATTGGGGATAAATTCGGGCGACTTTCGGTGTTGTTTGGCTCGATTATTCTGTACTCCACGGCCACTTTTGCGAATGCTTATGCGGCTAATTTTGAAACCTACCTTTTGCTGCGCTTCTTGGCTGGCCTGGGTTTGGCTGGCGAATTGGGAGCTGCGATTACCCTGGTTACCGAACAAATGCCCCAAAAATACCGGGGCATTGGTCCGGCCATCATCGCGGGTTGTGGCATGTTGGGCGCGATCGTGGGGGCATATGTGGGGGGCAGGTACTCTTGGCAATTCACCTACCAGTTGGGCGGCGCGATGGGTTTTGTGCTGTTGATTCTGCGTTTGGGTGTACTCGAATCGGGGCTTTTTAATCAGATGAAAGAAAAAACGACGCTAAAGGGCGACTTGCGGCTCTTATTCAAAAACCGCGACTACATCCGAAGATACATTAGCATTTGTATCATGGGTTTCCCCTGTTGGTTTATGAATGGGGTAGTAATGACCTTTACCCCAGAGATTGGTAAAGCCTGGGGGATGGATCCATTGCCCTCCGTATCGGTAGTGTTTACCTTCTTTTTTATCGGTTTTACTTTTGGGGATTTAACGGGTGGTTTTGTTAGCCAGTATTTAAAAAGCCGCAAAAAGGCCATCCGTGCTTATCTCAGCATGTACGGATTAGGGATGGTAGCTTTTTTTCTCTTTGGCCGTTATTCCTTGACTTTGTATTACAGCATTTTTCTTTTTGTTGGCTTTAGTGCGGGGTATACGATTGTTCTGCTTACCCTGGCCGCCGAGCAGTTTGGGACCAACATTCGTGCTACAGTGACGACTTCGGCCTTGAATTTGATTCGAGCTACGGTGATTCCGCAGGCTACCTTATTTGGAATACTGAGCCCGAGTATTGGCGCGGCCAATGCCGCCATGGTGGGTGGGGTGATTGCGATTGTGGTGGCATTCTGGGGCTTAGGGAATTTGGAGGAGACCTTTGATAAGGATTTGAATTATACAGAGTGAGGCAGGAAGGGCACCCAAAACATAAGTCATCGTGAATTTTTGAAAAGCCAAAATCGGGCTAAAATCTAATCGCGGAGCGATTGAATTTTGAATAGCGGCAGTCGTCTGCGGTAAAAAGAACAAAACAATGTATCATAACCGCGGCAGCGGTTGAATTTTCAATGGATTATGTTCAACCACTACCGTGGTTGTGAACGCCGCGTATCCGCTATAATCCGCAGACGACTGCGGCTATTCAAGATTAAACCGCTGCTGCGGTTGGGTTTTTAAACCTTGAGATTTATGTTCTGAAAACGCTGAAGTGCTACCCAATTGTGAGTAAATGTTAGGTAGGTTTTGTAGTGGAGCGTATACCTAAATATTTGCTAGGGAGTGGTGTACTTGGCCCAGTATTAAGCAAGACAAGATTTGAGTAAAATAGAATCTAGTAGTTAAAATTATTGATTGTCAATTATTTATTTGATCGATTTTTTAAAAAAGGATAAAAAATTGCTGAATAGTTAGGTAGCTACTCTTTCTGATCCCATACCTAACAATCGGAATTCTGAATTCCGCATTCTACCACTCGCATTTCCCCTCTCCAGATCTCTCGCTTGCAAAAAATCATATGATCCTTATTTTTGCGACATTGTTTAGAATTAGTCTTAATAAACAAAAGCTGAAGCCGCATCTACCAGCGCTTCAATTTTACCGCAACTTCTGGATCATGAGCAATTTTAACTTTTTTCCTATTCTGGTTCTAATGGTTGGTTTGAGTTGCAGCATAGCCGCTCAAACGGGAAACATCCAAGGCCGTGTCAGCACCAGCGATGGTCAAGCCGCTGAATTTGTCAACATCATTCTAAAAGGTACGGGCAAAGGTGCCACTGCCGATGCAGCAGGTGCCTACCACATCGAGGGCATAAAACCTGGCACTTATACCCTCCAGGCCAGCTTTGTAGGATTGAGTACCGAAAGCCAAACAGTGGAGGTGCTAGCTGGTCAAACCACCAATCTTGATTTTACCCTTTCTACCAACAGTGAAGACCTTAAAGAGGTAGTGGTCACTGCCAACCCCAGCAAATACGTCACCGATTATCCTTCCATCTCCCTGCGCTTAAAAACGCCCTTGCTTGAGGTACCACAAAACATTCAGGTCATTACGCGTCAAACCCTGCAAGACCAGCAGATTTTTGACATGCAGGAAGGGGTAATCCGCAACGTGAGTGGTGCCACCCGCTCAGAGCACTGGGAAACCTACGCCCGCATTGTGATGCGTGGCGCACGAATAGCCGCCTTTCGCAACGGCATGAACGTGCAGGAAACCTGGGGCCCACTCACCGAAGACATGAGCATGGTAGAACGCATCGAATTTGTCAAAGGTCCGGCTGGATTTATGCTGGCCAGTGGCGAACCCAGTGGTTTTTACAATCTGGTTACCAAAAAACCAACGGGCATTCGCAAGTCGGAATTGGGCATGACCGTAGGCAGCTTTGGCACTTACCGGACCACCTTGGACTTCGACGGCTTGTTGGACAAAAGTGGCAAAGTCCAATACCGCCTCAACTTGATGGGCCAACTCAAAGGCACCCAGCGCAGTTTTGAATACAACAACCGGGTATCCATTGCGCCAGTTGTGAAGTTTCAAATCAATCCCAATACTTCCCTAACGGCTGAATACACTTACCAGGGGGTGAACATGTCGCCAATTGGCTCGAACTACATCTTTTCGCCCAAAGCCCTGGGTGACCTGCCCGCCAATTTCACATCTCTGGAAGCGAACATGAAGCCAGTAGAGATCAAGGACCAATCGATTATTGTGACTTTTGCACACAGCATCAACAAAAACTGGAAATTCACCGGACAGCTGGCCTACCTGAATTTTAATCAGGAAGGTTACAGCCTTTGGCCCTCGGGTTTCAAAGGAGACACCCTGCTACGCGCCGCTTCCAACTGGGACATTTTGGGTCAAACCCGCGTCGGCCAGTTTTTTGTAAACGGCGATGTGGCTACTGGAAGCATCAAACACCGGATCTTGGCCGGCCTGGACATGGGTGACAAAGACTACTACCACGACTGGGCTCAAGGCGGTGCCATCACCGGTTCCGCTGGATTCAATGTGTACAATCCGGTTTACGGCACCGTGCCTGCCAGTGCTTATCCGACCTACAATCGTACGCTGAGCATTCGGGAGCGTGGGGTTCACTACAACAACCTCTACACCGCCGTGTACATCCAGGACGAAATTCACCTGCTTGAGGATAAGTTGAGGCTGACCTTGGCAGGAAGATTCACAACCACAGGCGACGAAGATCCTTATTCCGGCAAAGTGGCGGCTGAAAAATTCACCCCAAGAGTGGGTCTGAGCTATTCCTTGAACAAAAATACCAGTGTTTATGCAGTGTTCGATCAAGCTTTTGTGCCTCAGGCTGGCGCCTCCTTTGCTGGCGAAAAATTTGATCCGATCACGGGCAACAATCAGGAAATTGGCCTCAAGCGCGAATGGTTGCAAGGCCGCTGGACGGCTACTGTAGCGGCTTATCGCATCACCAAAAACAATGTACTGACTCCCGATCCTGACCACCAATATTTCTCTATTCAATTGGGACAAACCCAAACCCAAGGCCTGGAATTCGACGTACGCGGCCAGTTGTTGCCCGGTCTGGAAGCAACCTTGAACTATGCCTTGACCGATGGGCGCGTGACCAAAGACACCGAAAACAATCAGGTGGATAAACAATTACCCGGTACCGACAAACACATCGCCAATGCCTGGTTTACTTATCGCGTGCAAAGTGGTGCTGTGAAAGGTTTGGGCATATCTCTGGGGGCTTCACACGCAGCAGGTCGCACGGCCTGGTATGGGGCTTACGATCGCTCACTGGACCCGACGATGCCTGATTACACCCGTTTTGATGGTGCCTTATCCTACCAATTCGACAAATTTGGGGTAGCCTTGAATGTCAACAACATCTTCAATGCCGACCTGTTGTCTGGTGCTTATTACTCCTGGAGCAAATTTTACTACTGGCAGGCGGAAGCCTATCGCAATGCCCGCTTGAGCTTTAACTACAAATTCTAGTTCCATGACTTTTAAAAAAATCATAGGGAAAGTACACCTCTGGCTCGGACTCACGTCCGGGTTAGTGGTGTTTATCGTGGCCATCACGGGCTGTTTGTATGCTTTCAAAGACGAAATTGAAAATGCCAGCGAACCCTATCGACGGGTGAGCCCATCGGCAACCAACTTCCTACTTCCTTCTCAATTAGCGGCCATTGCCAAAAAGGAGTTGCCCGAGCGGCAACTCCACGCCGTCAAGTACAATGGCAAAAACAAGGCCGCAGAAGCCATCTTTTACCATTACGAGCCCACTTATTACTACATCGTTTACCTCAATCCTTATGATGGCAAGGTGCAAAAGGTAAAGGACATGGAATGGGGCTTTTTTCACTTCATCCTCGATGGCCATTTTTACTTGTGGTTGCCACCTCGCATAGGGCAACCCTTGGTGGCCTCCTTTACGCTGATTTTTTTGGTCATGCTCATTTCGGGCCTGGTTTTATGGTTTCCGATCAACAAAGCGGCCATCAAACAACGCTTTTGGTACCGTTGGAAAAAAACGACCCAGTGGAAGCGCAAAAACTACGACCTGCACAATGTTTCGGGGTTTTATGTGAGTTTGTTGGCCCTGGTTTTTGCTGTGACGGGCCTGGTATGGGGATTTACCTGGTTTGCACAAGGCTATTACACGGCGATGGGGGGCAAAAAATCCCTACTTTATGTAGATCCAGTTTCGGCAAAAAATCCAGCGATCCTCCCCAATGCGCAGTCGCCTTTGGACAAGGTTTGGTTAAAAATGCGGGCGGAATACCCCGGTGCTAAAAGTATCGAGGTACATCCGCCCGAAACGGATTCTTCCTCCATTGCAGCCAACGCCAATTTCCAGGAAGGAACTTACTGGAAAACGGATTACCGTTATTTCGATCAATACTCTTTGCAGGAAATGTCCGTGGTACACATCTATGGGCGGCTCAAGGACGCGAACGTGGCCGA
>NZ_JANRKL010000208.1:0-43120 GCF_033763495.1 Haliscomenobacter sp. | reverse complement strand
GAATACCTCTCGGACAATATCCCGAAAGGAATGCCTGCCAAGTTAATTGGCATCAAAGTGGACCAAGGTCGTTCAATGTTGGCGGTGAAGGACATCAAAATAGGAGAGAGTAAACAAAGTTACAACCTGGTCTACCAACCCAAAAGCCTGAAAGAAATCCAAAAAGTATTGGAAAGTATCAACTAGTCTGGCCTTTTTCAAAAAAACCTGCTCTTGTACCTTAAATTTCCTCTGAAAAAACCTAATATTGACAGGTCATGTCAGCACAGGGCTGGGGAGGCAAACTAACTCCTAGTCTTGTGCTAAAATCAGGTCGCGCGTGAAAGATTTTTCTAAAAAAGTAGCGGTCATAACCGGAGCTGGTTCCGGAATGGGCCGGGAATTAGCCCTTCAGCTTGCTGCTGCAGGAGCGAGTGTTGTGCTTAACGATTGGAATGAAGAAACCTTGCAAGAAACAGTTCAGCTGGTTGAAGCTCAAGGTGGGACAGTAGCCGGACGCCCTTTTAGTGTAGCCGATCGAACTGCAATGTACCATTTCGCTCAGGAAACAGTGAACCGCTTCGGCGGGGTTGACATCGTCATCAACAATGCAGGGATTTCCCTCCTACAGCAAAAAATTGAAAGTACCTCCTACGAGCTCTTTGAAAAAGTGATCAACATCAATATGTGGGGGGTAATTTATGGTTCCAAGGCCTTCATCCCTTTTTTGAGGGAAAGGCCCGAAGCTGCATTGGTCAATGTGTCCAGCATTTTTGGCATTGCCGCATACCCCGATCAAGGTGCCTATGTAACAGCAAAATTTGCCGTGCGTGGCTTTACCGAAGTACTGCGTCAAGAACTGGCCAAAACGAGTGTTAGTGTAACCTGTGTACACCCTGGAGGTATCAAAACCAATATCATCCGCAACATTGATACCCAGCAAACCGCACGGCTCAATAAATTTTCAGACGTCTTCGACCGCATGGCCAAAACCAGCGCCGCTGATGCTGCCAAACGCATCATCAAAGGAATTGAGCGCAAGGAAAAACGCGTTTTGATTGGCAAAGACGCCCGCTACATGGACAGCATTGCCCGCTTGATGCCCGGCAATTACGAGGATACGATTATGAAGGGGTACGACATTGAAAAATTCCAATAATTTCCCAAGCAAATGGAGACCATTACCGCCAACCAAATAAACATCCAGGCTCTTTTTGAAAAACAACAAAAATATGCACCCGAGTTAGCCAACTCCAGTGCTTCCGAGCGCATCGCCCGCCTGAACCGCCTGATCCGGTTTATGGATGACGAACAGGAAATGCAGGGATTAAAAGACGCAATGTATCAGGATTTCCGCAAAGCCGAGGTAGAAGTGATGTTGTCGGAAATCTCCGTAGCAAAAAGCCATGCCTTACACGCCCGGCGTGAATTGCGCCGTTGGATGCGGCCCCATAAAGTTCCTACCCCAATAACGTTGGTGGGCACTACTTCCTACATCGAATATGAAGCCAAAGGAGTGAGTTTGATCATTTCCCCCTGGAATTACCCTTTTAATCTCACCTTTTCCCCTCTCGTTTATGCGATTGCCGCCGGGAATACGGCCATCATCAAACCTTCAGAAATGACGCCATATACCTCGGCGTTTATGGCGAAGGCAATTAAAAAATTGTTCTCCGAAGAGGAAGTGGCCTTGCTGGAAGGGGATGCAAGTTTGGCTACGGCTTTGTTGGAACTCCCTTTTGACCACATTTTTTTCACAGGTAGTCCACAAATTGGCAAAATCATTATGGCCGCTGCCGCCAAAAATCTGGCTTCGGTGACACTGGAACTAGGTGGAAAATCTCCAGCCATTCTAGACACCTCCGCCTCCATTGAAGCCTTGAGTTACAACCTGGCCTGGGGCAAATGCCTCAACAATGGCCAAACTTGTATAGCCCCCGATTACGTCCTGGTGCACGAGTCCAAAATGGATGCTTTTGCCAATGCTTACGAAAAATCCTTAAAGCGCCTTTATACCGATTTATCAAGCCTGGAAAGCAATCCTGATTATTGCCGGATTGTCAACCATCGGCATTACCAGCGTTTGCGGCGCTTGTACGATGATGCCATCAGCAAAGGTGCAGTAGAAATCCTGGGCGGTACCTGGAACGAGGCTGAACTTTTTGTGCCCCCGACTCTCCTGGGCAACATCAACGACGACATGGAGATCATGGATGAAGAAATATTTGGGCCTATCCTGCCCGTTTTGCCTTTTTCAAGCCAGGAAGAGGTCGTTCAAATCATCCGCAAACGGCCAAAGCCACTCTCCTTGTACATCGGTGCCCGCAATCGACGCTTTATCAACTACATCATGGCCAATACTTCGGCGGGGGGTACAGTAATCAATGACTACATGTTGGGTTTTGGCAACCCGAATTTACCTTTTGGTGGAGTGAACAACAGTGGAATAGGCAAGTACATGGGTTTTCACGGTTTCGTGGCTTTTTCGAATGAAAAGGCGGTGGTGAAGCGGAATTTTGGAACACTGAGTGTATTGTTTCCGCCCTATACGCCAAAGGTGAGGGCATTGATGGCATTTGTGCAGAAACGCTTGTTGTAGGGCTACACATAAGGATTTGCACCAAAGCAACATTTTTTTTATCACAAAGGAAAAAAAGAGGACACAAAGAACACAAAGTTAGACGTTGACAACGCTTCGCTTTGTGTCCTTTGTGTCCTTTTTTTTCCTTTGTGATATTATTTTTGGCATTAAGTCAGGCAAGAGGCCTTACACCCTTCATTAAACTGGCAAATAGGGCTTCCCTCCCGTCACTTCCCGCGAAATCACAATCCGCTGCACTTCCGAAGTCCCCTCATAAATCTGGGTAATCTTCGCATCTCGCATCAAGCGCTCCACGTGGTATTCTTTGACAAAACCATAGCCACCGTGTACTTGCACTGCTTCTACGCTATGGCGCATGGCCACTTCTGAAGCGTACAATTTGGCCATTGCGCTGGCTGCGCTGTAGTCCAGTCCCTGGTCTTTGAGCCAGGCTGCCCGGTAAACCATCAATTTTGCCGCTTCAATTTCGGTGGCCATATCGGCCAATTTGAAAGCAACGGCCTGGTGTTGGTTGATAGGTTTGCCAAATGCAGTGCGTTGTTTGGAGTATTCCAGGGCCAGTTCGTAGGCACCACCGGCAATGCCCAGGGCTTGGGCGGCAATGCCGATGCGGCCACCCGCCAAGCTTTTCATGGCAAACTTGAAACCAAAACCATCATCACCAATCCGGTTTTCCTTTGGCACTTTGACATCCGTATACATAATGGTGTGGGTATCTGACGAACGGATGCCCAGTTTATCTTCTTTGGCCCCGATGGCTACACCGGGCATACTGGTTTCTACAATCAGACAATTGATACCTTTGGAGCCTTTCTCCGGGTGGGTTTGGGCCATCACCAGGTGCAATTTGGAAGTGCCACCATTGGTGATCCAGTTTTTGGTACCGTTAAGCAGGTAGTGGTCGCCCATATCCACTGCGGTGGTGCGCTGACTGGTGGCATCGCTGCCCGCTTCGGGTTCGGAGAGGCAGAAGGAGCCGATCCATTCACCGCTGGCCAATTTGGGCAGGTATTTGGCTTTTTGTTCAGCGCTTCCAAAGGTTTCAATGCCCCAGCAAACCAGGGAATTGTTGACCGACATGATCACCGAACAGGAGTTGTCTATTTTGGAAATTTCTTCCATGGCGAGTACGTAGGACAGGGAATCCATCCCTCCGCCACCGTATTCCGGCGAAACCATCATGCCTAAAAAGCCCAACTCGCCCATCTTTTTGATTTGCTCGTACGGGTACTCCATTTTGGAATCGCGTTCGATGACGCCGGGCTTCAATTCTTTTTGGGCAAAATCACGGGCTGCGGCCTGAACGGCCAAGTGCTCTTCGGACAAATGAAAGTTCATCGTCAATTGATTTGATGGCGGGTACTGGCAATCCCGGTACCCGCTATTTGGTCTGGTTAAGGTTGAGGCTAAAAAACACAGATTGGTTCGTTGTACCAGAATTTCCAGCACAAACGAAAGAATTGGCGAATTTACGCTAAATTTTGGAAAGTGGGTAGCGAATTTACGCTAAATTATGGATGTGGCATTGAATAACCCCTCACGGCGCCCCCCGCAACCTTTCCCCCTTGATCGCTTTCGCCATCAAATCGGGAAATGCATCCGGCGTACAGGCAAAGGTAGGAATCTCTAACTGTGTAAACTGCGTAGCAATATGATGGTCATACATCGGTGCGCCCTTGTCGTTCAAGGCAAGCAGGGCAATCAAATTAACCCCTGTGGCCTTAATTTCTGCGGCCTGGCGGAGCAGGTCCTCCTGCGGTCCGCCTTCCATCAAATCTGAAATCAGTACCATAATCGTATGCCTCGGTTGGCGAATGTGTTGGCGGGCATAACGCAGGGCCTTACTGATGTGGGTACCGCCGCCGAGCTGGGTGGCAAACAGCAAGTCTACGACATCGTGCAAGTGTTCACTGAGGTCGACCACACTGGTATCAAATACGATGAAACGGGTGGTGATGCTGGGCATGGAAGCCATGATCGAGCCCACAATCCCTGCATACACCACCGATGCCGCCATGGAGCCACTTTGGTCCACCAGCAGGATGAGGTCCTTCATTTTGGGTTGGCGGCGGCCGAAGCCCCAAAGTTTTTCAGGGATGATGCTGTGGTATTCTGCTTGGTAGTGCTTCAGGTTGGCGCGGATGGTACGGTGCCAATCGATGGCGTTGGGCTTGGGGCGGCGGGAACGAGCAACCCGACTGAGGCTGCCCTGGATGGCATTTTGCAGGGGTTGGCGCAGTTTTTTTTCCAGTTCTTTCACCACCTTACGAATGACCTCGCGGGCAGTTTCGCGGGTTTGGGCGGGCAATACTTTTTTCAAACTCAGCAAGGTGCTGACCAAATGTACATCGGCTTGTAAGGTTTCCAACAATTCGGGCTGCAACAACATCTGGTGCAAACGCAAACGCTCCAGGGCGTCTTTTTGCATCAATTGCACTACGGGAGCAGGAAAATACTTGCGGATATCCCCCAACCAACGGGTAACATTGGGCGAGGAACTGCCCAGTCCACGCTCGCGTTCGCTGTCGTACAAGGCGTCCAGGACTTTGTCCATACCCTGCTCTTCCTCCCCTAGCCCAATGCTATCTTTAGGGTCAGCATTTTGTCCGAGTACCAGTCGCCAGCGTTTGAGTTGTTCTTCTTTGTCCATATTTTGCTAATCACTACCAAAAATGAAAAAAAATCCTGATTTTGGCATTTAATAAAAATTGGGCAGCAAAAATAGCGCCCCAAAACCACGTCAGAGTGAAGCAAGAAGAAGCCTGGAAAGATACTGAAAAGGATCAGCACAAGGCATTAAAGTCAATTTCGCCCTACCGCATCATCATCCCCGCCTTACTCGGCCTTGCCGGGGTATTTTATATGTTGTGGCGCAATTTTGATCCTGAAGAATTCAAACGCATCCAATGGACCGGGCATGTTTATTTTTGGATCGGGATAGGCGCTTTGACGGTCTTGATTCGAGACTTGTCCTATGCCTTTCGCTTGCGGGCTTTGACCAATAAAGAGCTTTCCTGGTGGAAATGCATCGAGATTGTGATCATTTGGGAGTTTAGCTCGGCGGTTTCACCATCTGCGTTGGGCGGCTCAGCGGTAGCCTTTTTTATCTTGTCGCAGGAAAAACTTTCAGTAGCCCGCACCGTGACCATTGTGACTTATACAATTGTATTGGATGCCCTATTCATGCTGTGTACCTTACCCATTTTATTCCTGGTTTTTGGATTTGACATTTTGCGACCAGGTGCGCAGTCTTTTGGCGATTTGGGGCAGTGGGGGTATTTGGCCCTGGGGTTCTACATTTTTATGATCGTGTACTCCATCATTTTCGCCTACGGCATTTTTTGGGGCCCTCAGCAGATGAAACGATTGTTGGGTTGGGCTACGAATAACCGTTTGCTGCGGCGATTTCATCAAGGAGCCATTAAATTGGGCGAGGATTTGGTCACCGCATCCAAAGGACTAAAAGAGCAAGGCTGGCGCGTACACCTCCAGGCAGTGGTAGGAACCTTGCTGGCCTGGATTTTCCGCTTTTTGCTGATCAGTTGTTTGGTTATTGCTTTCACCCCCGAGTTGCCCTTGACTCTGGGCTTTCAGACGGAGTTGTATGCCCGGCTCCAAACCATGTTTTTTGTGATCATGTTCAGTCCGACTCCGGGTGGAGCGGGGATCATCGAATTGGCTTTTAACGGCTTCCTGACCGATTATGTGCAAAGCAATACGCACGCCACCGTTATTTCGACGATCTGGCGTTTGATGTCCTATTATTTGTACCTGACTGCGGGGGCGCTAGTGGTGCCGAACTGGATTAGAGAGGTTTTTCAGGGAAAAAGGGAGAAAGAAGCGGAACAACATCCAGATTAATCCCTGAGAGATTTTATCATCGTAAATATCCCCCGGTACTCCTCTTTAATGTTGGCCAAATTCAGCCAACGTTTGTAAAGCATTTTATACCCATTTTTCACATAAAAATCCAGATTGTACGCATTGCTATCCATCACCCGCAACCACAAATATTCCGCCTTGGCCAGCCGAGCCTGTTGATCCGCAAATTCCATCAATAATTTCCCAACACCCTTACCCTTTGCTGCTTCACTCAGATAAATTTTATCCAGTGAGACTGCATTGCTAATTGGTGTATCAGGAACTGGAGCCTCAAAAATAAGCTTCAAATACCCAGCAATGCTACCATCCTCCAGCTTTGCAAAATAATAACAGTGTTGAGGTTTGGCCAAATGTTGTTCCAAGACCTCCAGATTGTTGATGTTGGCCAAATAAGCCGCTCCCTCATCGTGCCAGAGGTACCGAAAATAAGGCAAATAGGTTTCTTCCACCACCCTTTGCAGGGTTAAAATGTCTTGGGGTAAAACCCGTTCTATCCGTACCATAACGCAAAATTTTATCGTACTTTTGGCCCGTACCTAACCAAATTACCATGCAAGACGCCGCTGTAGACCAGATGGTTTTCAACCGCGCAGGCTTTTCCGACGAGTTGCTGCTCAGCCTGTACAGTCAACTGCTTTATCCACGCCTGATCGAAGATAAGATGCTCAAGTTGCTTCGCCAAGGCAAAGTGAGCAAATGGTTTTCTGGCATTGGTCAGGAGGCCATTTCTGTGGGCGCAACTGCCGCCTTGTTGCCCGATGAAATGATCTTTCCCATGCACCGCAATTTGGGGGTATTCACCGTACGCGAGGTACCGTTTGACCGCTTGTTTGCCCAATGGCAAGGCAAGTATTCAGGTTACACCAAGGGACGCGATCGTTCTTTCCATTTTGGCACTTTGGAACACCATATTGTTGGCATGATCTCCCACCTGGGGCCACAACTTTCACTGGCTGGAGGTGTGGGACTAGCGCATAAACTCTCGGGTGAAGGCCGCGTAAGCCTGGCTTTTACCGGCGACGGCGCCACCAGCGAGGGCGAATTCCATGAAGCACTCAACGTAGCCGCTGTATGGCAATTGCCGGTGATTTTTTTGATTGAAAACAATGGCTACGGCTTGTCCACGCCACCCACCGAACAATACCGTTGCGCCCAATTGGCCGACAAAGGCGTTGGCTATGGCATGAAAGCCCTCACCATCGATGGCAACAACATTCTGGAGGTGTACCGCACGGTGTCCGAACTGGCCCAATCCATGCGCGAAAACCCCGAGCCTGTGCTGCTGGAATGTATGACCTTCCGCATGCGTGGGCACGAAGAAGCTTCCGGCACCAAATACGTGCCCAAAGCCCTGATGGATCACTGGGCCTTGCGCGATCCGCTGAGCAATTACGAGCGCTTTTTGATGGATGAAGGGCTGCTGACGGAAGCCAGCAAAAAGGACCTCAGCAATAAGTGGAAAAAACACATCGAAGCGGGTTTGCAACAAGCTTTTGAGGAAGGTGACCCACAAAATCCGCTGGCAGAAGAACTGGCCGATGTATATGCACCTTTCACCTCCCAGGTGACGGTGCCAAAAAGTGAGCAAAAAACGGAAAAACGCTTCGTCGACGCCATTTCTGATGGCCTGCGGCAGGCGATGGAAAAACACGACAAACTCATCCTGATGGGGCAGGATATTGCCGATTATGGCGGGGTGTTCAAAATCACGGATGGTTTTGTAGCCCAGTTTGGCAAGGAGCGGGTGCGCAATACGCCGCTGTGTGAAAGTGCCATCGTGGGTGCTGCCCTGGGTTTGAGTCTGAAGGGCTACAAGGCGATGGTGGAAATGCAATTTGCTGATTTTGTGACCTGCGGCTTCAATCAAATCATCAACAACCTGGCGAAACTGCACTACCGCTGGGGTGCCAATGCCGACATGGTCGTACGTATGCCTACGGGCGCGGGTACGGGCGCGGGGCCGTTTCACTCTCAAAGCAATGAGGCCTGGTTTTTTCATACGCCAGGATTAAAAGTGGTGTATCCTGCTACTCCTTACGACGCTAAAGGGTTGTTACTGGCCGCTTTTGAAGACCCCAATCCAGTGATGTACTTTGAGCACAAGGCACTGTACCGCAGCCTGAGTGAAGCCATTCCTGATGATTATTACACCGTGGAAATTGGCAAAGCGAGAGTAGTGCGTGAAGGCAAGGCCCTGACCGTGGTGACTTATGGCATGGGTGTACAGTGGGCCCAAAAAGTGATCACTGAACTGGGCATCGACGCCGAAATCATCGACTTGCGGACTTTGCTCCCCCTCGATTATGAGACCATCGAAACGAGTGTGCGCAAAACCAACAAGGTGATCATTCTGCATGAAGATACCCTGGTGGGTGGCATTGGTGGAGAAATTGCGGCGCACATTTCTGAGCATTTGTTTGAGTACCTGGATGCGCCGGTGATGCGGGAGGCGGCGCTGGATACGCCGATTCCGTTTGCAGGTTCTTTGGAAAAGCAGTTTTTGCCAGTGGGACGGTTTGTGGAGAAGTTGAAGAAGTTGATGGGATATTGAGGCAATGAATTGGTTGAAAGAATATTCAACATTCCAAAGCGGCATGATAGCAGTGCGGATGAAACGGATTTAGCGGATCTACGCGGATTTTCTTTTGCCTGCGGCAAAAGTTTTTTGGCCACAAATGACACAAATTTCCACAAATTTGGCACAAACTTCGTTTGTACCTCCGCGAACCTTTAATTCAGTGCGCTAGCTCAAACGAAGTTTGGGCTTTAATTTGTGAAAATTTGTGTCATTTGTGGCTTACCCCATCACGCCGAAGGCGGGATAAAAATCCGTGTAAATCCGCTAAATCCGCCAAATCCGCGTCCTCCGCGCTGCTATCATGTCGCTTTGGCCTCCTTTTATACAATGGTGAACATTAAAATATGTGGCAAGCTTACCCTATAACTCAGCCCCAGAGTACAACACTTCAATTCCAAATCAAGGAACAAGGCGAGCCTCTATCCTTCGCCCAAGTGATTCAACTCTGGCAAAATTCCACCCCTTTTTGCAGCTATTTCAACACCCTCCTCGCCGAAATCCCTTTTGAAGCCTACTATTGGGAAGTAGCACCAATAACCCAAACTCAAACCAGTCTTCCCTTTGAATTTGTCGTCATCAACAGCACACCCTTGCGCCACATCATTCCTGATCAAAGCGCTTTTCAGGAATATTTTGCAGCAAATAAAGCAGTCGTAGATTTTTTAAACCTGGGCAAAGATGCCCATTTGCTGGTGCCTACGCCGATTGGGGATGCCAATTGTTACGCGCATCTGGCTCAATTTGTACGGCATGCCCCTGCGACACAGCAGGATGAATTTTGGAATAGGGTCGGTGAACTGTATGGGGCGGCGTTGAATGATCAACCACTGTGGTTGAGTACGGCGGGTTTGGGGGTGTCCTGGTTGCATTTAAGGCTGGATTCCAGGCCGAAGTATTATCAGTATGAGGGGTATAAGAAGTGAGGCAGGGGTTAATTTTCTCGGTTGTAACCGAGAAATATCATGATATTTCTCGGTTACAACCGAGAAACATTGTATCTTTAAGGATCAAAAACTCATCTATGCTCATTTCGCGCACCCTTTATTCAACCATCTTATCACGTCTTGCTCCGGGTAAGGCTGTAATTGTACTAGGCCCTCGCCAAGCCGGAAAGAGCACCATCCTGGAAGAAATTGGAAAACAAAGCTCCCTGAAAGTACTCCGCTTGGACTGTGATGACGCCACGGTACGCCAGCGACTACAAGACCAAAGCCTGCCCAATTTACAAAGCCTGGTCGGCGATGCAGAATTATTGTTGATTGATGAAGCGCAAAGGGTAAAAAACATTGGTTTAACCCTAAAAATCATCATTGATCAAATCAAAAAACCTCGCCTCCTGGTATCTGGTTCATCTTCCTTTGATTTGGCCAATGAAGTCAATGAACCCCTGACAGGTCGCAAATGGGAGTTCATGCTTTTGCCCATTTCCACCAGCGAAATGGTACTACACCACGGTGCATTTGAAGAAAGTCGGCGTTTGCACCAGCGCATGTTGTATGGCATGTATCCTGAAGTAGTCACCCACCCGGAATTGGAACGCCAACTCCTCAACCAACTGGCCAGTAGTTATTTGTACAAAGATGTGTTTGCTTTTCAGGAATTGCGTAAGCCTGAACTATTGGACAAACTGGTTCGCGCCTTGGCCTTGCAAATTGGCAGTGAAGTTTCATTCAACAACCTGGCTTCCTTTTTAGCCTGCGACATCGAAACCATCCAACGTTACATTGACTTATTGGAAAAATCCTTTATTGTTTTTCGATTACCCGCTTTTAGCCGCAATGTACGCAACGAACTCAAACGCTCTCGTAAGATTTATTTCTGGGATTGTGGCATCCGCAATGCCTTGATTGGTGACTTTCGTCCCTTGGAGTTGAGGAACGACTTGGGGGGATTATGGGAGAATTTTTTAATCGCAGAGCGCCGGAAGTACAATCTTTATCGAGAATTTTATGGCCAGTCTTATTTCTGGCGCACGACGCAACAACAAGAAATTGATTATCTTGAAGAATACGACGGCAGCGTGCACGCCTACGAATTCAAATGGAATGCATCAAAAGGAGCCTCATTGCCAGAGGTGTTCCAAAAGGCTTATCAAAATGTAGGTTTGAAAGTGATTAATCCAGAAAATTATCTGAGTTTTTTGACGGAGGATTAGGCCTCACGCAAACAACTCCTCCGCACTAATCTCCAAATCCGCCAACGCCGGAGCCGCGCTACACACCGTCTTTCCCCGGCAAATGCTCACCTGTTCAGGCGAAGTGAATACATGAACTTGTTTGGATTCTGGATAAATGTGCCAAACGACTTGTACGCCAGCGAGGAAATATTCGTCCAGTTTTTTGTTAATTTTATTGGCGTAATCATTGGTTGAAATGACTTCAATGATCCAAGGAGCAACCTGATTTTGGCCACTCCACATCATAGGGAGTTGTTCTTTGGTGTAATAAGCGATATCCGGTCTGCGAATTTGTTCGGTCAGCGTTCCCATATCCGTCTCTGCAATCAACATTCCTCCAATTTTAGCCGCTGCCGTATTCAAAAAAAGGCCAAGCAATAAATAGTAAAATTTAGATTGCTCTTGATTCATTCCTTCATATTTTTCAATTACTCCATCATTCCACTCATACTTATAGCCGTCTTCACGGTTGGTGTACTCCCGTAAAAATCGTTCTTTCGAAACCCGGCGAGGCTTCACCAAAGTCTTCTTGCTTTTGATTTCTTCTACTGTACTTAAAGTGGACATTTTTGCTTTTTTACAAATCTACAAAACAAAAACCAAAAAATCCAGCCCTACTACTTAGGCAACACCGCCTCCAGCACCCCCTCCGCTTTCTCCAATTGCGGGATTTTTCCCACATCCATCCAAATGTCCCCATCGTGCGGATAAGCCACAATCCTTTCACTTGCCGCCGCACTCAGGTAAGTATCAATGATGGAAAAAACGGAAGCCTCCGCCGGGAAAAAATCAAAAATCTGTGGACTGATCGCATGAATGCCGCTGAAACACCAGGGCTTTAAGTCGGGCTCATTGCGCGACAAGCGGGTCTCCCCCGTTTTTACATTGCTCCAACCACACAATTGCCCAGCTGGATTGAACAAAAAATACCGCGAACTCTCCCGTTGGCGCACCGCCAAGGTTGCCAAGGCATCGTTTTGCAAATGAGTTTGGTACAATTGCCGCAAATCGAGATTGGTCAGTGCATCGGCATTGGTGACCAAAAAGGGTTCTTTTTTCAAAAACCACTCCGCTTTTTTCAAGCCTCCCCCAGTATCCAGGAGCAAATCCCGCTCATCTGAAATTTGAATGTTGATCCCAAAATGATCATTGGCTTGTAAAAAATCGATGATTTGCTCGCCGAAATGATGGATGTTCACAATAATGTCTCCACAACCCGCGGCCTTGAGGCGCAAAATGGCGATTTCCAATAAGGGATGGCCTTTGATCGGCACCAATGCCTTGGGAATGCTATCGGTGATGGGACGAAGCCGGGTACCGAGACCGGCGGCAAAGATGATGGCACGCATAGAAAGTTTAAGAGTTTAGATATTGATTACCAGTCAATTGATTAATTGTCTAATGATTTTGAGTGACGAGTTAAGAGTACATGACTTAAGAGTTTAGAAGTGAGCTACCGCAGCGACTTGTTCTGCGTTGCGTGTCTAAGCCGCTGCGGTAGCCCACTTCAAAACTCGTAAGTCATGTATTCTTAACTCTCAACTCAAAAAAACAAGAAAATTATCAATGGCTTGATAATTAACTCGCCTCTAGTCTACTAAAATTTCACCCACTTCGCAGTGGACTTACCAGATTCAATCACTTTTTCAATAAAGCGCATGCCGCGTACGCCGTCCTTTACCGATGGGAAATCGAGCAAGGGATCGGGTGCTTCGCCCGCCATACGTGCTTGCACAGCCAGGGCAAAGTTGCGGTAAATGTTGGCAAAAGCCTCCAGGTAACCTTCCGGGTGGCCCGCAGGTACCCGAATGTGCGCGTTTGCTTCCGGGCTGAGTGGCGTAATTTTCGGGCGGTAAATCTCTTTCGGTTTGTCCAAACGGGTCACCAGTAAGGTATTGGGCTCTTCCTGCCGCCAGTACAAACCACCTTCTTCACCGTAGACCCTGATGTTCAGGCCATTTTCTTCACCAGCCGAGATTTGGCTGGCATGCAAAATCCCTTTGGCACCGTTGTCAAAGTGCAGGAGTACGTTGCCATCATCGTCTAGTTTGCGGCCTTCCACAAAAGTGCTGATGTCGGCACACATTTCGGTGATTTGCAGGCCAGTGATGTATTCGGCCAGGTTTTCAGCGTGGGTACCAATGTCACCCATGGCCCCAGCGATGCCGGATTGATTGGGATCGGTGCGCCAGATGGCCTGTTTGTAATCGCCATCTTCTTCCTTGCGGGAAAGCCAGCCTTGGGGGTATTCCACCACTACTTTGCGGATTTTGCCCAATTCTCCATTGCGCACCATTGCCCGGGCTTGTTTCACCATCGGGTAACCAGTGTAGTTGTGGGTGAGGGCAAAAATCAGGCCTGTTTTTTCGACCAGGGCTTCCAGTTCCAGCGCCTCTTCCATTGTAAAAGCAAGGGGTTTGTCGCAAACCACGTGGAAACCATTTTCCAGTGCCATTTTAGCGGGGCCAAAATGCACGTGGTTGGGGGTAACGATAGACACAAAATCCATGCGCTCGCCCTCAGGCAACAACTTTTCTTTTTCAATCATTTCCTGGTAGCTGCCGTATACCCGGTTGGCGGGTACGTACAGGTCTTCGCCCGACAAACGAGAACGTTCAGGGTCGCTGCTAAAAGCACCACATACCAGTTCGATATGACCATCGATAGCAGCGGCAATCCGGTGTACGCCTCCAATGAAGGCACCACGGCCACCCCCTACCATGCCCATTCTTATTTTTCGTTTCATGTTTTGTAGGTTGTTTGATAGTTCTGGGCAAAGATAAGCCTGGAGCACTTAACCCACGAATAAATTCATGGGTTGCTGCACCCCAGGCTTAATTAACCCACGATTTTTTTGTGGGACTTGCGATGTTGTAAGCTATAGAAGCTGAAAAAAGACTGATGTTATGCGTTTAGGAGTAATACAAGTGTTTATTTAATTTTTTCTGTTTTTCATCCAAAAAAACAGAATGGTAAACAGCACAATCAATATACCCGGGAATGAAACCATGGTCCCCAAAGTAGCCTGACCGGCTACCAATTCCAGTTCATCACCAGTAAGTCCGGTTGCTGCCGCAGCTGCCTTATCGGAATCAATCCAACGCCCGATAATGGGCTGAAAAATGGAGGTAGAGAACATGCCGACTGCGCCAACAATCGACATCCCCAGGGCACCACTGCTTGGTATTTTGTCGGCAATAAAACCAATCATATTAGGCCAGAAATAAGCTACCCCAAATGCGAAGAAAATTGCAGCCACGTAAGCCATTGCTCCAGTTTGTGTACTGAACAGAAATACGCCAACAGTAGCAAGAATTGCAGACCCAAGTAGTACCCCGGTCTGATCAAATCGGTGCACAACCTCTCCACCAAAATACCGGCATACCGCCATCAAACCAGTAACCAAGGCCAGAATCAACATGGGCTGAGCGCCACTCTTGGCCAAGATCAGACCTACCCACTGTTGCGGGCCAAACTCTGTAATGGCAGTTAAGGCCATACAAACCATCATAAAAATAAACAATGGCGAAAACATCGCTTTAAGATTCATGGACAAACTGGCCTCTTCCTTGGTTTTAGCTACCGGCCAATCTTGGCCATAGAACAAGTAAGCATACACCAAGGCAGGGAGTAAAATAACCCAAATCTGAGCCTCCCAACCAAAGCCGGCATCCGTCATGAATTTTGAAACCAAGCTACCGATGACGATACCTCCGGGAAACCACATGTGAAAACGATTCATCATTTTGCTCATGGTGTTGCCTTCAAAAGCATCTGCAATCATCGGATTACAAGCCGCTTCCGTACATCCATTTCCTATTCCAATCAGCAACGTGGAAATCAGCAATCCAATGTAGCTGCCTGAATAAATGGTCATCAGAATACCAATGGCATGCGCCAAAAAAGCAAACTGCATGATGCGCTTGCCTCCAACTGTGTGATAAACCAATCCACCAATTACCATGGAAATCGGAAACCCGAGGAACCACATGGAGTTGATGTATCCCAATTGTTCAGCTGACAAACCAAGCTCTTCACCAAGCTGGGGTAAAATACCCGCCCTGATGCTAAAAGACAAGGCGGTCGTGATAAGGGCAAAACAACTGCCGTAAAAAAGTCGTGATTTGTTGATCATAGCAAGACCGAGTTAAAAGTGTCTGTTGAATGTTGTTTGTTTTAGGCTTGTACCAAGCCTGTTTATAGTTTCCGCAGTTTGATGTTGCGAAAGGAAATCCCATCACCATGGTCTTGCAGACCAATATGTCCTTTGCGGAAGGTACCAAACTTGGGGTGGTCCTTCCACTTGCTCTTGGGAATCAAGGCATTCCATTCGGCAGATCCCATCGTGGCAGATACCACTTTTTTGCCATTCAGCCAATGCTCTACCAAGTCACCTTTGCATACCAGACGAACTTTATTCCATTCTCCGACTGGCTTGGCCGTTTGTGGGGTAGCCACATACATATCGTAGAGGCTACAAGCCCGACGGTTTTCAAATTTGGCATCGGGGTGGCAGTCATTGTCGATAAGTTGTAATTCTGGGCCGGTCTGCCAGGGATAACGAATGGCGGCGTCCTCGTGGATGTGGTAGATGATGCCACTGTTGCCACATTTGGCAATTTTCCATTCTATACGCATTTCGTAGTTTTCATATTCAGCTTCAGTAATGATGTCGCCACCACCACCGACCTGAAATCCATCGGCATTTTTGTTCGATACGTCCAGGTACAGCACTCCGTCTGCTACTTTCCAGCGCTCACCGATGGTTTGTTTGTTGTAATTGCGCCAACCTTTTGTCGTTTTACCGTCAAAAAGCAACATCCAGCCAGCTGCTTTTTCGGCTGCAGTCAGGGTGTTTGGAGCAGCTGCAGGCGTAGCTTTTTCTTTTTTCAGCACAAAAGCAGTACCCACTGCAAAGGCTGCGAGGATTACGCACAAGGATAGAAATCTGTTCAACATATGTTTAATACTTTGAAAATGGCAGAATTGGGTAGAGTTTAAGTGTTGGTGAGTTCATGGAAAAAAAAGCCGATAATGTAATTCGCACACTAAGGTAAGCAATGAATTTTATTTTTTAAAAAGAGTTTTGGACAAAATATTATCACGATTTTTTTTGCAGAAAATACTAAACCATCTTTCTAGCCGACAAATGCGGAAATCGCTATCTTCCCCGCAAAAAAACATGCGGAATTTTTTTCTGTACATGGTGTTCATGAGCCATGCTTTTTTGGCCCTTGCCCAAACCACCAAAGATCCGAATATGATCATCCAGCCAGACTTGCTGGCCAATTTGAAATACCGCCAAGTTGGCCCTAGCCGGGGTGGCCGGGCAACAGCGACTACCGGGGTACGCCAAGAGCCCTTCACCTTTTACCTGGGTGCAACGGGTGGTGGCGTTTGGCGCAGCAACGACGCAGGCAATACCTGGGAAAATTTGTCCGATGGCCAAATCAAATGTGGATCCATTGGTGCAATTGCCGTAGCGCCTTCTGACCCTTCTGTCATTTATGTGGGCACGGGTTCAGCCTGCCCTCGTGGCAACATCTCCGCCGGGGTGGGGGTCTACAAAAGCAGCGACAAAGGTAAAACCTGGGAATTCATCGGCTTGCCCAAGTCCGGGATGGTTGGAAAGATCGAAGTACACCCCCAAAATCCCGATGTGGCTTTTGTGGCAGCGCTGGGCAATCCCTTTGGCCCCAACCCCGAACGGGGTGTATACCGCACCAACGATGGAGGAAAAAATTGGGATTTGGTGCACACTGCCGGGGACTCTACTGGCTGTGTCGACCTGGTGATGGATCCCAGTAACCCCCGCATCCTTTATGCTGGGATGTGGCGCGCCGAACGCAAACCCTGGACCTTGCATGATGGAGGCAAAAAAGGGGGCATCTGGAAATCGGTCGATGGTGGCACTACCTGGAAAAAACTGGAAGGTGGACTCCCCACTGGCCTACTGGGCCGTATTGGCATCACCGCCTCTCCAGTCAATCCCAACCGCCTTTGGGCCATTGTAATCACTCCCGACGATGCCACTTCCGGCCTTTATCGCAGTGAAGACGCCGGAGATTCCTGGACGCGGGTGTGCCGCGACCACCGTCTGCAACAACGCGGTTGGTACTACAGCCACGTTACCGCCGACCCTAAAAACGAAAACGCGGTCTACATCAACAATGTCGACTTCATGAAGTCCATTGATGGGGGCAAAACCTTTGAAGAAATCAACGTGCCGCACGGCGACTGCCACGGCATCTGGCTCAATCCTGACAATCCCAACATCATGATCAACTGCAACGATGGGGGTGCTACGGTGAGTTTGAACGGCGGCAAAACCTGGACTGATCAACACAATCAGCCCACTTCAGAATTTTACCGCGTCACCGTTGACGAACAATTCCCCTACCTGCTTTACGCTGGTCAACAAGACAACAGCACCATCAGCGTGCCTTCCCGCGATCTCGGAGGACTGAGCGATACCGAGCACTGGCACGAGGCAGGTGGCAGCGAATGCGCCGATGTGGCGGTTAGCCCTACCGACCCAAACATCATCTGGGCCACGGCATACAGTGGCGAAATCACCCGAATGAATCGCGCCACCGGAGAAGTTCGCCAACTGACCGCTTATCCCCACTATACCGAGGGTACTGTAATGCGCGACCTGAAGTATCGTTTTCAGTGGAATGCCCCCGTATTGGCTTCCAAACACCAGGCGAACACCATTTATTATTGTTCCAATTACGTACACCGCTCCACCGACGACGGCCAGACCTGGCAAATCATCAGTCCCGATCTGACCCGCAAAATGGACCAATACCTGGTTATGCCCGGTGGCCCCATTCAGCACGATGCGACTGGGGTGGAAGTGTACAGTACGGCCTTCGTGATTGAAGAGGCGCCCCAAACTGCCGGAGAACTTTGGGTAGGTAGCGACGATGGCCGCATCCACATCACCCGAGACGGGGGCAAAATCTGGACCGAGATCACGCCCAAGGGCATCATTCCGTTTGAATGTACCATCAATAAAATTGAGTTGTCGGTGCATGCGCCAGGAAGGGCATTCGTGGCTGTACAAAATTACCGCAACAACGACTTCAAACCCTACATCCTGCGCACCAATGATTATGGCAAAAGCTGGCAATTGTTGACCGATGGCAAAAATGGCATCCCCAGTGGCCACTTTACCCGCACCATAGCTGAGGATTCAGATAAAAAAGGTTTGTTGTTTGCTGGAACCGAATACGGCATGTACGTTTCCTTCGATGATGGAGCACACTGGCAATCCCTGCAATTGAACCTGCCCTATACGCCCATCACCGATCTGGAAGTTCACCACGGTGACCTTGCCATGAGTACCCAGGGCCGCGGATTCTGGCTCCTGGAAAGTGTATCGGTTTTGGAACAGCTGCAAAACGAACAAGCCAAAGCAGCGTTACACCTCTACAAACCCCGCGATACCTACCGCACCAATGTGAGCGGCTACCGGGCAGTTTTTCATGTCAATCTCGCCGATGAACCCGGCAAGGATGCTGAAAGCAAGTTGGAAATTCTGAACGCGCAGGGAAAAGTGGTGCGCAAGTACAGCTCCAAAGGTGAAGACCGCCGTAGCAAGTTGAGTTTGAAAAAAGGCTGGAATACTTTGTCCTGGGATTTGTTGCACGATGGGCCAATCAACGCTGAAAGGTTAGTGCTGATGGAAATGGGCGTTCCGATCATGGGGCCACCCGCAGCGCCGGGTGATTACCAGGTCCGCGTCACAGTAGGGAAGGAAAGCAAAACCCAGGCCTTTAAAGTGCTGCCCGATCCACGTTGGAAGGAAGTAAAACAGGAGGATTATGTGGCACAGGAAAAACTGGCCCTGGAAATGCGCGACCTGATCAGCGACTCTCAACGCAAGGTGAAAAACCTGCGCAGTTTGCGCGAGCAAATTGAAGATGCGGCTGGACTGGCGGTAAAAGCTGGGCATGCGGCCAAAATCAAGGACCTGGCTACGGAATTGGGCAAAGGCCTGACCGCCGTGGAGGATGAAATTGTACAAAACCAGGCCGAAGCCAGCCAGGATAACTTCAATTATCCCCGTCGCTTCATCAACCACATGGCGCGGATTTACAGCGTACTCATTGGAGATCATCACCGTCCGACGGGTGGGGTGCTCGAAGCTTATGCCGACATTAAAAAGGTATACGAGGGAATTTCACAACGCTATGATGTGGCAGTGAAAAATACTTTGGAGCGTTTTAATAAGGTGTTGGAGGAGGAGAAAGTGGCGAGGGTGATTGATTTGAAGTAACCCTGCTGAAGTTAAGTTTGAATGCCACAGGGCTGTCGCTTCCCCATAAATCTAAATTTGAGGATTGGAAGGTAAGCGACAGCACCAGTGGATCACCCTGTAGCACAATTTTTTATGCTCCAAGCATGCTGCACTGTAACCACTTGGTACACTTCGCAACTCCTCTTACGATACCAAGTTCACCCACAGTGGCAAATTGTAATAATTGGTCACCCGGGTAATTTTCCCGGCCTCCACTTCCAAAAAAGCCCCTACTGGCAATACATAAGTTTGCCCATGTGCGGTGGGCAAACCTTTATCCGATTTTTTGTATATCCCACTTACCGTGAATTCCACCGCAATTTTTTTCCCATCCGGCTCCGTAAAGTAGGTGAAGGCACTCAATTTTTCGTCATAACATTGATCCATGTGGCGCAAAAACGCGTCAAAGGCCTCAATACCAATTTGTGCCTCACCCTGGTTCACTTCGTGCCGAACCTCAGGGTGTAGCAGGGCCAACATACCCGCCCAGTCCTGATTGTTAAAAGCTTGATAATACGCTTGTACTGTTTCCAGTGCAGTCATAGCATTGGTTTTTTATACGATGAAAAAAATAAAGCGATGAAAATACAGGATTTTGGGGCGCCCTCCCCGTTTAAACGGAATAATTTGCATTGGACTTTGCTTTTACTGTTGTTGGGTATGGTTTTATGGCGCTACAACAATGACTCATTGCAGGCTTCCGAAGAGAATTGGCCAGAGTACAACGGTGGCCCCGACAAGAACCATTTTTCCGCCCTCCGGCAAATTACGCCCGAAAATGTAAGCCAGCTGAAAGTAGCCTGGACTTACCGCTCCGGCGGAGCTGATACCCTCAAAAACAGCACCCAACTCCAGTGCAACCCCATCATCATCAAAGGCATTTTGTACGGCGTTTCGGCGGGTTCCCAAGCCTTTGCCCTGGATGCGGCTACGGGTCGCGAAATCTGGAAAAGCAAGCTCCAAGACAAGACCTTTAGCATGACCAGCCGGGGTGTAAGTTACTGGACAGATGGCGTGGAAGAACGGATCTTCTTCGGCTATGGGGCCTACCTCTACGCCCTGGATGCCAAAACGGGCCAAGTCATTCCTTCTTTTGGTAAAAATGGCAAAATCGAGCTGATCGACGGCATCACCCGCCCTGGTGCCGATGACTACGTGATTTCCAACACGCCAGCTTCGATTTATCAAAACATACTCATCGTGGGGACGCGGGTATCCGAAAGTGCAACCGCTTTGAAGGGGGACATTCGGGCATATGACGTGCGCACTGGCCGCAAAATCTGGACCTTTCGCACCATCCCTCAGCCCGGTGAATATGGTTACGACACCTGGCAAAAAGAAAACCACAAAAACATTGGCGGCGCCAACAACTGGATGGGCATGGCCGTGGATACCGAGCGGGGCATTGTCTACGCTCCCACTGGCTCGGCGGCCTTTGATTTTTATGGCGGCAACCGCAAGGGTGACAACCTCTTTGCCAATTGCCTCATCGCCTTGAACGCCAAAACCGGCAAACGCCTCTGGCATTTCCAAACCGTACACCACGACATCTGGGATCGGGACATCCCGGCGCCACCGAATTTGTTTACGGTTACCCAGGATGGAAAAAAAATCGACGCAGTCTCCGTTTTGAGCAAACAGGGCTTTATGTTTGTGTTTGACCGGGTGACGGGTAAGCCCTTGTTTCCGATTGAAGAACGCCCCGTGCCAGCCTCCACGATCCCTGGTGAACAGGCCGCGGCGACTCAACCTTTTCCTATTGGGCCAGAACCCTTTACAAGACAATCCTTTACCACCAAAGACATCAATAGTTTTTCCGCTGACCGCGCCGAAATCACTGCCGAACTTGCCAAGGCCAATACCGGGCAAGCCTTCATTCCCATGGGTCGCCAGCGCACCCTCTTTTTCCCGGGTACCGATGGCGGTGCACAGTGGGGCGGCGCAGCGGTGGATGAACACAGCATCATGTACATCCCAGCCAAGGAAAATCCGGTGTACAGTTCACTGGTAGACGCGCCACCTGCCGACGACAGCAAGGCCCTCAAAACGGGCAAACAAATTTACCTCAACTATTGCGGTTCCTGCCACGGCGAAAACCGCGAGGGCAACCACGATGGTACCTATCCGAGTTTGCAAAACATTGGCAGCAAATACGATGAGGCCGAAATTCGGCAAATCATCGCCAAAGGACGCGGCATGATGCCCGCTTTGACCCAATTGAAAGAAGCCGAATTGAAAGCCGTAGTGGATTATTTATTTGGCAAAAACACCAGTTTAAAAGTACCCAAAGGAGAAAAATTGTCCACTGTTCCTTACAAGCACACGGGCTACAACCGTTGGTACGACCGCAATGGCTATCCGGTCAGCGAGCCGCCCTGGGGTACTTTGACTGCCATTGATTTGAGCAGCGGAAAACGCCGTTGGCAAGTTCCCCTGGGTGAATATCCTGAGCTGACGGCCAAAGGTATTCCACCCACGGGCACCGACAATTATGGTGGCCCAGCGGTTACGGCTGGCGGGCTGCTGTTTATTGCCGCGAGTAAAGACCAGCAATTCCGCGCCATGGACCGCAATACGGGTAAAATCCTCTGGCAGGCGGCCCTGCCCGCAGCGGGTTATGCTTCACCAAGTGTCTACGCTGTGCAGGGCAAGCAGTACGTGGTGATTGCCTGCGGCGGCGGAAAACTCAAAAGTAAATCCGGTGATCAATATGTGGCTTTTGCGCTACCTTGATTACCTTGCATAAAAGTTAAACAACCATGACCACCGTAGCAATCCTAGGATTTGGCCTTTCCGGGCGTTATTTGCAAGCGCCTTTCTTTTTGGCCAATCCCAATTTTCGGCTCAAAACCATCGTCAGCAACAACCAAAACCCACAGGATATATATCTAGGGGTACAAAAAGCGACCAGTCTGGATGAAGTATTGGCTGACCCCGAGATAGATCTGGTGAGTGTGGCGTCCCCCAACGAAACCCATTTTGAGTACACCCAGCGTTGTTTGAAGGCAGGTAAACATGTATTGGTGGAGAAGCCCTTCACAGCCACTTCCGCCGAGGCTGAAACGCTGGTCGCGTTGGCGAAATCACTGGGCAAACACCTGTTTGTGTTCCAAAACCGCCGTTGGGATAGCGATTTTTTGACGGTTCAAAAAGTCATTTCCGAAGGATTGATCGGGGATGTATTGAGCTACGAGGCCCATTTTAACCGCTACAAACCCGTGCTCAATCCCAAAAAATGGAAAGAAGTCATTGCACCTGGCAATGGGATTTTATATGACCTGGGTTCACATATTCTGGATCAAACTCTGCTGCTATTTGGCAAGCCCAAATCGGTATGGGGCGAAACCTGGACTCAGCGTGAACACTCCGAAGTCGACGATGCTTTTGATGTGAAACTGGATTATGGCAAAATCAAAGTCAACCTGAAAAGTAGCATTTTGGTGCGGGAAGATACGCCTCGCTACATCATTCAGGGCACCAAAGGTTCTTTTGTCAAATATGGCATCGATGTGCAAGAGGATCACCTCAAGGCGGGGATTATGCCGGGGATGCCAGGTTTTGGAATAGAACCGGAAGCCAATTGGGCTACAATTAATACAGATATTGGAGGCTTACATGTGCGCGGCCGGGTGGAGCCCCTGCCAGGAAACTGGGCCCCCCTTTTCCAGAACATCCACGATGTGATTCACAATGGGGCTACGCCAGCCATTGCGCTGGAGGATATTGTGGAGCAGATTCGGATCATGGAATTGGTGAAGCAGGGGTAAAAATGATATTTTAGAGGTGGATTTTGAATTAATTTTTTTTACCACAGAGTTTCGCAGAGTACACACAGAGTACACACAGAGTTTCGCAGATTTTTTTGAGTTTTGCCACCTTCGGTGGCTTGAGGTCTGCCACTTTTATAATTTGATTGTTTTACATTGGTGTTCATTTAATGCGCCTCTGTGTAATCTTCGCCACCGAAGGTGGCCTAAACTCAGGGAAACTCTGCGTGTACTCTGCGAAACTCTGTGGTAAATACATTTGTAAAAGTAGACTAAGCTAAATATGAGACACATATTCACTATATTGTTTTGCGCTCTGACCCAGTGGACTTTTGCCCAGGTGCAATCCTGCCAAGACATCGTTTTTCCCACCCTGAACTCCTCCTTATACCAGGGTGTGTACTTCAACGATCTGCGCTGGGACGATGACCACAAAATCATCACCGTAAGTTTCATCAATGGATCGGCTTTTTTGCAAAACAAGGTCAAGCAGTACGCCGTAGAATGGAGCACTTACGCCAATCTGCGGTTTGAATTTGTCAATCGACCTGGTGCTGACATCCGCATTTCTTTTTATCCGGGCAAAGGTTCCTGGTCTTTGATCGGCAAGCAGTCCAACCAGTTTTCGGTGGATGCCAATACGGGCAGGTCGGTCAATGGGCTCAATGGCCCTTCGATGAATTACGGTTGGTTCAACGAAAAAACCACGGATCAGGAATTCCGGCGCACCATCCTGCACGAGTTCGGCCACGCCCTGGGTTTGTTGCACGAACACCTCAGCCCCCTTTCGGGCATCAAGTGGAACATCCCCAAGGTGTACGCCCACTACATGCAAACCCAGAACTGGAGCAAGGAAGAGGTCGACAAAAACGTATTGAACAAATACTCCGTGACCCAAACCAATGGCGAATACGACCCCAAGTCGATCATGCATTACCCGGTCAGCAAGGAATTTACGCTGGACGGTTACGAAGTAGGTTGGAATTACCTCCTTTCGGCGGGCGACAAAAAGACCATCTCCACCATTTATCCGAAGTCGACCACCACCACGACCAATAAAGAAACGCCCAAACAGCTTTACCGTATCTCGGGATTGACTTATGGCGATAGCATTTGGTCTTTGACCATGTCCAAAAACAAAGTAACCAATGCCCAGATCTGGCGCACTCGCCCCAATTTTCCCAATGCGGAAATCCAGGAATTCTGGAACAAGGGCTACCAGATCAGCAATTTGAGCTATGGTGGCGGCTTATGGGCACTGGTGATGTCGCAGGGCACTGGCTTAAGCGAACAAGTATGGCGCACCCGCCCAGCTTTTCCAGAGACGGAAATCAATACCTTATGGGACAGCGGCTATTACATCAACAGCATCAGTTATGGCAATGGACTGTGGGCCTTGGTCATGTCCAAAGGCACTGGCTATACTGACCAAATCTGGCAAACCCGCGCTACTTTTCCCAAAGACGAAATCAAGGAATATTGGGATCAGGGCTACCACATCACCAGCCTGAGCTATGGAAATGGGCAGTGGGCATTGGTCATGTCCAAAAATGCAGGTTATCAGCTCCAACTCTGGCGCACCCGCAATTATTTCCCCAAAGATGAAATCCAGGAACTGTGGGACAAAGGGTACCACATTACCAACCTGACTTATGGCAATGGGTTATGGGCATTGGTAATGTCCAAGGGAACAGGTTATCAGTCGCAATCCTGGCGTACGCGCCGGAATTTCCCATCGGCTGAGATCGATGAATTGTGGAAGAAGTAAATTTCACTGGAGGGGTACTTTTGAACGCAGCAAATAAATCATGCTGATTGGAAAAGAGCTAAAAAACTTTAGTTTTGCCTAAACGAACGATTGCCGGACATGAGTCGAAAGCGGATAACCATTTATGATTTAGCCAAAGAGTTAGGAATTTCTGCTTCTTACGTATCAAGGGCATTGAATGACCATCCATCGATCAATCCCAAAGTATGTGAAAGTGTAAAGCAAAAAGCGCGTGAACTCAACTACAAGCACAATTCCCATGCGGCCAATCTACGCCAAGGCTCCTCCAAAACCATTGGGGTGATTGTTCCACACATCAATCAGTATTTTTTTTCGGAAGCCATCTCCGGAATCGAAGAAGTCTGCTTTCAAAACAACCATAGTTTGATCATTTGCCAGTCGCACGAATCCTTTCAGCACGAGTGCAAAGCCATTGACACCCTCGTTCATCAAAATGTCGATTGTATTTTGATTTCCGTCTCTGCCGAAACCAAATCCATAGCCCATCTTGAAAACATTCAAAACCACAACATTGAGCTCATTCAGTTCGACCGCTGTATGGAGCAAGTGGATAGTTTCAAAATTCTGAATGACAATAAGGAGATTACCTATCAGGCATCCAAAAGCCTGATTGAACAGGGCTATCGAAAAATTGCCTTTATCGGCGGGCCAAGTCACCTTGCTACCTTTGGACTTCGAAAGGAAGGTTTTATCCAGGCCATCAAGGAACATGAATTAAGTATTCCTTATAATTTCATCGTAGAGAATGCCCTGTCCAGAGAAGAAGCGATTGAAGTGGCCAGAGAACTCCTGGTGCTAAAAGAGCCACCAGATGCCTTTTTGAGCATTTCGGATTATTTATCCTTAGGCGTTTTACAAGTTGCGGAATCCATGGGCATCCAGGTCCCCTCACAATTGGGCATATTTGGTTTTGCCAATGAGGTGTTCACACCCATTATTAAACCGGCCCTCTCCTCCGTTGACCAAAGGAGTAAAGAGTTGGGGAAACGTGCTGCGCAGATTTATTTTGAATTTATTTTGAATGGAAAAAGTACTGCACCTGAGGATAAAGTGGAAATCATCGCGAGTGATCTGCTCATCCGGGCGAGTTCAAAAAGGTTGCGCTGAATACTGGGTTGCAAATTTTTATGATTAATTGTACAAATCACATTAATAACTTTAGCTAAATTTGATCCAACTTGGTACACTCTAGGGGGCTAAAATAAGTTTAACTCACTTTATGGTAATCAACAAAGAAATGAAGGTACTGTCTTGCACCAAACCAGGGGAGTTGGTTTACGCCACCAAAGAAAAGCCCCAATTGGAGCCAGGCAGAGCCATCATTAAAATCAAACGCATCGGCATTTGTGGTACCGACCTACACGCTTTTGAAGGTACCCAGCCCTATTTTAGCTACCCCCGAATCCTGGGCCATGAGCTTTCGGGCATCCTGGCCGAGTTCGACGATGCGCCAGGGTTTATGCATGGTGAGTCGGTCACTTTTATCCCCTACTTTAGTTGTGGTACCTGTGTGGCCTGCCGAATAGGCAAAACCAACTGCTGTACCCAACTGCAAGTTTGTGGTGTACACATCGACGGAGGGATGGTAGAGTACCTTTCGGTGCCATCTTCAACCCTCGTGCACGGTGAAGGCCTGACTTTTGATGAACTGGCCCTAGTGGAGCCACTAGCCATCGGTGCACATGGGGTGCAAAGGGCGAACATTTCCAAGGGAGAGTTTGTGCTGGTGATTGGGGCAGGGCCAATCGGTTTGGGGACGATGGAATTTGCCCGAATCGCCGGAGGCCAAGTCATTGCAATGGACATCAATGAGCACCGCCTGCAATTTTGTAAGGATAAACTCAAGGTGCCTTACGTAGTGAATGCACTGGCCCCGAATGTCGTCGAACAACTGATGGACATCACCAATGGCGATATGCCAACGGTGCTTATTGATGCAACAGGCAGTCAAAAAGCCATCAACAATGCATTCCAATACATGGCGCACGGAGCTCGCTATGTATTAATTGGTCTGCAAAAAGGCGACATCTCCTTTAGCCATCCCGAATTCCACAAGCGCGAAGGAACTTTGATGAGCAGCCGCAACGCCACCAGACAGGATTTTGAACAGGTGATTAAAAATTTGAAGCAGAAAAAAATCAACCCGGCCACGTACATCACCCATCGGGTCATGTTTGATGAAGTGAGTGCTGAGTTTGAAAATTGGCTCAACCCAGCAAACGGGGTGATCAAAGCCATGGTTGAAGTTCCTCATTCGAGTTTTTAGTTTTTTTACTCGAAAATTCAATCGATTGAATAAATGCAAGCAGCTCATTTTCAATTTTAAGCAAAATCCCTAATTGTAGCCCTTGAACAAGTAAAATCCTAAACTCTGCCAAACCTACTACGATGCAACAAACACTCCTTTTGGGTTTACTCCTGGTAAGTACCCTAGGTTTTTCTCAGGAAAAACCAGGCTTAAAACTGTGGTACAAACAAGCTTCGGGCAACAAATGGGAAAATGCCCTCCCCATCGGCAACGGCCGCCAGGGGGCCATGATTTACGGCAATGTGGACAGAGAAACCATTCAACTCAACGAACATACGGTTTGGAGTGGTAGTCCCAATCGCAATGACAATCCCGCATCTTTGGACTCCCTGGCCGAAATCAGGAAACTGATTTTTGAAGGCAATCACAAAGTGGCCGAAAGACTGGCCAATCGGGTCATCATCACCAAAAAATCGCATGGCCAAATGTTCCAGCCGGTTGGCAGCCTCCACCTCTCCTTCCCGGGTCACGAAAATTACAGCAATTATTACCGCGAGCTGGACATTGAAAAAGCGGTAGCCAAAACGACTTATGTGGTGGACGGAGTCACCTATACGCGGGAAGCCCTCGCTTCTTTTCCCGATCGGGTGATCGTGATGCGGCTCACGGCCAGCAAACCAGGGAGCCTTTCTTTTTCTGCCAATTACTCCTCTCCCCAACGCAAAAAAGTCTTTGCCACCACCTCTACCAAAGACTTGACCATCAGCGGTACCACCAGCGACCACGAAGGGGTAAAAGGCTTGGTCGAATTTAAAGGCATCACCCGCATCAAACTGGATGGTGGCACTCTGAGCTCCAACGATACTTCGCTCACTGTAAATGGCGCCAATTCCGCCACCCTATTCATTTCGATCGCCACCAACTTCAACAATTACAAAGACATCAGCGGCGACGAGGAAAAGCGGGCTGCGGATTATTTGAACAAAGCCTATCCCAAAACTTATGCCACCATTCTGGCCGGGCACATTGCAGCCTATCAAAAGTATTTTAATCGGGTCAAACTGGACCTGGGCACCACTCCCGCCGCCAGTTTCCCTACCGACGAGCGCCTGAAAAACTTCAGCAGTACCAACGACCCGCACATGGCCAGTTTGTATTACCAGTTTGGCCGGTATTTATTGATTTCTTCCTCCCAACCCGGCGGCCAGCCCGCTAACCTGCAAGGCATCTGGAACAATCGCCTCAATCCCCCCTGGGACAGCAAGTACACCATCAACATCAACACGGAGATGAACTACTGGCCCGCCGAGCGCACCAATCTCGCCGAGCTGCACCGACCACTCCTGGAGATGGTCAAAGAACTCTCGATCACCGGCCAGGAAACCGCCCGAACCATGTACGGCACCCGTGGCTGGATGGCCCACCACAATACCGACATCTGGCGCATGAATGGCGCGATCGACGGCGCATTTTGGGGCATGTGGACCGCAGGAGGTGCCTGGCTTACCCAACACTTGTGGGAGCATTACCTCTACGGTGGTGATAAAACGTATTTGGCCAGCGTGTATCCAGCACTTAAAGGAGCCGCCCTGTTTTATGTTGATTTTTTGATTGAACACCCCCAGTACAAATGGTTGGTGGTCAGCCCGGGCAACTCCCCCGAAAATGCGCCCAAAGCGCATGATGGCTCTTCGCTGGATGCCGGGACGACGATGGACAACCAGATTGTTTACGACGTTTTTAGCTCGACCATTCGCACGGCCCAGCTGTTGGGCAAGGACGCGGCTTTTGTCGACACCCTGAAACAAATGCGCAGCCGCCTGGCCCCCATGCACATTGGTCAACACAACCAGTTGCAGGAATGGCTCGAAGATATTGACGACCCCAACGACCACCACCGCCACGTATCCCATCTGTACGGTTTGTTCCCTTCCAACCAGATTTCTCCTTACCGCACGCCTGAACTCTTTGCGGCTTCCCGCAACACCCTGTTGCAACGGGGCGATGTATCCACAGGTTGGAGCATGGGCTGGAAGGTGAACTGGTGGGCCAAATTGCAGGATGGGAACCACGCCTACAAATTGATCCAAAACCAGTTGACCCCACTGGGGGTAAATCCCGACGGCGGCGGCACCTACAACAACCTTTTTGATGCGCACCCACCTTTCCAGATTGATGGCAATTTTGGCTGTACCTCGGGCATCACCGAAATGTTGCTGCAAAGTTCTGATGCGGCTGTTCACGTATTGCCCGCACTACCGGATGTATGGCCCAATGGCAGCATTACCGGGCTACGGGCCTGGGGTGGTTTTGAGGTGGTAGACTTGCAGTGGAAGGATGGCAAGGTGGTCAAACTGGTGGTAAAATCCAACCTGGGTGGCAACCTGCGTTTGCGGGTGCCCAATGCATTGAAACTGAGCAATGGGGCTAGCATGAAAGTGGCTACGGGCAAAAATCCGAACCCTTTTTATCAAACTGAAGAAACGCCTGCGCCGATTATTTCTGAGAAATCGACGATTAAGCCACTGGAGCTGAAAGCGACCATGTTGTATGATGTGCCTACCCAGAAGGGGGTGGTGTATGCTTTTATTGGGCAATAACTACAGGGTTTCATTTGACATTTTACCTGCTACTACGTGGGCGCTCTTCGATCCTTTATCGCTCACTGCGTGAGCAGGCTCGACGATCGCAGATACCTGGAGCCTACGTAATGTGCAAGCTGGGTAAAAGCCAGACAATAGGTAGGATCTGGAACCTGTGATCGTCGAGCCCGCTCGCGCCGCGAGCATTTAGGGATCGAAGAGCACCCACGTAGTGGCAGGTATTACGTTCATCATTTCTTCAAACTTTTAAAAACGCAGTCATGCATAAACTATATCAAATAATCGTCATCGTACTTTTCTCCAGCCAGTTTGGCCTGGCTCAAATCACCATCCCCAACCCCATCCTGAACGGGTTTTATCCCGATCCCAGCATCACGCAGGTGGGCAAGGATTATTACCTCGTCCATTCCACTTTTTCATACTTCCCGGGTATTCCCGTGTTTCACAGCAGGGACCTGAAAAACTGGAAACAAATCGGAAATGTCATCCACCGCAATTCCCAGATGGATTTTATGGGGGAACGTCTGACCCGTGGCTTGTTTGCCCCTTCCATCAGTTACCACAAGGGTACTTTTTACGTGGTCTGCACCGACATTGACCACGATGGCAATTTTGTGGTAACGGCCAAAGACCCCGCAGGTCCCTGGAGCGACCCCGTGAAAATTCCACAGGTACGCGGCATCGACCCATCCATTTATTTCGACGATGACGACAAGGCCTACATCGTGTACAACAGCGATGCGCCCGACCGCAAACCCTTGTACTCAGGCCACCGCACCGTCAGAATGCAGGAATTTGACCCGGTGGCGCTGAAGGTAAAAGGGGAAGAAGTTCAATTGATCAATGGTGGGGTCGATATTACTAAAAAGCCGGTCTGGATTGAAGCGCCCCACTTCCTGAAAAAGAATGGCTGGTACTACTTGTATGCTGCCGAAGGAGGTACTTCGGTCAATCACTCCGAAGTGGTTTTGCGCAGCAAGTCGATTTGGGGGCCATTCGTGCCTTACGAGCAGAATCCGATTTTGACCCAACGCGATTTACCTGCCGACCGCAAAGACCCAATTACTTCCGCTGGGCACGCTCAGTTTGTAGAGGGGCCCGATGGCAAAACTTACGCCGTATTTTTAGCAGTCAGACCTTATGAAGGCGACTTTTACAACACAGGCCGGGAAACCTTCATCGCCCCCGTGGAATGGAAAAACGACTGGCCCATCATCAATCCCGACCATAAGGAAATCCAGTATTCCTACACGGCAAAGTTCAAAGAGGTGAAACAAAAAGGGGCCTTGCCACAAGCGGGTAATTTTCAATACACGCTGACTTTTGAAAAAACCCTGGATCCTGCACTGCTTTTCATGCGCAAAATCGACAGCAGTTCTTTTTCCTTGTCCAAAAAGCAGGGACTCACGCTGAAACTGAAGCCTGAAACCGTGATGGATTTTAGCAACCCTTCTTTCATCGGCAAACGCCAGCAACACCTGTACAGCACGGCTGAAACGGCTTTGAGCTTCAGCCCCATTGCGGAACATGAAAAAGCTGGCTTGGTGATTCTTCAGGATGAAAGACATTTTTACTATTTGTGCAAATCCCAGTCGCAGGGCAAAGCGGTCGTTCAGTTGTATCAAAGTTTGACCAAGGAAAAATCCATGGAATTGCTGGCTGAAATTCCGGTGAAAGCCTCAGCAAAATCAGTAGGCTTGCGCATCAGTTCAGCGGGCGACACCTACAGTTTTTACTGTTCGGAGGATTTCAAAACCTGGAAGCCGCTGAAAGAGAAAGTAGACGCCAAATTCCTCAGCACCAAAGCGGCAGGCAGTTTCATTGGGTGTTTGTACGGGATGTACGCCACTTCTTCGGGACAAACAAGCACCAACTCCGCGTCCTTCAAGTACTTGAAATATGGCGGCAATGACCCCATGTTCAAATAATCGCAGCATGAGAAGATACTTGCTCATCGTCAGTATGTATAGCCTCCTGGGTATTTGCAGCGCCAATGCCCAGGAGCGGCTTTATTCAAATTCATTTTCGCTTGCTGAGGTAAGTTTGCTCGATGGACCATTCAAACACGCTCGGGACCTCAACATTCAAACCCTGCTGCAATACGATGTGGACCGAATGCTGAATCCCTACCGCAAGGAGGCCGGGCTCCCCGAAAAAGCGGCAAGTTATTCCAATTGGGATGGGCTGGATGGACACGTTGGTGGACATTACCTCTCTGCCATGGCCATAAATGCTGCGACCGGGAATGCCGAATGTAAAAAACGCATGGCGTACCTGCTCAGCGAGCTCAAAGCCTGCCAGGAGGCCCATGCCCTTAATCACCCAAGTTGGGGACTTGGGTACCTCGGAGGAGTGCCCAAAAGTGCGGAAATCTGGTCGACCTTTAAAAATGGTGATTTTAAAGCCTTACGTGCGGCCTGGGTGCCCTGGTACAATGTGCATAAAATGTATTCGGGTTTGCGCGACGCCTGGTTGTACACGGGTGATGAAACGGCCAGAACCCTGTTTTTTAACTTTTGCGATTGGGGCATCGCCATTACTGCCAATTTGAGTGAGGCCCAAATGCAATCCATGTTGGACATTGAGCATGGGGGCATGAACGAGATTTTTGCGGATGCCTACCAAATGACCCGGGACGAAAAATACCTGAAGGCGGCGAAACGCTTTTCCCACCAGGCCCTGCTCGATCCACTATCGATGGGCCAGGACAACCTGGACAACAAACACGCCAATACCCAGGTACCCAAAGCGGTAGGTTTCCAACGCATCGCCGAACTGAGCAAGGAAGAAAAATACGCCAAGGCTGGCCGCTTTTTCTGGGAAACCGTTACCAGCAAACGCAGTCTGGCCCTGGGTGGAAACAGTCGTCGGGAGTTTTTTCCCAGCGTAGCAGCTGGTCGGGACTTTGTGCACGATGTGGAAGGCCCGGAGTCTTGCAACTCCTACAACATGCTCAAACTAACCGAAGATTTGTTCCGTGCCAATCCATCCGCCCGCTACATGGATTATTACGAAAGGACTTTGTACAACCACATCCTCTCTACCCAGCATCCCGAGCACGGTGGTTATGTGTACTTCACACCCGCCCGGCCACGCCATTACCGGGTGTATTCAGCCCCCAATCAAGGCATGTGGTGTTGTGTTGGTAGTGGCATGGAAAACCACGGGAAATACAATCAGCTGATTTACACGCATCAAAAGGATTCCCTGTTTTTGAATTTATTCATTGCTTCAGCATTGAATTGGCGGGCAAAGGGAATCGTGCTCAAACAGGAGACCAAATTCCCGGAGGAAGAACAAACGAAATTGAGCATCACCGAAGGCAAGGCCCGATTTACCCTGATGATCCGCTATCCTTCCTGGGTGCAGGCTGGGGCGCTACAAATCAAGGTCAACAACAAAACCATGGCTTTTAGCCCTTCCGCTTCCGGCTATGTTGGCGTTAATCGGCTTTGGAAAAAAGGGGATGTGGTGCAAATCATGATGCCGATGCAAAACACCGTCGAACATCTGGCAAACGTACCCGAGTACATCGCGTTGATGCATGGCCCCATTCTACTGGGCGCAAAAACTGGAACCGAAGGATTAAAAGGCTTGATTGCCGACGATAGCCGTTGGGGACATATTGCCAGCGGAGAAAGACTGCCCATCGACAGAGCGCCCATTATCATTGAAGATGCAGTGGATGCGATTGGCAAAAAGCTGGTGCCCATTAAAGGCAAGCCACTCAGTTTTACCGCAACAAATTTAAAAATGGTCAACTCCAGCAATTTGGTGCTGGAGCCATTTTACCGCATTCATGATGCCCGTTACATGATGTACTGGATGGCCTTGACAGGTACAAAGTACCAATCCTACCTCGATTCGATTGCCGGGCTCGAAAAAGAAAAACTGGCCTTGCAAAAACGCACCCTTGATTTTGTAGCCCCCGGCGAGCAACAACCGGAGGTAGATCACGCCCTGCAAAGTGAACAATCGCGCAAGGGTTCCTTTATGGATGAATTTTGGCGCGACGCCAGCAACGGCGGGTATTTCAGCTATCAAATGGCCACCAATGGTGAGACCAATCTGAGCCTGCGGGTACGTTACTGGGGTGCCGAATGGGGCAACCGGAAGTTTGACATCTACATCGATGAAGAGCAATTGATCAGCGAAAACAATACAGGAAGATGGCATCAATCCCAATTCCAGGAAATTGACTATTCGATTCCAGCTTCAATGTTGCAAGGGAAAACCCGGATCCGGGTGAAGTTTCAGGCATTGGCGCAAAATACTGCGGGGGCGGTTTATTACCTCCGTTTGCTGCGCAAAAACTAAAGGGGAATTGTACCCGCATAAACTATAAACAACATTTGGCCCCACGTAAACTATAAACAAGCAAAAACCGTGCTGCTACAACGGTTATGACCGCAAAAGGCAGCTGTCTATTTGGGGAAATACGTTTCCTTTTACTTCTAAACGAAGAGGTAAGTTCTAGATTTAACTTGTTACGCAGCTTCGCTGCATTTTGATTTCACCACGACGTCACGACGAACACGACGTTTTGCGCTACGCGCTTTTACGCCTTCGGCGTAGAGCGGCATTAATTAGGAGAACATGAATAATCCCGAATTTTTGAAAAGTCAAAATTGGGCTAAAATCTAATCGCGGAGCGATTGAATTTTGAATAGCCCCGGTCGTCCGGGGTAAATAGTAGGGCCAAATTGCTTGCAACCACGGCAGTGGTTGAACCCAATTGAGCAAAAAATTCAACCGCATCCGCGGTTGCGAAACCTTTTGCTACGGACTGACCCCGGACGACCGGGGCTATTCAAAATTCAACCGCTTTCGCGGTTCGTTCTCCCAAAAATTCGGGATGACGAATATTCTCCCATTGTTGTCGCTTTGCTTAAGATGCTCAGCAGCGCAAAACGTCGTGTTCGTCGTGTCGTCGTGGTGAAACTCTCTTTTGGCGAAGCCAAAAAATCTACTATATCATGAAGTCCTATATTTTCATCCTCTTTCTACTAGCCGCTCAGTGTTTGCTAGCGCAGGTCAAACCAGCCCAAAACCCCGTCATCTTTGCCGATGTACCCGACCTATCCATGATGCGGGTAGGCGACACCTACTACATGAGCAGCACCACCATGCACATGAGTCCAGGCCTGCCGATCATGAAATCCAAAGACCTAATCAACTGGCAAATGGTCGGTTACGCTTATGATACCCTTACTACCGTAGATGCCATGACGCTGAACAACGGCAAAAGCACTTATGGACGGGGCTCCTGGGCCAGCAGCATTCGCTACCACCAGGGAACTTATTATGTAACCACCTTTGCACAGACCAGCGGCAGAACCCACATTTACAGCACCAAAGACATCGAAAAGGGCCCCTGGAAAGTGCAGTCTTTTAAACCCTCTTACCACGATCACACCCTCTTTTTTGACGACGATGGCCGGGTCTACATGATTTACGGAACGGGTAAGTTGAAAATGATCGAACTCAATGCCGACTTGTCGGGCGTAAAACCCGGCACCCAGGAACAAGTGGTGATTGAAAACGCCAGCCTTCCTGCCGGCAACAACATCATGCTACAAGCAGAAGGTTCTCAACTCTTCAAAGTCAATGGTAAATACTACCTCTTCAACATTGTCTGGCCACGCGGTGGCATGCGAACCGTATTGATTCATAGAGCGGATAAAATCACTGGTCCTTGGGAAGGCAAACTGGCCTTGCAGGATTTGGGTGTAGCTCAAGGTGGGCTGATCGACACGCCGGATGGGCAGTGGTACGCCTACTTGTTCCGCGATTTTGGCGCGGTGGGGAGGATTCCTTATCTGGTTCCGGTCAAATGGGAAGACGGCTGGCCAATCCTGGGCGTAGATGGCAAAGTGCCCGAAACCTTGAACCTTCCGGCCAGCACGGGGCTGATACCGAGTCTGGTCAATTCAGATGAATTCAGCCGCAACAAAGGTGAACCTGCCCTACCCCTGGTCTGGCAATGGAACCACAACCCCGACAACAAGCTTTGGTCGCTCAGCGAGCGCAAAGGTTACCTTCGCCTCAAAACTGGCCGCCTGGACACTTCATTTTTCCTGGCCAGAAACACCTTGACGCAACGCACCATCGGCCCGGAATGCACGGGCACTACGGCACTGGATGTTTCCAAACTGAAAGAGGGTGATTTTGCAGGTTTGTGCCTTTTGCAAAAAAACTATGGCTTGGTAGGTGTAAAAGTCATCAATGGCCAAAAGAAAATTGTGATGATCAACGCCGGATCGGGCAAACCCGTGGAAGCGCCTATGGTACCACTGAAAGGCAAGAAGGTTTATTTTAAAGCAGCCTGCAATTTTCGGGATAAAGCGGATGTAGCCAATTTCTTCTACAGCCTGGATGGCAAAACCTGGAATCCGATTGGCGAGCAATTGAAGATGTCGTACACGCTTCCGCATTTTATGGGGTACCGTTTTGGCTTATTCAACTACGCGACGCAGCAGATTGGAGGATATGCGGATTTTGATTATTTCCGTATCCAAGATCAGATTAAGAAATAGTACTGAACCCTTGCGAAGGTTTTTGATCTCTGAAAGCGGAGGACATGAATTGCCACGTGCTTTAGCGCGTGGATCGAGGTTACCCTCTTGATCGGGCTTTAGCCCTAGTCTTAATTTTAAAGTTAGGGCTAAAGCCCAAATCTGAGGGTGTTCTCATAACCCCAGGCTGAAGCCTGGGGCAATTCAAGTCCTCCGAGCACAATGCTTAGTAGTGTCTGACCAGAGTTGATGAAGACAAGCCATTTTAACAGCACAACGATTCATAAACTATAAACAAACAAAAAATGAAAATCAAGATTCATGTTCTCTTCATCGCTCTGGTCCTCTGGTCGGGGCTGGCGATGAGCCAACCCCCCCGGGGGCCGCTGGTGATTTCACCACAGGTGCAAGCCGACAAAACCGTTACATTCCGGTACCTGGCTCCTTTGGCCAAGGAAGTAAAATTGAGTGCTCAGTTTGAAAAGGCACCCCTGGCCATGAGTAAGGACGCCCAAGGTGTTTGGAGCATCACCGTGGGGCCAATCAAACCCGACATCTATCCCTACAGTTTTCAGGTGGATGGAGTCACGGTGATGGACCCTGCCAATGTGGCCTTTTTCCCCAATGAACGCTTCAAAGCCAGTTTGGTGGATGTGCCGGGAGACAGCCCTTTGATCCACGCCATGAGGGATGTGCCGCATGGTGCCACCACTTATGAGTACTATCCTTCGCTGGAGGGTACAACTGGTTCTTTGATGATTTACACGCCTCCGGGTTATGACCAAAGCCCAACCAAAAAGTACCCGGTTTTTTACCTGATCAGCGGCACGACGGACACGGAAGAGACCTATTTCAAAGTGGGTCGCACCAATTTAATCCTGGACAACCTCATTGCCGAAGGCAAAGCCAAACCCATGATCATTGTCATGCCTTATGGCAACATTGCAGCCAGGATGGCTGAACAAAAGGGAGGCGCAAAACCAGCTGATCCAATGGTTCGGGACGGTGATGATGCGGTAAAACGGGCGAAAGATTTTGAAACCGATCTGTTGACCAAGGTTATTCCATACGTGGAAAAAAACTACCGCACCCTCAACAACCGGGAAAATCGCGCCATTGGTGGCTTTTCCCGTGGCGGCGGTCAAACCCTCCGTGCTGCTTTTGGCAACATGGACAAGTTTGCCTGGGTGTGTAGCTATAGCTCCTACCTCTCCCCTGCCGAAATGGATCGCAACTTCAGTCAGATCGGCGCCAAAGCCGACGTGACCAACAAACAGCTGAAATTGCTTTGGGTCGGGGTAGGTGATGAAGACTTCCTGTACAAAGGTACGCTTGAGTTTATGGACTACCTGAAGGCCAAAAACATCCAGTTTAAAAGCCGGATCAGCGGCGGCGGCCATACCTGGATGAATGCCAAGCAATACCTCGCTGAAACCGCTCAATTGCTTTTCCAATAAAAAAGATTGAACAAATGAAACTTCGCATATACCTAACTCAGATTTTGGTTTTTTTGGCGGTATCCGCTGCCACAGCACAAAGACCGCCAGCCATCAGTTCCCCGGAGGTGCATCCCGATCACAGCATCACCTTCCGCTATTTTTCCCGCAAAGCGCAAAAAGTAACGGTGAGTGGGGAATTTTTAAAGGCCCCGGTGGCCATGACCAAGGATACCTCTGGCATCTGGAGCGTCACGGTGCCGCCGGTTGAACCAGACATTTACCCTTACAGTTTTTGGGTGGATACGGTACAAATTGCCGACCCGAACAATACCTACATTTTTGCCAATGAAAGATTCAAACGCAGCATTGTAGACATCCCCGGCGACAAGCCGCTGGTACATTCCTTGCAAAATGTGCCACACGGAAAAGTTAGCTACCGCTACTACAAATCGGCTACCCTGGGCACTACTCGCCCGCTGCTGGTGTATACGCCACCGGGTTACGACCCCACGGGCAAGACCAAATATCCGGTGCTTTATCTGATCCACGGCGGTTCGGATACCGAAGAAACCTGGACCAAAGTAGGGCATGCCAACTTCATCGCCGACAACCTGATTGCCCAGGGCAAGGCCAAACCCATGATCATCGTGATGCCCTACGGCAATGTGCGACCAAGCCCGATGCAAGATTTCACCAAAGACATCGTGAACGATATCATCCCCTTTGTGGAAGCCAACTACCTGGTGCAGAGCGATAGCAAGAGCCGGGCAGTAGCCGGGTTTTCGGTCGGCGGTGGCCAAACCCTGAACATCGGGTTGACGAATACCGACAAGTTCGCCTACGTGTGCTCTTACGCCCCTTTTACCGCTACGGAAGAGTTCAAAAAGAATTTTACCGACTGGTCGCCGAATGTGGAACAAATGAACAAACAGTTGAAATTGTTCAGCATCAGCATCGCCACCGAGGACTTTTTGTACGAGAGTGTGAAGCAAAACATCGCGATGTTCAAGGACAAAAAATTGAACCTCGAAACCTTGGTGGTGCCCGGTGGCCATACCTGGATGAATTGCAAGCTTTACCTGGCGAATACTTTGCAGCAGGTTTTTAAATAAACCCCGAGCACCACATTTAACTATAAACAAACAACAAGTCTATCAATCTACTTTTTCAATGATGAGTATCCAGTCATTGCCCCGTCCATTGGTAGGTGGGGTGTAGGTTTGTATGCCTTTGGTGCCTGAAGTATGGATGATGTATTCCTCTCCATAACGAGGGTCAAACCATACTTCACGCATCCTGTCGGCTTTAAGCAAACTTTTATCGATCGTGAACTTCTCCCCTCTTGGTGAATAGACAATGGTAAAAGAACCATCATTCGCCAGCGCAGCTTTTATTTTGCCTCCTCCGGTGTCAGGGCCATCGAGAACAATGGTTTTGCTGGGAGCCAACTTTTGAAATTGTCGGGAAGTAAACAGCTTTTTCAATATTCCCATTTGAAATGCCCCAGGGTGATCGATGGCTTCAAACCAAGGTATGGAGGCCGCAATTACGGGTTTGTGTTTTTCAGCATACATTTGCCAAATGTTGTTGTTGCCATACGTGTGTCCACAAGCACCGGACAGCACCGACCAATAAGCGGCCTGCCGGCTATCGTAGTCGTCAAAGCGGTCCTGGGGGTTACTTCCGGCAAAGTAGAAGCCAGCTGGTATCCTTTCGTAGCGTGGTTCACCGTCGAGCGTTGGCTTCGGGGGCATGAGTTTGTAATCATGTTCGGCGTAGAGGCCATTGTCATGGTCGTGGGCAGCATGTGAAGATTGGTACATGTTAAAATCCAGCCATGGGGCGTTGTGAAAATAATCGGAGGAAAGTCCTGGCCCTCTGGGATGAAAAGTGATGAGGTGACTGCCACCATCTCCCGCTTTTAGTCCTTGAGCCATTGCTTCCATCATTTTCCGCTCCCCATCGTTGGTGATGTCTCGGTCGCCACCAAGTATCCAAATGATCGGTTTTTGCTTGTATCGCTGACCCAAATAACGCCCATAAGCAAATGCATTTTGAGTATTGAAAATGGTTTTGTCAGGGTTTAAGGAGCTCCAATAAGCGCCCCAGGTGGGAAGCATGCCAATGACCAATCCAAGTGATGTAGCTTTGTCAACGATGTAATCTACGTGTTTGAAATATTGCTCATTGGGTTTTGTCGGGTCATTGTCCATCAGAGGTGTTTCACCATAGGGGTTAGGCGCATTCAGGCCATCTTGTTCAGCAAGCACCACCGCCTGAATGACCGTAAAACCCTTTTTTGCCCTATTTGTCAAATAAAGATCAGCTTCTTCGCGGTTGAGTCGATGGAAAAGCTCCCATGCAGTATCGCCCAGGTAAAAAAAAGGTTTACCGTCCTGCTGGACTAGAAAACGGCCATTCTGACTGACCTTCAAAATTTGTGCAAATCCGCCAGAGGAGAAAATAGTGGTCAGTAGAAAGGTAAGTAATGTTATTTGGAGTTTCATACAGGTGTTCATAAGTATTTGATTTGTGAATGATTAAACCCAAAGGGCTTTCTCATAAAAAAAGTATGCATGAAACAAGAAACGACATTTTACAAAAAACTTCAAGCCCATGAGGGATTAGATTTAACTTAGGACGTTTATCTATTTTTGTCGAAAATGAGGTCGGGTTCGGTGAATGAGGCACGAAAAGTGGAGTTCGGCAGCGCGTTGAGCATTTTGGGAACGAACACCATTTGCAGCAAACAAAACCATTTAACTATAAACAAACAAAAAACTTAGTGATGAAAAAACCATTGTTTACAATTGCTGGCATCGCCCTCTTGAGCGTACTTGCCTACGCCCAAAAGATTGAAAAACAGGCCCCACAAGGCTTTGACCAAGCCCGCACGGGCATCAGCATGGGCAAATTGGATACCATCCGCTATGAATCCAAAACCGTAGGTGCTACGCGGAAAGCCCTGGTGTACACCCCACCGGGTTACAACAAAAAGACCAAATACCCCGTGTTCTACCTCCTCCACGGCATCGGTGGCGATGAAAAAGAGTGGCTGAACGGCGGTAAACCCCAGGTCATTTTAGACAACCTGTTCGCCGAAGGCAAAATCAAACCCATGATTGTGGTGATGCCCAATGGTCGGGCCATGAAGGACGACCGGGCGGTGGGCAATATTTTTGACCGCGACAAAGTGGAGGCCTTCGCTACCTTTGAAAAGGACTTGCTGAATGACCTGATCCCGTACATTGAAAAAACCTACCCGGCCCTTACCGATCGCGAAAACCGCGCCATTGCCGGGCTTTCGATGGGCGGCGGCCAGTCATTGAACTTTGGTTTGGGGAACCTGGATAAATTCGCCTGGGTCGGTGGCTTCTCTTCTGCCCCCAATACCAAAAGGCCGGAAGAATTGGTGCCCAATCCTGCCGAGACCAAAAAACAACTCAAACTGCTCTGGATTTCCTGTGGCGACAATGACGGGCTCATCACCTTCAGCAAACGCACCCACGACTACCTGTACAAGAATGACGTGCCCCACGTTTATTACATCGAGCCTGGCGTGCACGATTTTAAAGTGTGGAAAAATGGCTTGTACATGTTTTCGCAGTTTTTATTCAAACCCGTCGATGTCGCTTCTTTACCACAGTATACGGTGCTGGGCACTCCTGCGGCCAGCAATGTGCGCAATGCCAAGTACCCGCAAATACTGCCCGACAACCGCGTTGTATTTCGGATGAAAGCACCTGATGCACAAAAGGTACAAATTGATCTGGGGAAAAAATACGACATGGTCAGAGACACTGGCGGTTTCTGGACCCTGACTACCGATACCATCAGCCGGGGTTTTCACTACTACTCCTTGTTGATCGATGGTGTTGCGGTAGCTGACCCTGCCAGCGAAACTTTTTACGGCATGGGGCGGATGGCCAGTGGCATTGAAATTCCGTACAAAGGCGGCGATTTTTATGCTTTAAAAGACGTACCCCACGGCGACATCCGCATCAAGCGTTACCTCTCGAAAGCGACCAATAACTGGCGTGAAATGTACGTCTACACCCCGCCGGGATACGACCAGTCCAGCGCCAAATATCCGGTGCTCTACCTCCTGCACGGCGGCGGCGAAGACCAAAGGGGTTGGGCAACCCAGGGCCGCACCGACCTCATCCTGGACAACCTGATTGCCGAAAGTAAAGCCAAACCCATGATCATCGTCATGCTCGATGGCAATATGGGCGGCGCTGGCGGCCCCGCTGGATTCAACGAAAATGTGCTGCGGGCTTTTGAAAATGAACTGAAGCTGGGGGCAATCCCTTTTGTGGAAAGCAATTTCCGGGCCGAAACGGATGCCAAAAACCGGGCCCTGGCTGGTTTGTCCATGGGTGGCTTGCAAACTTTGTACGCGGGCATCAAAAACACTAACCTGTTCGCGCACCTGGGGATATTCAGCTCGGGCTGGTTTGCCAACAATACCACCCTTTCTGGCCCACAGTACGAGTTCATGAAAAACAACGCGACGACCATCAATACCAACCTCAAACACTTGTGGATTTCGATGGGCGGCCAGCAAGACATTGCCTTCAACAATTGTAAAGTCATGATGGCCAAGTTTGATGAGTTGGGGGTTAAGTACCAGTATAGCGAATATGCAGGGGGGCATACGTGGCCGGTGTGGCGGCATGATTTGTTTATGTTCGCGCAGGTGTTGTTTAAGTGATTGCTTCTGGAGAATCACTGAGCGGCATTTTTTAGCACAAAGGACGCAAAGGGAAGCACAAGGGACACAAAGGTTAGATGTTGACGAGGCAATATGTTTGGATTGTTAAGCATAAAGCTTCGTCAACATCTTGGCTTTGTTTTCTTTGTGCTAAAAAATGTCGCTTTATGTTTTCTGGATAATTTGTACCAGTTGATGCTGAACAAAAAAGGGTTGTGCTATGAGGACGCATTTTTTATTGTCGCTAAGGTCACGAAAAGGCATTCCTTATACCAATCCATTCATTATCAAGTCAATAAAATTAAAAATTGCAGATATTTGAAGATTTGGTACTCCTGTTTTATCTTTACTATGTGGGCGTGGAAAGTGCGCATATTTCCGTGTTGAACCAAACCGCCTACGGCGGTAGCTCCTCGCTGCCGTTTGGCATTGTGCCGTAGCCCCAAAAGGCTTAACTCGTTGAGTGAACAATATTTACTCATCAAAAACTCAACGAGATGACACCACTTAGAAAAGAAATGAT
>NZ_JANRKL010000207.1:0-60798 GCF_033763495.1 Haliscomenobacter sp. | reverse complement strand
GTGTTTGAATACCTGATTGCCAACACGGATTGGTCGGTAGAGCACCTGCAAAACATCAAGTTATTGACCCCCGATGGCAAAACCGTCCCCATTCCGGTACCCTATGATTTTGACCACGCGGGGATCGTGGATGCACCTTACGCCAAACCAGCGGAGGAATTAGCATTGAGTTCCGTGCGCGATCGGCGCTACCGGGGCTATTGCCTGGAAGAGGTTCAGCAGTTTGAGCCCGTCATTGCCCATTTCAATGCATTAAAAGACAAAATTTACCAGACTTTTACGGATTGCAGCCTCCTGAATCCCAAATACCTGAAGTCCACTTTGTTGTTCCTGGACGATTTTTATGCGACCATCAACAACCCCAAAAAGTGGCAGAAGGAATTTTTATATCCCTGTGATCCCAATGGGACGGGGCATGTGGTGATAAAGGGATTGAGGGAGGATTGAAAAACTTCTGGCATAATTAGTGTTTGAGAGGGCAGATTTTGGTATTGCCAATCACCATAAAGTTCTGCCCCAATTTCACTATCTTGAAACAGTTCTGGGAAATATTCGCCTTACTCCTTATTGCTAGTTATGAAATACATTCTTGCACTTCTTATTCTGTTTTTTTCGCTGAACACTAAGGCCCAAAAGCCCTCGGTAATGATCATTGATTCCTTGCCACCGCAGGGTATTTTGCTCAATAAAGGTTGGAAATGGCATGCTGGGGATAATCCAGATTGGAGAAAGCCCAGTTTTGATGATAGACAGTGGAAAAAAATTGATCCAACCTCGTTTGTACCTAATCTAAAAAAACTACAGACCAAACAACCTTTATGGCTTCGAATAAAACTTGAAACTTCGCTTAAAACGGCAGCATTATCCATTAAACAATCTGGTGCTACGGAGATTTTTTTAAATGGAAAACGAATAAAATCTTACGGAAAAATTGATCCAACGGGCAAGAATACGCTTGCCTTTACCCCAATTGGCGAATATCTGCTGCTCAATTTGGATTCTTCTACCTCGAACACTCTGGCTATTCGGTACTATTTTCAGCAAGGTATTCGGTATAAGGCCGCTTTTGATGCAAATTACCCTTTATTTTCTAGCAAACTATATTCCATAGATTCATTATCAACCAATCTTGATTACCCAAAATATTTTTGGGAGGGTTTCAACATCGCCATTGGGGTCATTTTCTTTTTGACACACTTCATCCTGTTTTTATTCTATCCACCTACCAGAGCCAACCTCTGGTACAGTCTTTGGGGATTACTTGGAGCATTGAGCGGGTATTGCCTTTTAGCTGAAAAAACCCATGGCGAGTTGTACCTCAAAAATCAGTTTACTTTGCTAAACCTTTTAATCGGTCCCATTGGCAATTTCTTGGTGTTTTATACGGTTTACTTATTGCTCAAGCAATCCCGCAAATTCTTCCTTTGGATCTTCATCACGCTATCTGTATTGGCTACAGTCCAGTATTTCTTATCTGAACACGGAGGTGAATCTCTGTTCAGTCTCTTGGCAACATTGAGCTATGTTCTTTTGGTAATTTATATGGGATATGATGCTTACAAGCAGGCCAACAGAGGTGGTTTGTACGTCATGATTGGCATGTTCGTTTACCTGGTCTCCTGGCTTGTTTTTGTATTGTATTTCGCAGGTAAATTTCATAATGAAGCGATTGGACATATCATTTTTCACGTTGCCACCCTATCTCTTCCCGTCACGGTTTCAACTTTACTGGGATTAGATTTTGGAAACACGAATAGAGTGATGATCAAAAATTTGCAAGACATCAATCGTTTATCTGAGGAGAAACAGCAAATTCTATCATCCCAAAATGAAACACTGGAAAACCAGGTTGCCGAACGCACTGCTGAATTGTCCTCAAAAAACCGAGAATTGGAGATAGAGGCAGCTTTAGAAAGAGTAAGAAGTCGGACTATGGCCATGCAACATTCCAATGAACTTGCCGATGCCTCATTATTATTATTTGAACAAATGAAAAAATTGGGGCTAAATTATTGGACATCTGGGTTTTGTATTTGGAGAAAAGATGGTTCAAATTTAGTTGAAAACTGGATGAATTTTGGGGCTGAAGGAGGAGCTTTACCCCCTTTGCTACTTCCTTACCTAGAGGACGAGGGTCATCGAGGTATTTATGAAGCTTCCTTGAGGGGAGAATTTCTGTATGCACAAAAATTTGAAGGCGAAGCATTAGAAAAGCATTATAATCTAATGATGGCGACTTCGTCTGCACGGTTAGTATTTCAAAAAGCAAAAGAAGCAGGTTTTATTCCTCCCCCAGTTCAATGGAAGTATGCGGCTATTTTTAAACAAGGCTATCTATTATTCGTTGCAATCGAGCCTTTACCCAATATCAGTAATATCGCTCAGCGCTTTGCCAAAGTTTTCGAGCAAACCTACACCCGCTTCCTCGACCTTCAAAAAGCGGAAGCTCAGGCAGAATTAGCAAGGCTCAATTTGATCCAAATCCAAACCGAAAATAAGAGAGCCGAAGATGCTTTGATTGCCCTAAAACAGACCCAAGCCCAACTCATCCAATCCGAAAAACTCGCCTCCCTCGGTGAACTCACCGCTGGCATCGCCCACGAGATTCAGAACCCTTTAAATTTCGTCAACAACTTTGCCGAAGTCAGCGCTGAAATGCTGGACGAGATGCACGAAGAGCTGGAAAAAGGAGATACTACCGAGGCCATTGCCATTGCAACGGATTTAAAAACAAATCTGGAAAAAATCAACCACCACGGCCAACGCGCCTCCGCCATCGTCAAAGGGATGCTGGAACATTCACGCCAGAGTAGAGACGTTGCATGCAACGTCTCTACGGATATCAATGCACTGGCGGATGAATACTTGCGCCTTGCCTACCACGGCTGGCGGGCCAAAGACAATGGGTTCAATTGCAAAATTGAAACGCATTTTGATCCCTATTTGCCCCTGGTTTCGGTTATTCCGCAGGACATTGGGCGGGTGCTGCTGAATTTGATCAACAACGCGTTTTACGCCGTGCAGCAGCGTACGGTAGAGACGTTGCATGCAACGTCTCTACAACATCCCCCATACCAACCAACCGTCACCATTTCCACAAAACGACTGGATAATGCCATTGAAATCCGCGTACAGGACAATGGCAACGGCATACCCGAATCCATCCGCGAGAAAATCTTCCAACCCTTTTTCACCACCAAGCCGACTGGGCAGGGCACAGGCTTGGGGCTGAGTTTGGCCTATGATATTGTGACGAAAGGACATGGTGGGAGTTTAATGGTAGAAAGTGTAGAGGGCGAAGGAAGTACCTTTATCATTTATTTGTCCCTAAAAATAACCCAATCATGAAGTTCTTGATCCCGCTAATGATTTTGTTTGCTCATGCTGCTTTTGCACAACCTGGGCAGGTAGTCTACATCGACAGCCTGTCTCCAGAAGGTCTTTTGCTTCAAAAGGGTTGGCAGTGGCAAGCTTCTGATGGAAGTTGGATATCTGTTGATCCAACCAAAGACATCCAGGATTCCATCCCTTTAATGGTAAAAGAAAAAGTAGGGGTTATCCGGCTATACCTTTCATTAAGCCAAAAGCTAAAAAATATTCCGTTAATCATCCAAATTCAGCATTCCGTGGCCGGGCAGTATTACTTAAATGGACAGAAAATAGCTGAGTTTGGTAAGCTAAGTCAAGATCCAAATGAAGTGATCGCCAAAGACCCTTATTGGCAACCTATCGTTTTTCCGCTGAGAGGCGATACCCTAAATTTGTTAGAGGTACACTTTGCTGTTCAGCCTGATATTCACTATACAACCGTATTTGAGACCGCGAATCCATTGGTATCCATTTATTTGTATGACGCAAATAAAGGGCAACAACTTTATACATCTACTTTGGTGAATTACAATCGATTTGAATACCTTTTGTCGGGTATTTGCTTAATTATTTTTATCATTCATATCGCTTTTTATTTGCTTTACAAAGAGGCCATTGCCAACCTTTATTTTGCTTTATCCAGGATCGTTTATCTTGCAGGAGCGGTATTGCAAAACACTTATTGGTTTTACTTGGGAGCGGTAGAGCAAAAATATTGGATCGGCAATATAGCTTTTGCGGTATTTGTTCTGTCCTTTATTTTAACGATGGTTTCCGCTATTTACTATTTAAAACGAAAATTAGATTGGATAGATAAAATTTTTATTGCACTGTATTTTCCTGTGATAGCCTGTATTTTTCTGATGTACCCAAACGGCTGGCGAATTGCCGCTGCCTTCGAAGTACTCATTATTTTTAATTTAATGAGAATCGCCATTTTGCATAGAAAAGTCCATAAAATGGATGCTACAGTAATTGGACTTGGAGCTTTTATAACGCTTATATTTTTTGCCTTATTTGTTGCAAGTGGCACTTTCCACAATAACAATTTTTTGCTTTCGCTCGATTCTCAGCGAATGATCTATTATATCATTCATGCATTGGCTTTGCCTGTTTCGATTTCCATTTTTTTAGCAAAAAATTTCTCCACAATGGCAATTCGTCTGAAAAAGGAAATTTCACACAACGAAATGCTTTCAACAGAAAAGCAAAAAATTCTGGCCGAACAAAACCAAACACTCGAACGCCAGGTTGCCGAGCGCACACTTGAACTAAGCAGTAAAAACCGGGAACTGGAAATTGAAGCGGCTTTGGAGCGGGTACGCGCTAGGACCCTATCTATGCAAGTGAGCAATGAAGTACTAAACGTAGCAGCTACCCTTTACGACGAGTTACAAAAATTGGATTTCACTTATGGAATCATTGGGATAAATTTTATTAATGGGGAAACTGGTGTGACGGAAACCTGGGTAGCTGGGTTTGGTCAAGATAACTACCCAAAAAGTTACAGCATCCCCTATTTTGACCATCCGTATCAAAAAAGGATGATCGAAGCATGGCGAAATGGAACCCCCTATTTGGTGTATGAGTTGACAGGATCAGAGAAAAAGGATTTTGACGATTTTATGTTTACCCATTCTGACTATCGAACGATGCCAGAGGACGTTAAAGCGCGAATGATCGCTACCGAGTCCGTCACCTTCTCTTTGGCATACATGAAATATGGTGTTTTGCTTTGGGGAGCAGCTACTCCACTTTCAATCCCACTTCCAGAAGAAAAAGCACAGATTTTTCGACGTTTCGCTAAGGTTTTTGAGCAGGTTTATACCCGCTTTCTCGACCTTCAAAAAGCCGAAGCACAGGCAAAGGAAGCGCAAATCGAAGCAGCTTTGGAGCGAGTGAGAAGCAGAACCATGGCTATGCAAAAGAGTGAAGAATTACAAAAAGTAACCTTGGTACTCTATGAGCAGTTAAAAAACTTAGGTTTCAATTTTGGGGCAGCTTCTATCACTTTAATGGATGCTGATACAGGCGATACGGAATGGTGGTTAGAAGGATTTGGAGTTGAATATCAATTTCTGGAAAAATATCATGTCAAATACTTTGACCATCCAGGTCATATGGAGCAATTGGAGCATTGGAGAAAAGGGATTCCTTATGCAGTAATAGAAGTTTCAGGAGACGAAAAGAAGACGTTTGACAAATTCATTTTCAATGAAACTGATTTTGCCCGTGTACCCGAACAAACCAAGAAATTTATGATGCAGTATGAAGCCGTTAAATGGTCAATGGCCTACATGCAATTTGGTGCTTTATCCTGGTCGCCATCCCCGCTGAGTAATGAACAAGCAAATATTCTACAACGCTTCGCCAAGGTTTTTGAGCAAACTTACACTCGTTTCCTCGACCTTCAAAAAGCTGAAGCACAGGCAAGGGAAGCACTGATTGAAGCAGCTTTGGAAAAAATCCGAAGCCGTTCCCTAGCCATGTTTCGAAGTGAGGAGCTTAAAGAAGTGATGGAGGTTATGCTGCAAAAAACGAAAGAATTAGACGTCGCCATGGGCTCTATTGCAATCCAATTTTTTGATGATGAAACCAAAGACAGCGACTTTTGGGTGAGCAACGATATCCAACACATTAGTAAAATTAAGCAACCTTACGATGCAAAAATAATGAGCGGCAATAATTACATGGTGGATTGCTGGGAGGCCAAAAATAAAGGTGAAAACATTATTAACAAACACTATACTTACGAACAGAAAAACGAATGGTTTGACTATGTGTTTGCCCATAATGATTTGGATGCAATACCACAAGTAGCAAGAGATTTTATTAGAGAAGCACCCAATCAGGTTTGCAATCTAATCCTTGAAAAACACTCCGCGTTGTTTGCCGATAATTGGTTTGGGCAAAATTACAGCCCTGAAAAATTAGACACTTTAAAACGTATTGCTAAAGTTTTTGATCAGGCTTACACCCGTTTCCTCGACCTCCAAAAATCGGAAAAACAAGCCCAGGAAGCCATCCTCGAAGCTTCCCTGGAAAGGGTACGCGCCGAAATCGCCTCCATGCGCACACCCGCAGACTTGCAACGCATCACCCCCTTAATCTGGAAAGAACTAATCACATTGAAACTGCCCTTCATCCGTTGTGGCGTATTTATCGTAGAGGAGGACAGCCAAAAAGTGTATACTTATCTCTCCACACCCGAGGGTGAAGCTTTGGCTTCTTTTCATCTAGCCTTTGAAAGCGAGGGCATTACCCCTGGGTTGGTCAAACATTGGCGCAGTCAGCACATTTTTCTGGATCATTGGAGTGAGGAGCAGTTCCGCACCTGGGCTCAAAACCTCGTCACGCAAGGTTTGCTCCAATCCACAGAAAATTTTCTCTCAATTGCTCCTCCCCAACAATTGTACTTGCATTTTGTACCCTTCTTGCAGGGGATGATATATGTTGGAAACAGTACACCCCTGAATCAGGAGCAAATCCAGGTTGTCCAACAGTTGGCCAATGCTTTTTCTGGTGCCTATGCTCGGTACCAGGACTTTACTCAACTTGAAACAGCCAAACTCCAGGTAGAACATACCCTTACTACCTTAAAGGCCACCCAAGCCCAACTCATCCAATCCGAAAAACTCGCCTCCCTCGGCGAACTCACCGCAGGTATCGCCCACGAAATTCAGAACCCTTTGAATTTCGTCAACAACTTCGCCGAAGTCAGCGCTGAGATGCTGGATGAGATGCACGAAGAGCTGGAAAAAGGCGATACTACCGAGGCCATTGCCATTGCTACTGATCTAAAAACAAACCTGGAAAAAATCAACCACCACGGCCAACGCGCCTCTTCCATCGTCAAAGGGATGCTCGAACATTCGCGGGCGAGTACAGGGGTAAAAGAGCCTACCGACCTCAATGCACTGGCTGATGAATACCTGCGCCTGGCCTATCATGGTTTGCGCGCGAAGGACAATAACTTTAATGCGACGATGGAGACCCATTTTGATCCAGATTTGCCCCTGGTTTCAGTCATTCCGCAGGACATTGGGAGGGTGCTGTTGAATTTGATCAACAATGCCTTCTGGGCCATACACCAACGCGACGTAGAGACGTTGCATGCAACGTCTCTACAGGAACCCCAATACCAACCCACGGTCACCATTTCCACACAAAAAACAGCCGATCAAATCATCATCAGCGTCCAGGACAATGGCCCCGGCATCCCCGAATCCATCCGCGACAAAATCTTCCAGCCCTTTTTCACCACCAAGCCGACTGGGCAGGGAACGGGGCTGGGCTTGAGTTTGGCATATGACATCATTAAAGCCCACGGCGGGAGTTTGGATGTAGAAAGTAAGGTTGGAGAAGGCACTACCTTCATTATTCGTTTAGTGTAAATTTGCAAGCTCTGCCAACATTTTGTACTTTTACGAAATAAATACTCAATCGATGATCAAGATTCCATACGGAGAAAGTGATTTTAAAACCTTGATAGCAGGTGAATATTTCTATCAGGATCGAACTCAATTTATGGAGCAGCTCGAAAAATGGAATTCTAAATATCCCGTTTTTTTACGCCCACGCCGATTTGGTAAAAGTTTGTTTATTAGTACCTTACATCACTATTATGGATTGGAGCATAAAGACGAATTTCAAAACCTTTTTGGCAATTTGTACATTGGACAACATCCAACCGAAGCCGCAAATAGTTATCTGGTCTTGCGCTTTGAGTTTAGTGGAATCAATACAGAATCGCATAAAAGCACTTATCAAGGTTTTTTGACGAATGTACTTTATGGCACACAGGTGTTTTTGGCAGCGTATGCTTCCTTCTTTAGTGAATCCGATAAGCAACTCATTTTAGCTGAACAAAGCCCTGAAGCCATCCTTAAGTCTATTTTTAAAACACTAAAAACCAATAATGTAAAGCATAAAGTTTATTTGTTGATTGACGAATACGACCATTTTGCCAATGAACTATTGTCATTTGATCTATCCCGTTTCAAGCGTGATGTGAGTCGAAATGGTTTTGTTCGAAAGTTTTATGAAAGCCTGAAATCAGCAACGGGGGAAGGAATTATTGACCGGATTTTTATCACTGGCGTTTCTCCAATCACCTTAGATTCTTTGACCAGTGGGTTTAACATCAGTAGCAATATTAGTCTGAATCCCATTTTTCACAACATGATGGGCTTTACGCATCCTGAAGTGGAAGCCATTTTACACAAATCGTCGATTCCAAGCGAGAAAATACCCGAAATGATGGCGGATTTAGCAGCTTGGTATGACGGCTATTTGTTTACAGAAGATGCCCATACCTTGTTGTTTAACCCCGATATGGTGCTTTATTTTTTGAGAGAATACGGCATTATGAACAAATATCCTGCGGTCATGCTGGATACCAACGTGATCTCAGATTATCGAAAAATCAAAAATATTTTTAAAATAGGCGGCGAGGAGGAAGCTAAATATGAGATATTGGAAACGCTAGTGGAAAAAGGATACATTGATTTCCCCCTAACCCATTTGTATAATCTGGAAGCAGAATTTACGGAAGACGATTTTTTAAGCTTGCTTTTTTATATGGGCATGCTCAGTTTTAGAGAGGTGTCCGACATCGGCTGGCGCTTCGAAGTGCCCAATTATGTCATCAAAAAACTCTACTTTGAGTATTTCACGGCCATTTTTTTAGCCAAAACCCGCTTCGCCAAAACCAAAAGACCGATTGCCCAAACCATTTCAGCTCTCATCAGTCAAGGCAATCCTGAACCTTTCTTCAAAATTGTAGAATACGTTTTAGCCGAAAACCACTCCAACCGGGATGAATTGTCCTACGGCGAAAAACATTTACAAACCTTGATGATTGGCCTCCTGTTCCCTTATGAATCCTATTACATCCATAGTGAATACGAAAGCAAAAAAGGCTATCCCGACATCTTCCTGGAAAGAATGCCCAACCGTCCCATTAAATACGACATTGTTCTGGAACTGAAATACGTCAAAAAATCAGCTAAAAACACCCTGGAAAAGGTGATCGAGCAAGCCGAAAGTCAACTAGGGGAATACATGCGCAGCGAACGTTTTTCGCGCCCCGATGTGCTTGGCTTTTATGTGGTTTTCCTGGGCGGCGAAGTATACCAATGGCGAGAATGGGGAAAATAGGGTGTGAAAGTGTGAGTGTGTAAGTGTGGGTGCGTGACTGCCTTGTGCCGGATCAATAATTACTGTTTGTTCCATTCCATTCGGAGGCCATTTCCTGCCATCCGGAAACAGATTCCTGTCATTCGGAAGACCCGCCTTGTATCCCTCCTTACTACGGGGCATCTTTGTACCATCAACGGCATTATTTGTGTATTTTGCAAATGGCATTTACTCCGATAATCCACCCCCTAAAACCCTATGCCATGCGAATTTCACTGCTTTGTTTGTTTTTATTTCCCTCGCTTGCCTTTGCTCAAAAAAGGGAAGTTTTTCGCATCGACAGCCTGCCTAAAGAAGGGATTTTGCTGAACCAGGGCTGGAAATGGCATGCAGGGGATAATCCGGAATGGGCGAAGGTTGAGTTTGATGATGCAAATTGGCCATCAATAAATCCAGGTTTAGACATTCAGAATTCTTTAGTCCAGATACCTAAATCTGGTATATGCTGGATGCGACTTCGCTTCTCGGTAGACAGTAAAGTGCAAAAGGACATACTTGCATTGTTGGTTAAACAATCTGGTGCGACTGAAATTTATCTAAACGATACAAAGATTCAAACATTTGGCATTTTGGATGATGATCCACAAAAAGTAAAAGCTTTTGATCCTAATTTAAAACCCATATTGTTCCCGATTAATAAAAATGAACACCAAGTTTTGGCTGTAAGGTTTGCACTTCAATCTAGTATAAAGTATACTTCTATTTTCAATACCAAAAATCCATGCTTTTCAGCAAGTATTAAAAAATTCGATCTAGCTTTTGAAGACTATACCAAAGATACCAATATCGCTGCCAGGTATTTTGGGATCGCAGTTGGCGTGCTTTCACTATTGAGCATAATTTATTTTATCATATTTTTCTTTTACAAGGATCAAAAAACCAGTCTATATTTAAGTTTGTTTTTTTTGTTTCAATTGTGCTTTTTTATTGCTCAGGTCTACATTGATCAAAAACAACTAAGTCTACGCTTTTATTCACTCAATTTAGCCTTTATCACAAATATGGCTTCCAATCTTAGCTTGATCGCTGCGATCTATGAATTGTTCAAGAGCCAAAAAGACTGGAGTTTTTGGTTTTTATTTTTTTTAGTACTTCCAGCAGAATTTCTCAATCTAGGGTATAATTGGGGGTGGCATTTTGGTACGTCATTTTTCGGAGTTCTTGTAAAATTAAAGATTATACACATTACTTTTCAAGCTGTACACGACAAAAAAAAGGGGGCTTGGCCAATTACAGTAGCCAGTTTGATTCATTTCAGCACCTATTTTCTATTTGTATGGACAGCAAATTTATTGACAAATTTTCCAGCTGTTTCCGCCATACTGTATATCCTGTATTACGCCAGTCTTCCCCTCGCTACTGCCATCTTTTTAGGATTTGATTTTGCTTATACCAACCAGGTACTCAAACTTAAATTGAAAGAAGTACACGAACTTTCAAAAAGAAACTTAGAACAAGAACAGGAAAAAAAAGAGATTTTAATCGCCCAAAACGAAACGCTCGAACGCCAGGTTACCACTCGCACGGCCGAGCTCAACCAATCCCTCGAAACCCTCAAATCCACCCAAGCCCAACTCATCCAATCCGAAAAACTCGCCTCCCTCGGTGAACTCACCGCGGGCATCGCCCATGAAATACAAAACCCGCTGAACTTCGTCAACAACTTCGCCGAAGTGAGCGTAGAAATGCTGGACGAGATGAAAGAAGAAATAAAGGCTGGCAATACTTCCGAAGTTATTGCTATCGCCGATGACTTGGAGCAAAACCTCAGCAAAATCAACCACCACGGCCAACGCGCCTCCGCCATCGTCAAAGGGATGCTCGAACATTCGCGAACCAGCTCAGGTGTGAAAGCACCCACCGACCTCAATGCACTAGCCGATGAATATTTGCGCCTGGCGTATCATGGCCTGCGGGCAAAAGACAGTAGCTTCAATGCGGTGATGGAGGCCCATTTTGATCCAGATTTGCCCAAAGTCTCGGTCATTCCACAAGACATTGGGCGGGTGCTGCTGAATTTGATCAACAATGCTTTTTACGCGGTGACAGAAAAGGCAAAGGAAGGAATAGAAGGTTATCAACCTACTGTAACCATAAGGTCCCAAAAACTGGAAAATGCCATTGAAATCCGAGTGGAAGACAATGGCAATGGTATTCCCGAATCCATCCGCGACAAAATCTTCCAACCCTTTTTCACCACCAAACCGACTGGACAAGGAACGGGCCTGGGGCTGAGTTTGGCGTATGATATTGTGACGAAGGGACATGGGGGTATTTTAGCCGTCGAAAGTCAAAACCAGGTAGGCTCAAAACTCATCCTTTCCTTGCCTGTAAATAATCGTTAAGGGTCAAAATTGAGAAAAAATATGTTGCGTATTTTATGCAAAAAGATTAAATTTGCTAATAATAAACAACATTTTATGAAAAGTAAAAAACAAGTACTTTTTCCAAAGCATTTAAAAATCTTCGAACAAGTTGGGGCGAACATCAAGTTGGCTCGGAAAAGACGGAAACTGACCACCATTCAGGTAGCCGAACGAGCCGACATCAACCGTGCTACACTTTATCAAATAGAAAAAGGGAACCCAGGAGTGTCCATGGGTGCTTATTTCAATGTGATGCGGGTACTGGGTCTACAGGATGACTTTTTAAAGCTGGCTGCGGACGATGAATTAGGTCGAAAACTTCAGGATTTGGAGCTATTAGGGGCAATAAAAAAATAAGTGTTCATTTTGCCCCACTACTTAGCAAAGAGAAATGAGTGCAAACAAAACGGATATTTGGGTGTATGCCCATTGGTTGGGGATGAAAACGCCCAAAATGGTGGGTATACTTTCGGCACATCAGGCGAAAGGCAAAAAAGCTTTTGGCTTTGAATACGCCCGGGATTGGGTACAATCAAAAGAACAATTGCTGCTCGACCCTGACATCGGATGGTTTTCCGGACCACAATTCCCCAATGGGAAAGAAAACTTCGGCGTTTTTCTTGATTCCATGCCCGACCGCTGGGGGCGCACCCTCATGAAACGGAGGGCTGCACAATTGGCAAAAGAGGCTGGTAAACCCACTCCAACCCTCTACGACATTGATTTTTTACTCGGCGTACAAGATGAGAGCCGGATGGGTGCCTTGCGCTTTAAAACTGATCCTGATGGCCCTTTTTTGAGCGATGCGACACACTACCCAATCCCCCCCCATTTCATCGATCCGGGAGTTACAACAGGCTGCCCAGATCATTGAGTCGGATGCAGAAAACAAGGAGATCAAAAAATGGTTGGCCATTCTGGTTGCTCCGGGTTCATCTCTGGGCGGTGCCCGCCCCAAGGCCAATGTGCGGGATGAACAAGGCCATCCCTGGATCGCAAAATTTCCTTCGCAACACGATGAAGTGGACAAAGGTGCCTGGGAATTCCTGCTCTATAAGTTGGCCCTGGCTGCCGGGATTGTGATGGCCGAATCTCAAATCATGAAAGTAAGCGGCAAACACCATACTTTTTTAACCAAACGTTTTGACCGGGCGCAAGGTGAACGCATCCACTTTGCCTCGGCGATGACCATGACCGGAAACAACGAAGAATCCCTAAAAACCTATACCCCGAGTTACCTCGACCTGGCAGAGTTCATCCGGTTTTCTGGTGTAAATATCAAAGCCGATTTGCAGCAGTTGTGGCGGCGGATCGTCTTTCACATTGCCGTTTCCAATGCCGACGACCACTTGCGTAACCACGGTTTTTTGTTGTCTCCCAATGGTTGGAAACTCAGCCCTGCTTACGACCTGAACCCCTCTACCGACAAGGACGGACTGGCATTGAACATCGACATAGACAGCAACGCACTCGATTTTGAACTGGAGAAAATCAACCATCACGGCCAGCGCGCCTCCGCCATCGTCAAAGGCATGCTGGAGCATTCGCGGGCGAGTACGGGGGTAAAAGAGCCAACCGACCTCAATGCACTGGCGGATGAATACCTGCGACTGGCGTATCACGGCTTGCGAGCGAAGGACAATAGTTTTAAAGCGACGATGGAAACCCATTTCGATCCTGACTTGCCCAAAGTCTCTATCATCCCCCAGGATATTGGCCGGGTGCTGCTGAATTTGATCAACAATGCGTTTTATGCTGTAACGGAAAGGGCAAAACAAGGAATTGAAGGCTATCAACCTACTGTAACGATAGGCTCTCGAAAGCTGGAAAATGCCGTTGAAATTCGGGTTGAAGACAATGGGAATGGCATACCCGAAGCCATCCGCGACAAAATCTTCCAACCCTTCTTCACCACCAAGCCAACCGGGCAAGGCACAGGTTTGGGGCTGAGTCTGGCGTATGATATTGTGACCAAAGGGCATGGCGGGACTTTGGACCTGAATTCAAAAACAGGCGAAGGATCGGAATTTATTATTTTGTTGTCTCGATAAACAAGAACCAATTTCAGGGTAAACAAAATCAACAGTCATGGACGATAATTTTCCAGTAAGTGATCCAGATGCTACTCCGGCGTATAAAAGCCTGCCGGGCAAAATCTCGGAAACCTATACATATGGGCAGGTAAAAGCAACCCATGCTGTAAACGTTCAGTTGCTCGAAACTTACTGGCAAATTGGTCAACACATTGTAGAGTTTGAACAAGGCGGTAATGTGCGGGCAACTTATGGTAAAGCATTAATCAGCACCTTGTCCAGAGATTTGACTTTATTGCATGGTAAAGGATTCAGTCGAAGCAACATCGTGTACATGAGGTTGTTGTACCTTCGCTCCCCAATAAGTCAGAAGCCTTCTCACCAATTGAGTTGGTCACATTTTGTGGAGTTGTTAAAAATAGATGATGACCTGGAAAGAAAATTTTACGAAAATCAAAGCATCGCTGAAAAATGGTCGGTTCCACAACTGAAAAGACAAAAAGATACTGCACTTTTCCAAAGAATCGCGCTGAGCAAAAATAAAGCAGAAATTTTAAACCTTTCAGCCGAAGGTCAGCAAATATCCAAACCCACTGATATTCTGCGAGACCCCTATGTGTTTGAGTTTCTCAAAATCCCTGAAGAACAACTCCCTTCAGAGCAGGAACTTGAAAACCTCTTGAGCAACAACCTACAACAGTTTTTGTTGGAACTCGGTAAAGGTTTTACCTATGTAGGCAGGCAATACCGCATGACCATCAACAACAAGCATTACCGGGTTGACCTGGTTTTTTATCACCGGATACTCCGCTGTTTTGTACTGTTCGATCTCAAAATAAATGAAGTGCAGCATGGTGATATCGGCCAAATGAACCTTTATCTCGGCTATTTCGCCAATGAAGAAAACACCGAAAGTGACAACCCGCCCATTGGCATCATCCTGACCAAACACAAAGATGAACTACTGATCGAATATGCTACTTATGGCATGAGCAGTCAGTTATTTGTGAGTAAATATCAGTTGTATTTGCCAGATAAAGCTGATTTGATTGCGCTGGTGAACCATACCTTGCGCAGTGAAGAAGGCGATCATCAAAAAACAGAATAAATGTTTGAAAGCATCTGCGACAAAATTTTCCAGCCCTTTTTCACCACCAAGCCTACTGGGCAAGGCACCGGTTTGGGGCTGAGTTTAGCCTATGACATTGTGACCAAGGGGCATGGGGGGACTCTCAACGTCGACTCTACTGAAGGTGAAGGCAGCAATTTTATCCTAAGCCTTCCCACTCTACCGTAAAATGTTTATTTTGACAAAAAAACACCAACACATGCGTGCATTGAATTTCATTTTTGTATTGAGTTTGATCAGCTCAATCGGCGTTGCCCAAACCCCCGACCTTTCCGCGCAGATCAAAGCCCTCGAAGACCGCTTGCAATTTTTGGAACAAGGTTTATCCAAACAGGTAGACGACCTGATGTGGCACCAAAAATTGGGCGACATCGCCACCATCGACAAAGTGCGGTACACCAGCAAACCACCTCACGTAGTGAGCAACCCTACGGGCCAAGGGGCCAAAAACCCACTGGTGATCCAGGCCTACACCTTTATTCCCAAAAAATTCCCCTCGACCACCAAGTTGCCATTAATGGTACTGATCCACGGGGGCGTACATGGCGACTTCAATACCTTCAATGCCCACATCGTTGCTGAATTGATTGATCAGGGGTACATCGTGATCGCGCCAGAATACCGAGGCAGCACTGGGTATGGCGCGGGTTTTTACCGCCAAATCGACTACGGCGATTACGAAAACGACGACGTGCTGGCGGGCAAACAATGGGCCGTAGAAAACCTGCCCCAAGTCGATCCCGCTCGTGTCGGCATCATGGGTTGGAGCCATGGGGGCATGATTACGTTGATGAACATTTTTGAACATCCCGAAGAATACAAGGTGGCTTATGCCGGAGTACCCGTCAGTGATCTGATTGCCCGCATGGGCTACAAAACACAGCGCTACCGCGATGAATTTGCGGCCCCTTACCACATCGGCAAGGATGCCAACGACAATGTGGCCGAATACCGCCGCCGCTCTCCGGTCTGGAATGCCCAAAAGCTCAAAACGCCCCTCCTGATTCACACCAATACCAACGATGAAGACGTCAACTCCCTGGAAGTGGAAGCCCTGATCAATGCCTTAAAAGCCCATGGTAAAAAATTTGACTACAAAATTTACCAGGATGCGCCGGGAGGGCACATTTTTAACCGCATTGACACCAAGTTGGCCAAAGAGTCCCGAATAGAGATTTACAAATTTTTAGCTCCCCACCTGAACCCACCCAATGCCCCCAAATAGCCCATGAGCAACAAACGCAAAATATTGATCGTAGATGATGAAGCAGACATTGAGCTGCTCATCCGCAACAGGTTCCGGCGCCAAATCCGGGACAATCAATACGAGTTTGTCTATGCCCAAAATGGCATCGAAGCCCTTAACAAACTCCGGGAACACCCCGACCTGGACATGGTGTTCAGCGACATCAACATGCCGGAAATGGATGGCCTTAGCCTGCTCCGCGAAATCAACAGTGTCAACCCCTTGTTGCGTACGGTCATGATTTCAGCCTACAGTGACATGGCCAACATCCGGCAGGCCATGAACCGAGGTGCTTTTGACTTCATTGGCAAGCCCATCGATTTTGAGGATTTTGAAAACACCTTATCCAAAACGCTACAATTTGTCGAGCATTTCAAAACCTCCTACCAGGCCATCGAGGAAAACAGCATCCTGAACCTGCGTACCCAGGAACTCGCCAAAAAAAACCAGGAAATTGAATTGCTACTCAAAGAAATTCACCACCGGGTCAAAAACAACCTGCAAACCATCTCCAGCTTACTCAACCTCCAATCGGCTACCATCAGCGACCCCGCAGCCCTCAAGGCCGTGCAGGAAAGCCAGAACCGGGTGCGCTCCATGTCACTCATCCACCAAAAATTGTACCAGGACAAAAACCTAGCTACCGTAGAAATGAAAGACTACCTGGAAGCCCTGGCTCAAACCCTGCTGGATACCTACGGGAATATGGAGGGGCGGGTAAAACTGCACTTCCCAATGACTGAGCTGGAACTGGATGTGGATACGGCCATTCCGCTAGGTTTGATTGCCAATGAGCTGATCACCAACTCCCTGAAGTACGCTTTCCTGGAGGGTCGCGAGGGCAAGATTGAGGTGAGTTTAATTTTGGAGGACGACCAAGAGTATTGCCTGCGGGTTGCCGATAATGGGCTGGGCATTCAGGATCATGGGAATGAAAATGGAACTGGTTTCGGCAGTCGTTTGATCCAATTATTGGCCATTCAACTCAATGGGCGGGTTGAAATTCAGGACGATGGAGGGGTAACGACCCTTGTCAAATTCCTACCCTCAAATGTGTAAACGCAATGAATACTGCCATCAATGACGTTGAAATTCTGGTCGTAAAAAAGATTGACCTATCTTTGATGAGTAGGACTAAAATTGACTTAAATGCCATTTGCCAAATGCCCAAATTGTGGTCAAGGTTTTCATTTACACATAAAAGACACTCCTGTCTGGCCAGATGAGCCTCATCAGGAAAAAGAAATGCTTTGCCCAGGTTGCTGGCTGGACGTAAAGGTGGGTGATCAGGTTTACCTCATCGGCGAAAAGCCTTTAAGATTTCATCCTGATAATTTGGGAATTGTACTTGAAAAAATCGGGTCAGACCCATTACTATTTCGTGTTCAATTTGGGGATAGAACGGAGTTGTTGCCCCGAGACAAAATTTATGGCGACCTCAAGCAACGTTATCCATCAACCAATCTTTAAGCAGTTGCAAATCGGGCCTAATGCCAGGGTCCCTTGTGCGTAATCATGGCAATGAAGAACAACAATGCAAAAAGTGAAACCCCTATTGCCGGTGCCCCCGCCAACCACAAGGCCAGATTAAACCGATAAAAACTCAAAACGATGGCAGCCACCATCAGCCCAAGTAAGCCCATGAACCTTTGGCGGTACATTCGTCTTTTGTTGGATTTCACCACAAAGGCTTCGTGGCCCAACATCAATAGAATAATGGCATCAATGCAGAGGAAGAGGGCGAATAAGATTTTCATGTCCCAGGCATTCAGGTGTTAAACAAAGGTGCCAAAAGGTTGCCTTACAACTCAACTACTCCGTAATCCTCAACAGCCATGTAATTGGCCTGCTTTTCCAATACTGTGGCCGCACCAGGATAAAAAGTACGGGCAATCTTTGGAACTAAACCCTTGGCATACTTTTGCTCATCGTGGGTGCTGATGATGTGTCGGGGGTTCAGAATTTGTGCCAATTTTTGCAAAACGCCTAGCCCTAAATTGACCGTTCCACCCAGAAAAAAAGGCAAATGGTACTCCGAAACAGTAGTGATGAGCACATGAATCGGGTATTGTTTCAGTACTGCGATTTGTTTGGCGTTGGGTACAAAGCCATGTGGCGCGTAAAAAACATTCTCCTCGTTCGGGCTCAAGATCAATAAGGCATTGTGCACCTGGTCCAATAAAGAAGCCATGCGAAACTGGGCAAAGCGCAGCTCACCCAAATTCCAAAAGCCATTTTTGTATTCAGGAATCGTTTGGAATGCCCGGCTTTGCCCAAAGGTTTTCCCCAGCCTTTTACGCGCAGCGGGTACCGCGGCGATGGGGATTTCAGGAGAGAGTAGTTGTAAAGTTTCTTCGTGACAATGGTCGGAAAAAGGTTGGGAAATGATGATGTGATCGATTTTCCCCAAGTCCTCAATGGGCACAGGTGGAGTCGCATGCCATTGCTCATTGAACCAGGAAAAGCCGTCAATTTCACTGCCTGTGAGCCAGGGATCGAGGAGAAGAGTCCGGTTGGCGATGGCGATTTTCCAGGTGGTGTCTTGGTTGAGGCGTTGGAGGCTGATCATGGCTTGGTTTCCAAATACTGTTGAATGATCCAATCTTCTGCTTCCACCGGTGAGATTTCGCCTAGGGAGTTGACGTATCCTTTGTGGAAATCAGGTTCAGATTTTAAAAAGACGTGGTATCCTTCCCCCTGGAAAGGCACAGCTTCATAGGGCGAAGCTTCCAGGATTTGGGTGCGCTCATCTGGAGATAAGGAACGAATTTTTTGTTGGAGTTTGAGTCGGGCAAAGTATCTTTTGAACAACATTGTGAAGAATTTCGGTACTTGAATATTACGATTTGCCTATTGCACCCCACTCGGCACCCTTACCAAATTCTCCAACACCAAACTATCCACCGCTTCCACCTGCGCAGTTTCTTCATTTTTTTTAGGCCAAAGGTGAAACCCACCCGTCATACTTGGGGTGATTTCCCAATTGCCCCAAATGCCGTTTTCATCCACATTGCCGTCGTAAAAAACGGTGTGGGTCGCGTAGTATTTGGTCATTTTGCACCAAAGTCCTTCGGTGTCATAAATGCCCTTCCACACAAATGGCCCGATGTTGTCGCTCCCACCACCGCTGACTTCATTGTTGGCAAAATTGAGCGAAAAATACATCTTGAATTGTTCCGCGCCTGGGCCTTGAGCGTGGGTATAAAAACCTTCCCATTCCCCGCTGGGAAAGAGCGGATGGGTTTCAGAAGCATTGTTTAAGTCCAAAGGGTCCATGATTATGCTATTTGTTTCTACTCAACTCATACGCTTTAGTCGTAACGTAGTACTTCGCCAGCATATTGGGTACTTCCCATTCGGGCAATTTACCTTGCGTCAAATATTGCAAATATTTTTCGGTTACCTGAGCGAAATGTGCCTCGTGGCCAACGTTGTAGGATTCGGGAATGATGATTTTCCAACCCTTATCGGTTGCTTCGTAGCTTAGTCCTTTGAATTTTCCACTGTTCAAGCTCGCTATGGCGGCTTTTAGCGCGGCTTCTGCACTACTGCGGTCCACATTGGCCAGGGGCTCAACATACAGCACTGGGCGGTATTTCTCCGCAGCTCCTTGGCGGATGATCAGATTGGCTTTGGTGCCCCGCATGATGGAGAAGTGGGTGTCACCCGCGCCATCTGGAGCCTGGAAATTCCAAATCACCGATACTTTGGCGTGGACACCTTTTACACTAAAATGGGTTTCGCCGTTGGCAAACACTTTTACTGTTGAGTCTTTGGTCAGGTCTTTTTTCAAAAAACCAGGGAAGCCGGGCAGGGCGGTTACCTGTTTGAATTGCTGACTCGTCAACTCAGTGGCACTGCGTTTGGCGGCCTGCAACTGAATGTCTTTGGTGTAACTGATGCTTTGTTCAGGGAAACATTCCCAGAGCACGAGGTCCACCAGGTGAGTCGATACATCTACCACCCCTTCGCCTTGCTGCTCTACATCAAAAAACCAGGCTGGACGAATCAGCGGTGCACCCGATACGAATTTGAAAAAATGGTGTACACTTTCCTTGGTGATGGCGGGATTATCTGGCGTTCCTTTTTCCAGTGTACCAAACAGCGCAGGCGTTTGAGAAAGTTCTCGTTGCAGAATGGTACTGATTTCGTAGCGTTCGGTCATGATGTCGTAGAGCAGTACCCCTTTTTTTTCAGCCAACGGAAAAAGCGCCTTGAGTCGCTGAAAATCAGCAGGTTTGATAGCCATCGGTTTATCGGCCAGTACATTTACACCGGCATCGATACAGGATTGGATGTAATGCGTTTTCTGGGCGTTGTTCCCAGAGATCACCACTACATTTCCAGGTTTTTCACTGAGCATTTTAGCCAAATAATCCGGCCCGGTATAAACTTTGGAATTCCAATGTGTCGGGTTTTCCGGGCGTTTGTTGTAGCTGTCGATGCGCGCCAGGTGGGCTTTCAATTCGGGTCCATCTGGCGCATAGATATAAACGGTTGAATCAACCTGGGTGTAATTGTTTTTTTGCACCAAGGCCGCATGGAAATGCCCGGGATCGAGGGTCATCAGCTTGATTTCGTTGGCGGCACCACTGAGTTTCATGCTACTGGTTTTCTCTTGGGTTTGAGAATTTGAACAGGCGCAAAGGCCAGCGAGGAGGAGAAAAAGGAATGATTTGTGCATTTTTTTCATTTATCTATTTCTTTAGCAAAGGCAACGATTGTTTGATTTGGCTGCGCCAAATATTTTATAACCGCAACGGCGCGACGGCACGACGATTCATTTGGCTCCGCCAAATGTGTGACGTAAAACGACGTAAAAGTGTGCGAAGCATACGTACCGTCGCGCCGTCGCGTCGTCGCGGTTACAAAAAAAACAAGCAGCGGAGCTGCTTACTACTTAATGTGACTTATTTCACATACTCAGTCCCATATGGAAAACGCTGTGGCCGAGCCAGCAACGCATTTGCCTCATCGTCATTTTTGAAACGTTCATGAACTGGATCCCAATGCAGAGTGCGCTTCAATTTCATGGCCGCGTGAATGAGCAAACAAGCCGAGGTAGAGCGGTGCGCCACCTCTACCGGAGCAATAGTTTGTTGGCCATTTAGAATACAATCCAACCAGTTGCCGTGTTGGTCTGGGGAGTTGTACAGGTGAATTTCTTCGGGCTTGATGACCGATTGTAAAATTTTGGCGTCGCTGGCACTAAAGGCATCCGAGTTTTTAGCACTGCCCGGGTCACTGGCCGTTACACCCACGTTACCCCTCGATACAAAAATCCAGCCTTCGCTGCCTTCAAAACGCACCCCATTCGGGAATGCACCGCTAACTTGCATGTTTACACCATTGGCGTATTTGGCTTCGGCCAAAAAGTCGCCATGGACATTCCAAAGTCCACTCGTGGGGAACTTCGCGTCCGCTTTGATTTCGATTGGGCCTGTGTATTCGGTACCCATGCCCCAGTGGGCAGTGTCGATGTGGTGCGCACCCCAGCCTGTAATCATACCCGCTCCGAATTGTTCACAACGCAGCCAACCCGGACGGTCAAATCCCACTTGTGGATGTACCCTTTTTTCGGTGTAGTACACATATGGCGTAGAACCCAGCCACATCTCGTAATTCAGGTTTTTTGGGATGGGCATTTCTGGCTCCACTTCCCCCCCAGGGTCGCCGGGTAAGCCAATTTTAACGGTATGCAATTTCCCGATGCGGCCGTTGCGCACCAGTTCACAGGCGCGTTTGAACTGTGGCCAGGGATTTTGAGAGCGTTGCTGGCTACCAATTTGGAAAACCACTCCGGATTTGTGCACAGCATCACTCATACTGCGCCCTTCGGCAATGGTCAAGGCTGCCGGTTTTTGCAGGTAAATGTGTTTGCCTGCATAGGCCGCCTCAATCGCGGGTTGAGCATGCCAATGATCGGGTGTACTGACGATTACTGCATCGATCTCTGGATCCATAAGCATTTGACGGTAGTCGTCGTACATTTTGACATTGACGCTGGTTTTTTTCTTATCGGTGTACCATTTTTCGATCCATTTTTTGCCAAACTCCTTGCGATTGCTGTCTATGTCACATACCGCCATCACCCTGGCCTGGTCAAAACGCATGGTATCCGGCAGGTCGTGCCCCATAGCAATCCGGCCAAAACCAATCTGGCCAATTTGAATTTTATTGCTCGGTGCACTTTTGCCCAAGACCGAAGCGGGAACAATGGTAGGCAATACCATCGCCCCAAGCGAACCAGTGATGGTGGTTTTGAGGTATTCGCGGCGGGTCATGCCGCGCTTTTTGTGATTTTGCATGGTTGTAGGTTAAGGAGTTGAAGAGTTTAGGGTTGAAAAGAACGATCACTGAGTCGGTCACTGAGCGTAGTCGAAGTGCCGTCGAAGTGACGGTTCTTTTCAACCCTAAACTCTTCAACTTTTATTCCGTAATGAGTTTATCTGTCGCTTTGCTGTAGTCCAACTTATCACTGCCATCCAGCACCCACAGAATGCCGCCCAGCAGGTGAGTTGTAAAAGTTGGATCCGAGTAGTATTCTTTCTTATGCCCCAGAGCAGTGTACCAGCTACGCCCCAGGCCCTGTTCTTCTGACCAGCAGAGTGGGAACAGTTTCCCAAAGGTTATGCCCGGGTATTCCACTTTTTTATCATCAACAACGCTATTCATGTTTGCGGCAAGCAGGACATGTTTGCCCGGATACAGGTGTTCAAGGTAATAACATTCATCTTCCCAGGCCCAGGTACTGGGCAAATGTAAGGTAGAGGGATGTTGAGGATCGATCACCTGAATCTCAAATTTTTGCAATGGTGGGTGCCGTTTAAATTTGCCACCAAGGGTGCGCCAGAACCAAGGCCATTGTCGCTCCGATCCCGAAGCGGAGTGAATGGCCACCAAACCTCCACCCGCCTGAATATAGCGCTGGAAGGCCAGTTTTTGGGCTTCGGTATCAAAAGTTTCGTTGTTGGTATTCGAAAGGATGATTGCGTGGTATTTGTTGAGGTTGGCCTCGGTGATGAGGGCCGGATTGCTGCTGGTATCCACACTGAATCCGTTTTCGGCACCCAATTTACGAATGGCTACGATCGAACTGGCGATGTTGTCGTGCACATAGCCCTTGCCGTTTTTGGTGTATAGCAACACTTTTTTGTTGGTGTCGAGTTGGCGCAGGATGATTTCGACCTGAGGCGGGTGAGCGTAATCCTGCCAGTATTGCTCCATTTGTTGCTGGCTAATTTCCCCATCGTAAACCAACATTCGGTAGTTTAGGGTGTAAGCCTTGCCGGGCTGAAGCACCCAATCTTGTTCCTGAGCCGGGTTGAAATTGAGGAAAACGTTCTCCTTGCCCTGATTGGCCCCGGTTGCCCAAAGGCGTAGTTGTTCGGGGTAGTTGTGGTTTAACGGGTGAGTCATAAAGAGGATGCCCGATTTGCCAAAACCCGATACCCCACGCGCATCGATCCAGCGGGCACGGGTACCGTTGCCATCGCCTTTGCTCTTACCTTCTGAGGTCAACAAGCGGGCAGTTTTATCATCCCACTTTTCCGTGGCCCGAAAGCCAAAACCTTGATAAGTATAGGCTTTGATGGTAAAAACGCTGTCACTGGCGCAATGGAGAATGGATTGAAAATCGACCAATTGGGGACCATCGTCCGGCCCTGTATTCCACACTTTAATGTTCCACTCTTCCTCCAACGCAACCCTGGAACCCGTTGGACTGGGGGCAGTCAGGTCAACGTGTTCATGTTGGGTGCTGAGGGTGCCCAGTACCGGGCCCTGGGTAACTGCGGGCAAAGAAGGAACTTTTACGGTGCCTTCCCCTTTGTTCAGGTTCCAAAAATCCAGTTTACGACCTTCAAAAACCGTGCTGGTCCAGGGATTCCAAATGCCATAATGGTGGATGTGATCAGGGGGCTGTACGCGGGTCAATACCTCACCTTTCGGTGACCACAAGGGATGGATGAAGCCGCCACGGCGAAAAAGCTCGGATTTGCCTTCGGGCACGTTGGCTTCGGCGTATTGGTACCGCAAGAGATTGCGTTGCTTGCGTTGAAAAACGATGGCTCCTTTTTCCCGGATGGCTACGATGGGGGAAGCAGCTGCACTAGCTGTACCCGTTCGTAGTTCAAATACCCGCTTGGTTCCGGCTGGGGTTGTACCCGTTAAAATCCAGCACAATTGTTTCGTTGTCCCCTGTTCAAACTGAAAAGGAACGGAGATTTTGCCTTTTGGAGTCAATTCCAGAAGCTGAAAAGTACTGGCCGGGAGGGCAACACCGTCCAGATTTAAACTGATTGGGCTGTTTTGGCGCTCAAAATCGCCACTCGCAACGGTAAAAGTCAACAGTGCCCGATCCTGAGCAAAAAGGAGAGAGCTTGAAATGCCGCTTAAAAACAGCAGACAGGCTAATGTGCTGTATTTGTTCATTTATAGTTGTTCTTTTGCCCTATACAGGTAGAAAAATAAAGGTAAAAAAATCAGCAGATCTACTATTGGGTTGACGAAAAATTTAATTTTCACCCTGAACCGCATGCAGGATTATGGCTTTCCAAAAAAAGGATTGGAAAAAGCCAGTGAATCCAATCTATGATAGGGAAAATAAAAACAGTATCGCGAATGCATTTTGCTCCTTCCGCGATACTGTTTTTCATTGAAGCTTGGTTAGGTCTTAATGCGTTCCTCCGTCTTTGGTTTCCTCACAAGCCACAGCCTTTACAGTTATTGTATTGGATCGATAACTGCTTACCCTCCGCAAGGTTGTTTTGTCAATAAAATGGATCATGACGAAGACCTTGTACTCCCCGGACCAAGGTAATGGAACCATCCGGGAAGAAACCGGTGTATCCCATGTTTTGGGGCCATCTGGATGGAGTGCGTACCAAGTGTAGACAACTCCTACATTCAGAGGGGGGGCAAATTTTGGGAACTTGATCACGCCGACATTGGCTTGATTAGATTTGGTGTAACCACAACAGAAAGTGTTGTTGTTGGTGTACCCATTGGTACAGGCGATTTGAAACTCTTGTGCGGATCCTGCGACAACAATGGAACCTAAAAAAACAATCGCAAGAAATAGTTTTCTCATGTTTACGTGTTTAACTCTCTACACAGCGTGGCCGTATAGGTTTTGTTCATGGTTGTTTTCAGTTGCACCTTCAATTACAAATTCTGCTCCTTTGTATTCTTTACATTAGACGTAGAAAGTCACAAAAAGTAATAGGTGTTTGCATACTTATTCGGTTAACTGATTTTTCAACTGTTTCTTAAACAACAGTCGTTCCGAGACTTGATTCGTTTGACACGTATTTGAGCAGACCTAAGGGGAATGGCCTGTATAGAACTTTTACAAAAATGTGACTTTTTTGTTTAGCATGCAACCTTCTAAGCAGTTTTTTTTAGAATTCGGTAGGAAAAACCAGGGTAAAAGGTGTTATATCTCCATGGGTGTCCATTGCTACAGTTTAAATATGTTGTTCAAAGTACTTACTTGTCGTTTTTTCCTGCTATATTCGTAAAAAACACCAAAATTTACAAGCCATGCCAGATTCTTTATCTTTATTGATAGATTCCTTACGCCAAACCATAGCCGATTCTATTTCACAAAGCATCAACGATTCTTTAGAGCGCGTTCAGCCTGCTATTGAAAGCCAATCTGAAGCGGCCTCCCTTGACTGGAATTACGTTTTTACCCTACTTGGCATTATGCTGGTAACGGGTATCTTGGGAGGAACTGCCAATTTCCTTAACTCACCCAAAGAAGAACGCAATTTCTGGCGCAGTATGTTTATGGGACTGGTCGCCACCATTGCCATTCCTTTGTTCCTCAAAGTAGTGGACAGCAATATCCTGAACGACACCAAAGGTGATATCCTCAATTATTTCATTTACGCTGGTTGCTGTGTTGTAGCTGCTTTCTATTCAGCCAGGTTTCTAGAAGGCCTGTCCAGCCGAATCATTCAAAATTTACAGGAAAAAGTGGACCGCACCAGTGCTGCCGTGCAGGAACAGGAAGTGAAAATCAATGAAACTGCCGACAAAACCGACATGATGTTGGATACCCAGATCCCAGACCCCGCACAAGTCACTCCTGAGCCGGAAAACGTTCCGGAATTGGCTACCGAAGATTTAAAATCCCGCAGCATTTTCGAAAATATGCCCGTAACGGCCAATCGTAGTCCTCAGGAAAAGATAGCTGCTACTTTTGCAAAATATCCACTGCAAAAAATCGAATCCATTTGTAAAGTATTGGGCATGAGTCCAGAAGTTGTAAAGCCCATTTTAAGCACCATGGAGCAAGAAGGCAAACTTAAAAAGGTGTTGCATCGGGGCGAAGAGGTATATGCTTTGCAAGGGTAATCGCAATGCGTTGATTGCTTGTCCAAATTTTGGGAATTCGGTTGCAGACAGCCTATTTTCGCTCCCCAAATTTGGACAAGCAATCATGACAAGAGGTTTACTTCATCCCTTCAATCAATTGGATGATGCCAAAAATGATGTATTGAACCCCTAAAGACATAACAATAAAACCCATAATGCGGGAAAGTGCATTCAATCCCGCTTCTCCCAACAGGCGATACAAGTAAGGCGCCGAACGTAAGATCAAATACACCAGGATACCCAAAAAGACGATCACGGCAGCGACTACCAGGTGCGCTTCCCAACTGTTGTTTTCATTGTATTGGGTAATGAGGTAAGAAATGGAGCCAGGGCCCGACAGCAGGGGCATGGCCAATGGTGCAAAAGAAATGTCCTGTTTTTGGAGGGCTTCTTCTTCCACTTCTTTATTGACTGCCCGATTTTCAGCAAACTTGCCGCTGATCAAACCATAACCCGAACTCAAAATCATCACTCCACCCGCAATACGCATGGCACTGATGCGGATGCCAAAAAATTCAAGGATAAGGGTTCCGGCAAAAAAGAAACACAATAAAATGATGGTAAAATAGATCCCGGTGCTGCGGGCAGTTTGGTTGCGCTCTACCGGTGTGTAATTTGGAGTCATCGCCAAAAACACCGGAACTGCACCCAAGGGGTTGACCACTGAAAAAAGGGCACCCAATACGGCAAAAAATAATTCAATCATCATGTGGCAAGAGTTGAGACCTAAAGAGTAGGAGGTAAGGGTATGAAGTTATGCCCTTGCAACCTGTTTAAATCGGCTGAGAAAATAAGCAAAAGAGTGGAAATAAAAAAGGGAAGTCGAGTGACTTCCCATAAAAAACACCTAAAACCCATATTCATATCATGAAAACCTTGCAAAACAAATCACAGGAAAGGCTATACTAAGCCTGTGAACGTGCATTATGCCTGTGGTTTTGGGCAGTTTTAAAGTAAGGGGAGCTTAAAAACTCCCCCTCGAAAAACACCTAAAACCCATATTACAAATTCGTAGAGTTGTGACCTGAGTAGGAAAAAAGGGGGAATTCCTCCCCCACTAAGCACTAAAAACCCTATCTCATGAAAAAACTCTTATTTTTTATTCTCTGTCAAGCTGGATAGTTCAAAAGTGTCCATCGATCGCGCTTCACTTGAGCAAGGTTGAAAAGAAGGGGAAGAATTTAAATCCTCCCCTACCATAACACCTAAACCCATAACCTATCATGAAAAACTTAAGTCTATCTATAAGCTAATCAAGCCTTTGCTTTTTCGCTTGTTTGTATTTTTGACGCAGTTGCATTTTGAAGTCACCCATTTAGAATGATTTTTTTTTCTTTCTTGCTAAAAAAATTTCTAAAGTTGGCCTTCAAAGCTTTTCATTGTGTCAAAAATACACATTCATCAATATGTATGCTTTTTTTGACGCCCCCGCCTCGAAAAGTCACGCGAAGGACGAAATTTTTTTCGTTTAATGGAAACTCAGGAAAAATATTTCGATAAACCGCAGTCAAACAATAGAAATACGCAGCAAAACGAGGTGTTTCGGTTGCTCATCGTTGATTTTCACACTTTTAAGTCATTTGACTACCAAAGAGTGGTGTTTTCACTACAGTAGGTCGTCTAAATCGAGGTAGTTGTCAATAAAGCGCAACACGTTCGGAAACCTAACAAACTCTTCCTGACGATGAGTCGTAGTCACCACGACCACCTGGCATCCGGCCCGATGCGCCGTTTCCACCCCCGTTGGTGAATCTTCAAAAATCAGGCATTCTTCAATGGGCACGCCCATGCCCTGAGCCACCATTTGAAAAACCTGAGGATCAGGTTTGCCTTTGCTAACCATTCCTGAATGAACTACCGTTTGGAAATAATTGCGTAACCCATAGATGTTGTCCAGCACAAAATTGACATTTTCGGCGGGTGCTGCAGTGCCAACTCCCATCGGGATACCTTTGGAATGGACTTTTTGTAAAAAATCGGGTAATCCGTCAATCAATTTTAGTTCCGAGATGAACTGCCTGCGGTAGGCATTTTCTTTTTCCCAGGCGATGCGTTTAAAATCTTCGGGGGTAAAGCGGTCGCCGAAAAGTTTGGCCAAAATTTCCTCGTTTTTGCCGTGAATCGTTTGTCGGACTGTCTCCAACTCCATTTCCAGGCCCAATTCAGCCAGTTTTATTTGCCAGGCGCGGTGGTGTACCATCATGTTGTCCACCATCGTACCGTCCATGTCAAAGATAAATGCTGCCATTTTTTTTGTAGTTGAAGGCACAAATATCTATATTTTGGACACATGTGCAATAACAAACACCAAAACCCGAAACCATGCTTGCCAAACTGCAACAATGGGCCACAGGCCGCAATGTCATCATCTTTGTCATCTTGGATGTCATTTTTATGATGGGCGTAATGCCCTACATGCAATCCTTAATGTCCAAGGCCGCCGGAAAGCCAGTCGTCCCCATTGACCTGAGTATTCCCACCTGGACGCCGGAGCAAGGATTTGCCTTGATTGAATCTTACGGCGACACTGGTCGATCCTTGTATCGAATCATAGATCTGACCGCTGATGTGGTTTACCCGATTATCTATGGCATTGCTTTTGCTTTGTTGCTTACCTTTTTGATGCGCAAAATTGCACCGAGTAACAAGTGGTTGCCCTATCTGGCTTTTTTGCCACTGCTTGCGGTAGTATTTGACTACGCAGAAAATGCGTCGATCATTGCTCTGCTCAATGCCTATCCAACACAATTGATGGGTGTAGCAAAACTGGGTGGTATTTTTACCTTCTTCAAGTGGATACTGGTGTTTGCGACCATCGGAGGGAGTGTGATTGGTCTGATTGTGTGGGGGATTAAGGGATTGGGTAAACGGTAAAATGGACTCAGACTGCTTAGCCCTTATTTGACAGGATTTTCCAGCTATCCCCCTTTATGAGGATGTTTTTGTTGCTGCAAAGCCGCAGTTTTGTTCCAACAAAAACAAACTAGCTATGCGACCCATTTTCCTGCTCATCACACTGTTCTATTGCGCTGTTCAAAGTTTACAAGCCCAAAGCCAGCCCATTCAGTCGCCCAAGTTGGTAGTTCAACCCAAAGTGCGGGCAGTCGACCTAAGCCTCAAACCCGAGTTGAACTTCAATGGTGAACCCCAACAGATTTACCGCTCACCACAATCCCGAGTGGTGCTGCTCACTGTACGCAATACCGGCCCCATAGCCACCGCTAGCTTTGTAATGGAAGTAACCTACAATTGGCGGGTAGATCATGAATCCTTCACTGCCCAAAGCCTGAAAAGAACCCAAAACATCAGCACATTGGCTGCTGGCCAACAAGTACAAGTAGAATTTGTGGTGCCCGATAATTTGATCCACCGCAATGCCCCCTACGGTTCGCCCAATGTCAATCTGAGTTTCAAAATAGACGCCACAAGTGTTGTAGCAGAAATATCCGAAAACAACAATACAGCCAGCTTAAGCCTCCCCATTGTCAACCAATAAAGCTTATACCCTTACTGCGCTCATCCCCCCATCTGCGTGGATGACCTGACCCGTTATCCACGCAGCATCTGCAGTCAACAGGAAGGTAGCCAGGGCCGCTAGTTCGCTGGCGGCTCCTACTCTTTTGAGGGGATGGCGATTGGCGGCAGCTTCCCGTTTTTCATCACTACTCAGCAGGCGTGCGGCCAGCGGAGTGTCGGTCAAAGAAGGAGCAATACAATTCACCCGGATACCTGGAGCCAGTTCGGCCGCAAGGGAGCGAGTCAATCCTTCTACCGCGCCCTTGGCCGCAGCGATGCTGCTGTGAAAAGGCATACCCTGACCTACAGCTACGGTGCTGAACAACAGAATGCTGCTTCCCGGATTCTTTTTCAGGGCTTTGAGTGCAGCCTGAATACTTTTGATGGCACCCATCACATTGATCTCAAAGTCCTCTCTGAAAGCTCCAAGTGGCAGACTGGCAAAAGCCCGCAGATTGATGCTGCCCGGGCAATACACCAAACCCTGTAAATTTTCAGGAATAATGCCAACCGGAATCTCTTCCGTACTCACATCCAGCACATGATGAGTCACCCCTGGCAATTCACTCAATTCGCCCAGGGTACGTGAAATGACGGTGACTTCATCACCTTGTTCCACCAATTTTCGGCATATTTCCAATCCAATTCCGTGGCTTCCACCCACTACCAGGTAATGTTTTGACATGGCTCAATCCTTTTGATATGGTGCTAAGAACAAACTTCGTGACGCTTTGTTTAGAACCAGCAACTCATCGAACCACATCCAATGGCTTACCATACTTTAAGACTCATCTTGGGAGACCAACTCAATGGCCAACATTCCTGGTTACAGAAAAAAGACCCCTCTATTTTGTACGTGTTGATGGAAATTTTGCCTGAAACCCAATACGTTCAGCATCATGTCCAAAAAATTTGTGCCTTTTTCCTCGCCATGCGGGCTTTTGCTGAAAATCTACAGGAAGCAGGCCATTCGGTAAAATATTTCCAACTGGACGACAGCGATAACCAACAAAGTTTTGAGGTGAATTGTCAGGCACTGATTGAAACCCATTCCATCCATAAATTTGAATACCAGCTACCAGACGAATGGCGAGTAGATCAATTGCTGCAATCGTTTTGCCAAAGCCTGCCCATTCCCCACGAGGTTCATGACACTGAACATTTTTTTAGTAGCCGCTACGAACTGGCCAATTTATTCAAGGGAAAAAAGACCTACCTGATGGAAAGTTTTTACCGCAAAATGCGGGAGAAACACCAAATCTTGATGGAGCCAGATGGCAAAACCCCACTTACCGGACGCTGGAATTACGATGCAGAGAACCGCAAAAAAATGCCTGCAACCCAGGTTGTCCCTCCAACCCTGGCCCAATACCGGGATGTGCAGGAACTACTTACTCTTTTGGAAAAAACGGGGGTAAAAACCATCGGGTCAGTTGATCCCACACGGTTTAACTGGCCCATCACCCGAGCTGAGAGTTTGTCCTTGCTGGATCATTTCATCAAAATCCGCCTACGGGCTTTTGGCGCTTACCAGGACGCTATGACCGATCGGGATTGGTTGTTGTTTCACTCCCGCTTGTCCTTCTCCATGAATGTGAAGTTGATTCATCCCCGCGAAGTAGTGGATGCCTGTATCAATTATTGGCAAAAAAATCAGCAAAATGTGTCCTATGCAGCACTGGAAGGTTTTGTCCGACAAATCATCGGTTGGCGGGAATACATGCGCGGAATTTATTGGGCGGAGATGCCCAATTTTGCTCAGCTCAACTACTTTGATCATCAAGCAAAGCTGCCCAACTGGTATTGGACTGGCCAAACCAAAATGCGTTGCCTGGCCCATGCCATCGGCCAATCACTAGACCGAGCTTACGCCCACCACATTCAACGCTTGATGCTTACGGGCAATTTCGCATTGTTACTTGGCGTGCATCCCGATGAGGTAGACGCCTGGTACCTGGGCATATACATCGATGCGATAGAGTGGGTTGAAATTACCAATACCCGGGGCATGAGTCAATTTGCCGATGGTGGCATAGTTGGCACCAAACCTTATGTTTCCAGTGCCAATTACATCCACAAGATGAGCGACCACTGTGGGAAATGCCACTACGATAAGTCCTTGCGTTATGGCCACCAGGCTTGCCCCTTCAATGCCCTTTATTGGGATTTTTATGATCGCCACGCCCCCAAACTGCGCGGCAATCCCCGCATTGGTATGGCTTATCAGGTTTGGGACAAAATGGATGCCGAAGAACGGGGCAAAATTTTAGCCCATGCCGATTGGATCAAAACGGCTGTAGATTCACTTTAGAGCGGCATAATTGACAATTTTTCAAAATTCAATGTATATACAACTATTTTTCATCTCGCAGCGTTTTTACCAAAAACTTGCGCATGAAACGCAAAACATTCATCAAAACTGTATCTGGAGCTGCGCTTATGATGACGATGGGATCTTTCAAAAACTTCCGCGACGAGTTGGAAGAACAGGACGTAAAAATGCCACTTTTGTTTCTGGGCCACGGTTCACCCATGAACGGCATTGAAGACAATCAGTTTAGCCAAAGTTGGAAACAACTGGCGAAAGACATTCCCACGCCAAAGGCGGTTTTGGTGGTGTCGGCGCACTGGCTTACTAGGGGTACCCATGTCACAGCGATGCCCACGCCTAAAACCATTCACGATTTTGGGGGATTTCCCCAAGCCTTGTTCGACGTGCAATACCCTGCCCCTGGCGACCCGGTGCTTGCAGAAAACACCCGCAAACTGATCACCAAAACCGAGGTAGGACTGGATCACGAGTGGGGCCTGGATCACGGCACCTGGACCATCATCAGGCACATGTATCCGGAGGCCAACGTCCCGGTTTTGCAACTGAGCATCGATTATTACAAATCACCCCAGTACCATTACGAACTGATTCAGGAGTTGGCGGAACTGCGCAAAAAAGGCGTACTCATTGTGGGCAGTGGCAATATGGTGCACAACCTGCGTATGGTCGCTTGGGAGCACCTGCAAAAAGAGTCTTACGGCTTCGATTGGGCCATTGAGATGAACGAGGTATTTAAAAAACACATCAGCGATGGCAATCACCAGCCGCTGATCAATTATGAAAATTTGAACAAATCGGCCAAGTTGGCCATTCCTACGCCTGATCACTATTATCCATTGTTGTACATTTTGGGCTTGCAGGATAAAAATGATCCAGTGCAGTTTTTTAACGATAAAGCAGTGGGTGGGTCTTTGACAATGACTTCGGTGAAATTGGGATAATTTTTAAAAAACTCCGATATTGTGGGTATTTCATAATCCAATTGCGACACCCATGGAAAACACACAAAACCCATCCCACCCTGCCGATGTGCAGTACAACAAAGTAGTAGAAATGGTACACTGCTATGCAGAGTCCGTTGGCCTGGATCGGCATACCGTATACAATGCGGAGAAGCTTTTTTGGACCTGGACCAAAGGTAGTGCAACCATCCAGATCATGATCCACAAGCTCAATTACGACAATGGGTCACGGCGGGACTTCATCCGCATCTTCTGCCCGGTAATGGATGTGCCAGCTACCAATCAACTGCTTACGTTTTACCGCCGCTTGTTGGAGTTGAACGATGAAAAATTCGGCATCAAATTCAGCGTCTTACCCAATGCCAATAAGGTGTGGGCCACCTTTGAGCGCGACATCAAAGGCATCGATTTTAATGAACTCTCCACTTTCATCAGTGATTTTGAGCACTGGGCTGATACGCTGGATGATCAGTTGAAAGAGCAGTTTCCGAATTTATTGAACTAAAAATCCACCTGCGTCCTCCCCGTTTTAAAATCGTAGACACAAGAAATACGGCCATCAAAATTCCCCATACAACTTCCGTTGGTTTTGGTGGTTTCGCTCTGTTGGCAATAAGGAAAATAGTAACGGATCGTTTCCATGTTGCGCAAATCCCATTCGGTATTGACCATGGCGATTAGTTCAACGTGGAAGTCCAGTTTTTTGGAAGTCCGTAAAAAGTCCACCACATCAGCGTGGATTTTTTTGCGGACTTCCATTTCTCTTTTTCCACTCAAACTCAGGCTCCCGGGCAAAAATTCAGCTGATCCCGGGTCAGCCAAATCAGCATTGGCAGTAGCGATTGTATTTTCGAAAACCCAGGAATCCTGCCGGTTAACAAAGCGGGCATCCAGAATTTTATCAAACCTTTTTCCCCAGGCCTTGGGGTCCATTACCTTTAAATTCAAGCGGCAGGGTACCATGTTGCGTTGAGCTGCCCAGGCTGCACTAGCTTTCTGAATTTGCTTGATGCGGGAGGTAAAAATCGAGTTAAAAGGCTCTTCATACAGTTGAATCTCCACTGCGTTTTGGGCCAGATTGGTCCCTACTACCACATTTTTGAAGCCATTTTTTTGCAAGGCGTCCAATAAATCGCCCGCCGCTTCAGCGTTTACCTTGGCAGCCTCAAAAGCGCTTTGAATAGCCTCTTTGACCAGGCCGCCTTTTTCCTTTTTGGGCTGATAATCGACCGTAAACTGAATTTTGGGATCAGCAACTGATGCAATGGGAATCAACACCAGGGAGTCGGCAGTATTCACTTCGGTTCCCCCCACAACTTTGTACTGCTTGGGAAACCATTCATCCAGAGCACTTTGCACTTCTGAACTACTTTGATCACTTGTACAAGAAAAAAGAGCATAGGCCAGAGCCAGAGTAAAATAAATATAGTTGCGCATGGCTGTGTAGTTACGAATTTGGAAAGGCAAGAGTACAAAATCTTTGGAAATCCACCTAAATCAGGTTTAAAAAATCAATCCCGCAATATCCTGGCCCCAAAGACCCTGCCCGCCGTTTTTCCGTAATTGGCTTCTACCCGCACCACAATTTTATCCCCGGTGGTCAACATTTCGGCGGGTATCGCATACTCCCGATCGTAAAAACGCCCGGTTTGCCCACCCGTCAAGGTTTCGGTGAGCAGCAATTGCCCATTTACCTTAATGTCGAACTTGCGGTCTTTGTCGTCGCCGATGTAGGTGAACAGCAGGCGGTTTTTACCACTGGTCTGTACCTTCATTTCAAAAGCAAAATAGTGCCCGGTGCGCGCTTCCCGGCCATTGACCCCCAGGGCATCACTTACATAGGAGCGCTCACTGGCTTCCAGTTTGTGGTCGCGTTCGGGTTGCATTTCGCCGATGCGGAAATTGTCGAGGGTTTGAGCTTCGATTTTTTGTTGGCGTTGTTTTTCTGCTTCGTATTCGGCCTGGCGAGCCGTCCATTGTTCGGGGGTGAAATAATCCCAGTATACGCTGTAATATTCTTTATTGCTTTGGAAAAATGGGATCAACACTGGTGCAAGGGGTTTGGCTACCGCCGGGCTCAACTGAAACTTCAAAGTAGCAAGGTCTTCGGGCTGTACCAATTGATCCGCTTTGCGCTCGGCGCTCAAAATCACGGGGGTGCCATACAAGGGGTCGGGCATTTTGTTGCCCAATTGACCCGCCAAAACGATGGGTCCATAGAGGAAGGCAATACGGTTGGGATTGTCGGGCATACTTTCGGTGTAGAGTTGCATGGGCATGTCCAGTTCGAGCACATCGCCGTTTTTCCACTTGCGGCTGATGCTGTAATACCCATTGGCTTGGGCAATGGCTTCGACGGGTTTGCCATTTATTTTAAGTTGCCAGTTGGCGTTCATCCACCAGGGGCGGCGCAGATGCAGACTGAATTTCTGGGCTTTTTTGCCACTAAACTTGACGCTTACTTTCCCACTTTGTGGATAGTTGGTCTCTTGGCGAACGGTCATTCCTTTGGCCTGCCAATTCAATTCGGAAGGAATGAACAGGTTGAGGTAAAGGCCTTGGCCGTCAGCGCTGTGGTAATAAATGCTCTCGTTGTATTTGACGTGGTTTTCCATCCCACTGCCCACACAGCAGGTGAAGGTGCGGAATTCGTCGCTGAACTCCTTTTTGCTACCCATCCGCAAAGGGACAAAGTAAGTCATCATGCCCGTTTCCGGGTTTTGTGAAGCCAAAATATGGTTGTACAAAGCCCGCTCGTAATAATTGGCCAACTCAGCTGTAGGCTCCTGGCAAAAGAGTTGCCGGGTCAGCTTGAGCATGTTGTAGGTATTGCAGGTTTCGCAGGTATTGTCGCTGAGGCGGTCGTTGAGTTTGCCTGCTTCCCCACAGTATTCGTAGTTGCTGTTGCCACCAATGACGTAGCTGTGCTTGTGCACCATCGTTTCCCAAAAAAAGGAGGCAATGGTTTGATCCCGGGTATTGCCAGTCAGCTGGTACTGGCGGGCACTGCCGATGGCTTTGGGTACGTTGGTATTGGAATGTTTGCCAGGCAGTGGGTCGATTTTTTTGGAAAGGGGTTCCATCACAAAGTCATCGAAGAATTTGTAGGAGAGGTCGAGGTACTTTTTTTCGCCCGTAAAAGCATACACGTTGGCCAGGATTTCATTCATGCCGCCATATTCACACTTGAGCATTTTTTGGCGTTGGGCATCGTCGAGTTTGTTGACCACTGATCCCGTCCAGTCTGACATACCTTTGAGCACTTGCAAGGCCTGGTTATTGTTGGTGTACAGGTAGGCATCGGCCAAACCCGCCATCACTTTATGGATGGTGTACCAGGGCGACCAGCCTCCGTTGAGGTCGAAGCCGGAGGAACGGATGTCTCCACGCGCCACCTGAGCAAAAATGCTGTCTTCCTTCGGAATAGCCCCCACGTAACCCGTTTTGCGAGCCTCCTGACAACGCGCCAGTTCCTGCACCAGATAAGTGACTCGCTCCTTGTATTTTTCATCTTTGCTGCCCGCATACATCAATGCGCAAGCGGACAGGTAATGGCCGAGGGTATGCCCCGACAGGCCTTCACTTTCCCAACCGCCGTACACTGGAGCTTTGGTAGGCAAACCTGCATTGGCATAAAAACGATGCAAAAGGCGATCGGACTCTATTTTGAGCAAATAAGCCGCATCTTTTTCCATTGCATTGTAAAATGGACTGCCGGGTAACAGACGTACATCTTCCAATGGAAAGCCATAGGCTTGCAGGGCGATGACAGGTTTGACCTTTATTTTGGATTCTTGGGCGATGGGCACGTAGGATTGGGCAGATAGGGAAAAAGTTTGACCCAAAAGGAAGAGCAGCAGCGTAAAAAAAGGTAGCAGGTTTTTCATACTTCCGGTTTTATGGTTGGGTAAAAGCTGGGAACAAAAATAAAAGTTAAGTTTACATTTTCTCCAAGGCATTTTTCCAGTTTTTTTGGAAAGCTATAAACATGAAAAGTCTTTATCAGGCTCCCTGTTTTCTCAATTAAAAAATTCAATTCAAGGGATATTAGATAAATCAGGCAAAATAGTCGATGGATCAAACAATTAGGGGCTCGCAGAAAACTATATTTCTTCCCACCTTTGTTGTTTACAATCCTACAAAATGATCGTCGTCATGAAAAAAATCAGTTTGCTTCTGCTCTCCTTGCTTACCTGTAGCTTGATAATGGCTCAGGAACTTGGCCAACAACGTGGCCCACAATTCAACTCCCCTGTAGTGGAGGCAGGTAACAAAGTAACCTTTAAAGTTCATTCCTCGAAGGCCCAGTCGGTTACGATCAATGGAAGCTGGATGGGATTTGGCCAGACCACTCCATTGATCAAGGGTGCAGATAATGTATGGTCTGTCACCGTTGGTCCGCTGGAGCCCAGTATGTACCACTACAATTTTTTTATTGATAGTGTAAGTACCATTGACCCCAAAAATGCCCATGCACTGCGGGATGGGGTTCGTTATGCAAGCATGCTCCTTGTACCTGGCGAGGGTTCAAAATTGTTTGAGGTGAATGATGTTGCTCATGGCTCCTTATCACAAGTGTGGTACAACTCCCCTTCGCTCAACCTTACTCGCAGGATGTACGTGTATACGCCGCCCGGATACGATAGCAGCAAGGATAAATATCCTGTATTGTACCTCTTGCACGGCGGCGGTGGAGATGAAGATGCCTGGACTTCCTTGGGACGGGCAAACTATATCCTGGATAACCTCATTGCCCAGGGCAAAGCCAAGCCAATGCTTGTGGTGATGACCAATGGAAATGCTTTTCAGACCTCATCTCTGCGTACTGCACCCAACGCACCCGTAATGACTCGTGAAACATTTATGAAATACGCAGGACTATTTGAAGGGAGCCTGGTCAAGGATGTCATTCCCTACATTGAAAAAAATTACCGCGTAAAAGCCGCCAAGGAAAGCCGGGCGGTTGCTGGCCTATCGATGGGGGGCATGCATACCATCACTGCATCCATTGAATATCCGGAGGTGTTTGGGTACATCGGGGTGTTTAGCAGCGGGATTTTTCAGCCAAGCCCGGATCAAGAGGCCAAATTTATGGCGCTTAAAAAGGCGGGCTTCAACAAATACTGGGTCGCCTGCGGAAAAGATGACTTTGTTATGGAATCCAATAAACGCCTTTTGGATATGCTGAATAAGACCGGAATCAAGCATGAGTATTTTGAAAACGGGGGTGGACATACCTGGGCGAATTGGCGGACTTATTTGAGCCTATTTGCACCGATGTTGTTCTGATGGTCTAATGGACAGAAATAGTTTAAACCATTTGACAAAAAACAAGTCCAATGCAAAAAATTAATCATGAAAAATTGGGCTTGTTTTTTGATGCTTTTTTTATCCGTTGTAAGTTGCAGTAAAGACGATGCTAATGTCCAACCAGCACCAACTGAATCTATGTATTTTCCTTCCAACACAAATTCTTCTTGGGAAACCAAATCCCTTTCAAGTTTGGGTTGGGACCAAAATGCTGTTCAAGCATTAAAAAATTTCCTTGTTCAAAAAAATACAAAATCATTTATGATTCTTGTCAATGGCAGAATTGTAATGGAAGAGTATTTCGATGGACACTCGGCAAGCAGTAACTGGGAATGGAATAGTGCTGGAAAAACCTTGGTAGCCACAACTACTGGAATTGCGCAACAAGAAGGATTGCTGAATATTAACAACAAAGCATCTGATTATCTGGGAACAGCATGGACGAGTATGCCATTGCCAAAAGAAAATTTAATCACTGTAAGACATTTGCTAACAATGACCTCAGGTAATGATGACACAAAGCAATATGTGATTAAATCAAATTTGACCTATGTCGCTGATGCAGGAACCAGATGGGCTTATAGTAATGTTTTCCAGAAATTGACAGATGTAGTTGCCAAGTCAAGCAAGAAATCCTTTGAACCCTATTTCAATGAAAAATTGAAGCACAAAATAGGAATGGACGGATATTGGAATTTTGGGACAATTTTCACGGTTTACCACAGTACCACAAAAAGTATGGCAAGATTTGGCCTTTTGGCTTTGAATAAAGGAAAATGGAATGGTGAACAAATCATCAATGAGGCATTTTTTAACGAAAGCATTTCCACCTCTCAAAACATCAATCCTTCTTATGGGTACTTATGGTGGCTAAACGGGAAAGCGAGTTTTATGATTCCTGGCGAACAAACCGTCTATCCAGGATATTTAGTGCCAAATGCACCAGCGGATATGTACGCTGCCATGGGCGCCAATGATCAACGCATTTATGTGGTTCCGAGTAAAAAAATGGTGGTCATAAGAATGGGTGAAGCATCAGACCCTACAAATCCCAATTTTGCTGTATCCGGTTTTGATGATGCACTTTGGGAAAAAATCAGAGCCGTGATCAAATAGGAAAAGACTTTAGCAACAACGCCAATAAAACCAAAAGAGCAAGGCTTACAACAAGTTAGCATAACGCTTCATTAGTAACACACATTACGCAGCAAGCAGCTTCGCAGCGTTGAGTTATTAACACAAAGTAATAAACATAAACCAAAATTCTTACCTGACACGGTCCTCCTAGCTAGCCAACCATTTACTTGGTTCAGTAATGGTTAAACTAAAAAATCCCGCAGCGCCCCTCGCGCTGCGGGATCAATTTACCTACCTATCCACCCCGAAGGGTTTTTCGTCCCAACCCAGCCTACCCCATGAATTCATTCGTGGGTTCGTGGGTTATCATGGGTTATTTCACCACACTCAACCTTTGCGTCTGCACCAATCCATCGCTCAACAAGCGGATTAGGTACATGCCTGCTGGCAAAGTGCTCGTATTCACATTCAATTTGTGGAAACCTTCGGTTTGTTGCCCTTGATCCAGGGTTTGAACCAATTTGCCATTCAAATCGTAAAGGTCAATTTTCAAGGTGCGAGAGCGTCCCAAAGCATAAGTCAAAGTAGCTTGTTCTTTAGCCGGGTTGGGGTATACACTCAGTTGTACGAAGTCCGTTTCGTTGTTCTTAAGATCGACTGCTGAAGTGCTGATGTCGCCGCTGATGTAGTTGCTGAACTTGCGGGTGCTGAGGATATTGCCTTCCCCATCGAAGTAAGTGATCAGCAAGGTAGGCGCGGTTTTGGCACCACTGTTATCAGCAATCACCAGAGAGATGCCTTTTTCGATGGCCGTTCCACAGTATTCCAGATCTTCAACGGATGGGAAGCTACTGTACACATAATCTGTCCCCATCGAAGTGCTGACTGCACAGTTTTGATCATCGCGCAGGCCTTCACCTTCAATTTTGCCAGCATTCGCAGCAAAAATGTAGGGTGCAGAAGACAAGCGACCAGTACCAGGATCGGCTTGATCCAGACTCACGGCCATGGCGGCAATTTCGCTGTGGTACTTTGAGTTTGGATCTGCTTGCAAACGCACTGCGTACAATTTAGACTGGATGGCATGGCTCAGCGTAGGCACATCGTGGTTGATGATGTTGCCCTTCCATTTCAGGGTATCGCGGCAGAAAGTGCCATCGCAGTAATTCACTTGCAACACGATGTTGCTGTTATAGACCACACTTGCGCTCATCCAAAATACCAGGCTATTGTAGGCAGGAGGGCTCAAGGTAATCAGGCTGTTACTAGTCATCGGCTGAGCAAAGCCACCATCCACAGTGTAACTTCCGGCACTCAAACCAGCCGCCGCCAAAATATTCACCGAGCAAATTGGCTTGGTCGAAGGATTGGTGTAAGTGAAAATGCCCGTCTTTTTGAAATGAGAGCTCTTGAACTTCAAGTCCCATTCGCCGCAGCAATCACTAGGTTTTTGTGGTTTGCAACCATCCAGTTTGATTTCTTTGAAGCACTGCTCACCATTGGCAAACGTGATGCTGAACATGACCACCATACTTCCGGTGGTATTGTTGGGGCTGGCGTCAAAACACATATCCATCGTTGGTGCACAACCATTGGGGATAAAGTTGAAGTTGCTTTGGCCCTGATAAGCACCTAGGCTCGCGGCGCAGTTCCAGTTGGCGCTACTGATCACTCCACCTTGTACTGTGACTTGAATCAGTTTGACTTCACAAGGCGTTACCAGTTTCAGGCAGCACTTGCCCTGAATCGCTTGCAAGGTCGTTTTTTCACAACATCCACTGGATACCACTGAAGCACAAACGGTGTTGGAAGCAGCCGGAGTCAGCGGGGTATAAGTCAGGTTGCCGTTGATGATGTATTTGCCCGAACCACGGGACACAAAATCGTTGCAGGCTTGCTGGTTGGTTTGGGCATTGGCCGCTGTAGTCACTTTGAAGCTGGAGCGCAAGGTACCTCCACTGATCAGGCCATAAGCCGCGCCGTAGCCGATGCCAACATTGTTGCCGGATCCGGTGAAAGGCCAGGCGTCGGCAGTACTACCGATGTTGATGCCCATCGAGTTCAGGATGCTCAGGTTGTTGCCGGCCATGGTGCCTGCGGTACCCGTTGCCGGAGGTGTAGCCACAACTGCATAAGCGTAACCAGTTGGGTTGCTCACGCCAAACTGCGAGCCACGGGTCAAGGAGCGGTTCATCACTCTCCAGTCATTGGTGCCGTCATTCATGGGCAGCAGGTCAACCTTACGTACATCGTACAATGGGCCGGTGCCAGTGTTTTTGAGGTTCAAACGGTACCAAAGGTTGCCACCAGCAGTGGTCGTTGTGCTGTTTGCCCAGGTCACGTTGTCTTTGCTGATTTCTTTGGTCAACTCGGTGCCGTGGGTTACGTTGATGATGGTGTACACCACGTTGGAGGTTTCACCTACGGGTAGGTTGCCACCAGAACCTTTGAAGGTATTGGGAACAATGCCACTCGCTGCGTCGGCCGATACTTGTACATCAAATTCGATGAAGTAAAAAGTCACACCCTGGGTGCCGTACACCCCACAATTGGCGTAGTAAAAGTCCTGGCATTCAGCGGCGATATTCAGGTTGTTCCAGTTCAGGGTTTGGCCACTTACACTAGGGCTGCTGATTGCCCAGGGGGTCGCTCCTACCCCACCGCAGGCAGGATTGTAATTGTTGCTGGAATAGGCAATTTGGTTGCCGACATAGGCCAGACTGGGATCAAGGATGTCACTGAGGTTGAAGTTCGTGGCATTTTGGGAACCGATGTTCTGCACCCGCAAACGATAGCGGAAGGTATTTCCGGGTTGGTAAGCCACCTGTGGGCTGCAAATTTCTTTGTACAAGCACAAATCTGGTGCTGGAGTAGAAGTTACAAAACTCACGCAGCTTTGTTGATTAGAAATTTGGCTTGATGTCAAACTGGCGCAGTTGGTAATTGTCGTATTGGGTGCGACGTTGGCATTGATGGTGAAGTAAATCTGGATTTGTAAACAAGCGGAAGCGGCCAGGCCAGTTTGGCTAAAATTCAAACTTGCAACCGGGCTGCTGATCGGGGCGGTCCAGTTGATGTTCCCCGTTTGGCTGCTGGCAATGGTAGAAACCGAACTATTGGCCAAAGTAGCGGTGGCAGTAACTGGAGCAGAAGCATTGAATACAATTGAGTTAACGGTAACTCCGGCGGGCAAAACGTCCTGAATCGAAAAAGTAAGTGGGGTATTGCCATTGTTGCAGGTGGTCAGGTAGTAAATGCCTTGACAGCCGGGCATTTTGTTGTTAAGATACAAACCTTTGCTAAAAGTGCCAGAACTGATGGGCGCGGCTACCTGTACACAAGTGGTGTTGCTGGTGGCGCTGAACTGTTGGTTACAAACATTGGTGCCAGAAAGGGTAGCGGTATTGGGAATTTGAGTATTTACGGGAAAGGAAGCAGCCGGGTAATTCACCGTCACTTGACAAACCTGATACACCCAGGGGTTGGCGGCGTTGAGGTTACCCACATTCCAGGTAAGGGTGTTGCCACTTTGGGTGATGCCACAAGTGCTGGATACCAAGGTTGCGCCAGCAGGTAGTACATCAGTTACAACGGCGCTGTTCAGGTTGATTTGGCCATCGTCGTTGCCTTGGTAAGGGCTCGCTTTGTACACGATCAGGTTGTAAGTGACATTGCCACCGAGCGCCATGATGTATTGGCAGCCGTTGTTTTGAGGGTTCCAGGACAAACCTGTTACTCCCTTACTTACGGCAAAGGGATTATTTGCAGTAGCGGTCGTAGAGATAAATTCGGTGCATATTTTGGATTGGTTTTTGGCTTCCAGGCATATCTGGTTGCGCGCGGTTGTGCCGGGGCAAGTGGTGCCCGCCGGGAAGTGAACGTTGATTTGGAAAGTGCCGCTACAACCGGAGCTTACCGAGGCGAGGCTGTAGGTGACCAGGTTGCCACTCACACTTACCACTGGCGTACCACAACCGGAACCGGGAATCACTCCATCAATCACCAAACTACTTGGCACCTGATCGGTGATGGCAATGCTGGTGGCACCAGCTGGAATGGTGTAAAAAATGGTGTAGGTAAAAACGACGCCCGAAGGTACGGTAGAGTTGCTGACTTGTTTTTTCACCGCAAAACCATTGGCAGTAGCGGTATTGGTTACAGTTGGTTGATTTTGGGAAAACAATTGGCCCGAGAAACTCAGGAAAAGGACACTCAACAATGTCCACATCAAACGGCTTTGGATCTTTTTCATGTTCATAGAATTAAAAATTTGGACGAAATAGGCTTTAAGAACAGAAGCTGCTTGAGGCAGAACGAAGGGATTTTTGAACTAATTGAGGCTTATTTTTGAGTGCGTAGCAGCGCTACGGACGAAAAAATAGCCGAAAAGTAGCTCAAAAAGACCTCGTTCTGGCCAAGTGAGCTTCTGTTCTTAAAGCCTGATAAGTAGGCTTCATCTACTCATCTCCAAAGCCGTTTGTTTCTTACGCTCGTTTGCGCAGTTTTTTTCAAAAAAAATTCAAGCCCACTATTTTTTCAATAAACTCCCTTTACCTACAGCTATTTCCGAGCCTTCGGCCAAAAACACCGATTTGGGTTCGAGGCTATTTAAAAAGGCAAATTCCGCACCATAGGCATCGCCAAAATCGATGCCACAATCAAAAGTTTGTACCGCATAGGTTTGCCAGCGCGGGTGCTCCACCGCGTATTCCATTGTCTGTTGTGCATCCCAGCGAGCATAGCCCCAGTAATGCTCAGTAATAAATTCGGCTTCGCTGCCGGGCACCAAATCCACACCTTGAGCCTGGGCTGTGGCAGAAAATTGGTGCTGTCGGCCTTTTTGCGTCCAGGAATATTGCACTTGTAGTTGCTCGGGCGTTTCGTTCCATTGGTACTGCATGGGTACCGTTTTGTAGCGTTCGCGGTAGAGGGTATTGGCTACCCAGGTGATGGTGGGTACAGGCACCAACTCGCGAACGAATACTACGCCCCTTTTCCAACCCAATTCCGGGTCTTGGTAGCGTACATAAAAACGCAGGTTGATTTCTGGGAAATGGCGATGCCCCGGGAAACCCATACCCAGCACCTTGGTATTCACAAAACGGAATCCGACCAAACTGACGTAGCAGGTATCATTCCACAAATCCAGTTCCACTCCGGCTGGCATGTATGGCACCAATACCGCTGGGTCAACAGCGTAATTGAACATTAGAAGGCGACGCCACTCGGCGGTAAGGAAGGGATTTTGCATGGTAAAAATTTGATGGGCTACCTAGGAAAAGAAAACAAGATAAGGTACTTTTTCACCTTGTCGCTGCTTAGGTGTAGCTTTAGTGCCTTAAGTTTCTTAGGTGGTGAAGAAAAAAGGATTTAACCACCTAAGAATCCTAAGGCACTAAAGTAAACACCTAAGGTAGGGCTCGCTGGTTCAAGTCTCTGACTTGAACCCATTATTTCCGCATCTCTGACGCACGATCAACGCGGAAACACTGGGAAAAAACACGTCAGAGACGTGCCGATAATGGTACAAGTCTGGAGACTTGTACCAGCGCAGCGCTGAACCTAAGATCTGATTGAACCTACGCCCGAATATGCCCATCCCCTTTCACCACCCACTTGTAACTGGTCAATTCCGGCAAAGCCATCGGCCCACGAGCATGTAATTTTTGCGTACTGATGCCAATTTCTGCACCCATTCCAAATTGGGCACCATCCGTAAAGGCAGTAGAAGCATTGGTGTAAACCACCGCCGCGTCCACATCGCGCAAAAATTGCGCTTGTACCTCGGGATCTTCCGCTACAATGGTTTCGCTATGTCGAGAAGAGTACTGATCGATGTGGTCCAAGGCAGCTTGCAGGTTGGCCACCGTTTTTACCGACATTTTGTAGGACAAAAACTCGGTCCCAAAATGCTCCTCACCGGCCAGGGACAACAATTCCGCAGGGTAATGACCTTCCAGTTGCGCCAGTGCCGCTTCGTCTGCAAACAATTCCACCTGGCTTGCGGCCAAAGGTTGCACCAAGGCAGCTAAATCTCCCAAACGGGCTTCGTGGATGATCAAAGTGTCCAAGGCATTGCATACACTGACCCGCCGGGTTTTGGCATTGTTTACGATGGCACTGCCTTTGGCCAGGTCTCCGCTGGCATCAAAATAGGTATGGACAATCCCCGCCCCGGTTTCGATTACAGGCACCGTAGCGTTTTTGCGTACAAAATCGATCAGCCCCTGGCTGCCCCGGGGAATCACCAGGTCAATGTATTGGTTGGCGGTCAGAATCGGCAGAAGGGCTTCCCGCTCGCTGGGGGCGAAGTACACCGTTTGTTCCAATTGATAATCAGCCAGGATGTTTTTGATCAGTTCAACAATGGCCAGGTTGGAAAAATGGGCATCACGGCTACCTTTCAATACTGCGGCATTCCCCGATTTGAGGCAAAGAGCAAACACATCAAAGGTCACATTGGGCCGGGACTCGTATACGATGCCAATCAGACCCATGGGCACCGCGATTTTTTTGATCTCCAGGCCATTGGGCAAGGTTTTTCCTTCCAATACCCGCCCCAGCGGTGAAGGCAATTGAGCTACTTTACGAATGTCGTTGGCAATGTCCTGGAGGCGTTGGGGATTCAACAAAAGGCGATCGTACTTGGGATCGGCGGGGTCCATACGATCCAGGTCTTGTTGATTGGCGGCTAAAAGGGTGGGCGTTTGGGCAACACAGGCATCGGCCAGGCGATTGAGGATGGTATTGATGTCCGCATTGCTGAGTTGATTCAGTTTGCGGGCCGCCTGCCGGGTGGCGTGGAGTTGTTCCAGGATGGTGTCCATTGCTTAAAGTAGTTTTGATCAAAAGCCAAAAATAGGGGCAAAAAGTTTCCAGTATGGTTGAACGATTCTAAAAAAATGATGCAATTTGGCATAATATCTATCATCCAAACGTAAAAATTTCACCATGTCCAGTCGCGTTGTCTTGTTTATTCTGCTTTTCCTCCAAAGTGGATTTGTGCTGAATGCACAAAAAATCCAAACCATTGCTGGTAGCATTTCCCCTGAAAAAATGGGCCTTACCCTCATCCACGAGCACGTGTTTCTCGATTGGTCAGGAGCCGAAAAAACTCGACCCGAACTTTGGAACAACGACTCAGCAGTAGCGGTCATCCTCCCCTACTTGCGGGCAGTCCAAAAATATGGAGTCAAAACCATCCTGGAATGCACCCCTAAATTCATAGGCCGCAACCCCAGATTGCTGGCGCGTTTGGCGGATAGTACCGGGCTACAGTTTTTGAGCAATACGGGGTATTATGGGGCACGTTGGGACAATCACATTCCAGCCAGCGCCTATACTGAATCAGTGGAACAAATTGCCGAACGCTGGCTGGATGAATTCAAAAACGGCATTGACGGCACTTCAATTCGGCCCGGTTTCATCAAAATTGGCGTGGATGGAGAATCAACCCTTTCCGAGATTGATGCCAAAATTGTACGCGCTGCAGCACTCACCCATTTGCGTAGCGGCCTGACGATTGTGGCCCATACAGGCCCTGATGCATTGGCTTTACGGCAAGTAGAAATCCTGGAGCAAGCTGGCGTAGCGCTCAATGCCTGGGTATGGACACACGCGCAGCAAGGCACCGACCCTACGCGGATTGCCCTTGCCAAAAAAGGAGCCTGGATTTCGTTGGATGGCCTGGGTTGGGTGGATCCTGCTGAACGAGGCAGGGATTCTACGGCTTTGATGAGTTATGTCAAGGCCATTGAGGGATTGAGGGCGGCGGGTTGTTTGCAGCGGGTTTTGCTGTCGCACGATGCGGGTTGGTATACGCATGGGGTGCCGGGCGGTGGGCGCTTTCAGCCGTATACATTGATTTTTACGCACCTTTTGCCGGTTTTGCGGGAGCGGGGTTTTTCGGAAAAAGAACTTGATTTGATGTTGGTGAAAAATCCGCAGGAGGCTTTTAAAATCAGGGTACGAACTCAAAGAAAATAACTCCTGAGGTGCCTCTTCGGTGCCTTTAGTTTCTTAGGTGGTGAAAAATTTTTTTCTTCACCACCTAAGAAACCTAAGGCACTGAAGGGGCACTTCAGGAGCGAGTCATTCTCTCGCAATAGGATCAGCCACCCCATCCGGGTCATTTTTCGCCGTTCCTCGCCTTGGTATCCCCACCCCTCGAATCAGCAACAAGGCCGCCACATGTGGCGCTGCCGCCGAAGTACCCGAAGCAATCGCATACCGCCCATTCAACCAGGTAGAAGTAATCCGCACCCCATAAGCCGCCACATCCACCACATCATTGCCAAAATTGGAAAAACTGGCAAAAGTATCCGTACTATCTACCGCCGATACTGTAAAAACGTTGCTGTGGTTGATCCGGGCAGGCGAATATGCCGAAGCAGCTTCCCCCTCATTCCCGGCGGCAATGGCAAATAGAATACCCTTTTCGGCAGCAGCGCGGATTTCGCGTTCCAAGGCCAGAGAGGTGCCTTCGCCCCCCAGACTCATGTTGACCACATCGCCCGCCTGGCCATTCTGACTGGCATAAGTCACGGCGCGCAAGATATCCGAAACCCGGCCTTCACCGTCTTTGTCCAAAACTTTGAGTGCCACCATGTGGGCACCCGAAGCGACGCCCAAAACCCCCAGGTTGTTATTAAGTGCCCCGATGATACCCGCCACGTGGGTGCCGTGTCCGTTCACATCATCCACCGTGGTTTCGCCAGAAACAAAGGATTGGCTGCGTTCAATATCAATGTTGAGGTCGGGATGGTCCAAATCGACGCCAGAATCGATGATCCAGACGGTTTTATCGCTGAAATTGAGGCCGTTGCCGTAGCCCGTTTTGCGCACATTCCACACCACCTGCCGGGCACTCACCAGTTCTACACAGGCACAAAGCCCCAGAATGCGGTCGGGCTCAACAAAATCAACGGCAGGGTCATTTTGCAAACGTTGAACGGTGGCTTCACTGAGTTGGGCCACAAAGCCATCGATGGCAGCACCGTGAAAACTACTTTCGATGTTTTCTTCCTGTGTGCTGCTGTAGCGTTGCATCAGGTCTTCGGCTTGGGCTTGTACTGATGCCGCACTGGCACTGCTGCGCAGGCTACCTTCTTTCATCACTACGATATAGGTATCCACAATGATGGCTCCACTGGTCGCCGAAGCTTTGACCAAACAATCATCGGGTTCGGCTGGAGTAGTCGTCAAACTGTCGTCTGCATCGGGGGTACAAGCCCACAAACCCAACAGCATGAGCACTGCTAAATAAGTTACCCTTGACATAATTTCCTTTTTTACCGGGTGAATCAAACAATGGAATAAGGGTAAAGCATGGAGCCATGTACTCAGATTGGTGAGGAGAATGGGTTGATTAGACTTAAAAACGACAATTCTCATTTTGGAGGTGAAAAGAAAAGCTTAAGATTTTGTCAGTGAAATGCTAAAGTCGTCTATTGAAATCCCTTTTTGATCCAAAATCCCGAACGGGCTATGCCCAAAAACTTTTCCTTGCATCTATCCGTTAAAATCTGCATAATGCAGCTTCTGTTCATAATGTCATTTGAAAACAGGAAATCATGTCATCAAAAAAAGTAGTCCAGCAGCGCGTATACGAAAGCCTTTCGCTTCCCTTTAAATTTGTGGTGGGCATTTGGCTGATCCATTTTGCCCAGAGCATTTTACATTTGAATCTGGGCAGTTGGGGCATTTACCCCCGGGAGACCTTTGGATTGCCGGGCATCATCACTGCGCCCCTGATCCACGCCGATTTTCCACACTTGTTGTCCAATACCCCGCCCTTGTTTGTGCTGAGCGCAATGGTGCTGTTTTTTTACCGCTCGGTGGCCATCTCCAGCATCTCGCTGATCTATTTGCTCACTGGGGCTGCGGTATGGGTATTCGGCCGCCCGGTATTCCATATTGGTGCCAGCGGGGTGATTTATGGTTTGGCCGCGTTTGTGGTATTCAATGGCATTTTCCGCCGCAACCTCAAATCGATCGCCCTCGCCCTGATCGTAGGTTTTTATTACGGCTCGATGATTTATGGCGTTTTCCCCGGCCAGGAAGGCGTGAGTTGGGAAAGCCATTTGTTGGGCGCAGTAGTTGGGGTATTTGCTTCCTTTGTGTTCAAAAACTCCATTGAACGGGATGAGCATCGGGAAATTCCCTCCTGGGAGAATGACCCGACTTACAACCAGGAACAGTTCTTTTTGAACCGCGATGCGTTTTTGAAAACGAAATCGGAGCGGGAAAAGGAGACGAGGGATAATGATTGGTTTCGGTAGGTGAGGTTAGTTTGTAAAAAACCAGGTTGAAATCACTGCTATCCCCCTTCCTATCATTGCTTCACCAACCGTACACTCCCGTACCTGGAGCGAAGCACATAAAGCCCCGGTTCCAACCTGCTTACATCCAGCATTTTGTCCTTGCCATGGTAGACAACCTGCCCCAAGCCATTGTATAAGTGGTAAAATTCGCCAGCAGGCAATCCACGCAGCTCGGCTTGATCGCTCGCTGGATTGGGCCAAATTTCCAGGGGAACGGCACCTATTTGGGGAGAATTCACTGCCACCGTCGTTTGATTGAAGCAATTTTTTGGGTAGTTTTTCACCGTTTCCCAGGCGATGCTTTGCATTTTAGCGGCCAAAGCGGGTGATGGTGCAGTAAAATTTCCACCCCACCATACCTGAAGTTGGTTCCCCAAACCTTCCGGGCTTTTGCGGTGAATGGCCGCGTAATGCACACAAGCAACGAAATATTTCCCCACGTCATTCAAATGGATGCGATCGCTGAACAGGTCATCAATTTTGCCAATCCCTGGCAAGGCGCCACTGGGAATCAGATCGTACAAACGAGCCAAACCTTGTGCCGCCGGGATCATACAAACAGGCTTGCGGGGTTTGTATTTGTTGTTCAAATAACTCACTACACTTTCCCACATGGGCAGATCATCACTGAGGCGCTGCCGCCATTTTGCTGCATTTACGTCGTAGTCACAGCCAGTAGGTGTGCCGCTATCCAGGCAATGCCAATCTTCGTACAAGTACACCTGGATATTGGGATTGGCCCGGGTAGCGTACACATAAAAACTGTCGGCATACTGGTAGGTCTCATCAATGATTCGTTGGTACCTGGGTACACTTTCTGTCAGCACCAGCACATCAAATTTGCCCGTGGACAATCCAAATGAGTTGTCGTAAAAGCCGTGATAATGTGGAGGGATGGGGGTGTAATCCCTGGCCGTTTTGCGTTGCCACTGCCAGCGCAATGGTGCGCCGGGTATGCCCTGATAGGTCCAGTTGAAGCTGCCCGGTTTAGCCTGATTGGACAGGGAAGCAACCATATCCGGAATCTGATCGGACAAGCTATGCCCAATGTAAAAGGCATTGATTTTGTCTTGGGCAAAAAGACAAGTGCTGATCCCGTAAAGTACCAGCAACAGTAGCGTTTTGTGTCGATTCATCGCTTAAATGTTCATTCGGTTTAGATTCCAACAATCCCGTAGCGTGGGATGTTCATCATCCAGTCTTGTGCTCGAAAACGGCTCATCGAAGTACGAATGGCGCTTGAAGGCTTTCAGGTGGGCATTTCCCAGCATGGCATGGGGCTTTTACATTTTTTCGTACGAAAAAATGGGGCGTGATACACTTTTCTGGAGGAAAGGGGGGAATTGGGGCATTCGATTTTTGTACTCATTGCCCAAATTCCAGGCTTACGACCAGCGGCATAGCCGCGAAACGTCGATAGAGGTGATGTGCAAATGTTGAATAAAGGTGCGCACCGGAAGATTCTTCAATGATATCAAGATCCATTTAGTGGGTTCCGGTGCTGCACCTTTGACCTAACATCTTACCATTTTCCCTAATGACGTTTTGCGGCGCTGCCGCTGGTCGTTTCCTTAGACTCCGCTGCTTTATTCAAGATCGCCAGGGTAAAAAACAAACTGCAGCTTACCACTTTGATTCTTGCCCAAAACACCTTAAATTGCCCTACGAACAATCACAACATGCAAGCAATCAGCAATATTTATAAGGTCGAAAACAATGTAGATGAAAGTAGAACTTGAAGAATTAATAGACAAGTTGAGTTCTGGACATAAAATCAGTGATTTACTCCCAAAAGCAATTTTGATTGCGAAGAAATTAAATCAAAAGGAACTTATAAAATGGTTGAAGTTAGAACTTCATGGGTATTTCAGTACAAATCCAGAAATGACTGACAAAGATGAAGTACCCCAATATCGAACTGTTGCAGGAATTTATTACGACAAGTTCGGGAATCCATTGATTCTTAACGACCCTAAATATTCATTTATTAATGAAACCAGATTAAGGAACAGTATATCCGAAATTGAAGCACTAGGAAAGGAGTCAACGGGTTTCATTCAGATCATAAATTATGATGCATCATATCTACTTAAACAGTACTTTAATATTGAAATTCAATGTTTTAAATTTCCTGTAGCAGCTTTAAAAAATATCCTTGATAGAGTTAGAATGGAAACATTAGAAAGGATGCTATCCTTAGAAATAGCTGCATCTAGTCAAAATACTCCCAAATCTAAAAAAGCATTTATAGGTAATCTAAATGCTCTAATTATTGAAAACAGGTTAAAAGAAGCATTAGAATTAGCTGAACATGAAACTCAAGATGACTCAAAACTTGAAAAAGAAGTTATTCTTCAAAAAGCCAGACTCAATGAACTAGAAAGACAGGAAAGGTTGGGAACTGCGAAGCCAGAAGAAATCGAAATACAGAAAATAAAAATAAGGGCTGCAATTCTTGAGTTAGGGGATCATCTATCGAAATAAAATTTTTATGGAGTGAAATAGCTACAATTTAGTCGTCTCAAAACAAATCATCCAAACTCAAAGACTGACTCACCAAACCCCGCGAATGCATATTCTCTGCCAGGCCAAAAGTGGAGATTAACACCCAGGCTACGTGTTTTTTAGTAGCCGTAAGCTCTTGAAAACGCCCCATCACTTGACGTAGGTGATCGGCATATTCTTTACTCAGGGTAAAAACCTGGTTGTAAAATTTGACTTCAAACAGGTTGATCGTATGGTCATTGCGTTCGAGGACGAGATCAATCTGCAGGCCTTGCTCAGTGTTGGTGCTTTTTTTGTAAAACGATGCTGCCCGACTGTAAATCCCCGCTATACTCATCGCTTGTTTGATGCGCTCAATGTGTTTAAGGCAGATGTTTTCAAAGGCATAACCCGTCCAGGTTTTATAGCCCGCAGTTTGGCTCAAATGCTGCCAGATATTGCCCCCTTGAAAACGATTTTGCTCCACAAACTGAAGATAAAATAAGGAATACTCATCGCAGACCCGATAAATTTTATCTTTTTTCTTTTTGTCAAAAGGGTAATACTCAGCAACAAAACCGGATTGGATTAAATCATTCAACACCTTAGTCAAACCACCACTTGCTTCTAATTTGGCCTGCTGTGCCAATTCGCTACGCGTCATGCCTTGTTTTTTGCTGGCCAAAGTACGCACCACTTGGATGTGTCTTTCTGCATGCGTAAATAGCGAAAAATAAAGCCGATTGAATTCATCGCTCAGCAAGCCCTGTTTGGCAAAACAAATGCGGTCAATATTTTGAACAATGCTGTATGCTGAATTGAGTTCTTTTAAATAATGAGGAATGCCACCCATTGCCATGTACAATTCGGTGATTTGGTAGCGGCTAAAGGAATGATGGCGCGTTTTTAAGTAAGCTTCGGTTTCGCTCAGGGTGAAAGGCTCCAGGTGCAGGCGTTTGGTGATGCGATTGTGCAAACCACCTGTGTCGTTCACAATGCGCTGAATCATCCACGAGGCGGCAGAGCCACAAATCACAATGATTAAATTCTGACGAGAAGCCCAACTGTTCCAAAAATACCCGAAAGCTTGTAAAAAACTTGATTTTTGGGTGGCCAGCCAGGGCAGTTCATCAAAAAATACAACTTTCTTTTCGGTTGATGAGAGTCTTTTTTGGAGAAAATTGCGCAAAATCTTAAAGGCTTCGGCCCAACTTTGGGGCGTACTAATCGGGTGCTCACTTTGTGAATACGCCGAAAACTGGTCAGCAAAGTTTTGCAATTGTACATTCAAAGCTCCATCCTGTATACCCACCAGATCAAAAACAATTTGAGTTTGGTAACACTGCGTCACTAAAAACGTTTTGCCAACACGCCGCCGACCCGTTATCGCAACCAACTCTGCTTCTGGTGATTGCAGCAGGTTTTTTAATGATTTTTGCTCCTCGATTCTGCCAATGAGTTGTTGCATAATTTCGACTTATACTCTGCTAAATGTGGTTAAAAATAGATAGATTTAGCAAAGTATACAAATTTATACTCTGCTAAATGCAGGTAAAAATAGATAGATTTAGCAAAGTATAGATTTGGTCATTAGCCCCCCCTACCCCTCATCATCCAACTCCCCCACCACAACCCTTTCAATTCGATCCACGCCCCCTTCCCGTTTCACAAAATTACACCAGGCACAATTCGGCTTCCCGCAGCCCTCATAAAACTCCTGCTTGCGGATTTTCGTGTAGGCTTCCCGGATCATTTGCCGCATAAAGGCTGTATCATCCGCAGTGTAGCTCAATTGTACCACTGGGAATTGCCCATCCGGCGTAGGGTCCAGGTAAGCGATTTCGCCGAAGGTGACCCGGCGGGACGAGCGGTCGAAATGTTCAAAAAGCAGTTTGTAAAAAAGCAGTTGCCGCCAGTAGCTGCCGCCGTGGGGGTTGGTATCGCTGGGTCGGCGCAGTTTGCTGGTATCGTGGCTACCCGTTTTATAGTCGATGATGCCCACGCGGAGCTGGTCGTAGTATTCAATTTTGTCGATGGTGCCCGTGAGCGGTACCCCGTCGACCTCCACCTGGCGGATGGTGTATTCCACCTTCACTCGTTTGTGCCAGCGGCCGTAGTAATAGTTGTAGTAGCGGCTCAGTTGGCGTTTGCCCAGTTCCAGGCGGCGCTCGAAGGAGGCGTTGGAGAGTTGTTGGCGTTGGCGGTTCAGTTCCTGTTCGAAGAAGTAGAGCAGTTCTTTTTCTGAGGGGAAGAGCCGTTGTGGGGAGGCCAACATGCGCAAAAACAATCGTTGCAAAGTATTGTGTACCGCAGTGCCGTATGCCGTGGCCTCATTGTGCAAGCCCGGCACCTTCAGGATGTACTCGTAATAATAAGCCAGGGGGCAATTCAAAAAGGTATTCAAGGCCGAGATGCTCATACGGAAATCGCGTAGCAGCGCCTCCACCATGCCCCGATCCTGAGGGGCAATTTTTGGCTTTTCCTGTTCCTGCAAGCGCAGCAACTGAGTACCCAGGATATCCGCAGCGGGCAGCACCTTTTGTTCCAAACTCAGCACCTCGGTGCTCAACAACTCGTCGATGTACAAGGCCCGTTGCAATTCTTTCTCCGTATCGTCCTGCCGGGCGTAAGACAGGTGCAGGAAGCTTTTGGCCCGGGTCATCGCCACATAAAACAAGCGGCGACGCGCCTCCGTGGCATCCTCTTCCCCCGAATACGTCAAAGTTTCCGGCAAGGAAAAACGGTAACTGTTGCGCCCATTGGAAGGCTCCCAGTAGTCTTTTACACAATCCAACATAAAGACAGCCTTGAACTCCAAGCCCTTCGCGCCATGCGCCGTGAGGAGTTGTACCCCCACCTGATCGTCGCTCAGGCGGCTCAGGGCCAAGGGCAGGCGGTTGGCCTCCATGCGGTGCAGGTTGTGCAGCAGTTCGCTGAGGCTGTAGTGGGGTTGGCGTTGGCATTCTTCCCGCACATATTGGAAAAAGGTGTGCAGCACCTGGATTTGCCAGGCGTGATTGGGCTGCGCCAGGATGAATTGCAAAAAGCCCGAGCGATTCAGCAATTTTTCCAATAAAACCGGCAAGGGTTCATTCAAACTATCCGAGATGAGTTCCTCCAGCAAAATGGCGAAGTTGCTCAGGGTATTGGCATGTTCCAGATTCAGTTCCGCCAGGGCACCTTGATCCAGCAGCAGCTCGCGCCAGGGCGGGCGGGCATCGGTAGGGAAGCGCGACAGGTGGGTACTCAACCGCGCCAGTTCCACGGGTGGAATGCCCAAAAACTGTGCGTGCAGGATTTGAAACAACTTCTGTTCCCCCGAATGCGGCTGCAAGGTTTCGTGGTGCAGGTAGTCCAACAAGTTGCGCAGCCGTTGGATCAGTGGCAGTTCCAGGATGTTCACATCCCGCCGGGTGAGGTAAGGGATGCCTTTTTTTTCCAATAGACCCAGCAAATTGCGTACCTGACGATGCTGGGCGTAGATCACCGCGATTTCCTGAAGTGGAATGCCACTTTTTTGCAGCTCCTCGATCTGCCGCACGATGTCACTTTCTTCGCTGATGCGATTGGGGTATTCTACGATGTGGGGCAGGTTTTGTCCTTTGGCGGCTGCAGCTTTGAGGTTTTTATTCAAACCCAGTGCCTGCAATTGCTGGATAACCCGCAGTTGATTGTGCTGGATGAGTTGCCCGGCACTATCCAAAAAAGGCTGGACAGAACGGTAATTTTCCGCCAGCACCACCGTGTGTAAATCCTTTTCGTAGCGGGTATAAAAGTCCGTGAGGTTCTTGAGGCGGGCACCCTGGAATTCAAAAATCGACTGGTCGTCGTCGCCCACCAAAAACACGTTGGGGGTCTCCCAGTAGTTGATCAATTGCAGCAGGATTTCGTTTTGGGAACCGTTGGTGTCCTGGTACTCGTCGACCAACACGTAGAGGTAACGTTCCTGGTAGCTGCGCAGGAGGTAGTCGTGGGTTTCAAAGGCGCGGAGCACCCAAAGGATCATGTCCTGATAATCGTAGCGGCGGGCGGCTTGTTTGGCGGCTTCGTAACGTGGGTAGAGTTCGGCGGCGGCACGCAGGCGTTGCATGCGGATTTGCTCTTCCTTGATTTTGGCTTCCTTCAGGTCGCCCTTGCGCATAGCACCCTGGTTGCGCTGGTAACGGTATTCGGGGCGTTCGGGTAGGCTGGCTAGCCAGGCATCGATTTGCTGGATGACGTACTCGGCAGTCCAGTCTTCCATTTTGCAGCGCTGGAAAAAATCCTGTAGGTGGGTTTCGTAGAAGTAGATGTCGCTTTGGCCACGTTTGAGCGGGTGCTCTACGTCCAATTGGTCCAGCAAGCCACGGATGAGATCCACCTTTTCCAAATCCCCCAATGGCTCCAAATCCTGGCGGCCAAACAATTCGAGGTTGTCCTGGATGACCGCGTTGCAAAAGGAGTGGAAGGTATAAATGTGTACCCGGTGCCCATCTGGCCCGATGAGTTGCAACAGGCGCTCGCGCATGGCGGTCACCCCGGCATCGGTAAAGGTGAGGCAAAGGATGTTTTGCGCCTGGGTATCGGTTTCGATCAGGATTTTACCAATCCGCGAGGCCAAAATATGCGTCTTCCCAGTGCCCGGCCCCGCAATCACCATCACCGGCCCTTCAATCTGCTCAACGGCGGAACGCTGGGCAGGATTGAGTTTTTCTAACTCGCGAAGGAAAGACTCGGTGTACTGCATTAATTAAAGATGAAAGATGAAAGATGAAAGATGAAAGGGGCAGGGCTTTCATCTTCTTTTCGGGTGGTAAGTTAAGGATTTTGGGGAAATTTGGAGATCGCACGGTGGCAGTAGCTTTTTTGTGCCTAACTGCATAGATTTGTTTTGTAAAAAAGAACTATTCAGGGAGCTTAAGAGCGTTTAAACAAGGTGCCTAATTGCATTTGAATGCCTGAAAAATATCTATACAATGGTTAACGGATTGAAGTTATTGGCCATAACCGGGTTTGTAATTATCACCAATTGTTCTTGTGGTAAAAGGGCTGTTCAGGATCACATTTCGGCAACCTCTGTAGACAAAAAAGAAGAGCACATCCAAAATGAGGCAAGTACAGATATATACAGTTTAAATCAAGAGAGAGCATTAGAAAAGGCTTTAAATCTTGCACAACAAAACATCAACTCACCGAATTTCATTGAAACATTTGAAACCAAAATCAAGGGTTTTGCTAATATCTCCACAAGTATCGAGATTGGGCATTTATTTTCGAGCGAACAGCGCCATATCATAATTCGAAGAAAAAGTGAAATGGATGTTTTTTTAAATATCTATAGCATTTCGAAGGAAAAACCTATGCTCGCGTTATTTTATGAGCAGGGCGGGTTAGAATATGTTTCTGATACCATTCAAGATGTAAATGGTGACCAACAGCCAGATTTTCTCATCAATTGGTACGGTAGCATTGGTTGCTGCTTAAAGAACTTTTATGATGTTTATTTGCTTGAAAAAAATGCTAATAAATTTTCAAAAGGGTATGAATTCATTAATCCCACCTTTTCAGCCAAAGAAAAAATGGTCAGAGGAGTTGGCTATGGTCATCCTGGAGCAACTTACTTATACAAATTTCATTGGGATGGTTTCAATATTGACACCCTCGAATACATTTTCCCCGATGAAAAACGAAAAGGGCAATATCTAAAATCAGCGACAGAGCCATATGACGCTGATGACGTGCAAGAAATTCGGCTAAAAAGTGTTCCGATAGAGTACAAAGGGATTTATGGCTACGATTGGTTTTTGGGAAAAATCAACTAAAAATTCTTACTCAAATGTGAGCTTTGAATTATTTTACCGCAGAGTTTCGCTGAGTACCCACCGAGTTTCACAGAGTTTTTAGTTTTTAGGAGTTTTGCCACCGAAGGTGGCCTAAACTCAGCGAAACTCGGTGGGTACTCAGCGAAACTCTGCGGTAAAATATGTTTAATTTAAAATGCGAGATAAATTGTTTAAAAAACTTATTAACACCCTGGTATTCAAGGGAAAAATTCAAAATTCACGTCACTCAAATGAACATCCCCACAACCTCCGCAAGTTTCGGATTTTATCCCAGCCCCATTCCCACGATCTTTGTATCGTAAAAGGCACCAACGATGAACACACAAGATCAACTCAACTACACCCGCATTGCCGAGGCAATTGACTACATCCGCACCCACTTCAAAGACCAGCCCAATCTGGACGAAGTAGCCGAGAAGGTACACCTAAGCCCTTTTCATTTTCAGCGTTTGTTTAGCGACTGGGCGGGGACGAGTCCGAAGAAGTTTTTGCAGTACATCAGCGTGCAGCACGCCAAAAAACTCTTGAAAGAAGAACAGGCGACCCTGTTTGATACCGCTTATGAAACCGGGCTTTCGGGCACCAGCAGGCTCCACGACCTCTTCATCAACATCGAAGGCATGACGCCTGCGGAGTACAAAAACGGCGCAAAAAATCTGGACATCAATTACAGTTTTGCCGAAAGCCCCTTTGGCAATCTGATCGTGGCCTCGACCGTCAAAGGGGTTTGTTTCATGGGCTTTTATGAAGACGAACCCACTGCCTTTGCGGCGCTTCAGGCGCATTTTCCCCACGCACAATTCAGCCGTAAACTGGACATGATTCAGCAAAATGCCCTGTTCATTTTTCAAAATGACTGGAGCAAGTTGCATGAAATCAAGTTGCACCTCAAAGGCACCGACTTCCAACTCAAAGTGTGGGAAACCCTGCTCAAAATCCCCATGGGGCAACTGGCCACCTATGGCGCCATCGCCCAAAAAATTGGCAACCCAAATGCTTCGCGCGCCGTTGGCACCGCCATTGGCAGCAATCCGGTGGCCTTTTTGATTCCTTGCCACCGCGTGATTCAATCAACGGGAACCTTTGGGGGCTACATGTGGGGGCCTACGCGCAAAACTGCGATGATTGGATGGGAAGGAGCAAAAACGCAAACAAATTGAGGCCGATGCTGTTTCATGAATGCGTCAACGACGCCGAATTGAGGCGGGCTATCCGCAGTAAGGCCATCGTTTTGGGCGGCAACAAACAATTAAAAATATACGGTACCTTGCATTGTGCCTCGGGCAAAAGAATGAAACGGGCCAACCGCGTCTTTTTTGCCTCCGTAGAAGACGCCATCGAAAGTGGCTTCCGTCCTTGCGGACATTGTATGAGGAATGAATACCAAAAATGGAAACATGGACTTGTTCAGTAATCTTGCAGATGCGACCATCAACCTGCTACCACAAGACGGGATTGTCAATTATTATGGCCAAATCTTCTCCAAGGAGGAGGCCGATCTGTACTACCAGCAATTGCTGCACAAGATCGAATGGCGCAACGATGAAGCCCTGATGTTTGGCAAATTGATCACTACCAAGCGCAAGGTAGCCTGGTACGCTGAGACAGATTTTGAATACACTTATTCCAAAATTACCAAACGCGCCTTGCCCTGGACGCCCGAGTTGCTGGAACTGAAAAAAATCACCGAAGAAAAAACGGGCGAAACCTACAATTCCTGTCTGCTCAACCTCTACCACAGTGGTGAAGAAGGTATGGCCTGGCACAGCGATGGGGAAAAGGATTTAAAAAAGGATGGGGCGATTGGTTCTTTGAGTTTTGGGGCGGAGCGCAAGTTTGCGTTCAAACACAAGTCGAGCAAAGAAACGATCGGGGTTCTGCTGGAGCACGGCAGTTTGCTGGTGATGAAGGGGACGACGCAGACGTACTGGTTGCATCGTTTGCCGCCGACTAAAACGGTGGGGAGTCCACGGGTGAATTTGACTTTTCGGACGATTGTGGAAGCGCGGTGAGAAATTGCGCAAAAAATGTCGCTCTTCCTGTGGTGTATCTACAGTTTCTTGGGTTTCTTAGGTGGTGAAAAATTCTTGTCGCACAAGCTTTTTCTTTTTCACCACCTAATTCTACTTTGTCAGATTAAATTTTGATGTAATACCTAATTTTGTCTGCAAGCCGTTGCGCCTGTCTTTTCAAGATTGCGAGGTTCAAAAGTTCGGGATTGTCGAGTTTGTTTTGAAGTTTTTTGGCCA
>NZ_JANRKL010000206.1:0-34094 GCF_033763495.1 Haliscomenobacter sp. | reverse complement strand
CGCCTGTTTCATGTCCTCCACATCGTAATTGAAATTGACCAGGAGCGAATCATCATAGCGCAATTTTTCTAAGTCAATGTAATCCCCAATGATTTTTAACTCCTGCTCAATGGCGACAAAAGCGCCGCTGGTTTCATACAGCATGTAACGCAGCATTTTCGACAACTTTAGGATGGATTCCGGCGCCAGATCGGATTTATCACGAGCCAGGGAGTAAATGTTGTTCAGCGTATTGAACAAAAAATGGGGATTGGTTTGGGACTTGAGGTAGTTGAGTTCCGCCTCCTGTTTTTCGATGCGCAATTGCTGGGCAGTTCGGCGCAATTTTTGGTAATCATGAACATGGCGGAAAATGCCAAAAAAGAGAATGGAGCCCAGCGTATTCCCGAATTGATCTCCGACACCTTCCAAAATGTTTCCATACGTTTTTAATGGGGTATATACATGCAATAGAATCCCAATGTACCGCCAGGCAAAAGTGCCAAAAGCATACAGCATCAGGTGGGCAAAGATCAAAAAAGGAGCGACCAAAAGCCTTTTCCAACTCAACAGGATAAAGGGCAGGGTGTATTCAAAAAAAATAAAATGCAGTACCAGCAGGTACACCAGGAGCCAAATGTAATTGATGCTACTTTTTAACGCAGTTTCAGGTGCTGAAGCAAAATAAATCAGGGTTGAAAAAATCAGGGATATCCCCGCCAGGCGCAGAAACAGTTTAACCCGCTCTTTATTGATCGTGATCCCCATTTTTCGGATTGAACACTGGTTTAAAACCCTGAAAATACAATTTTAAGCCCTAAATTTACCCTGTCAGATCGGATTCCCTAAAACGAAGGGCAATTCGGACAAATATACATATGGACCTAAATGAAGCAGGGGAATTGCTGATTCAGCAGATTCGCCAAACCAGCGCACTGGAATGGACCGCTGTAGTTTTTGGGGTTAGCCAGGTACTACTGGCCCGCAAAAACAACATCTGGCTGTATCCCACCGGGATCATTAGTGTCGTATGTTCTTCCATCCTGTTCTTCCAGTCCAAGCTATATGCAGAGACCCTGCTGCAAGGGTATTACCTCTTGATGAGCATCTACGGATGGGCGAATTGGAGCAATGGATCAGCTTCGGGAGCATCCCACATCACGCGAAGCCAACAGCAGGAAAAATGGATCACCTGGGGCATTGCCCTCTTGGGTTGGGGCCTGCTTTATGGTGTATTGAACAGGTTTACTGATTCGGACGTGCCGATCCTGGATGCATTGGTATCCTCTACCGCCTGGGCGGGGATGTGGCTGCTGGCCAGGCGGAAACTGGAAAACTGGATTTGGCTGAATGTTTCCAATTTGGTAGCGATCCCGCTGTTGTTGTACAAGCAGTTGTTTCTATTTTCAATTTTGACCTTGATCCTGTTTGTGGTGGCGATTTTTGGGTATTTGGATTGGAAAAAAACGCTCTATACTTCTGATGGTGTATCTTAAGTGGCTTAGGTTTCTAAGGTGGTGAAAGAGTACTCTGCTTCGCAGATTTTTCTTTTTCACCACCCAAGAAACCTAAGCCACTTAAGATACACCTAAGCAAGGGTACGTCAGAACCTTACGGCAATTTCAAAAACTCCTCAAAGGTTTTTACGGAAATGGCGGCCAGCTGATTTTGCGTCAACAACTCATTCAATTTCGCCCCATGTTTGCCCTTCAATTTTTGCAACTCAGCTTTACCCGCATTGAACTCTGCCTCAATGCGTTTGAGGTTTGCCAATTCATTGGCCGAAGGTTTGTACAAACTGGAGGCTAACATGCTGAAAAGGCTGGCCATATGTTCTCGCAATTGCGGTTCACCTGCCGACACGTAGTTGTCACCCGTGGTAACCACCAAAGTTTCTTTCAGTTTGTTGAACTCCGCCAACATCGGGGTAAGGGTACCGGACAAACCCGCGTTTTTGGCCATCAGTTGTTTGGCACCATTGATGTTTTCATCCAGTTCATAAACCAGGTAGGCCAAAGATTGGGTCATATCGAACACCTTCTGTACCGTCGCTTCTTTGATTTTGCGATCTTCTAGAGTAATGGCGGACTTTGGATCGTAGGAAATGTCCCAATCGTGGGTGTAGGTCTCTGTGCCTTTTTGCACCACGATTTTGTATTTACCAGCAGGAATTGGCGCTGGTGTGACCCCTTCGCGGCTGATGGTCTGGCCTTTGGCGATTTTGGGTACTTTGCCCGTGTACGCCCACTCTACGATGTTGATGCCTTTGGACTTGCCCGGAGTGATTTCGTGTACTTTTTGCCCGGCAGCGTTTTGGATTTCCATGGTAAACTTGCCTAGGCTATGGCGTTTTTTGAGGTAATAAACGATCTGACCCGCTTTGGATGGATTGGGGCCTACAAATTCAGTTTCCCCAGCGGTACCACCAAAGCTGCTTTCTTCGTACATGATTGCTGGGCGGTTTTTGAAAAAGTGAAGATCCTTGGCCAACACTTCATCATTGATTTGCCGCAAGGGGCTGATGTCATCCAGAATAATGACTCCTCGTCCGTGGGTGCCCATAACCAGGTCGTTGGTTTTGCGCTGAATTTCAAGGTAATGCACGGCGACGGCTGGCATGTTGTTGGTGAATTTGTACCAACTTTTTCCTCCATTCATGCTGATGTACAAACCAAACTCGGTGCCCAAAAAGAGCAAGTTTGGATTGCCAAAATCTTCCTGGATGTTGCGGGCAATTCCTTCTACATCGGGTGTCAGCACAGAAGCCCAGGTAGCACCAAAGTTGGTGGTTTTGTAGGCATAAGGCTGCATGTCTCCGTGGGAATGACCATCAAAAACGGCATAAGCAGTACCTTTGTTGAAACTACTGGCTTCAATGTGGTAGCACCAGGTTCCGGCAGGCAAACCGGGCAAGTTTGTGTTGACGTTTTTCCAGGTTTTGCCTGCGTCTTGGGTGACTTGTACGTTGCCATCATCGGTACCTACCCAAATGACTTTTTCATCCAGCGGGGATTCGGCAATGGTGAAAATGGTGCAGTGGTTTTCCGCCCCGGAATTGTCGGTAGACAAACCTCCCGAGTTTCCTTGACTGGTCTTTTTGGGGTCGTTGGTGGTGAGGTCTGGGGATATTTTGACCCAGGTGTCGCCCATGTCATCGGATTTGTGCAAAAACTGACTACCCATGTAAAGCCGATCCGGGCGAATAGCGCTGGTCGCCATGGGCGGATTCCAATTCCAGCGCAATTTTGGGTCGCCAATCACCGGAAGAGGCTGGATGACGCGGATTTTGTTTTTCTCCAGGTCCGTGCGCCAAACATTTTCCGCGCCCTGCATTTCTGAATAGACGATGCGTTTGGTGGGGTGGGGTAGAGCCCGGAACCCATCGCCAGCCCCTATCAACTGCCAATCTCGCGCTTCGATACCACCCGGCGAAGAGGAAGGCCCATACCAGGTGTTGTTGTCCTGCAAGCCACCATAAATGTTGTAAGGCTCTTGATTGTCGACACTGACATGGTAGTACTGCGCAACCGGGATGTTTGGTACAATTTCCATGGTGGTGCCGCCATTCCAGGAGCGGTAGAAGCCACCGTCGGTGCCACAAAACATTCGATCAGAGTCATTGATGGAAAAAACGATGTCGTGAATGTCGGAGTGCATGGCCCCGAGATTGCGGAAAGTTTTGCCCCCATCGCGGGAAATGGAACCGGATAGGCCACCTTTGGCGATCACCTCCGGGTTGCGAGGGTCAACAGTGATGCGGGAGAAATAAAATGGGCGCACTACGATTCCAAAGTCGTTGTTCAATTGTTTCCAGGAAGCCCCGGCGTCATCGCTGCGGTAAAGGCCCTTGTCCTTGTCTTGTTCGGATTCGATGACAGTGTAGAGGATTTTGGGGTTAGAGGCGGCGATGGCGATGCCCATCCGGCCCAATTTGCCACTGGGGAAACCATTGTGGATTTTATTCCAGGTTTTGCCCCCATCTACAGATTTGTACAAAGCGCTGTTGTTGCCGCCTGAATTGAAAGACCAGGCGGTACGGCGGAATTCCCAAAAAGAGGCATACAAAATCAGGGGATTACTTGGATCCATCACCATATCGGCACAGCCCGTAGTGGCGTCCACATACAAGATTTTACTCCAGGTTTTGCCTCCGTCGCTGGTTTTGTACACGCCACGCTCTTCGCTATCACTCCATAAAGCACCCAATACACCTACGTAGACCTCATTGGAATTTTTAGGATTGACAATGATGCTGGCAATTCGTTCGGATTTTTCCAGCCCCATTTTGGTCCAGTTGAGGCCCCCATCGCCAGAACGATAAATGCCGTCGCCAATGGAAACACTGTTGCGGGTCCAGGTTTCGCCGGTACCCACCCATACTACATTGTCAGGTGCATTGGGGTCTACCGCGATGGCTCCGATGGATTGGCAATAGTTGTCAAAAATGGAATTGAATCTGGCGCCACCATCGTTGCTTTTCCAAACTCCCCCTCCGGCAGTGCCGACGTAAATCACTTTGGGGTTGCTGGGATGGAGTTCAATGTCGCTGATGCGTCCACTCATGATGGCGGGGCCGATTTGTCGTGCCCGCAAATCGCCAAATAATTCTTTGCCGCGGGTAATGGCGTCTTGTGCAGGCAAAAATGCTGGCAATAGGAATGCCAGGCACAATAAACGGTATACTTGAAGGTGCATGATCTTGGATTGATTTGGATTGGATAAAACAAAAAAAAACTGCTTTCTACCTGATCAATAGGCGTTTAGTCCTGGTTGATGTCAAGTGAAAAAGCAGTTTCTTTAACCTGTGTTTCAGGTAAAATTTTTAGATCCTTATTTCTCTTCCGTAAAAACAAACTCTTTTGGGTCAACCTGAGGGTTCAGCTCAATTTTGCTTAAAGAAATGGGCTGGCTACCCATACCTTTTACCCCCTGGCCCAGCGAAAATGGGAAAAAGAGGCCGTTGACTTCCTGATAATCACTCATGGTAATTTGAGAAATTTTCCCCTTGGCTGGCCCTACTTTGATCTCTGATTCTACCATGATGGGAATAAACTCCTCCGCATCAAAGAAGTAGAAGGAGACATTTTCTTCGGTTTTGCCTTCAACGACGAAGGGCTTTTTGGTCAATTTGATTTTGAAGGTTTCAGTACCTTCCACGGTCTCCTTGCCGATCAGCTCCAGCTTGTATCCTTTGTCGCTGTAATTCAGGAATGGATCTGGAAAATCACCAAGTCCGGTTTTAAAAATCTCGGTAGACTCAGCATCACTTTTTTCCGGCTTCATGGTCATGAAGTTGGTACTCCAGAGGGTGGTTCCATCATAAACGCCTTGTTTGATGGTTTTGCCCTGGAAGGTAACTACGGTCATTTGGCGGCCATCTTTCAGGTTGTAAATGTCGAGGGGAATCTCCATTCCGCCTTGATTTACTTTGGCGGACATTTTGACGCCTTCCAGTTTTTTCCAGTTTTCTACTCCTCCGGTAGCGGTAAGGTATTTGTTGACAATCTCGTCTGCAGTTTGTGCATGGCTAAAGCAGGCTGCGAAGATCAACGCAAAGAACAACGATAAGGTTCTCATCGGGTAATTGGTTTTATTACTTTGGTTAAATAGAGGTTTTACTAGGACAAAGAAAAAGAGAAGATTGTTCAGAGGAGTTGTAATTATAACAAAATAGGCAAACTATAGACAAGAACAATGAATTTCAAGATGAAAGAGAAGTAAGCGGGTTGTTTGAGAGGCCCCCAGTTGGTTAAAAAACGATAACCAACTGAGGGCTTACTGTTGTATTCTAGATTGATTTTTTAGCGATTTTTTGCTGTTTTTACAAAGCTACTGTAGTAATCTTAAGGCTATTCTTTTTCTCCCCTTTCACCTCGTGGGCGAGGAGCAATTGGTTGTCCAGCATCAAACCCGTTGAATTAAGGGCATTTACGGAACCGTCTACAGCCACGGTTTCCGAAACTTTATCCCCGTTGATTTTTCGGAAGACCAACTGGTTTTTGCTATCCGCCTGGCTTTGTTCCCAGATCATGACCGCTTGTTTTGCACCCGCCATAATCCAGGGATTTTTCACTGAAGCATCACTCAATACGAAGAGTTTTTTGCCCTCCTGGGTCACCAGACGGAAACCCGATTCGCTTTCAGCTCCCGAAAACCAGGCGACCAGTGCACCTTTACCATAGCTGCTGGAGATGGCCCCGCTGTGTGGGCAACCATTGATTTTCCAGCCGTCGTTGTGAAGGATTTGGGGCTTGGAAAAAGTTACTCCATTGTCGGTAGAAGTGATTTTGGCGATGTCGCGGATGTCATCGTTGTTGTCGCGGTAATAGACATGCAGGGCACCGTTGGCATCCACCAACAGGTTGATGTTGCAACAATCGCAGACCACTGGGTCGATCAATCTTTCGGGTTGGAATACCCCGTTTTTGCTCAATACCATCCGCAAATCCCGCTCTTCGTGTTTGGTGCTGTTGGCCACGTCTTTCAGGTAAAATACGGCGATTTCATCATTGGGTAAAACAATGGCGTCAAAAAAGCCACGCATGGCTTTGGCTGGATCTGAGTCAACATTTTGCGGGCTGGTCCAGGTAGTACCGGCATCTTTTGACAAACAATACACCAGATCGGCAGTGCGGCCACCGCGGCCTCCTGCTGGAGCGCCTCCTGGTACGTCGGGCCGATTGGTGAACAAGGCCACCAGGCTGCCATCTTTTTTGGCCAAGACCTTTGCCCGCATCAAACGGCTATTGCCAATTCCTTTGCTAGAAAAAATCACTTTTTTATCCCCGAAGGTTTTGCCTTTGTCCTTGGAGAAGGCCAGACAAAAAGAAGTCAAACCTTGTTCATCTTTTTCCGTCCAGGAAAGCAGGATTTCTCCTTTGGGCGTTTGGGCCAACAAAGGCATGGTGTAGGCCTTGGTGGAATCTATGGCAATGGTCCCAGTACCCGAAGGAACCGAGCTGTATACAGGCGAACTGGGCAATTTGGTCCATTGCTCGATGCTTTCAACCATGCTGGTATTGCACATGGGCATGTTTTCGTCAAGGTTTGTCTTAGCTTCCTCTTTTGGACTGAAGATGGCTACCATGCTGAAAAACCAAACGTTGAAAAATGCAATTATTTTGATCATTAGATGAATGGATTGTGGTTAAAAAAAAGCAAATATAGTACTTGGTAAAACGCTAAGCTATACCCGGAAGTGCGATCAGGTAAGGTTAACCGACAATCCGGGCAATTGAGTAGATGGATGGGGTGATTTTTGAGTGACGAATTTTTGAATGACGAATGACGAATTGGAAGCGCATTTCAAAATTCATTGGCAGTGCTCACAATTCGCCATTCTTTTGTCGCCAATTTTATAGGCAATTTCAATCAAAATAATGCTTTATCGACAAATTGACCCTGTAAAATATTGCAACAGCCTAAGAAGTTGTAATAAAATTCTATTTTTGACGCAGCCCACAAATAGTAATCATTTCGAACAAAATTGTAAATATTGATGTCGAGGCATACACTAAAGCTACTTGCCATTTCCGGGCTTTTGCTTTGCGCATTTACTACATTTTCAGAACTCTCCTGGATTGAAGTGGGGAAAGAGGGGACCTTGCCTGCCGAAATGGAATTTAAGAACCCAGGAGGAAAACTTGGCTACATCAACGCAACTGGAGCAATACAGCTGAAAGGCCATCCCTTTTTTGAACCCCTGGGAACCAATGGAAGGGCCTGCGTAAGTTGCCACCAACCCAAAGATGCGATGAGTGTATCCGTGGAAAGCCTTCGGCAAAGATGGTTGGAAACCAATGGAAAAGACCCCGTTTTTGCTGCGGTGGACGGATCGAACAATCCCAAACTACGGCAAGAATTAGAAAGCTCACATTCCCTCTTGCTAAACCGAGGCCTATTCAGAATTGCCTTACCCTGGCCTCCCAAGCCAGATAATGGCAAACCCGTCAAAGCCGAATTTACGATCGAGGTAGTCAGTGACCCGACGGGAGTAAACCTGGACCCTGATCTGGGACTAAAAAGTAAAAACCCTACCATTTCGGTTTTTCGCCGGCCCCGCTCGGTTGCCAACATGACCTACGTAATGTCGCCAGACCCTGTTTTTAACATCAAAACGGGCACATTGGCCGTTACTGATCCCGAAACAGGGAAGGTAGTTGGCATGAACATGATGGCGGATTCGCGCCACTACACCCAAAAGCAACAGGCCATCGATGCTTACTTCGGGCACCTGGAAGGCCAAACAGGATTGAGTCCCGAGCAGCAAAAGCAAATCATAGCCTTCGAAAACCAGCTGTTCATGGCCCAAAGTCATGACAAATGGGGTGGCCCTCTGACAGACAATGGCGAACCTGCCGGGCTTGGACCCAAAGCCATGCAAAGTGGGAAGCTTCACGTATTGGCCAACAACAACCGCGACCCAATTTTCCATTGGTTCAATACCTGGAAAAAAGAGGAAACCATGCCCCCCAATTTGACCGCTGAACAAAAAGCCTTTCGGGCATCGGTTGCCAGAGGGAACGATATATTTATGTTCCGCGAGTTTTGGATCAGAGATGCTACCCACATCAACAACATTGGTTTGGGCAACCCGGTCAGGCGCAGTTGCTCGACCTGCCACAATGGGCAAATGACGGCCCAAGACCTTGCACCAGGCTGGGTAGATTTGGGCACCACCAATTATCCGACCTGGACTGAAAATACGATTGCCAATCTGAAGTCGGATTTGCCAGTATTTAAGTGTACCTGTGAAAAATCGGCGGCGCCTCACCCTTATTTGGGACGGGTCATATACACCACCGATCCTGGGCGCGCTTTGATTACAGGGAAATGCATTGATATTGGTTCCATTGTGATGCAGCAATTCCGGGGTTTGTCGGCACGAGCCCCTTATTTCGTCAACGGTGCTGCCAAAAGCCTACTAGAAGTTGTGGATTATTACGACCGCCGCTTCGACATAAAACTGACGGATCAGGAGAAACAGGATTTGGTGAATTTTTTAAGCGTATTGTAGCCATGAACAAACTGTATTTTTCCTTGGCGGCGATTTTTTTGACGATTGGTATTCAACAAAATGAAAAGCCACCGGCCAATCGGCGCAATTTTGTGGCTTGCCCTATTATCCGCGATTCCAAAACCATGCCCTGTTGGCTGGCAGAATACGATGGCGAGTTGTACTACCTGGGGCAACAAGGGCGAACCAGCAGCGCATTTTACCCGCCACAGCTAAAACACGAAGTGCTGGTAGAAGGAACCGTGAAGCCGGGTGAAAGAATCTGCGGTGGAATTGTTTTGGAGCCACTGTCCATCTCCGTGATGCCAGAATTGAGTCTCCATTGCAACACACTCCTGCCCGCGGAAGATGGCCTGGAACCACCGCCGCTGCCACCACTTCCCAAAAACGAACCCTTGCCTGATAGCACCCGAAGTTTTACGATTCCTTTTGATTTTGACAGCGATTATTTGACCCTGCACAAAACGCGCATTTTGGGGGAGGCCATCCGCATTGCCAAAATCATCCAACTGAAGGAAATCCAGATTTCGGCTTATCGCGCCAGTACCTTACTGTCAAATGGGCAAAAAATGCTGGAAAAGGAAAACATTGCGGCCAAACGGGCAGAGAAGATTGTTGATGTTTTTATTGGATTGGGATTTCCCAAAGAGAAGATCAAATTGACCGTCAAATCTACCCCAGAGCCTTGTGATGGACTAAATGACCCCACAAGAAGAAGGGTGCGGATAAAATTGCTTGGCTAGTTTTATTCTTACCGTCCCAATAGGCATGAATCATGCTTTAAAATTTTATTTTAGCTCCGAATTGCACTTTTAACTATAAACAAACTAAAAATATTCCGACTCATGTCAAAATCGTTTACTACGTATAACCTCGCCATGCTTATTTTGGCGTTTATAGGTTCTTCTTTTCTACTGATTAGGTTTCCCCTTAAAACCTTCAAATCGACTTATGTCGTTTCGGCAAGGGATACTGTACCCATCGTAAAAATACCTGAAGGGGTAGACCCCAATTCACCCGACTGGAAAGGCATCGACCTGGCCCCCAAAGCCCCGATTTTGCCCGTTTCGCCAAGTGATGAGCAAAAACAGTTTCTCCTGCCTCCCGGGTACAAAATTGAACCCATCCTCACCGAGCCTGCCATCGAACAACCCGCCGCTATCGCCTTCGATGGCAATGGCCGGATGTACGTACTGGAACTCCGCTCTTACATGCTGGATGCGGATTCCAAAAACGAACTCGACCCGGTTAGCCGGATTTCACGTTGGGAAGACAAAGACAACGACGGGGTGTACGAAACGGGCACCACTTTTGTAGACAGCCTGGTTTTTCCACGTTTTGTGCTGCCCTACGGCAAAGACTGCATCCTTTCGATGGAATCCGATGCCGACAATGTCTACAAATACACGGATACCAATGGCGATGGCAAAGCCGATAAAAAAGAATTTTTCACCAGCAAATACGGCCGCTCCGGCAACGTAGAACACCAACAAGCCTTCATGTATTATGGCATGGACAACTGGCTCTACAGCACCGTCAATGCCTTCCGCATTCGGGAAACGCCACAAGGGATCATTCGGGAAAAAACCGGGGCCAACCGTGCCCAATGGGGCCTTACCCACGACGACGATGGCAAATTGTGGTTCCAGGGCGGCGCCAGTGGCTTGCCTTCTCATTTTCAGTTCCCCGTCCATTACGGCAATTTCGAAATCCCCAATGAATTTGCCAAAGGTTTTGACGTACCCTGGGGTGCAGCCGTGAAAACTGCTGACATGCAGGGTGGTATGGACGAAATTCGCCAACCTGATGGCTCACTCAATCGCGTAACGGGCTCGGCGGGTAACGATGTATACCGTGGCGACCGACTCCCCGCCAACATCAAAGGCCAATACTTTTATGGCGAACCAGTAGCCCGTATTGTGCGTCAGATCAACCCCGTGGTAACCGAGGGATTAACGACATTGCACAACGTCTTTCAGGAGCAGCAGTCCGAGTTTTTGCGCTCAACCGACCCCTTGTTCCGTCCGGTTGACATGACCACTGCACCCGATGGTACCCTGTACATCACTGACATGTACCACGGCATCATCCAGGAAGGACAATGGACCCAGCGAGGCTCCTACCTACGGGTAAAAATTGAACAATACCAGTTGGATAAAGTGATTGGGCTGGGACGTATTTGGCGCATTACTTACGATGGGATGGAGCGAGACAAAACCAAACCCCGCATGTTTGAGGAGTCCGCTGCGCAGTTGGTCAAACACCTGGAACACCCCAATGGCTGGTGGCGGGATATGGCCCAGCAACTCCTGGTGCTCAAAAAAGACCTGTCAGTGGTGCCACAATTGAACCGCATGGCCTTAAAGCACAAAAACCTGACGACTCGGTTCCACGCCATCTGGACCCTGGAAGGATTGGGTGCGCTGAGTGTAAAAACTACCCAAAAATTGCTCAAGGATACCAACCCACGCCTGCGCATCCAAGCCTTACGGGCCAGTGAGACCTTGTATAAAAACGGTGACAAATCCCTGGAGCCCGACTACCAAAGATTGCTCACTGATCCAGATACGGATGTGCTCATTCAGGCCATGCTCAGCGCCAAATTTTTGAAACTGCCCAATCTGGAGCAGGGCATCAAGGGGGCAATGGCACAAAACAAGGCTACGGGTGTAAAAGTGATCGGTGAACAAATCCTCAATCCACCCAAGCCGCGCAACGCAGGCCCATTTGGTGCTCCTGAATTGTCGGAAGCCCAAAAACTCATCGTAGAACGTGGAACAACCATCTACAATGAACTTTGTGCCCAATGCCACGGCAACACGGGTATGGGCACCCCCGCAGGTGAAGGAAAATTGATGGCGCCAGCTTTGGCCGGCTCGGCGCGTATGCAAGGCCACCCGGAATATGCAATCAAAGTGGTGCTCCACGGCATGGACGGTGCCATTGAAGGCAAAACTTACGCCGGCAACATGATGGCCAGCATGAAGGATCAATCGGATCAATGGGTGGCGGATGTGATTTCCTACATTCGCAGCGAATTGTCCAATGACGCCTCCTTTGTTTCTCCTGAGCAAGTGGCGGCAGTGCGCAAAAAAACAAGTGGCCAAAGTGCCATGTATAAATTTGATGATTTGCTGCGCCAAACCCCTTATGAGCTCACTGCGAAAGACATGAAAGCCACGGCCAGTCATGTCTTTTCAACCCGGATTGGTGGCAACGCCTCCGCCCAAAGTGCCTTCAACTACGAAGGCTGGTCAACTGGTGGCAGACAGGATAAGGGCATGTGGTTCCAGGTAGAATTTCCGCAGGAAGTGAAACTCGCCGAGATTCATTTCACCGCGACACAAATCACCAAACCAGGCTGGCGGCCTACGCCCAATACCCCACCTGCATCAAGGCCGATTTTGAGCACGCATCCGCGCGTGTATTCGCTGGAAACATCGATGGACGGGAAAAATTGGCAAACGGCTGCTGCCAATGTCAAAGGTGTGCCTGGTGCGAATATTTTGACTTTGAATGCAGCAAAAGCAAAATTCATGCGGATCAGTCTGGCGGAAGGTTTGCCTGCCGGAGATGATGATACGCCTTGGTCGGTGCGGCAGATGAAGGTGTTTGTGGAGAAGTGAGGTTAATAATTAATTGATTTGATTTTTAGCCATTTTGTAGAAAGACTTTTTGAGTGACGAGTACATGAGTACATGAGTTGAGAGTTTAGAAGTGGGCTACCGCAGCGACTTAGACGAAGGAGGTGTCCAAGTCGCTGCGGTAGCCCACTTCTAAACTCTCAACTCATGTATTCGGAACTCATAACTCAATAAAATTTCAACCATTTCAACCCTACGACGTTCTCATTTATATGAACAATCTCAATCAAATGACCGCCCTCATCACCGGGGGCAGCAAAGGCATCGGCCACGGCATTGCCGCTAGCCTGCTCAAAGAAGGCCTCAATGTAGCCATCACCAGTCGCCGCCAGGAAGATGCCGACGCCACTGCTCGGGAACTCTCCAAAATAGGCTCTGGCAAGATCATTGGCATTGCTGCTGATGTCCGTGACTTCGCTGCACAGCAAAACGCACTGGCCAAAACCTTGGAAGCTTTTGGCCGCCTTGACGTCCTCATCGCCAATGCAGGAGTGGGCCATTTTGCGCCCATCACCCAACTCAGTCCAGAACAATGGCATGAAACGATCGACACCAACCTTACTGGGGTATTTTTTAGCCTCAAGGCAGCAGTGGATGCCTTGACTGAAGCAAAAGGTTACTTCATCAGCATCGCCAGTTTGGCCGGAACCAATTTTTTCGCCACGGCTTCAGCCTACAACGCTAGTAAATTTGGTTTGGTGGGATTTACTCAGGCGGTGATGCTCGACCTGCGGGATGCCGGAGTGAAATGTTCTACTATCATGCCAGGTTCGGTCGCTTCCCATTTCAACAACCACGAGCCAAGCGATGCCGATGCCTGGAAAATACAACCCGAAGATTTGGGGCAAATCGTAGTGGACTTACTCAAGATGAACCCGCGTACCTTGCCCAGTAAAATTGAAGTACGTCCGAGCCAGACCGCAAAAAAGTAAGCCCCAATCTATTGCCTTTTAATTGCTTCTTGTGATAGCTTTTGCCTATGATGGCATTGTTATTATAAATTTAATTTCTCGAAAAATCACCCGTATTTTGAGGAAGTTTAAATCAATCGCATTATGGATAATAACAATGGTAACGGCGCAGGTAAGTGCCCATTTTCAAGTGGCGTGCTGAAACATAGCGCTGGTCGTGGCACCAGAAACCGGGACTGGTGGCCAAATCAATTGCAGTTGGGCATCCTCCGCCAACACTCTTCCTTGTCCAACCCAATGGGAGAGGACTTCAACTACGCCGAAGAATTTAAGACTCTCGATCTAGATGCGGTGAAGAAAGACATCGTTGATTTGATGACTACCTCTCAGGATTGGTGGCCCGCCGATTATGGCCATTACGGCCCATTCTTCATTCGGATGGCCTGGCACAGTGCAGGTACTTACCGCATTGCCGATGGTCGTGGGGGTGCAGGGTCTGGATCTCAACGTTTTGCCCCCCTCAACAGCTGGCCTGACAACGGTAACCTGGACAAAGCCCGCTTATTGCTCTGGCCAGTGAAAAAGAAATACGGCAGAAAACTCTCCTGGGCCGACTTGATGATCCTTGCTGGCAACTGTGCTTTGGAGTCCATGGGCTTCGAAACTTTTGGTTTTGCTGGTGGTCGTGAAGATGTTTGGGAACCAGAAGAAGACATCTACTGGGGAGCTGAAGGCAAATGGCTGGAAGACAAGCGTTACAGCGGGGACCGCGATCTGGAAAACCCACTTGCAGCTGTACAAATGGGGCTCATTTACGTAAACCCCGAAGGACCTAACGGAAATCCTGATCCGCTTGCTGCAGCTCGCGACATCCGCGAGACCTTTGGTCGCATGGCGATGAACGACGAAGAAACGGTAGCTCTGATTGCGGGTGGACACACCTTCGGCAAAGCCCACGGTGCCGCTGATCCCAACCAATACGTAGGTGCAGAACCCGCAGGAGCAAGCATTGAGGAGCAAAGTATGGGTTGGAAGAATACCTACGGCACTGGTAACGCAGGTTATACCATTACCAGTGGATTGGAAGGAGCCTGGACTACAACCCCCACCAAGTGGAGCAACAACTATTTTTGGAACCTCTTCGGCTACGAGTGGGAATTGACCAAGAGCCCGGCTGGTGCCCACCAATGGATACCCAAACATGGTATGGGTGCCAACTCTGTGCCTGATGCGCACGATCCAAACAAGCGCCATGCGCCGATCATGTTTACAACGGACCTCGCGCTGCGCACAGATCCTGCTTACGAGAAGATTTCAAGACGTTTCCACGAAAACCCTGATGAGTTCGCCGATGCATTTGCACGCGCCTGGTTCAAATTGACCCACCGCGATATGGGACCACGTACCCGTTATCTCGGACCAGAAGTACCTCAGGAAGAATTGATCTGGCAAGACCCAATTCCTGCAGTAACCCATAAATTGATCGACGATCAGGACATCGCTGCACTGAAGGGCCAAATTCTTGCCTCAGGTTTGTCGGTTGCTGAACTGGTATCTACCGCCTGGGCATCTGCTTCCACTTTCCGCGGCTCCGACAAACGTGGTGGGGCCAATGGTGCCCGCATTCGTTTGGCGCCACAGAAATACTGGGCAGTCAACAATCCTACTCAACTGGGAAAAGTACTGGACACGCTGGAAGGCATCCAAACGGCATTCAATGGTACCCATACCAGCGGTAAGCAGGTTTCACTGGCTGATTTGATCGTTTTGGGCGGTTGTGCAGGGATTGAAAAAGCAGCGAAAGCAGCTGGTCATACCATCACAGTACCCTTCACTCCTGGGCGTACCGATGCCTCACAAGCACAAACCGATGTGGATTCCTTCGCAGTTCTTGAGCCAATTGCCGATGGTTTCCGCAATTACATGAAATCTAGCTACACGATCTCAGCAGAAGAAATGTTGGTAGACAAAGCACAACTCATGACCTTGACCGCACCGGAGATGACTGCTCTGGTAGGTGGTATGCGGGTGCTCAACACCAACTTTGACGGGTCCAAGCATGGTGTGTTCACCCATACTCCTGGTGTCCTTACCAACGATTTCTTCGCCAATTTGATTGACTTTGGTACCACCTGGAGTGCAAATTCAGATGCCCAAAATGTATTTGAAGGCCGTGATCGCGCCACTGGCGCAATCAAATGGACGGGTACCCGGGTCGATTTGATCTTTGGTTCGAACTCAGAACTTCGCGCCATTGCCGAAGTTTATGCCTGTGAAGATGGTAAAGATCGTTTTGTAAAGGACTTTGTTGCAGCCTGGAACAAAGTGATGAACCTTGACCGCTTCGATTTGGCTTAATTTGAATTGATTTCAACGGCCTTCGGGCCTAGAGGAATACACTAGAGGTGGTTGGGCAACTGACCACCTCTTTTTGTTTGTTTTCCGTTCAGGCTGGATTACTGTGGAACATAGGTCTTATCCAACCACACCACTACTCTTTCCCAACTTTCCACCGGGAAGCGGGCATGGTAAGTGTCTTTCAAAACGACAAACTCTTTTTTGTTGCCGGGTACCAAATCATAAAGCTCTTTCACTTTTTCTACTTCAAACAGTTCATCTTTGTCCCCAGTGCCGACCAAAACCGGAATGTTCAATTGTTTAGGCAGAATTAGCGTTTTGACATCCAACATGGTCAAAAAACGCAAGGTGTACCTGAAATTGAACAAAGGATCGCCAGTACCCGTCATGCCATCGCGGTAGTATTCAACAACCTGGAAGGAGGGGCGGAAAATGGCACTGGATATTATTTTGGCTTGTTGAAACAAGGTTGGTCCCTTGCGCACGCCTTTTTTGCCTTCGTAAGCGCCCGAAAGTAGAACTAAGCCTGAAATTTCACTTGGAATGCCCTGGGTAACATAAATAGCAGTCGCTACACCCAGGCTATGCCCTAAAATCACCACTTTGGGAAAACCTAATTTTTTAATGTACCGGACTGCTTCCGTTAAATCATCCATAAGGCGTTCCTTATTGGGGTAATCTGCTCGATTCCCACTAGATAGGCCATGCCCTCGATAATCCAAACCAAAAGTAGTATAACCGCCTTTGGAAATGGGAACTCCTGCCATGTTATAAGCGCCACTGTGGGCCGTAACGCCGTGCAAAATCAGGACGGCAATGTCTTTTTTGGCAGGATTGATACTATCGGGATTCCATCTGCGCAGAAACAAGGTCTCACCATCGGAGGTCTTGATTAGATGATGCGGCCCTACGAATTTTTGCCTTATGGTGGCAGCTTCTTCAGGCGTAATCCCTTTTTGTTTGACGATGGATTTCATGGGCAGGTAGGCCAAAATCAATCCGGCCATAAAAATGAAAGCAATTGCGGCGAGAAGAATCTTAAGGCCTTTTTTAAAAATTTTACTCATTGCGATGGCGTTTGATGTCATGACCAAAGGTATTGATTATTGAGAAAATACAAGTGTAAAGTATGATCACCGCCGTCCCTTCTGACTATTTAATGAGTGCAAGAAAATTGATAAAAAGGGCAATAAGCCTCATAATAATCCTTTCTTTTTTCATGCCTTCAGTTTTTTGCCAAAATGACCTCAAAAGGCAATCTCTATTTTTTGAACTTGCTGGTAGCGGTGGTTTGGGGTCGCTGAACTATGAACAAATTTTTGATTCCGGGAAACAGCTTAGCTTCGGCTGGCGACTTGGTTTGAGCCTGGCCCCGATTGATAAAAACAATGGTATAGGTTTGGTTTTTCCTGCAATGGTTCAAGTGCTCATGGGTCGAACTGCCCATAAATTTGAACTAGGCCTGGGGCAAGGCATTACTATCACCACCAAAGGCCAGTTTTTTCTATTGACAACCCCTTCAATTGGGTATAGACTCCAGCCTGCCAGGAAAAACTGGTTTTATCGAGCTACCTATACACCCTTGGTGTCTTATCTGGCGGATTTTCAGGTACAACAATGGGCCGGAATGAGCATCGGATACACCTTCAAAAAATCAAGAAGATGAAACATTTATTGGTTCCCTCGCTCCTCTTACTCCTCTGTGGGGCTTGCAATAAAGAGGTGTTTTTTGATGGACCCGATTTTTACCAGGACGATTTTGAGGCATATACTTCATTGAACACCTTGCTTCCGCCAAGTGAGTTGTTTTGGTCCTTTAATCAGTTGACCAGAGCTGGCAATTCTATCACGGTTGACAGCACCAAAGCACATGGAGGCCGCAAATCTTTGAGGTTTGTAGCGGAAAAATCGGCAGAGGAAGTTGTTTCAAAAGCCAGCATTGCCAAGCAAAACATGGCATTTTGGGAAGGAGAAACCATGAGTATGAGCGCCTGGTATTTTATTGGAGGCACGGACAGCTTAAAATGGTTGTTCCTGATGGATGTAGAGGAACAAACACCGATCGGTGCGGGGCCAGGAATGCGCCTGGCCTTGGTGGACAATCAATTGAGGGTGGAGTACAAATTTTTCGAAAAAGACATCCTGCAAATTCCTAAGCAAACAACAGAAATGCCTCGTAATCAATGGGTAGAGCTGATTTGGGAAATTAAGCTGTCGAGAAAGAATGCTGGCACGGTTAAATTGTGGCAAAACGGAAAATTGATCATTGATGCTCAAAACAAAACGACTTTGCCCAAGGATGTACTGTATTTCCAACAAGGAACCAAAGGCATGTACAGCAGTTTTGAAATTGGCATAACCGCCAACTCAGCCGATAACGACTTGATGCTTTGGGTGGATGATGTCAGGATTGAAAAACTCAATTGAAGCTTTACATTTTTATTTCGTTTTCAGAAACCTTGTCTGTTGCAAAGCAAGCCAGGTTGTACATGGTGGTTTTGGCAATATTGCTCAAGGATGTTTCAGTGAGAAAACCTTGGTGGCTGGTTATCAATACATTTTGAAAAGTCATGAGACGGGCAATGGTATCATCCTGTAAAACCTCCCCCGAATGGTCTTCAAAAAACAGCCCATCCTCTTCTTCATAAACGTCCATTCCAAAATACCCCACCTGCCCATTTTTTAAAGCTTGAACCACATCGTTGGTGTTCACCAGAGCTCCACGGCTGGTATTGATCAACATCACACCTTTTTTCATCTGTTGGATACTGGATGCATTGATGATGTACCGGGTGTCGTCATTGAGCGGCAAGTGCAGGCTAATGATGTCGGAGCGCTGGTACAGCGATGTACAATCGCAGTATTCTACCTGATATTTTTTCTTGATCTCCTCGTTTTCAAACTTATCGTAGGCCAATAAGTGGCACCCAAAACCATGCAGAATCCGGGCCATTACCTCACCGATTTTTCCAGTGCCCATGATGCCCACGGTTTTCCCGTTCATGTCAAAACCGGTTAATCCATTCAAGGAAAAATTTTGCTCCATGATCCGGGAATGCGCACGGATCAATTTCCGGTTCAAGGCCAGAATGAGGGCTACACCGTGTTCTGCCACTGAATAGGGTGAATAGGCTGGTACCCTTGCTACTTTGATGCCGAGTTGTTTCGCTTTGTCCAGGTCAACATTGTTGTAGCCCGCCGAGCGCAGGGCGATGAAACGAACGCCATTCTGGTGCAAGACCTCAAGCACTGGCGCAGAGGCGTCATCGTTGACAAATAAACTAACTGCCTCAAAGCCAACACTCAAAGGGGCTGTTTCCAGCGAGAGTTCTACATTGAAAAAATGCAGTTGCTGAGTGTCGTCATTTACCTGGTCGAAATAAGGCTTCTCGAATTGGTGGAAACTATAAACTGCTACTTTCATTTTGGTATGGTTTGTTTATTTGCTCCCTGATGGAGCTTTGGTAAAGTAACAAAGTTCATCAGGATTAAAAGCACAAGCATTACACATTTAAAGCTTAATTTTACATGATTCACAGATGTCTACCACATTGAAAAATTTCAGCAACAAACTATCAGTATGAAAGCCTTTTTCCTATTCATTGCACTTGCTGCATTTGCCCAAACATCATTTTCGCAAAGCCAAAAGGCCCCGGCCTATCCCCTGATTACCCACGATCCCTACTTCAGCATTTGGTCGACCACCGATCAGCTGAATGCCTCGCCTACCAAACACTGGACCGGGAATGATCACTCTTTGACTGGTTTTTTGAAGGTAGATGGCGAGATTTTTCAATTCATGGGGGCCGATGCACCCAGTTATGATCCCATTTTACCAGCTGGAGATGATGAATCGTATCAAGCTAAATACACGGAACAACAGCCCGCTGCCGACTGGATGAGCGAGGGTTTTGATGACCGCCAATGGCAAACGGGTGCTGCCCCTTTTGGCAACATCGACGGTATTTCTAAAACCCAGTGGGGCAGCCGAAACATCTGGATGCGCCGGAGCTTTGACTTGCACAGTACCGAATTGTCCGCTCCCTTGTTGAAGCTACAGTACGACGACGATGTAAATGTTTACCTCAATGGCGAACTGATTTATACCGCTGGATGCTGTGCTGGCAAGTACCTCTTGCTGCCGATGACGGACAAGATGAAGTCCCTGCTGAAAAAAGGCCGCAACGTATTCTCCATCCATGTGGTCAACACGGGCGGTGGTGCTTTGCTGGATGTGGGGATTGTGAAAAAATCCACGCCTTCCAGTGCCCAAATCATCAAACTTGCCCAGCAAAAACAGGTACAAATCAATGCCACTCAAACGATTTATGATTTCACTTGTGGTAAGGTAGATTTGAAACTCACCTTTACTTCTCCACTTTTACTCGAAGACCTGGATTTGCTGGCCAGACCGATTTCCTACATTGCTGCCGAAGTCAAGGCCAACGATGGAAAAGCACATCAGGTGCTATTGAGCCTGGGGGCCTCTACCGACCTTGCCACTAATACCAATGCACAGGAAGTTTCTGCCAGCGCTTATACTACCAATGGATTAAAGCTGCTGAAGGCGGGTACGACCGAGCAGGCTGTTTTGAAGAAAAAAGGCGATGACCTGCGCATCGATTGGGGTTACCTGTATGTGGCCACTGCTGCCGGGAAACAAGTGCATCAGTACATCTCAGACCAGTCCAAACCCTTCCAAGTCAACGCTAGTACCCAAAAAACGGGCAAAAAACTGACCTTGCACACCCTGGTAAACCTGGACGCAGTAAGCAGTAAACCCAAAACCCAGGTGCTGATGCTGGGCTATGACGACCTGTATTCAGTGCAGTATTTTGGGCAAAACTTGCGGCCTTGGTGGAATGACAAGGGTACCGAAAATATAGAGCAACTGTTCAGTAAAGCCTGGAAGGAATACCCCAGCATCCTGAAAAAATGCCTGGCAACCAATCAAACCATTCGACAAGAGGCTGAAAAGGCAGGTGGTGAGGAGTACGCTACCCTTTGTGAACTGGCCTACCGCCAAAGCATATCGGCGCACAAATTGGTCAAAAGCCCAAGTGGAGAAACCCTGTTTTTGTCCAAAGAAAATTTCAGCAACGGCTCCATCAACACGGTAGATGTCACTTACCCTTCGGCGCCGCTGTACCTAGCCTACAATCCCGAATTGCTAAAAGGCATGTTGAATGGGATTTTTTACTACAGCGAAAGTGGGAAATGGACCAAACCCTTTGCCGCGCATGATTTGGGTACCTACCCCCAGGCCAACGGACAAACTTATCCTGAAGACATGCCTGTGGAGGAATGTGGCAACATGATCATCCTTACTGCGGCCATTTGTATGGCTGAAGGCAATACGGAATACGCCAAGAAACATTGGGCAACCCTTTCGATTTGGGCCGATTACCTGAGCAAAGAAGGCTTTGATCCTACTACCCAGTTGTGCACCGATGATTTTGCTGGCCACCTGGCTCGAAATGCCAATTTATCTGCCAAAGCCATTGTGGCCATGGAAGCCTATGCCATGCTGGCCAAAAAAATGGGCGACTTGCCGCGCTTCACCCAATTTGATGAGCTCTGCAAAGGCTATGTGAGCAAATGGCAATCTATCGCTGAAGATGGTGACCACTACGCCCTTACTTTTGACAAAAAAGGCACTTGGAGCCAGAAGTACAACCTGGTTTGGGACAAGGTTTTAAACTTGAATTATTTCCCGACCGCTGTTTTTGAAAAAGAGATGAAGTATTACCTTGATAAACAAAATGAATACGGGCTTCCACTCGATAGCCGTGCCAATTATACCAAATCGGACTGGGTAGTTTGGACGGCAACCTTGGCCTCACAACAACAGGATTTTGAAGCACTGATCCGCCCAATGGCCCATTTTGCCGCCAATACCCTTTCCCGGGTTCCACTAAGCGATTGGCACGATACCAAAACTGGGAAAATGATTGGTTTTCAGGCGCGAAGTGTGGTTGGTGGGTATTTTATGAAGGTTTTGGAGGGGAAATTTAAGGGGAAGTGAACAATCTCTGCCTGTGGTTTCTTAGGTGGTGAAAAAGCATAGCATATTTTTCACCACCTAAGAAACCATAGGCACTTTTTTGAACAATCCCTAGGCACCAAAGGATTCACCTTAGATAGTTTACTTTTAATCACCTTACTGTCCCGGTGCCGTTTCCACCAAAAAGAAAGCACAAACAATCGCAAACACCACCCCAACCAGCGCCACCATCAGCACCTGCTCAATCCCGAACTTCTCCGCCACGATCCCCGAAATCACCGGCGCCACACCACCTCCAAAAATTTCTCCAATGCCAATGATCAACCCCGATGCCGCACTGATCATCGAAGGCTGAACCGTCTCGGTAGCAATCGGGCCGTCCAACATGACCAGGCTGCCCAGAATAAAAGCGCTGGCGAAAAACAGGGTAACAAACAGCGCGAAGGGATTTGCACCAATATTGGATAAAATGACAATGGCCAGCGCCGCAGCCACCAGAGCCCCAATAATCACAGGCTTTCGTCCCAAACGATCCGACAAGCCATTGACCAACGGAATACCCAAAAAGCCACCAATCCCAATGGCTGAAGCCACAAAGCCCATTTGTTGCAGGCTTAAATGCAGGTAATCGGTCAAATAATTGGGCATCATGGCGGTCAGCACAAAAATCGCCGCCATCACCCCACACATGACCAGGGTTCCTACTTTGATGTTGCGGTATTTGAAAACCGCTTTGATGTTGATGTTTTTTGCCGGGAGGTTTTCAACCTGAGGCTGATCCTTGATGAAACGATACAACAGAAAGGTCACGATCAATCCTGGAATGGACACCCATACAAAAACCCAATGCCAGGAAGGAACGACAGCCAAGAGTTGGGTCGCCAGAATGGGGGCAATCGCCGTAGCCAACCCACTCCCTGCGCCCAACAAACCCATGTTGAAACCCACCCGATGGGGAACTGAAGCATCTTTAACAGCTGCAAATGCGGTAGGAACGTATGCGCCCTCGAAAATGCCCAATACCCCTCTGAGCAGCAGCATGGTGCCCAAACCCGCAGCCAAACCAGTGATGCCAGAAAAAATGGACAAGGCAGCCAAGGTTGGAATCAATATTTTCCGGCGGCCCAATTTGTCCGACAATCCGCCAAAAATGAGCGAAACCAGGCCCCAGGCTAGGGCCGTCACACCCACCACAGCACCTAAATCCTGGTAATTGAACCCCAAATCTTTCTGGATAACGGGGAAAAGGGGCGCAATGATCCACCGGTCCAGGTTGAGTAGCATGAAGCCGAAGGACAAGGTAAGGATGGACCGATAATCCGAGTGTTTGTAAATTTGCATGTAGGTGAAATTTTAGGAACCGATAGTTGCTCAAAATACTCAGCTTAATGGGGACAGGGTATTCATTTTGCTGCCAAACCTATGCAGAATCAATCCTGAGGAATTGGGCAGGTTGTACAATAAAAAGAGAGGAGCAAAGGCCTCTCTCTCCTTACTGGCAGAAAAATTGAATTGTATGAATCTTAGAACTTATACGTTGCGGTCAGGAAATATGCACGAGGCATGATAGACAAAGTGGCGTACACCGCATTTGGATTACCTTCCAGCATACCTTTGGTAAAGCCTTGCGTATCCAGTGCTGCCGGGAAACCACCTGGGGCAGCCCAACTCATGATTCCGTAGGTATTCGTCAAGTTGTTGACCGAGGCACTCAGCTGGAATTTGGTTGAAAAGTTGTAGCCCAAATTGAGGTCAAGGGCGCTGAATGCAGGCAATTGGAAGGCATTCCCCACATTTGCCCAACGTTTGCCCATGTATTGGTAGTTGAGCGCCGCGCTGATTTTTTTGCTGCTATAAGTCGGCGTGATCATCAGCATGGTGCCAATGTTGTCGTTCTTGTTGCCATCGTAAGACACCTTTTTGTCGTCTTGCGGGCCATTGGCATTGGCCAGGAAGACCGAAAATTCCAGTGCTTTTGAATTTTGGAAGGTGGCCACACCGCGAATGCTGAAGTGCTCACTCAAGGCGAGGTTGCCCTCCAGTTCCAGACCCATGGTCTGAATTTTTTGATAAACCCGCGGTGGTGCATAGTAGGTTACGTCCGGGTTTTGGAAGATTTGAAAGTTGGGCACATTGCTCAGCAAAGTGTAAAACGGCGTCACAAAAAGATTAAAACGCTCTTGTTTGAATTTGAAACCCAGTTCGGCCATTTGTATACTTTGTGCCTCTACGGATATGCTGGAAGTCAACTGCTGGTTGGCAATGTCCATGAAGTAACTTAGGTCAGGCGACTTGCGGCCCTGAGAGTAACGGCCATAAACGGCGAAGTTTTCGTTGGCCAGGTAGTTCACCCCAACAGAGTACGAAACGGATTGCAAGTCTTTTTCAAAACTTTGCTCCGGATTGTTGGCCCACAGGCGGTTGTCATACAGGGTTGCGGCATTGCCATCGGCGCCGGTTGGGCTATCCGGTGTGATGCGGCGGGGTGTGGTGAACGTAGAGTTGATGGCGAAATTCTCGTAACGCAAGCCCCAATCCAGGTTCAATTTGTTGTTGATTTCCCAGTTGTGTCCCAGGAAAAAAGCGGTCTGATTGATGCGGGCATCGTTGGTGTAAAAACCACTGGCACCAATGTTGGCCAAACCGCCTGGATTGGTCAGGTCGAATTTCTGCCCACCGAGGTTGGTATACCGAATGCCCACGGTTTTAGGACGATCTTCTACCGTAGCAAAACCCTGTGCAGTGGGAATGACATTCTCCCTGGTTGCTTTTGTGGAAGCGTAATACATCCCTGCGGTAATGCTCATGTTTTTGAACTTCTTGCTCAAAGTAGCTTGGTCGATGATGTCGGTAAAGTTGACTTCATTGTAAGGATTAGGGTTGTAAAACAATGCATTGGGCAATACATCACCGCCTGGTAAGCTCAAATTGTTGGGGATGAAACGGATAGGCTGCCCCGCTCCGGTAGGTGGAAGTTGTTGTACTGTGCCGTAACTTTTATTGGAACTTGGGTCGTAAAATTCATAGGTGCCGAAACGGGCAACGTTGCCACTCACACCATAAAACACGATTTGATCCACCCGGAAAGGAAAGACCACCGCAGTCGTTTGAGCGATGTGCTCTTTGCTGGAAACCCGGAGATTATTATTGAAGGTCCAACCTGATCCTAATTTTTGTTCCCATTGCAAACCTCCGGCCACTTCATTGTAAGCTCCCACCTTGCGGGTGTCGTAATCCAGGGTTTTTCCGGCTGTGATCGAGCCAGGCACAGTGAACTGTTGGGACTGCACCAAGGTGGAACTGGTGTTGGTGAAACTACCAGCCGGTTTGGGTTTTTCGAAATCCACCGTAGGGGTAAATTCAAAGGGGGCGGTATTGTCGTCCAGTAGTTTGGCGTACAATTTCAGGGAACCCGTTTTGTATTTTTTTAAAAAATTGGCTTTGAGCTGACCTCCGTAGCTCAGGGTGTAGCCAGGATATTTGGGGCCATCGGCGTTGCGGTAAAACCCACCGATGTTGAAAGTCAAATCTTTGGCTTTATTGAGGGGGCCTCCTACGTTTAAGTCGGTACGGTAGTAAGGATTTTGGCCGTCCCCTTCCAGGCCAAAGCGGGCCCGGATTTCGCCTTCAAAGTTTTGTCCACCCGTTTTGGAAACATAGTTAAAAATTCCACCCGGGGCATTTGGCCCTAAAATGGAAGCCGTACCACCCCGTACTGCTTCCACCCGATGGATGGTCGCATCTGCCCGGAGATAGCCATCTGGGTTGACCAAGCCAGAAATTCCCATCACTGGCAGGCCGTCCTCCTGCATGGAAACGTAAAAAAAACCACCACTGTAATTGAGACCACGGGTATAAATGGAGTTGCCTACCTCACCTCTAGCCGTATTCACGTATACTCCCGGCATGTTTTTCAAGACGTCAATGGCACTGTTGGGTACGATTTTCTCCAGTTGTTTGGAGCTGAGGGAACTGATCGCTACCGAGGCATTCATTTTGGTACGGGCATCAAACACCCCGGTTACCACCACCTCATCCAGGGCTCCACCTTCACTCAGCACAATGACCAGGTTGTTGACTGCGGCTACTTCTTTGGTGGCAAAACCCACAAAGGAAACGACCAGGATACTGGAAGCAGGAACATTGTCGAGGGTAAATTGGCCGGAGATATCGGTAACTGTTCCCTGAGTAGTGCCCTTGACGAGCACCGAAGCGCCGATGAGCGGCTCATTATTTGAATCGTTTACTTTTCCACTGATGCTTTGGCCACTTAAGCTAAAGTTGGCAAAACACATGCCAAGGGCAATAAGCATGGCTATCGCCCAGGCTTTTGTCTGATGTAGTTTCATAAAAAGGGTGCTGTTAGAGAATTGCGATATAAAATTTTACAAAATGCTTTAAAGCAAAATTAATTGACTGTAAAAAGGCGGGTTAGGCAAAAAAAGGTCAAGAATGTGCAAAATCAATCCCAAAAGCAGCGAAGTTATTCCCGGTACTCTTTGGGGGTCATCCCCGTTTGTGCTTTAAAAAAACGGCTGAAATCACTGGGATCTTTTTTACCTACTTTGTAGGCGATCTCACTGATGCTGAGCCCGGATTGTTTGAGCAGGGCCTTGGACTCCAGCAGCATGGTTTCATTCAATAAATCGTGGGCGGACTTACCCATGGTACGCTGAACACAGCGATTGAGGTAGTTGGGAGATACGTTTAAAAACTTGGCAAAATCGGATACTTTTTGAAAAGTGTAGACCTGCTGTGGCAAGGCCTCCTTGTAGCGTTGGGTCAGTTGTGCCGCAGAGTCGTTGGAGCTGATGTCTTCGCTTTGGCTAAAACGCCGCAACTCATAAAACAGGGTGAGCAGATAGGAGCGAATCAAATCCAGTGATTCTTTGCGCCCGGTGCGGTATTCCTCATCCAAGCGATTCAGTAAGTATTCAACTTTTGGCACCACTTCGTCACTGATCGTCACAACAGGATGCCCATTGTATTTCAAGAAGCTGAACTCATTTAGTAAGTCATTCTGGATGAATTTTTTATTAAAAATCTCCGGGTCAAAATGGCAATAATACCCCCGTACATCTTCACTCATGGCCTCACTGGTCAGAATTTGGTAGGCGGGTAAAAAGAAAAAACTGTTGGAGCCAAGGATATAGTTGTCAATGCCTTTGTTGCGGGTAGTGGTTCCGGCAGTGAGGAACAAAAAATCATAAACTGTTTTGCGGTGAGGGGCCAAAGGGAACTTGAGGTAAGGCCGAAATACTTCAATGCGGTTGATTTGGAACCAAGGATGCAAGGGGGTCAGGATTTGTAGTTCCCACCCAGATTCGGGACTCAGGAATTTACCCAAGGCCGTTGGATCCAATAAAGTCGCTTGCCACTCCTTGTTTTTGTTGACCATGGTTTAAAGCACTTATTTTACCCCACTACTTGGTTGCGCAACATTCCAATTCCCTGGATTTCCAATTCGACTACGTCCCCGGGTTCAAGCGGGCGATGCACGGAAAAGTTGTTTTCAATCAAACTGCCCCAACCCACGGTGCCAGAGCCCAGGATTTCCCCCGGCATTAAAGTTACATCATTTTCGGAAGCGCGTTCGATCATTTGAGGGAAAGTCCAATATACGGTTTGGTAGTTCCCTTCGCAGATGCTTGCGCCGTTGATGCGGGCCGTCATGGCTAGATCGAAGCGGTCGTTTTCTAGCCGGTATTGCTCCATTTCATCTTTTGTAACAATACATGGGCCGATGGCGTTGGCAAAATCCTTACCTTTGTGCGGGCCAAGCGGCACTTCCATTTCCCGGCGTTGGATGGCGCGGGCGGTCCAGTCGTTAAAAACCGTGTACCCAAAGATGTAGTCATTGGCTTCGGCAGCACTGATGTTTTTGCCTTTTTTGCCCATGATCACCGCCATTTCCAACTCAATGTCCAGGCGGGTTTCTTTGGCTGGGCGTTTGATGGCGTCATTGGGGCCGTAAATGGCGTGGTGATTGGTGAAATAAAAAATAGGCATTTCGTACCAGGCTTCCCCTACGGTGTGACCAAAGGTTTTGGAGGCATTCAACATGTGTTGCTCAAAACCGATGTAATCCCGAAAACTGCGGGGATTGGGTAGGGGAGCGAGGAGTTTCACCTCAGACAAAGGGTAGTGGGCCGTCAGGTTTTTCAAGCCTTTTTCCTCAATCATGGCGAAAAAACGCTCGTGCTCATCAATGAAGCTGAGCATGTTGTTGGGCAATTGAGCGTCGGCCAATTGCATGTCCACTACTCCGTCGCCATTGAGCCAGCCACTGCGGGTTTGCCCGCTTTTATTTTTGAAAGTTACAAGTTTCATGTGATGAATGTCAAACCCTTCGGGGTTAAGATGATATAAACAAATCAAATCGGTTGCGTCAAGACCATCAAGGTTTTACCCATCAGCGCGCCCATATTGGCTCCTTCTGGCAGCGGTAAGCCTTTCCACTCCATTTGTTCCCATTCGGAGAGGGTATTCGATACATCCACCACCAATTTGCAGCGCTCGTATCGCCGTTCCATGTATTGCTCCAGGACGCTTGATATGGCGCTTTCCTTTTCCAACAATTCAGCCAGTACCACGGCATCCTCGATGGCCAAAGCTGCACCAGAACCTAGCTGTGGAATGGTGGCATGGGCGGAATCTCCAATCAAGACCACCCGGTTTTTGTACCAGGGAGCGGGTGTCATCAAAGTCTCCAATGGACGGTAAATCACCCCTTTGGGATCAGTAATTTGGGGCAAAACTTCCTGTACGAAAGGAGCGCTGTATTCTTCCAAATAGGCCTTCAGCCTTGGAACTAACTCCTCTTCGGGAATGAAGGGATTGTCTTCACCCTCTGAAGAAACCACAAACATGTAAATGGTATCCGCGGTCATCGGAATCAAACCCAATTTGGTTTTTTTGCCAAAATACATGTAACCCGTTTCCAGACCTGCTGGACGTGGGAAGGCAAAACGCCATACCGAGGCATTGATGTAGCGGGGAGTGAATTGGCCAAAGATCAAATTCCGCACTTTGGAATTGACCCCATCAGCACCGATCAGCAGGTCGTAAGTGCCGGAACTACCATCGGTGAATTGTACTTCAACCTGATCTGGCTGATTGTTGATGTGTTCAACTGTAATCCCCATGCGGAACACTACGCCATTTTCCTGCGCAGCCTCGTAAAGCACATCGTGCAAAATTTTTCGGGAAATGCCATTGTGGCTGGGGAAACGACCAATGGGCGGAGTACCTGTTTCGCCAAACTGGAAACCATGGGGCGCACACATTTTGACCTTGCCATAGGGCGATCCCCTACGCATGGCTTCATCGGCTACCCCCAGCGCATCAAGTGCACGTAAGGCATTGGCCTGCTGAATGATACCAACTCCATAAACATTAAATTCCGACTGTAATTCCACGATTTCTGCTGCGATGCCGGCCCGGCACAAGGCGATACCTGCGGAAAGTCCACCAATTCCGCCGCCTACGATAAGTACTTTTTTTGCTGCTGACATAGGAATAAATTTTAAACACTTGACCTGATCATCCAAGTACCCTGCCCCCGTCCACGGGAATAATTGAACCGGTGGTAAAGCTAAGAGTGGTCGCCAAGGCATAAACAGCATTGGCGACGTCTTCAGGATTGGCTAATCGGTTTAGTGGAGTAAGCTCTTCTTGTTTTTTCAGGTATGCTGGATCTATGTTTTGGGTGTATTCGCCGAGTACCCAGCCGGGGGATACCGAAACCACCCGGATTTGAGGGGCCAGGGCCCGACCCAAAGAACGGGTCATGCTGTCGATGGCTGCTTTTGAAGCACAATAAGCGACATTGCTGCCGATTCCTGTTACGGCTGCAACTGAGGAGATGTTCACCACCAAACTGGGGGAATTGCCTTCCTTTGCTGCCTCCAGCAAAAGGTCTTTACAAACCCGAATCATGGCAAAGGAACCCCGCACGTTGGTTTGAAAAATGCGGTCAATCCATTCATCACTCAGTCCATCCAAATTGGCATGGGCTACGGGGGTGGTGATCCCCGCATTGTTGACCAATAGGTCCAATTTGCCGTATTTTTTCTGGATCGAATGGGCTAGTTCGGCCAGTTGGGACACATCCGTATTGGGTGCATGGAAACAGGAATGGCCCAAGCCTGGGAGACTATCCAACAAGGCTTCGGCTTTGGCAGCATTGCTGTTGTAGGTGACGATGACCTGGGCCCCATTTGCCGCCAATTTGTGGCAAATGGCAGAGCCGATGCCGCCTGCACCACCCGTAACCAATGCTGTTTTTCCAGTTAAATCCATTTGAACAAAAGGCTTAATCTCTGAGGTGCAACTTAGGTGCCTTAGGTTTCTTAGGTGGTAAAAAAATGTTCTACACCCCCTAATAAACCTAAGGCACCTAAGTTGCACCTCAGAAGTTTATTTGTACTTGCGCACCCTTAAATCCGCCTGAGCCTGATGCCCGGCAAAATTCTCAATCGCACACAGCCTTGAGCAATATTCCCCAATCAAAGCACTTGCCTCTGGTGTGCGGATCTCCTGATAGGTACAGGTTTTTAAAAACTTGCCTACCCAAAGTCCTCCAGTGTATTTTGCTGCTTCACGGGTAGGTAGGGTATGGTTCGTGCCAATCACCTTGTCCCCGTAAGCCACGTTCGTCTTTTCCCCTAGAAATAAACCACCGTAGTTGGTCATTTTTTCCAAGAAATACCTTGGGTTCTCCGTCATCACCTGTACGTGCTCGCTAGCGATCCGGTCAGCTACCTGCACCAGTTCATCCACGGTATCTACCAGAATAACTTGTCCGTAATCGCGCCAGGCCACTCCGGCCACATCCGCGGTAGGCAATACGGCCAACTGGCGTTCGATTTCAGCTTCGATCCCTTCGGCAATACTCTGGCTGGAAGTGAGCAGGATAGCGGGAGAGGTTGGCCCGTGTTCAGCTTGCCCGAGTAAGTCCGTCGCACAGGTTTCCACATCGCAGGTATCGTCGGCGATGATGAGGGTTTCTGTTGGGCCAGCAAAAAGATCGATGCCAACCTTGCCGTAAAGCTGGCGTTTGGCCTCTGCAACATAGGCATTGCCGGGGCCAACCAGCATGTCCACACCTCGCACGGTCTCCGTTCCGAGGGCCATCATGGCTACGGCTTGCACACCACCGAGCAGGTAAATTTCATCTGCACCAGCCATGTGCATCGCAGCAACGGTGGCTGCGGGAATTGCCCCATTGATCGGCGGAGTGCAGGCAATCACCCGCTTGACACCTGCTACTTTGGCGGTCAACACACTCATGTGCGCAGAGGCCACCATGGGGTAACGCCCACCGGGGATGTAACAACCTACGCTGTTGACGGGGATATTTTTGTGGCCCAGGAATACCCCGGGTAAGGTTTCGACTTCAATGTCTTTGAGGGCGGCCAACTGGTGTTGGGCAAAATTGCGGATTTGGGCCTGGGCAAAAAGAATGTCATCGATCACCTGCTGTGGCAAAGCTTCAATGATATTGGCAATTTCAGCGGGAGACAAGCGGAAAGTAGTAGGCGACCATTTGTCCAGATTCACCGAGTATTCCCGCACAGCTGCATCACCACGTTCCTCGACTGCCTTCAACATACTTTCTACAGTCGATCGCACTTTGGCATCGACCTCCTGGCTTTCTGCGTAGGTGATGCCTTTTTTGAGTTGACGGATCATTCGTGCAGTTTTTTGGCAATCCAATCGTAAAGGTTGAACACTTTGGTGAAGTTATCGACCTGACAATGGGCGGAACCACTACTTTCTTTGGGGACTATTTCCAGGTACTTTTCGCAGGTCAGGGCCTCGTAGGTTTTGTAGGCGTTTTCGACAAAATTTTGCCGATCGTCTTCACCATGCAAAATGTAGGTAGGCATGGAGATTTTTTCGGCCACTCCTTCCAAAGTGAAATTTTTGAGGCGTTCACGCGCGTCAGCCATATTGTCAGCACCGACGATGTGCATTACAATTTCGGCCAGCGGGTGGTTGTCCGGACGGTTCTTCCAGATGTCGTAATAAGACCAAACAGCCCCCCAGATGGCGCAGATTTTGAAACGCGGCTCAAAAGCGGCCGAACGAGCCGCCATATAGCCTCCCATGCTCACTGCCATTACCCCAATGCTTTGGGTATCAATTTCAGTTTGCAAATTGGCGATGGCCCATTCATAGGCAGCCGTGGCAGGTACATTGTAGTCGTAACGCGAGTGAACGTGGTTGATGCGCAGACTTTCGCCCTGGCCGGGGCCATCGAGCACCATCAGGGCAACTCCCCGTTCATTGAGCCAGTTGGCTGGCCCAAAATAAAGCTCTTCGGCCAGGCTATCTAAGCCCCCAAACATAATCATCATGGGTGGATTGGCTACTCCAGCAGGTTTGAACAAATAGCCCGGCAGGTAGGAGCCTTCAAAAGGTACTTTGAGCTGCAAGGGTTGATTGTCCATCAAGGGAATGGCCTTGCGGAAGGCATCGATGCACTTGTTGTAGGTCGGCAACTTGCGGGCATCCGATGGTTTGAGAAAAAATTCAGAGGTTCGCAAATAATTGAAAGCCCGAAGGTAGGCCCGCCGGGCAGTGGCGCGATTGCCATTTTGCGCAGCAGCTTCTCCTTCGGCATATATTTTATTGCCAATTTTGGCCCAGGCCTGGTGAAAACTCTCGTTGTCGCCAGGGGTGATTTCAGCGGCTGCCTCCAGGCATTCCGCAAATTCTCCGCCGCCGTAATGGGCTTGACTCAGCGCCCGATTCAGCTGATAGGAGGGCATGTATTGGTCTGGAAAATAGTGCCACATGGTGATGTGTTTTAGGGAAGGTTGAGATGGTTGAGGAAGTTGAGAAGGTTTAGGCTACCGCGAGCGACTTAGACAAGGACAAGTTTAAGTCGCTCGCGGTAGCCTAAACCTTCCTCAACCTTCCTCAACTTCCCTCAACCCAAATTAATGTTTGTGTGAAGCGTGTTCCTTTTTGAAAGAACCATCGCCGCCAGCCCAGGGGTTGGTATTGCCCCATGCGTCGTTTGGATTGTCTTTCAGGTAGTGGATATCTGGCCCGTGGTCAGGGGCGAAAATCAGGCGGGCGCCTGCGTAAAATTCGAAACGATTGCCGCCGGGCTCATCGACGTAGATGAAAAAACCTTCGTCGGCTTTGTGGCGGGTGGGCGCACCCATCGCGAGTTTGTAGCCATTTTCAATGATCCAATCGCAGGCAAGCAGAACCTCCTCGCGGCTGTCAAAATTGTAGGCTACGTGGTTTAAGGCTCCTTCGCCAGGCTTCAAGCTTGGATCGGTGAAGATGGCAATATCGTGGGAAAGGTTTCCGGTGGTCCAAAGCCCGCCAACGGGGGGGATTTCATCCGTAATGCGCACTTCATCAGGATTGCGTAGGCCCAAACCTTTCCAGAAAGCCTTTTCGGCTGAATAATTACTGGTATTGTAAGTGATGTGGTCAAAACGCCGGGGATTGACACCAATGCGGCGGTTACTGGCATAGCGGTCGGCAAATACGCTGCCTCTTTTGCCTTCTTCCCGCAGCCACACTACATCCCAAAATACTTCGTGGAGGTGTCCATCTGGAGACTTGAAGCGGTGGGCTTTCCCGTGCCCCAGATCACCTTCATGCCAGCCCAGGCCAGCTCCGATGCTTTCGAGGTATTGCACTACATCCTCCAGTGCTTCGGGGCTGTCGGCTCTCCAACCCAGGTGTCCCATTCCAGGCCGATCACTTTGGGTCAGTTTGAGGGAGTGGTGAAAATAATCGCCCCAGGCGCGGAGGTAAACGGAGTTGTCTTCGCGGCCGGTTTCGTCCATACCGGCTACTTCTGTGAAAAAACGTACGGAAGCCTCCAAATCGGTGCTGAGTACTTCTATATGGGCCAATTGAGAAAAGTAATGTGGATTTCGAGCCATCTTGTTGCCAGAGTTGAAATTTAGGGAATTAAATTTCGACAAAAGTAGGCTTGGTGATAGGATATTGGGTAGGCAAATAGGGGTTATTGCTGTGCAGAATCAATCCAGAGGTGTTTTTTTGCTGGGTTTGTTAGGGGTTTTTAGGGCAATTTCAATTGTAAAGTCAGATTTTAGACCAGGAGTAGGATCTAGGAACCTGCGATCGTCGAGCCGGCGAGCGGCGCGAGGGGGCGCCACGATCCCCGGCGTTATTTCCGAACCCAGGGT
>NZ_JANRKL010000205.1:0-7418 GCF_033763495.1 Haliscomenobacter sp. | reverse complement strand
TTTTTGCAGAAGGCGATGCGGTATTTTGCGGATACGCAGCTGAAATAAGTTGAGAAGTTGAGGGGTTGAGAAGTTGGGGGTACCGCAGCTACCCGGGCACTGAGACTACGCGCAGTGACCGGGTAGCTGCGGTAGCCTCAACTTCTCAACTCCTCAACTTCTCAACCCCTCAACTCCTCAACTTTATTACTCCTCCAATTCCAAAATCCGCGCGGGCAAATACCCCACGAAATCCCGAAAGCGCACTTTCCACCAGTCGTCATTGGATTTTTCCAACAACTCCAAACGGTGGCCGATCACTACTGGCAAAAGCTCCAGGCTCCGTTCATCCGGGCTTTGGCGGATGGTTGAGTTTTCCAAAACCCGGTAAACGATCACTCGGCCAGGGCGGGTGGAAACACTCACTGGTGGTTTGGAAGAGGTGGGTGGTGGAGTCGTTGCAATCACCGGAGCGGGTTTTTCTTCAACAGGTGGCGTTTCCACCTTGCGCTCGGGGATGAGTTCACGTTCGGGTACCCTTACCTCCTCTTCTTCTGCTACTACCGGAGCGGTGATAGCCGGCGGCGCCTGAACCCCGGTATTGAGTTCAAATTCTTTTTTCAATTGCATTTGTCCTCCCATTTCATCGGTGCTGATGATGGTTTCATTGGGTGAAAAACCATTCTTGCGCAGCACCAGTCGGTGATTGTTTTCACGCCTTAGGGAGAGCAGTATAATACCGTTACCAAAGGTACGCTTGGTGAGCAAAGCCTCCGTGCCATCGGCATTCTGAATGTATACTTCCAGGGCTACCCCGGTCAATTGTTCTTTGCTTATTCCGTTAAATACCGTACCCACCAGTGAAACTGAAGGTGGCAACTCCACCGGTGCCCGCGAGGTGGTACCCGGAGGAGTATTGGATTTTTTATCGTTTTCCTTAGGTTTGTTGCTGGCCAGTAGTTCCTTAGGTTCCTCTTTTTTCTTGGGTTCAGCTTTTTTCTTGGGGTTCAACTCCGCATACCGCTCATCGCGGGTTTGGCGGCCAAAATTGAAGGTCAGGCCCAGATTGAAATGTGCAGTTTTGGAGCTATTAAAAGCAAAGAGGGGGATGATGTTGTCGGAAGCGAGGTACAACTGGGCCGGCCCAAGATTGAGTGCAGCACCAGCGCCAAAATTGATGGTGGACTTATTGAAAGAGGAGATGTTTCCGCCCACTTGCAAAATTTTATTCACCCGCGTGGTAATGCCTACGCCAAAGCCAAAATCTATCTCGCCCAGGTAAAATCGAGGGTTGAGCACCACATCAATAGAAGTAGTTGGGGTTACAAAATAACTCCCCCCTACGTACAACAAAGCGGGCAAGCGGGTTTTGAAGGTAGTGTCGATGGTCGCTTTACGCCCCAGACTGTCCACAAATTCCAATACTTCAGAGTTGAAATAATCCAGATCCTGGGTCGGAAATTCAATATTGTCGTCGGCCAAAGGGTTGATGGTGACGTCATTTTTCCAGGTGATGCTGCCCACATTGAGCAAACTGGCGTACAAATCCAGTTCCTTGTTGACATTCAATTGCAGACCGAGGTCAAAAGCGAAACCATTGTTGCCCGTATTTTGCAGGTAGTTGGATGGATTCCGTTGTAGCGCCTGGGTAGCCAAACTGCCAAAATTCAAATTGCCCAGAATGCCATAATAGGGCTTTAAATTTTGAACGCCTGAACTCATGAAGCTCAAGTTGCCCAAAACGCCAAAAAAACGATCGTCTGCATCACTGACGAAGCGCATTGAATCATTGCTGGTTTGGATTTGGCTAATGCCCATCAAGGATTTAGCCCGAAAACCAATAGAAAGTTTTTTGTTGATCTGGCGGGTGTACCCAATGCCAATGGAGCGATATTGCAATACATTGTACTGAAAATCCTGAATGTTGTAGGTGCGGTTCACAATCTTGCTATTGCCTACATTGAACAGCATTTCCGCCAGTGGCCGGGGGTATTGCATCAATGCGTTCATGGTCTCGTTGGCAAAAACATTGATGTAATTGCGGGAACCAATGCGGAAGCCCAAATCCAGTAAATTAACGCTGACGTCCATTTGGGCATAATTCTGCTGATCCAGGTCGTCCAGAAATTTCTTGTAAGGATTGTCGGGCCCCCCTTCAACATTGCTGCCCTTCCGAAAATCACCTAATCGAAATCCGGAGCTACTCACTGCGCCATTGGCGCCACTCATCAGGGGCAAGCCAATGTTGTATTTAGACAGTGGAATCCGTCCTGGGTTGACCAGATAAGATTGTGGCGCAAAGGTCAATTGGGACAAAGTGAGGTTGCGCTGGGCAAAAATGGAATTGGCAAGCAGCCAGAAGCTGCAAGCCAACCAAAGTGGTTGGGAAAAGGAAAATAAGGAACGAATCCGTAGTCTGGGGGTAGCTTGCATCGAAGGTTGTTTTGTAAAGTTACTCATGAATGCTCGGTTTTTGGATGCTACGCATTTTAGTTTAACGAGGAATTTACTGGATTCGCCTGTTCTTCAAGTCAAAAGAACGTCACAAGATTTTGTATATAAAAAAAACCGCTGCGACATTGAATTGTGCAGCGGTTTTTTTCGGGCGGCTGGTAGGGGTAGCCCTACAGCAACAACGTTTTCATGTCAACCCGCTGGCGGACAATTTCTTCGATCTTATCAATGTGAACCCGTTCTTGTTTAAGACTATCGCGTTCACGTATGGTCACAGTATTGTTTTCCAAGGTTTCAAAATCAATGGTCACGCAGTAGGGAGTACCAATAGCATCCTGGCGACGGTAACGACGGCCAATGGCGTCTTTTTCGTCATACTGACACTGGAAGGAGAACTTCAGTTTGTTGAACACATCGGTGCTGGCCTTTACCAGTTCTTCACGATTTTTCAACAAGGGCAACACTGCAACCTTGATAGGTGCCAAAGCTGGATGCAATTTCATTACCACCCGGGTCGAGTCATTACCATCAGCATCTGGTACAGTTTCTTCTTGGAGTGATTCACTCATCATGGCGAGGAACATTCGGTCGGCACCAACCGATGTTTCGAGCACATAAGGTACGTAATTTTCATTGAGCTCAGGGTCAAAATATTGTAATTTTTTTCCTGACAGTTCCTGATGACTGCTAAGGTCAAAATTGGTCCGTGAGTGAATGCCCTCCAATTCCTTAAACCCAAACGGAAATTCGTATTGAATGTCCACCGCAGCGTTGGCGTAGTGGGCTAGATTATCGTGGTCTTTAAAGCGCAGTTTGGACTCCGGGGTACCGATTTTGCGGTGCCAGTTCATCCGGGTTTGTTTCCAGTAATCATACCACTTCATTTCCTCACCGGGACGGATAAAGAACTGCATTTCCATTTGTTCAAATTCACGCATGCGGAAAATGAACTGCCGGGCTACAATTTCGTTGCGGAAAGCTTTGCCAATTTGAGCAATGCCAAAGGGCACTTTCTGCCGGGTCGATTTTTGTACGTTCAAAAAGTTCACAAAGATCCCCTGTGCAGTTTCGGGGCGCAGGTACAATTTACCCTCTTCTCCGGCAATATTGCCCAATTGGGTGTTGAACATGAGGTTGAACTGGCGTACATCAGTCCAATTGCGCGATCCAGTATCGGGTTCGGTGATTTCCAAATCCTCGATGATGGCTTTCATCTCGGCCATGTCCCCCTTCGACATGGCGGCAGTCAACCGGTCGGTTACTGCCTGGGCTTTTTGGGTATATTCGAGTACACGTGGGTTGGTGGTGCGGTAAAGGGCTTCGTCGAAGGAATCACCAAATTTTTTCTTGGCTTTTTCAACTTCTTTATCTGCCTTGCCCAATATTTTATCAATTTCTTCCTCGATCAACACATCGGCACGGAAGCGTTTTTTGCTGTCTTTGTTGTCTACCAAAGGATCGTTAAAAGCATCCACGTGCCCAGAAGCCTTCCAGGTTTTGGGGTGCATAAAGATGGCAGCATCCAGACCCACAATGTTGTCGTGCATCTGCACCATTGCCGCCCACCAGTAATCCTTGATGTTGTTTTTGAGTTCTACACCATAGGGACCGTAATCATACACGGCAGCAAGACCATCGTAAATTTCACTCGATTGAAAGATAAAACCGTACTCTTTGCTGTGCGCAACCAACTTCTTGAACAGATCCGCTTGCTGGGTCATTGTAAATGCTTATTTGTGTAATACTGAATTAGGCTGCAAAAATGGCAAAAATTCGGGTTTGTTGCCGGGTAAAGCTCGATTTTTTTGGTTTTGAGCCCTGTTTATATTTTATCTGGGTGCTAAAATAGGGGCAGCGCGCGTTCTTAGCATCCTATTACAGGAGTTGAGAAGGTTGAGGGAGGTTGAGAAAGTTTAGGCTGCCGCGAGCGGCTTAGACAAGATTGACGCCCAAGTCGCTCGCGGTAGCCTAAACCTTCTCAACACGCTCAACCTTCTCAACTAAAAAAAAGAATATGAAACGATTGATGCAAATCGGACTACTACTGGGATTGTTTACGACGCAGTTACACGCCCAAAAGGAAGTGCAGGTAGAAAATTTTGATCAGGTCAGCGCCATTGGGAGCATCACCATGCACTTGGAAGCAGGGGATGCCAATAAGGTGGTATTGTACATTGACGGCATTCCTGAAAAAGAAATTGAGGTAAAAGTGTCCAAAGGTGTGCTGCGCATCCAGGTTTTAAATGGTTTTTTGTACAAAAACGAAATTGTCAAAGCCTACGTGACCTACAAAAGTTTGCGGGGAGTGAGGGCCAACGCCGGAGCAAAAGTGGATTGTAAAGAAACCCTCAGCGCTGATCTGTTTTCAGCCAGTGTGGCCGCAGGTGGGCAAATGGATTTGAGCCTCAACGTCAAGAGTCTGGACGCCAGTGCTTCTGAAGGCGGCCAATTGAACCTGAAAGGCACCGCCACTAGTCAGGACATCAATGCAAGCACTGGAGGGGTGTGCCGCTGTTCGGGTTTGATTGGCGAAAAAGCTACTGTAAAAACCAGCACTGGTGGCCGCGCCGAAGTTCAGGTGACTGATTTATTGGAGGCTTCCGCTAATGTTGGTGGCGAAATTTTATATGAAAACGAACCCAAAGAAAAACGGGTGAAACAGTTTTTGGGGGGCGATGTGCGGAAGATGAGGTAAGTGATGAGAGATGAAAGATGAGAGATGAAAGAGGCTACCGCAGCGTTTTGACCAGAATCTTGTCTAAGTCCCTGCGGTAGCCTCTTTCATCTCTCATCTCTCATCTTTCATCTCTCATCTTTCATCTCTCATCTTTCATCTTTCATTTCTTTCTTACGGTTTCATCTCCGTCCTTTGCCGTTGCAACAAGAATTGCAATTCCAATAATTTTTCCACCTTATTGGACAAAGTGCCTTCCACAAAACCAGCCAATAAGACAGGAGCGTCTGGCGGGAAGTTGGGCAACTGGCAAATGAAGGACCCGGTTCTACTCCCTAACAGCCACAATCCTCGCCATTCTGTGGCGGGGATTGTTTTTTGATACCGAATGGTTGATGCGAATAAGGGCGGATTTTTTTCTTCCAAACGAATGCTGCCGCCGCCGTACATGGCTGTAGGCGCAGGTGTTCGCCGCAAAACGCCTTGTAGTGTAGCTTCAGGCGACTGAGCAGATCGGGCCAATTCAGCCACGGTGGTGCGGCGAATCAGGATCCACAAAGCCCCTCCTTCAGGATAAGCATACTGCAACCAGGAAATTGAATCGGTACTGCTGATGATCTGGGTTCCACGTGGTAAATCCAGATCTACTTTATGGTTTTCCCAGAGTTTGCGGTTGATGGCATCTTCCGGTTTCTTTTTAAACAAGATTGATTCGTGCAAATGGGCCTCGTTTTCCCGGATTTTTTGATAAATGGTGGGATAATATTGTTCCCAGAGTTGTAAGGCTTGTTTTTCATCATTCACGGCAACAACCATGACCCGTTGTGGGTCCGACCAAACTTTGTCCATGGCAAAAACCTGATTGTCGCGCCATTGCTTGAGTTGTTCCTGGCTGAGTCGGCTTTCAATAATTTTGGCCAGAGCCTGCTCCTGGGCATTGGCAGAATATTTGCGAATGATGATCAGGCAGTTGCGCTGAGCTAAAAATTTTGGATTGGTCAAAAAACGATTTGGCGAGTAATACTGGGACTTGAACAAGGGTTCGGCTGGCGTTACAAAAGGAAATGCTGTTGCAAAATGAGCCCTAACTTCCTTACCAATTTTCCCTTGCCACCAGATGGTATCCATTACAATGCTCAGCTCGTTGAGCTTCCCCAAGGCTGGCGGTAAAGTTTTTTCAGGGCTATCTTTGACACAACCTGAGCCAAGGAAATGGCATAATCCCAAAAAAAGCAGCAGTTCCCAAAATCTTTTACGAGCCATGACGGACTAATTTCAAAACGGAAATGTACGGATTTGGCTGGATTAAAATGCAAAACGGCGCAGAAAAGCTCCGCGCCGTTTTAAAATCAATTACAGAAAAATTATGGCGTCATAATACTTAGAATAAACTTTTGATCACATGCTCCTCACTGATGCCTTCCGCTTCTGCCTTATAGTTGCGCACAATCCGGTGACGCAATACATAATTGGCAATGGTTTGCACATCTTCGATGTCCGGAGAATATTTTCCACTGATGGCCGCATGGCACTTGGCACCCAATACCAGGTATTGTGAGGCACGAGGCCCTGCTCCCCAGGAGATGTAATTATTAACCATATCCGTCGCCATAGGTGTTTTGGGGCGGGTCTTGGTAGCCAGGGTCACAGCATAACGCAATACGTTGTCAGCAATCGGAATTTTGCGGATCAATTGCTGAAAGCCTAGGATTTGAGCACCCGACAGGATATGATTCAACTGGATGTTTTGGGCAGTTGTTGTGCCTCGTACCACTTCCAATTCTTCATCATAGGAAGGATAATCCAGTGTAATGTTGAACATAAAACGGTCCAGCTGGGCTTCGGGCAAGGGGTAGGTACCTTCCTGCTCAATGGGGTTCTGGGTTGCCAACACGAAAAAGGGCTTCGGCAAATCGTGGCGGGTACCACTCACCGTCACCGATCTTTCCTGCATCGCTTCCAGAAGCGCAGCTTGGGTTTTAGGTGGAGTACGGTTGATTTCGTCAGCCAAAACGATATTGGAAAACAGAGGTCCACGGTTAAATTTGAAGTGGCGATCCTCGTCCAGGATTTCCGATCCAGTAATGTCCGAAGGCATCAAGTCCGGGGTAAATTGGATGCGTTTGAAGTCGAGGTCAAGTACTTCGGCGATCGTGCTTACCAGCAGGGTTTTGGCCAATCCTGGCACCCCTACCAACAGGCTATGTCCATTGCTAAACAGGGCAATGATTACGGCTTTCACCACGTCATCTTGTCCTACAATCACTTTGCCAATCTCTTTCTTCAGATCCTTATAAGATTGTGCCATTGC
>NZ_JANRKL010000204.1:0-88099 GCF_033763495.1 Haliscomenobacter sp. | reverse complement strand
CCACGTCGTTACTACCGTTTCGACACCTTTGCTTCATTCTCACACTTTGATGACCTGAACAAGTTTATTACAATCGCAGCTATCGCTACTTTTGCTTTCCAGGTTTTGTTTGTAGTCAATTTCTTCTACAGCATCTGGAAGGGCAAAAAGATGACCACTCAAAACCCATGGGGTGCATCTACCCTGGAGTGGACTACAGCGATTCATCCTGGTCACGGCAACTGGGCTGGTAAAATCCCAAGTGTACACCGCTGGCCATATGACTACGGCAAGGACGGTAAGGAGTTCATCTCCCAGATCACGCCAATGGAAGAAGGAGAAACAGCTGGTGATCATTGATGGTTTGGAGTTGAAAACAGCACAGGCTGTTTGAGGTAAGAAAAGATCATTTTCAATAGGAGAGGAGGGGTAAATCAATTAACCCCTCTTCTCCAACACACTTCTCGATTACTGTGGAGGTAAAAACAGCAGTACAGAAACCTTTGGCCGCTTTTTGGCAAAAGGTAGAAGACTTCAAATTACTGGTAAAATTGCGACTGACCCTCACCGTGGTTTTTTCCTCGGTGATGGCTTACTTGATTGCGGTACCTGGCCCCGCTTCAGGGTTGAGTATTTTGATACTTGCAGTAGGCGGTTTTTTGGTTACAGCAGCTGCAAATGCCCTCAATCAAGTGTTGGAAAAGGACTTCGACCGCTTGATGAAACGTACGGCCAATCGCCCCTTGGTAACTGGCCGGATGAAAGTTGCAGATGCAGTGCTCTGGGCTGGGTTAATGAGTATGGTTGGCATTACTGCCCTGGCCCTGTTTAATCCATGGACAGCTTTCTTTGGCACGCTTGCGCTGGTTTCCTATGCTTTTTTATACACACCGCTAAAAAGAATTTCCCCCATTGCTGTAGTGGTGGGTGCGGTTCCAGGAGCTTTGCCAACCCTGATTGGCGCAGCTGCAGCGGAAGGGTATATCTCTGCGCTTGGATTGACTTTGTTTACCATCCAGTTTTTTTGGCAGTTTCCTCACTTTTGGTCTATTGCCTGGTTGGGACGGGAAGATTACGAACAGGCAGGGTATAAACTGTTGCCTGGCCCTGAAGGACAGAAGGAACAATATACTGCACTGCAATCCTTTCTTTACGCTTTGGTACTCATCCCGGTAGGTTTTCTGCCCATGAGCCTCGGTGTTGCTGGATGGATTTCAACGACTTGTATTGTGGTATCCAGCGTCTTTTTTGCCTATTTAGGCTGGCGCTTGTATCGGAATAATGATCGGAAATCGGCATTGCACTTGATGTTTTTCTCTTTTGTGTACATTCCGCTTGTTTTGCTTGTGTTATTACTTGATCAACTTTAATCAGGAAAACCATGGAAGGAAGCTTCCCCAATGCTTACGGTCGGAATAAAATACATCCTCAAACATTTGCCCTGCTGGTAGCTTGTGCGAGTATTATGATGATGTTTGCAGCCTGGACGAGTGCCTATATGGTGCGTCAAGCTGCCGGGAACTGGCTGGAATTCAGCCTGCCCCAAGTGTTTACGCTAAGCACGGTACTGATTTTGCTGAGTAGTTTTGCTCTGCATGTTTCTTATCGGGCATTTTTGAAAGGCCATGAGAAAGTATACCAATTTGGTTTGGTAGCAAGCCTGGTGCTAGGTTTTTCCTTTTTGTATACTCAGTACCAAGGCTGGTTAGCACTCTCTGCAATTGGCGTAGAACTAACCACCAACCCATCGGGGTCTTTTGTATACATGTTTTCATATGTGCATGCCGCCCACGTAGTTGGAGGCCTGGCTATCTTGCTACTCGCAACGTTGCATGCATTTTCCTTGGGCTTAAAAGTAACGCCCAAAAGAAAACTTCGTTTTGAACTGAGTATGATCTACTGGCATTTTGTAGATTTGCTCTGGGTTTACATCTTTTTCTTTTTAATGACACAAATGTAGCCACCTCATGGAATCCCACGATTTAAACCGTGGGTTGTGGGAGGCCACACATAGCCATAACCTACGGCTTTAGTCGTGGGAGACACAAAACTAAAATAAAAATAGCTATCTAATGGCGACTACAGATACCGCACTTGAACACCACGTTCATGAACACGATCACGATGGCGATGCCTGGGGTGGAGCACAATCTCCATTTAAGGCAAGCTATGGCAAACTGATGATGTGGTACTTCCTTTTATCGGATGCCTTTACTTTTGCCGGCTTTTTGATTACGTATGGTGCGCTGCGTTTCAGCAGCCCAACCTGGCCTGTACCAGACTTTGTGTTTGCTACCGACCCCTTCGGCATTTCCAATGCTTTCGGTAAGGCGCCATTGATCTTCGTAACCTTCATGTCCTTTTTGTTGATCATCAGTTCGGTAACGATGGTTCGCGCAGTACAGGAAGGCCACCGCGAAAACAAAAATGGGGTGCTGATTTGGATGATTCTGACCATTGTTGGTGGTTTGGGCTTCCTAGGCTGTCAGGCCTGGGAGTGGACGAACCTGATCGGGGGAGAAAACATGTCCCTGACCCGGAATACCTTTGGTACCCACACTGCTGATGGTTATTACCTCGATCATGAGGGCAAGAAAAGTGCTGAAACCTTCCGCGAAGGAGAAAGTTACCTGATTCACCGCCATGTGGCTGGTGGGCACGGTGAAGGCCACGGGGCTGGACATGGTGCTGCTCACGAATACAAATCAGGTGACCAAGCTGGATACCTGATGGACGATCAAGGCTTTATCCACCGCAAATACGTCTATGCGGATGGACCACTGAAAGGCCAGACCCAAACGGAGCAATTTGGCCCTAAAGCTTTTGGCGCTCTGTTCTTCTTCATCACTGGTTTCCATGGTTTTCACGTATTCTCAGGGGTAGTTTTCCTGTTAATCATTGCACTCAATGTTGCCAGTGGGGTATATGTTGCGCGCAAGAATGGCTACGAAATGGTGGAAAAGATCGGGTTGTACTGGCACTTTGTAGACTTGGTTTGGGTCTTTGTATTCCTGGTATTTTACCTGCTCTAACATCCAATGGTTGAACCTTTTTAACGCTCTATAGATGTCACATTTATCTTACGAAGAAAGTAAAAAACGGGTACGCTACGGCTTGGTACTTCTGGCTGTAGTTACACTGATTGAGGTAGCTATTTCTCTTTTTGGCAAAGGCCACATCATCAGCGGGGTACATGGCAACGTCATCGTACTGGCCACTTGTGGTTTATTGATTGCCGGTTTGTCCTTGTACAAGGCTTATTTCATTGTTTATGAATTCATGCACATGAAATACGAAGTGAAGGGACTTGCAATGAGTGTATTGCTGCCAACCTTGCTGTTGATTTGGGCCATTATCGCTTTTTTTCAGGAAGGAAATGCCTGGAAGAACCGCCGCGAAGATGTGCAAAAACGCAATTCACAACCGATCACTCCTGCACAAGAAGGTAGCTTGTTGTCTCCGGATACTTATCAAATGGACTGGAAGGGTTAATCCTTTGCTAAATAAATTCAAAAGGCGGGCTACAACCCGCCTTTTGTGTTTTGGTACTTTTTTCTTTTGATCAAAGTATGACCGAATGCTGGCAAACATTTACTCCTTTTCGATGTTTTGCTAGCATTAGTGGGGCAAAAATAAGGGTTCATTTTTTTGAGCCAAAGGATTAGAAAGGACACTTTAAATGAACCGTTTCCTCATCTAATCCTTTGGCAAAATGAACACTTATTTTTTATCGCCCCTAAAACAAAACCGAACGGAATGAAAAAATGGCTACAAACCACGGCACTTTTTTTGATGTTGTTGGTAATGCCTGCACTGAGTTGGTACTACCTCAAAAAAGGAGAGCGTTACCAGGTAGAAATGCGTGCTGAATTAAAAGACTATGGCAAACTGCCGAAATTTTCCCTGCCAAAATTGTTGGAGAATGATAGTTTGTCGAGTGCAGATTTACAAAACACTGTGATCATTGCCAAAGAGCTGGATGTCCAGGAACTGGAGCAAGATGAGGATCTGATTTTTGCGCTGAGTAGTTTGCATACGCAGTTCGACGACCGTTACGATGTGCTTTTTTTATTGCATACTACGGTGCAGGATTCGGGAAAAGTGGGCGCTTTTTTGCGCAAAAACCAACTTGCTGATCCCGAACAAGTTTTAATCACCAGCAGTACACCAGAATTGATTCAATCCTATTCCTTCCCTAAAGCCAGCATGGCAGCAATCATTGACACAACAGGTACCATTCGCCGTTACTACAATTATCGCGATGGCAATGAACTGCGCCGCCTTACTGAGCATGTTACGGTACTTATGCACCGTGATAAGAAGAACGACCCTTATTTGAACCGTGAAAAAGAAAAATAGGATGGAAGCAAATCTGCAATTGGAAAAGAAGTTGAATGTAGCCGCATGGATCATCACCGTAGCGGTTTTGGGGTTGGTCGGCTTGATGCGCAGGGTAAAAATAACCTTGCCAGAAGGGGTTGACCTGGGCTTTTTGCCACCTTTCCACGCTACGTTGAATGCATTAACTGCGGTGGTTCTACTGGTCGCCCTTTTTTACATCAAACAGAAAAAAGTGCAACAGCACCGCAATGCCATTTATGTAGCGATTGTCCTTTCAGTGCTTTTTTTATTGTCTTATGTGGCTTATCATTTCACTACGCCGGAAACCCTGTTTGGAGACAGCAATCATGACGGCGTTTTGGATGAAGTGGAAAAGGCTGCTGTGGCCGGGATTCGCCCTTTTTATCTGGTGTTGCTGCTCAGCCACATCGCATTGGCAGCGGGAATTTTCCCTTTTATTTTGTTTACTTTTATTCGGGCTTACACCAATCAGATTGAGCGGCACCGCAAAATGGCACGCTGGGTTTTCCCTTTGTGGCTATATGTGGCCATTACCGGCCCGATTTGTTATTTTATGTTGAGTCCTTATTATTAATTGCGTATTTTTGAACAAAAATTGACGCTATGCGCTCGATGAAATATTTCAAGATTGGATTGATCCTCGCAGCCCTGTTCCTGTTTGCTGCTCCTGCTCTAGATGCACAATGTCCCATGTGCCGGATGGCTGTGGAAAGCAACCTCAAAGCTGGAGGTAAAGCCGGTAAGGGCCTCAACGCAGGTATTCTTTACATGTTGGCTACCCCTTACGTTTTGGTAGGCAGCCTGGCCTTCGTCTGGTGGCGCAATCGCCGTAAAAATCAGGATGCTGACCAAGAAGAAAAAGGGTAGTCAAAATACTGAGTTGCTATAGCAGAGACACATGGCCGTGCGTCTCTGCTATACACCTGTCCAGCCTCTATTGCTGAGCTCCATCGCTCTTACCCGAACGATCATAGTGAAAGAAACTCGAATAAAACAAGGCCCCCCAACCCAACAAATAACACAAACCTCCTAGAGGGGTAATTGGCCCTAACCACCCAACTGAAAGATGGTGCAAGTCCCTTGTACTCAAAGCATATAAAGAGCCGGAAAACAGCAGTACTCCAGCCGTAAACGCCCAACCAGCTATCCGCAAGGATCTCTTTCGGCCAAAATGACTCAAAACGGCAATCAGCAAAATGGCAATTGCATGGTAAAATTGGTACCTTACCGCCGTTTCAAAAGTCTCAAAATGTTTTGGGCTCAAATGAGGCCGGAGACCATGAGCGGCAAAAGCCCCTAAGGCTACCGCAAAAAAGCCAATCAGGCTTCCAATACGTAAAAATAAATTCCTCATAGATTATCGCTTAAATCGAGTGGTAAAGATACTTCAATATCAGGTTTTGCAAAGGTTCTACCCTGGAGCACTCAGTCTGTTTTTGGTCATTTCTCTTATTTCCTGTCAGGTATCCCCAAAATTGGAAAACCTGGTACCCTCCAGTGCCTTGGCTTTATTGACCACGCAGGAAAATCGGAGAGATCTGCCCTTTCCAAAGTTGGAATGGAGTACCGTATTGATGCCTTTGAGCAAAACCCGGACAGGTTTATTGTACATCAGTACGGATCAAACCGAGCTTCAAATCACCAAAAACAAAGGTTTAAAACGGATTACACCCACCCAATGGCGTGGAGTACAATTTGAACATATTGAGGACTCAAATGAGCAAAAATGGGTTTTGGCCCAAATTAAAAAAGTCAAATATTTAGCACGTGAAGCGGAATTGGTCGAAGAAGCTGCACTGGCTTTTAAGGAAAAGAAAAGAGCTCCCTGGATTACTGCCCCATTGCCCAATCAATTGCAATTTAACTATTCCGCACTCAGTGATTTTTGGGGATTGAAAGGGGATGCCCTGGCAGCCCATTGCAAAAGTGTTAGCCTGGACCTGGGCACCGAGACGGAGCCGCTCCAAGGTCGGTTGGACTTTTTGAATTCGCCCAATATCAAGGAGAAAGACCTTACCGGAATGTTAGCTATTGCTCCTGGTTCAGCACGAAGTGTAATTCCCTATTTTGGTACTGACCCGGTTTTGACCCGCCTGAAAGCGGGAACTACCTTTTCGCTCCATTTTGGCCGTGGGAAAATCCGCCAGACCGCCCTGATTGTACCTTTTGCCTCGCATCAACTGGCTCAAACTGCTTTGCATGAACTGGCAGAGCATTATGGTGCTCTAGCCCCCTTAAACTACCAAACTTATACGCTTCAGCCTGTGCTGGATATTGGCTTAAACGCCTTGAATATTCGCCAGGCCAGCCTTTGTGTTTTTGAACGATTTTTGGTCATTGGTGCTTCTGAAAACCTGATGGAACGATGGATTGATGCAGTTGTTGTGGGCAATACCATTGCCAAACAATTGCGGACCCCTCCAAGTGGCTTGTGGATGCGTTTGAGCACTGATCATGACCTAGGTTTTTTGATTGACCAACTCCATCAAACGTTTAAACTACAATTGCCACTTCCTGATCCTTTACAATGGGAAGGGCCAATAACTGGTGAACACTGGGCATTTCAGGATGCACCCAATCTGGAATCCATTGAACAAGCTACCGCTGAAATTTGGCAAATGGATTTGCCCCAGGGAAAGGCCAAACAATTGTGGGCAATTGAGGACTGGAACCAGTTCCTGATTGAGAGCGATGAACTTCATTTGTTATCCTTAGGACCGGAAGGGAATATTCAATGGGATAAAAAACTGGAGTCTTCGCTAGTTGGCCCCCTGACCGCGGTAGCACGGCCGGAATTGGGGCAGACTCTGGTTTATTTCAGCACCGAAAAAGCCATCCATGCTTTGCAATCGGATGGACAGGAAGCACCAGGTTTTCCCTTGGCCTTAAATTTGCCCATCTCCTCGGGAATAAGCGTGGGCGGACTTGAGCAGTTTTTATTTTATTCCAGTTCTGATGGCCGTTTATACGGTATGGACAAAAATGGGCAACCCCTGAGCGGCTGGAACCCTGGGCCAAAAATTGGACCAGTTAAACAAGCCTTGGCTTATTTTCAATCGGCCACTGAGGATTATTTACTTGCCCTGACCGAGATGGGGAAATTCCACGTGCTGGATCGGTCTTCCCAGCCCCATTTTCCAGCCAAAACCCTCAAAGGCCCTTTTGCTAGTCCCCCTCAATGGCAATGGGACGAGATGAGCCAAAGAATTGTGGTGGCAGATGGAAAGGGCAAGGCGCAGGTGTTTACGGAAAAAGGGGAGTCTTTTTCTTTATCGATTACAGCTGGTTTGGCCGGTGCAACTCGGTTTTGTTTTGCTGATTTAATTGGGGATGGGCGAAAGGATTATTTAACGGCGAATGGGGCACAGTTGTTTTTGCACGCCTATAACCAGGATGATGGGTTCCAATTGGTGTTTAAAAAATCTTTCGAGGGGCAAATTGATGGGCTTACTGCCTCAGGGCAAAAGGAAAATGCCTTGATTATTTGTGGCATTCCGGGAGACCATCAGGTCTGGTGTTTGACGGCCAAAGGGGAAACAGTACAAGGATTTCCAGTTGCCGGAGACCATTTCGCCTTTTTCCCAGAGCAAAAAATCATGGTCACAACAATTGACAATCGAGTGTATGCTTATGTGTTGTAGGGGAGAAGGTGGAACATAAAACGCGAACAACTTAAGACGTCGACAAAAATGCTGTGGAATCCCTTATCAATCATCCCCACAACTTTTACCGGTTTCTGATGGATTCAAAAGCCTTGCTGGTGATCTGATCTACCAGTGTCTTTAATTGATCTTTTGGCCCGGAAAAGGGAAAGCTTGCCAATACTTTGTCTTTTTGATACAAGGTCGCATTTCCACTGAGGGTATTCCCCGATACTTGGTACTGCCCGCCCAGGTAATAATGTTCACTTGTGAACTCCTCAACATCCAAATAAACCAGGTTGGGTTGACTGGTGCTGGCCAGTTGATACAGGTAGGTGTTAACGGCTTTCGACAAGCGTTGAACGTCTTTGTTTTGCTGGCTTTCCAGGAAAACAGTTCGTACGAAAACCGGTAAAGTTTGTGGAATAACAAATGGGACTTTCGAATCAATTATACCAATGTCAAAGCTTTCCGTGGCAATAAGCTCTGGTTTTTGAACTTTGCCAATATCCAGCGCTAAACGTGGAACTTCTTCAATGGTATTGCTGAAAAGCTTGGCAACATCAATAAACGAATTATTAGAAGCGGCAACAAAAGGCATGTTGTTGAGCAAACTGTAGGTGAGCAATCCATGCCCAAAACGAGTGGCTTCGTAGCTTGATTTATCAGCGGCACTACCAGCCAAAACGAACATGCCGCTCCGATCGTTCATGCGCTCAAGTGCGCGACGCTGATCACTATTGAGGGCTTTTTCACCAGTTTGGAGATTTTGGACCACCTGTCCAGAATTACATGCATCCAGGATCAAAATGCGCTTTAAGGCTTTCACTTTGCGAATCCAGGCCTGCAGGGTATCTTGGGCAATAGCTTGGGTCCTGAGAATGGCCGGATCGTCCAGTTTGTCTCCCAAAATGTCAGTTGTCAGGTAATAAAATTGACCTTTTTCACTGTTGGCTGGGTAGGTGATGCCATGGCCAGAGAGATAAACCAGGAGAATGTCATTGGGGTCTGATTTAGCCGCTATCTCGGCGAAGGCTTTGGCTACCACTGCCTTTCTGGGAGCTGGCCCGTTCTGGGTAGTTAGCAGTTTGATTTCCATATTTTTCCCAAACAAAGGTACTCCTGCGAGCCGAAGGGCTTGTGCAAAAGCCACTGCGTCCTTGTCAGGGTATTTCAGATTGAGTTTTTCCCCGCGATATTTGGAGGTGCCGATCACCACCGCATATAAGTTAATCGAGTCAAGTTTGGCGTCAGTTTTAGTCCGCAGAGGGACCAAGGGGCCATTGGTACTTGTACCTTTCGCGCTGACTGGGTCGTAAAGAAAGACGTATGGCTGGCCTTTGAGCCATCCTTCCTTATTGTATGCTCGGAGTGAAAGTCGATTGGCCGTTCCTGGTAAAAAAAATTGATCATAGCGAGAAAGATCAACTTCAAAACTCGATTTGTAGCCAGGATTGACATTTGACTCCAATTCAATTTTGCCATTTAGCAGCAAAGCAACTTTGCCAATGCCCCCGTTGCGGACCTGTAATTGTACTTTTACCCGGTCACCAGCGATAGTGGCTCTGGTGATCTTTGGATGCAATGCCAACTGGTTTAACTCATCTACAGGGCGCAAGTCTCCAGATGCGAACCCCAGCAGTTTTTGCAATAGCCCTGGCTCGAAGTACCGCTCTTTGAGCTGCTCGATCTCGATGACCTCGGTGCCCAGGCGGAAGTACATCTCTTCCATTGCGCCATCAGAGGCATCAAACAAACCCACAGGGGTCGTAACGGCCCAATCTTTTTGTCCCAGAAAATGCAGCGTACAAATTTCTTTTCCGCTTCGAAAATCCCAAAACTGAATGATTCCACCATGCGTTGTGGATACCGCCGTTTTTCCATCGGGCAAAAATTCAAAACTATTGACTTGGTCATAGGTATGGCCATCCCAAAATACATCGGAATCGAAAGCTGCTTTTTCTCTCTGGCTTAGCCGCAGTATGAGCTTGCCTGTGGCCAAATTCCAAATTTCAGTGGCATTTTGACTGATAACCAGTACGAAGTTTTCATCAGGAGTGTAGCGGAGTTCAAGGACATCTTGCGTTTTTATGGCCTTTATTTGCCTCAATGGAGCCCCAAAATTGGCGTTCCATTCCCGAATTGTGCCATTTTCATCGAGGATGATACCCTTTTCACCCGAGGAATTGAATGCTGCGGCGAGAGCACGGCCCAAACCATTGAAGTTTTTTTCAATTTCTCCTTTTTCCAGGTTCCATATATTCAATTGTCCGTCTGGTAGAATGCTCAAAGCATGGCTTCCCTGGTCATCAAAATGAATGGCGTTGAAAAATTCGCTGCCTGAGGTATTTCGGATCAAATTCCCAGTTTGGGCATTCCAGGCCATCCATTTTTTCTGAATTTTGGCCAGTGCGAAACTCCCATTGGGTGAGAATGCAGTTGCCATGCTGGTTATCGCTTCTTTTGAGGAATAGGGTTGTAACATTTGTTCCAATCGCCCTTCCTGGAGATTCCAGATGGAAACAGCATTTGGATTTTGTAGATAGACTAATTGATCATTTTCGTTGGCCTGACTAAAGTTGTCAATAAACCGCGCCACATAAATTTTTTCTGCGCGAGTTTCAAAACCGATGATTTCTTTCTGCTCGTTTTGGATGAGCCTGATAATGTCCTTTTTGAGAATACTTCCGGAAGAATAGTCAAACACTCTGGAGTTATTAGCAGATCCAAGCAGCAATTGCTTTCCATCCGGGGAAATGGAAAGGCTATGTACCACATCCATGTATGGGTGCCTTTCAATCTTTTGTATCGTATCCAGGGTTTCTGAACTAAGCTGCAGGAAAGGCCCTTTACGGTCTGCCACAAAGAGCTCTGAGTCTTTCGCGTTGAACTGGATTGTATTGGCTGTCAAAATATTGGAATGGGATACCAGGTTGTTGCGCTTATCCAGGTCAAAAATTTTCAATCGATCGTCGAAACGAGAAATAGCAACTCGTCGGAAGTCAGAAGTAAAGGTAATCCGGGTTTCCCTACCGGGTTCTCGTTGCATCCGAATAAGTTCTTTACCGGTAGAAAGATCCCAATAACGTACTGTTCGATCATCACTAGCCGACAAACAGCGCTTTCCGTCTGCCGAAATCGCCACAGCGTTGATGATTAATGGAAGATCAACCACGGGAAAGGGCTGTTCGTCTTTTTGCAAATCCCAAACCAGCAAACCACCATATCCCGAAAAACCAGGTGCTTGACCAGGAGTGGTCCACCATGACCAGGTAGGTTTGCCTATGGCAACTACTGCTAGCCGCCCGTCCCGTGAAAATGTTATTTTATAGCTAAATTCTTTGTTTAAACCATCCAGTTTGGCCTTCAGCCCAGCAGGTAGGGCGGGAGGTGATGTTTTTTGAACTCGGAGCGATTTCTGCCAAAACTTTTTGCCAGTCTTCAAGTCCCAACAAGACGATGTTTTATCCAGGTGGTGCAAGTACAGGCTATCTTTCCGCTGTTCCACGAACTGGTATTGCCCCACTTGGACACGCCAAAGTTGCTGGCCATTGTTGAGATTCCAGGCACTCAGGCCTTTGCCCGCCAAAAGGGCAATTGCGGTCTGATCATTGGAACCATAACAAATAAAAACAGGCGTTGTATCCAATTGAATGAAACGCACGGCTTTTTTGCTGGTAAGATCCCAAAGTACCATGCGCTTGTCTTTTCCAGCGCTCAATGCCTGTTGTTCATCAGCCGAAAAACAAACGTGTTGAACTTCCGAAACATGGCCTTCATGTTGAATGACCAATTCAGGTTTTTGGGCAGCCAGCCGACAGAGGCAAAGGATAAAAAGAAGACAAGCATATTTGCTCATTTGGCGAGGTTTCTGAGATGTGGGTCAGGAGGTCCATTGACAAAGTTACAAATTAGTAAGGAGGTACGGCATTAAAGAGGTGCTGGAATCTAAAATGTACTTGCACACTCCCCAGAATCAGTTGGAAAATTGAAAAAAATGGCCCTTTTTTAAAGCGATTTTTTTTATTAGTTTTAAGGCCATTCTACCACATTAACCCCTAAAACCCTTCACAGCGTGCAAAACATCTCCACCTCAGACTGGCTCGACATTCTCGACGACATCCAGGACCAAAAAGCAGTGCTCCTCATCGGCCCCGAGATCATGCAGATAAATGGCCAGCCCCTGAACCGCCAATTGCGGGATACCCTCTACGAGCGCAACCGCGAGGACATCGCCTATTACTACGAACGCGATGGTTTTTTCCTCTTCAGCTCCCCCGAAGGCAAGGTGCGTGTAGCTCGGCAAGTCAAACGCTTTTACCGCGACATCACACCTGATGAGAACATCCTGCAACGTATCGTCCAGATTCCTTTTCATGTAGTTGTGTCGCTTAACCCCGATACCTTTGTATCTGAAGCCTTTTATCGGTACGGAGTAAAACACCGTTTTCACTACTTCCAGCACCGCCACCGCGACAATGAAAACGACGAGATCGAAAAACCCAGTAAGGCCCTGCCCCTGATCTACAACCTCTTCGGCAGCAAAGACCAGGACGATACCCTGGTGCTGGATTACGACGATGTGTACAAAATGCTGCAATCTGCCCTGGGTACTTCCAGTTTGCCCAACAAACTCATGCGGGCTTTTCGCGAAGCGAGCACCTATATTTTCCTGGGTTTTCAGTTCGACAAATGGTACTCCCAACTCCTGCTCAAGTTCCTGAGCGACGAAGGCCGCATCGAAAAACGCATCTCCATCAACAACCCGGTGGTGGACCTGGACACCAATGGCTTTGTGGTGCAGCAGTTCAAAATCGAATTCATGGGCGACCAGTACGATTTTTTTGGGGAATTGTACCAACGTTGTGCCGAAAAACAACTCCTGCGCCCCGTGGCCGCCGAAAGCGCCTCTCCGGAAGCAGTGGAAATCCGCAAACGGGTGGCCATCGGCGAAATTGATAATGCCCTGGAGCTGCTACACCAGGCCGCCAAAGGGCTGGATTGGGAAAATGAAGTACTCCTCACCCAGGGTCGCTACAGCAAAATGGAAGAAGACAAAGACCAGATGGATAGTCGCGACTACCGCACTGGTCTGGCGCAAATCCTGGACACCATTCTTGAACTCTCCAAAAAGGTTTGCCCATGAGTAGCCCTAATATCCAAAAACGCTACCCGGGGGTCAAACCTTTTGAAACCTCGGAGCGCGACTTGTTCTTCGGGCGCGACCGCGACATTGAAGACTTGCTCGACCTGGTTTGGCTGGAAAAGCTGGTGGTGCTCTTCGGCAAATCGGGCTACGGCAAAAGTTCATTGATCAATGCCGGGATTTTGCCGGAAATTGAAACCGAGGCGGTGCCCATTGTGGTGCGCCTGGGCAGCTACGTGGCCGGCCAATCTCCCGCCCCGCTGGACAACCTGCGCCTGAAAATTAATGAAGTATTGGAAGACAAACCCGAGGCCGCTTTTTTGGACAACCTAAATCTGCCGCCCACCCTTTGGCAACAAATGAAACGCAAACAAAGCTCCCAACAGCGGCGCTTTGTGCTGATCTTCGACCAGTTTGAGGAGTTTTTCAGCTACCCTCTGGCCGATCAGCAGGCATTTAAAGAACAAATTGCCGACCTGCTCTACACCGAGGTGCCCCAAGCCGTGCGCAACCAAAACGATACCCTGAGTGCCAGCCAACAGGCCTTCATCGCCACGGCCTTCGACGCCAAAGTGCTGCTGGCCATCCGTGCCGACCGCATGAGTCTGCTGGACTCGATGAAAGACAAACTGCCCGCCATCCTGCAAAAACGCTACGAACTGCGGGGACTGAGCGAGGCGCAAGCACAAGAGGCGATTGTAGGCCCGGCCAAGCGCGCGGGAGACTTTGTTTCCCCGGTGTTTGCCTACAGCCCGGAAGCCCTCAAAGTGATGACCCAAAAACTGGCGGCCAGCAAAAGCAGCCAACGTTCGGGCATCGAGGCCTTTCAGTTGCAGATTTTGTGCGAATACCTGGAGGATAAGGTGATCAAAGGGGAGATTCCCGGCCAAAGGGTGGAGCCCCAACATTTTGCCGAACAGATTGACGAGATTTTTGAAGGCTACTACCAACGTTTGTTGGACAAACTGGAGCCGGGTGCCCAGGAGGCAGCGCAATTGTTGATTGAAGAAAAGTTGCTGTTTGAAGATGCCAACACGGGGGAAGCCCGCCGCCTGGGTGTAGATTCGGGGGTATTGCTGGCTGAAAAAGGCATTTCTCAAGCACTGCTGAACCAATTGGAAAGTAACTTCCTGTTGCGGCGGGAATCCACTTCGATGGGAGGCTTTAATTATGAGGTGAGCCACGATACCTTGATTGCGCCGATTTTGAAATCGAAGGCGGAGCGGAGAGCCCATGAGCGGGTGGAGCGAGAGCGGCTGGAGGCAAAACGGCGGCGGAATCGGCTGTTGTTCATTTTGGGGCTAACCGGACTGGCACTGGCGGTGGTGATTGGGGTGATGTTGTATGTGTTAAAATTGAGCAATGACGCCATTGAAGCCAAAAACAAGGCCTTGGAAGCCGAAAAACTGGCCATTGCCGAACGGGACAAAGCCCGCAAAGCACTGGAAGATAAAGAGGTGGCTGAGTTTCAGGATGTCTATCGGCGTGCCGAAAATATTTTAGACAACGGCTTGAGTTGCCCTGACCAGAATATGATTCAAGCAATTGATTCTATGCAAGTAAAGTATCCGGATAACGCAGGCTTACAAAAACAGATCGAAAAAATCAATCAGCGACTTAAGGCAAAAAATTGTCGAAACAAATAAGGAGGAGATGAAAAAGATAGGGCTTATTCTATTGTTTTTATGGATTGGGCAGCTTCACGCGCAGCAGCCTTGTAATTCTTTTGAATGCGCTTTTCAAAAGGCAGAACAGATTTTAAAAACTTCCAAGGCAAAGGATAAGTATGAGAAGGTGTTGGCCAATTTGGATGATGCGGAGAATTTTGCGGGGAATAACCTAGAGAAAAAGAACCAAATCAAAGCACTGCGGAAGCGGGCTTTTGAGGCGATAAAAAAAGAGAAAGAAAGGGCAGCAGAACTCGCAGAAGCCAATCGCCGTCAAATACTTACAACCTATGCCAATGACCTGGCATATAAAAGCCTAACTGCACTGCGTGACGGTGACCGCACTTCAGCCTTTCAACTGGCCACCTTAGCGCATCGTTATGTAGAGGTAGACAATCCTCAGGTCACTAGAGCCTTGATGGAGGCTCTTTATTACAATGATGATTCAATGCACTCCCCCCTTTACTGGTCAGCAACGTTGTCTGGGCATACGTCTGTTGTATCGAGCGTTGCATTTTCCCCAGACGGCAAAAAACTCGCTACTTTGTCTGCTGGTAAAGCCAAAATTTGGGACCTCGATACTGGTAAACCAATGCTCTGCCTTAGGGAGTTTCCGGACAAGCTAACGAGCATAGCATTCTCTCCAGATGGTGAGATGTTCGCAACAGGGTCCATGGATAAAACCGCAAAAATTTGGAATCTTTCCTCTTGTCAACCAATCCTTAGCTTACAAGCAAATGATGAGATCAGTAGCGTCGCATTTTCCCCAGATGGCAAAAAACTTGCCACTGGCTCTTACGACAATACCACCATAATCTGGGATCTGCAATCAGGTGATTCAACCTTTAACCTCGCTGGGCATAAGAATGATGTATTGAGTGTCGCCTTCTCCCCAGATGGTAAAAAACTCGCCACCGGGTCTTTCGACAATACTACAATAATCTGGGACGTCGATTCTGGTAAACCATTGCTCAGTCCTTTTGTGCATAAAGATTTCGTCAACAGTGTTGCCTTCTCCCCGGATGGTAAAAAACTTGTCACCGGATCCCACGACAGAACAGCCAAAATTTGGGATCTTGAATCCGGTAACCTAATTCGCAGCATCAGTGGATTACCACCATTCGCCGAAAATGTTGCAATCTCTCCAGATGGTAAAAAACTCGTTACTGGGTCTGCGTTCAATAAAATAGTAAAAATTTGGGACCTCGAATCCGGTAACCTAATCCTCAATCTTCTAGGGCACGATGATGAGGTAACGAGCATGGCCTTTTCCCCGGATGGCAAAAAACTCGCCACTGGGTCTTCCGATAAAACGGCCAAAATTTGGGATCTCGAATCGGATAAACAAATCCTTAGCCTTAGTGGGCACACCTCCTTTGTATGGAGTGTTGCATTCTCCCCAGATGGGAAAAAACTTGCAACAGGAGGAGGAGACAACACTGCAAAAATCTGGGATTTAGACTCCTATAAAGCAATTCTCAGCTTTCAAGAGCATACCCAATATGTCAATAGTGTCGCCTTTTCTCCAGATGGGAAAAAACTCGCCACCGGGGCCTCCGACAATACTGCAAAAATCTGGGACATTGCCACCGGTCAACCAACTCAGGACTTCAATGGCCATAAGGAGTCCGTTTATAGTGTAGCCTTCTCTCCGGATGGCAAAAAACTCGCCACGGGGTCTTTTGACAAGAATGTCTATATTTGGAATCTCGGGTCTGATAAGCTACCTCAAAGCCTATATGATCATTCTGCCTCCGTGAAAAGCGTCACATTTTCTCCAGATGGCAAAAGACTTGCCACTGGGTCTGTGGATAAAACGGCCAAAATTTGGTATCTCGGATCCGATAAACCACCCCATAAATTTTGGATTGCAGCAATCGTCAATAGTGTAGCCTTCTCTCCGGATGGCAAAAAACTTGCAACTGGAGCTACAGACAATACAGTCAAAATTTGGGACTTAATCTCTGGCAAACAAATCCTCAACCTGCAAGGGCATACTGACGAGGTATTGAGTGTCATCTTCTCTCCGGATGGGAAAAGACTCGCCACTGGGTCTTCCGACAAAACGGCCAAAATTTGGGACTTGGTCTCTGGTAGGCCAATCCTCAACCTAAAAGGACACACTTCCAAGGTCACCAGCGTCGCTTTTTCCCCCGATGGGAAAAGGCTCGCAACTGGGTCTACAGATCAAACGGCCAAAATTTGGGACTTTACCCCCGAAGGCTGGCGCAGCACGCTGCAGGGCAAAAACCGACAACTATCAGGCCTGAGCGCAGCACAACTCGCCTCCTACAACCTCGAAACCCTCCTCGATCTCCATCCCAACAACGAAGCCAAACTCATCGCTACTTGCGAAGTATGGCAAATCAAAGCCTTTGCCGATCTGGCGGCAGCGCAAGCCGGGGGTAGCAATGTACTCAGTAGGGTAGAGGCGCCGTATGCCCGCGCCAATCGGCTCTACACGGCGGCACTTGCACTACAGGATGAGCTGCTCATTCGCATGGATTGGGCGAAGATGCTGCGCAAATGGGCGGCGGTGTATCGGGATGATGGAAAGGAGGCGAAGGCAAAGGAATTGGAGGCGAAGGCGGATGGGCTGTGGAAGGAGGAGGAATAGATTTTTTGGGGTGCTTTCCGTTTAATTCATTGCATACCCACTATAGTTTCGGGCTTTTTCCGAGATGAAACCCAAAACGATGTCAGATTTTTCGACTCCTTTTTCTACCAACTCATCGGCAATGAGGAGATCGGTATTGTTTTGCTGGATCCAAATTTTGTTTTCTATGATGTCAAAATGAAACGCAATGGTATAGACATAGCGGTTATTGTGCCAACCAATGGAAAGGAGTTGGTAGTGGTGGTTGTCCTTGTCTATAATCATTTGTGATTTTACATTTGGAGTGAGGCTTTTGTTAATAGAAGCATACTCCTGCAAAAGCTCCAAGATGATTTGTTGATATTGGATTATTTTATCCATTGGATGATGGTTTCATTGTCAGGACTAAAGATAATCAATTCAATCTGATGTCGATTGACCGCTTTTTGGATAAATGGCCTTTGAAAAAAATCGTTCTAGGCTTCATCAGGTATCGCCAACCATACCGCACGAGTTGGGTCTAATTCTTCCAAAGAGAGGCGGTAGTTTTCGTATTGCCCTAATGCCTTATGGAATTCAGAGACTGGAGATTGACCAACAAAGGATTTTATCTCTACTGCTATTTTTTCAGTTCCTCTTTCTGCCGCAAGCACTCTTTCTACACCTAAATCTGCAAATAACTCGACTTCACCAATGGTTAAATCTAGAGGATCAGCAGTGATTGTCCAACCTTCTTTTTCTAGGGCAGATCGAACGGCATCATGGTATAGGTCTCTTCTTGCCATATGACAAATATAGTTGGGTTTTGAGACATTTCAAAGTAGGATGAGACACAAAGAATTCAAAGGCATGCCTTTGAAATACCATGTTTTTGACTAAAAACTTCGTCAACATCCAGTCTTTGTGTACTTTGAGTCCTCTTTTTTCCTTTGTGATTAAAAATTTTGACGCTTGATGTCTTCATGAAAAAATTCGGGATAAAGAAATGAGAATTACGATAACCATTGTGTTAAGCCTGGTTCTTTTTTCAAGCTTTGCTCAAAGTTTGAAAAAAGAAAAGATCCAAAAACTGGCAGATGATTACTTTGTAGAGGGCCTTACTACACTTAAAGATTTTTTAAGCCTGCCCAATTTTGGCCGAATACCCGCCCATATTGATCAAAACCTGGCCTGGTGTGAGCGAGAATGCCAATCCTTGGGCTTCAAAACGACTGTACTCGTTTCCGATGGGGTCAAACATTTGCTGGCAGAAAAAACCTTCAACCCCTCGGCACCTACTGTGTTGGTTTACCTACAAATCGACGGTCAACCGGTGGATTCTTCTGAATGGTCGCAGGCCAACCCTTTCCTTGCCGTGCTCAAGGAATGCAACAAAAAGGATTGCCAGGAAATAGCCTGGAGCAAACTACAACAGCAATGGGACCCAAACTGGAAAATATTTGCCCGGTCTTCTTCAGATTCTAAGGGACCAGCCATTGCGTTTTTACATGCGCTAAAAATTCTTCAACGGGAAAAAATTCAACCCGCCTTCAACATCAAAATGATCATGGATTTCCAGGAAGAGCTGGGTTCGCCAAGCCTTCCAGCGCTGGTTGAAGAAAAACGGAATCAATTTTCAGCCAAGGTAATGCTGATCATGGATGGCACTCGCCCACCTGGCAATGTGCCCAACCTTACCTTCGGCGCAAGGGGAATCGCCACCTTGAAACTTACCGTTTTTGGCCCACGAAGCGACTTGCACAGCGGGCAGTATGGCAATTTTGCGCCCAACCCCGTCTTTGCCCTTTCCCGCTTATTGGCGAGCATGAAGGATGAAAACGGCCGGGTATTGATTCCAGGCTTTTACGACGGAGTAAAGCTCAGCAAAGCCCAAAAAGCACTCATCAACCAATCGGCAGAGGACAAGGCTGAATTGTTGGAAACCCTGGGAATTGCCCAGGCTGAAGTGGTTGGTGATACTTACCAAGAAGCCCTGCAATATCCCTCTTTGAATGTCAGAGGGCTGCAAGCTGCCGACGTGGGGGATCAGGTGCGAACGGTGATTCCAGCTACCGCCCTGGCAGAAATTGACATGCGACTGGTTCCTGAAACACCCGCCGAACGGCAAATTCTATTGCTGAAAAAACACATCGAAGCGCAGGGCTTTATCATCCTGGATTCTTTACCCACTGAGGCTCAACGCAAACAATTTCCCAAATTGGTGCAATTGGAATCGAGGATCGGATCAAAACCTTTCAAGACCCCCCTGGATTCTCCAATTGGCGTTTGGTTAGGCCTGGCATTGGATCGAGCTTTAGGGGCAGGTACTTACGTCAGGCTCCAGGCAACCGGGGGCTCTCAGCCCATAGAACCCTTTATTTCCACCTTGGGATTACCTGCTGTTTCTGTAAGGATACCTAATCCGGACAGCAATATCCATGCTGCTAACGAGAATCTGAGGCTTGGAAATTTCCACGAAGGTTTAAAAATGTGCCTCGGCATTTTAACCCAGCAATTATGAGTGATCAACAAGCACTAATCACCTCAATTGCCCTGGTTTCACTCACCCTTGCTTTTGTATTTTACATTGGGAATGTCAAGTCCAGATGGGTCAAAGTGCTGCTGGACTGGTTTCCGGCGATCTTATTTGCTTATGTCATTCCAGCGGCCTTTACGCATGCCCTGGGCCTTGATTTATCCAAAGTAGTATTGCACGATTGGAGCAAAAAATGGATCATCCCATTCGCCATCCTGACGGTGATGAGCGCGCTTTCCTTCAAACAGCTGAAGATTGTTGGAATAAAGCCGATTATTGTTTTTGTTTCCGGTTCCTTTGTGATCGCCACTTTGCCAGTAGCGCTGGTGTTGCTATTTGGCTGGATAGACCCTCAGAATAAAGCCATCTTTCTCGAACAGGGTTATTGGAAGGGACTGCCACCAATTGTGGGGAGCTGGATCGGAGGGAGTACCAGTCAACTTTTGTTGAAAGAACTGGCCCAAACACCCGAAGCCTTGTTTTTATCCATTTTGGTTTTGGACAATATTCTGGTGAATATCTGGACCATCCTCATGTTTCAATTCATTAAATTGAGTGAGCGGATTAATCGGGCTTGGGGAATAGAGGGCGAGATTCCAGTAGTCGAAGCACCAGCAGCAAATAAGGGGATGGGTTTGCTCCGCATCAACCTCCTGACCATGGGCTTTATTTTGGCCATTATGATCTTTACCTATTTTATCCCAATGAGTTTCCTTGGGAGTGTGGTTGTCCTGTCCATTGCCGGTATCCTATTGGGAAATTTGATTCCCGCCTGGAACCACAAGCTGGTTCTAAAAATGGCCGGATTTTCAATTGTATTGATCATGGCCATTCTTGGGCTAAAGCTTGATTTTGCAAATCTCTCTTTGCCACTCAATCTGGTTGGGCTGGTATTGATTTGGCTGGTTTTGCATTTTGGCTGTATGCTCCTGGTGGCCCGCTTGCTTAAAACCAATATTGCCTGGGTTGCGATTGGGAGTATGGCTAACCTGGGCGGAATTTCAACAGCGCCCGCGGTAACCGCTGCTTTTAAGCAAGAGTTGATGCCTCATGCGATTGTATTGGCCATTTTGAGCATGGTGACGGGCACCAGTTGGGGAATGTTGACGATTTATTTGTTTGGACTGCTGTAGGGACAGGCTCCAACTTTACCTTTACGAGGTATTCAGCGTTTCATCACTACAATGATAAAAAAATAGCGTTAATTAATCTTTGTAAAACCATTTTTTGTTGTAAGTTGACATCTTTAAATCATTCCTTAAAACGCTTGAAACATGAAAAGAATTACGCTTGTCTATTGGATTGTCACTGGGCTTTTTGCAGCCTTCATGATTTTCTCCTCCATTTCCAACGTGACTTTAGCTCCAGAAGCCGTTGCGATGCTGAGTGGCCGCTTGGGGTATCCAGAGTATATCATTCCCTTTTTGGGCGTTGCGAAAATTTTGGGCTCCATTGCAATTTTGATTCCTTCCTTTCGGCGCATCAAGGAATGGGCTTATGCGGGTTTGTTCTTTGACCTTTTTGGCGCATTTTTCTCCCTGCTCAAAGTAGAAGGCCCTCAGCCGGAGGTATTTTTTATGCTGATTTTTATTGGCTTGTTGTTGGCCTCGTATTTTTTGTGGCATAAGAAGCTAGCTACGGCGGTATAGTTTTCGGTAGGCTCTGGTACCTGCGATCGTCGAGCCCGCTCACGCAGTGAGCATTTTGGGATCGAAGAGCGCCCACGCAGTGGGGAGTAAAACGTTACACGTAAAGAAGAATCTCGTTTATGTAGAGCACCCTACCTGCCACTACGTGGGGCGCTCGTCGATCCCAAAATGCTCGCTAAGGCGAGTGGGCTCTACGAGCGCGGGCTTTAGATCGTGCATATCGTTTAGAAGGGCCAGATAACACATCGAACATTTGCCCTACCAGCCACGATGAATCTCGGCTCTCTACCAACAAAAAACGCCAACCAGGATTACTCCCGATTGGCGTGTTTGCAGAAGACGCACGACCGTGCGTCTCTACACCCTATTCACAACCGCGGCTTAGTAGCCAGGGTTCTGCTTCAGGATATCAGCACCGATGATGTCGATCTGATCTTGTGGAATTGGCAGCAATTCATGCTTTCCAGCTGTGAACTTAGCTCCACCCAAGGTGTTAGGCAGGAACTGTGTTTCATAAGCCAGGTAAGCATTGATAACAGAAGCTGCAGTACCCCAACGTACGAGGTCATAGAAGCGGTGGCCTTCACCAGACAATTCAATTTTGCGCTCGAACTGTACAGCAGTACGTGCAACATTTTTGTCAGTCCAAGGTGTGTTGTACAAACCGATTACATAGTTTGCGGCGTTAGAACCATCTCCACGCTTCACCCAGCTGGCTGGGTTAGCTGCCCGAGCACGAATCATGTTGGTGTATTCACGCGCTTTTTCCAGGCTACCAATTTCTACTTCACATTCAGCAGCCATCAGCAGCACATCTGCAAAACGGATGATGGTGAAGTTCAAAGCAGTATAGCCAGGAGTCCATGAGCTGTTGTCTTGCAGCGAGCCAATATCAGACTTGTAATAAGTGTACTTCTTAGGAGAGTAAGGACCTCCGTTGGGCTGGTTGCGAATCCAGGCAGCACCTGGGTGATCTTGCCAATCCAGGAAAGGAATACCCCGACGGCCAACTGACCAGTCGAGACGTGGATCCAAAGTACCTGCATCAGGTGTGAAAGCATTTGCAGAAGTAAGACCCATATCTGTTTTCACCTGGTTGGCGCCAGTGTTGTAGCTACCATCCAACAGTGGAAGACCATTGGCGTCAACGCGGAAAGAGTTCACCAATTCGAAGCTAGGCTGGAAGAACCCGCAGCAGTTACCAGGGCCGTTAGGACCAGTGTTGTAGGGGAAATTCAAGTCAAATTCAGCGTTGGCGTTGTTTACACTACCAGTGTTGGCAGCTGCCTGCCAGGCCCATACAGATTCAGCGTTGTTGTCGTTAGAAGCTTTGAACAAGTCACCATACTTGGCTTCCAGTGCATACTTCTTACCATTGCTGGTTTTACCATTGGCGATACAAGCATCGAATTGTGCCTTTGCTTCAGCATACTTCTTCTGATACAGGTAAGTTTTGCCGAGGTAAGCAGCAGCAGCCCATTTGTTTACCCGACCAACCTGGCCCTGAGTTTCAGGCAGGTTGTCCAGTGCATATTTGAAGTCAGCTTCAATCTTAGGCCACAGGTCAGCGCTGTTTGGCACTTTTTCAATACCAGTACCATAATCTACAGTCTCATCAACATAAGGTGTATTGTTGAAGTTGCGCTTCAATTGGAAGTAGAAGTGTGCACGCAAAAAACGAGCCTGAGCAGCCATGCTGGTCTTGGTCGCTTCGGTTACATCTGGCTGAGCATCAGCGATCAGACGCAACACGAGGTTGGCCCGTGCAATACCTTCATACAAACCTACAAAGTTGTCACGGATAACCCCCTGCGTAGACTGGTTTTCGTAACGCTGGATGGGGTTGATGTCCGAAAAGTCCCCAGGGTCGGTCCCTTTATTGGCATCACCACCACGAATACTCCCCCAAACCCAGTTGATGGGGTGTACCATCCGACGGCCACGACCACTTACCTGAGCGTAAACAGAAATCAGGGCAGCTTCAATACCCTTGGTTGTAGTCAATTGGGCGTTTGCCAACTGACCAGTTGGAGCAACCTCCAAAAAGCTATCTTTACAGGCAAAGCCAATCAAGGCCAGCAGGGCCAGGGCAAAACCAGTAATGAGCAATCTATTTTTCATGTTAGATCATTTATTTAGCTTAACAACTTAAGCAGTTAAAGAACGCAGAAAAATTAACTTCCCGATTTGGGTTTTGAATAGGAAATCGAACGCTTCATTTCAAGTGAGATTCCTATTCAAAAGCCTCAAAAAAATCGGGAAGTAATTTTTTGCGTCATACTAAGTATTTTAGAAACCAACGTTTATACCAAAGTTAAAGCTCTTGGTAATTGGATAGTTACCTACGTCGATACCGAATTGAGTATCAGCGTTTCCACCTACTGATGGATCCAAACCTTCGTACTTGGTAATGGTCAACAAGTTATTGGCAGAAGCAAATACCCGCAGACGAGAAATTTTCAACTTAGCCAATGTAGAAGCAGGCAGGGTATAACCCAAGCCCAGGTTCTGCAAACGAACATAAGAACCATCTTCAACATAGAAGGAGTTGGATTGTGTGTTGGTACTGAAGTTCGAAGCAGTTTCGAAAATCGGAATGGTAGCACCACGGTTGCTTGGAGACCAAGAATCCTTCACACGTTCTGAAATGGCTGCTCCTTGGAAAGATGGGAAGAAATCGGTAAACCACTTAGAGGCATTGAAAATCTTGTTGCCGAATACACCGTTGGCGTAGGCAGTAAAGTCAATGTTCTTGTAGGTCAGCGTCAGACCAATACCACCCGAGAACTTAGGTACTGGGCTACCCAGGTAAGTACGGTCGTTAACGTCGATCTTGTTGTCGCCATTCAGGTCCGCATAACGGAAACGGCCAACGCCCCTACCATCTTGAGCAGGTGAATTCGCAACTTCTTCTGCAGTTTGGAACAAACCAGTTACTTCATAACCATAGAAAGAAGAAATGGAATAACCCAACTGGTTGCGGATTGGGAACAGACCACGGTAACCTGGGTTAACAGTAGTCAAATAAGTCAAACCTGGAGCCAGAGAAGAAATTTCGTTCTTCAAAGTACCTGCGGTTACGTTCAGTTCATATTTCAGGTCACCAACCAAGTTACCACGAGTAATCACCTGGATGTCTACCCCGCCGTTGAACATTTCTGCAATGTTTACAGAGGGAGCCGATGCGTCTACACCATTGGTAGCTGCAATTGGCACTTGCAACAACAGGTCACGAGTGTTCTTCTTCCAAATGTCCAGAATTACGTCCAATTTGCCATTGAAGAAGGTACCATCGAAACCGATGTTCTGGGTAACCGAAGTTTCCCATTTTGCGTCTGGGTTACCAATACGAGTCCGGTAAAAACCGAGTACTGCACTGGAGTTGGTACCACTCACGTCATAAGAAGAAGCACCAATGCTACCGCCGTACAAGCTGAACTGGTTGTTCGGGTCAACCTGGTTGGAGTTACCCATGATCCCGTAACCACCACGGATTTTCAAATCGTCGATCCACTTCAGGTTTTCCATGAACTTTTCGGAAGAAATCCGCCAAGCTGCAGAGAAGGCTGGGAAGACCCCATAACGGTTGTTTTCACCAAAACGAGAAGAACCGTCGCGACGTACCAGGGCAGTCACGATGTACTTGTCGTTCATGTTGTAAGCAACACGGCCGAAATAAGAAGCAAAGTTAACCCCTTTGCCATAGTTGCTGTTAACAGGCTGGCGAGAGGTGTTTGGCAAGGTGATGAAGTCAGGATCATTAGAGAATGGATCCAAACCGCTACCACTGATGTTGCGGAAACGACCAGTATTCAAGGCTTCCTGACCAACCAGGACATCAATACCATGTATGCCAAATTTCTTCTTATAGTTGGCAGTGTTGGTCACTACCCAACCAAAGTTGAAACCACCTCCTTCACCGTAAGTAAAGGCAGAGTTGTTTTCAGAGTTTTCGTATTGGATGCCGAAGTAGCTGGTGTTGTAGAAGCTACCATAGTTTCCACCCAAGCTGGTACGCCAGGTCAGGCCATCAATCAGGTCATATTCTGCGTAGATGTTACCAAACAAACCCGCGTTAAAGTTACGGTTGTCTTTACCACGTTCGCGGTTGGCAACAGGGTTACGAGGGTTGTTGAAACCCTTAGCCGCCGTACCAGCCCAGCCTCCGAATTCATCGTAAACTGGAATGATGGATGGCATCCGGAAGGCTTGCAGTACGTCGTTTTCGTCGTCGCCTACACCCAGACCACCGTTGTCCCCAGTTTGACCCAACACCTGACGATAGGTGAATTGGATGTTTTCGCCAATACGGAACCTTTTGGTCAGGTTGAATTCAGAGTTAGAACGGAAAGTATGGCGTTTGAACTCATTGTACAGCATAATACCCGACTGGTTTTGAGTACTTAAGCCAAAGTAGAAGCGGCTGTTTTCACCACCACCAGAGAAACCCAAAGAGTGACGGGTGATTGGTGCAACACGGGTAATTTCATCGTACCAGTCAGTACCAGCTTTATTTGCTTTTACTACCTGATAAACGGAACCACGCTTGGTGTCAACGTTGTATTTGGCTTTTTCAGCTTCCAAATTGACACTTCCAACAACCCCAGATTGTGCACCTACAGTGAGGTAATCCGGAATAACGGGTGCACCTCCGCCTAAGCCGATTGTACCAAACTGAGGGTGCGTAGTCTTGATACCAGAGTTTTCGTTACCCTTGGCAGTCCAGAACGCAAAATCAGTAGGATTCATCATGGGTTGGCCATTGCCTGGATCGGTGAAACCGTAAAGACCATCATAAGTTACCGTCAATTTACGGGCACTTTTGGAGCCTTTTTTAGTGGTGTAAACGATTACCCCGTTGGCTGCACGAGCACCATAGATAGAAGCCGCCGCAGCGTCCTTCAATACGGTAGTTGACTCGATATCACCAGGATTGAGGAAGTCGGTAGAACCAACTGGAACCCCGTCCACGATGTACAATGGTTCGTTACCACCGAAGGAACCGAAGCCCCGTACGCGGATTTGGCTGGTTGTACCAGGCTGACCGTTGGTTACTACAGTTACCCCGGATACGCGACCAGCCAACTGCTGCTCAACGTTACCAGAAGGAACCAGTACCAGGTCTTTGGCCTTTACAGTTGAAACTGCACCCGTTGCTTCCCGACGGCTGTCAATGGTGTAACCCGTTACAACCAATTCTTTCAGCGTAGATACGTCTTCTTCCAAAGTGATGTTGTAAGCGCTTTGTGCGTCCAGTGCCACCTCAAGGGTGCGGTAACCCACATAGCTGACCACCAGAGCGCCTCCGGTGCTGGGCACCTCCATGGAGAAGGTACCATCTAATTCGGTAACTACACCGGTCGCAGTACCTTTTAGCAGAACGTTAACTCCAGGAAGGCCTTCTCGATTGGTGTCAGTGACCTTTCCACTGATCGTCCGTTGTCCCATGACTGCAATGGCCGGCAAGCACAGCAGCAGGAATACGGCAAGCCTCTGAAGTAGAGCTGAATAGCTGTTTTTCATGAACTAGCAGAATTTAAGATTGGTTAAATAAGAATGTAATTCAAACCCGATTACCACAATGTTACTAAAGCGTTAACTTAAGAATAATGCATCAAAAATAGTGTTTTGGTATAAAATTTGGCATTTTGTTGAAAATATTTATTTTAAGTGCAACGAAATGCCATTTCCCCAAAAACATAATGGAATCCCCAAAGCCTTACCAGATCAACGTTTTAGTGCAAACGATTGCGGCTTGGGCATCGGAAAAAATGCAAAAAAAAATTTTTTCAGAATAATAGAGAATCTTTTCGAGCTGGCTCAGAATAAAGCAAAAGGCATTTATCTTGCGGCGGTAAAAAAGGGGGATTCCCATTTTTGGCATTGCGCGCAAGACTATACTGGAGCTTAAGCCCCCCCCCTGCCCTAAAGGGGAGTACATTTTACGTTGGCTTAATATTTGGTTCTTAAGCTCAGGTAGAATTTAGCGCACAATGCCTTACCATAAACCAACGGGCGATGAGATTTTTATACATACTTCTTATTCTATCTCTTTTCATTTTGGGTTGCAAAAACAGCAATTCAAATCAATTTGAGCAACTGTCCCCTCAAAAAACGGGAGTAAGCTTCACCAACACCATCTCCGACAACGATTCCTTCAACATCATGACCTATGAGTACATCTACAATGGTGGGGGAGTAGGTATCGCGGATTTTAACCAGGATGGCTTGCAGGATTTGTTCTTTTCCGGCAATCAGGTTGAAAACAAGTTATACCTTAATAAAGGCGATTGGAAGTTTGAAGACATCACGGCCACAGCCGGCGTAGGAGGGAAGGAGCGTTGGAAATCCGGGGTGGCCATTACCGACCTCAACTACGATGGCCGCATGGATATCTACGTGGCCTGTATGACTTACTCGCCCGGGCCTCGTCGGGCCAATTTGTTTTACGTCAATCAGGGCAACGACAAAAACGGTATTCCCACCTTTAAAGAAATGGCTCCGGAATACGGCATTGCCGATACCGCACATACTACGGCTTGCGCCTTTTTGGATTACGACAACGATGGTGACCAGGACCTATACCTTGCCGTGAACCACCAGCGCAAAGGCAGGAACAACAACAACCTCTCAGCCAATTCATTCCACACCCGCAATCCTGACTCGATCTCTTTTAACCACGATAAACTGTACCGCAACGACTGGGATCCTGTGCGTAAACATGCCGTGTTTACCGATGTTTCCTTGGCCGCAGGCATCAAAGGTGAAGGTTTTGGCCTGGCCATCAATATCACCGACCTGAACCGCGACGGCTGGAAAGACATCTATGTGAGCAATGATTACCTTACCAACGATCACCTCTACATCAACAATCAGGATGGTACCTTCACCGACCGATTGGGAGAATACCTCAAACACACTTCTTACTCTGCAATGGGCAACGAAGTGGTTGATCTGAACAACGACGGTCTGGTGGACATCCTTGCTGTTGATATGATGCCCGAGGACAACTACCGGCGCAAAACCATGCTGCCCGCCAACAACTACAACACCTTTCAGAATTTCGAAGAATTCAAATATGTGCACCAATATGTGCGCAACACCCTTCAACTTAACCAGGGAAATGCTCCAGGAACCAACACCCCCGTGTTCAGCGAAATTTCCATGTTTGCTGGGGTGAGTTCAACCGATTGGAGTTGGACGCCCCTTTCGGCAGATTTTGATCAGGATGGTTATCGCGATCTGATCATTACCAATGGTTTCCCTAAAGATGTAACCGACCTAGACTTTGCAGATTACAACTCCAACGCCAACACTTATGCTTCGCCCGGTTTTTTGAACGACAACATTCCTTCGGTCAAACTCAAAAACTATGCGTTTCGCAACCGTGGTGATCTGACTTTTGAAAACATGGGTGAAAAATGGGGGATTACCGAAAACTCCTTTTCCAATGGTGCGGCTTATGGGGATTTGGACAATGATGGCGATTTGGATTATGTCGTGAACAACATCAATGATCCGGCGTCGATTTTTCGGAATAATGCCATCGTGGGGGCACCGGACGATGACCGCGGGGATCGCACCAATGGGTGGTTATCCATAAAATTACATGGCGATTCCCTGAACCCCATGGGCTTGGGGGCCTGGGTGGAAATCCAATACGGCGACAAGCAAAAACAAGTTTGGGAGCACAGCATCTATCGGGGCTACCTTTCTTCGATGCAGGCCCTGGCGCATTTTGGTTTGGGCAAAAATGAAGTGGTGGATAAAGTGATCATCACCTGGCCCAATCAAAAACAACAAGTACTGAATCAAGTCAAGGCCAATCAAGTGCTGGACATCAGCTACCGGGATGCCAAACTCAATCAAGCACCACCTCTACCGCCACCAATTCAACCCTGGTTCAACAATGTAACTGCCAAAGCGGGAGTGAATTACGTACATACCGAAACAGATTTCATCGATTTTAACCTGCAACCTCTTTTGCCCCACAAACTATCCCAATATGGCCCTGGCCTTGCGGTTACTGATGTCAATGGGGATCAACTTGATGACTTCTTTGTATCAGCTGGGCACTTCCGCAAAGGGCGTTTCTTTATCCAGAAACCAGATGGTACTTTTTCGGAACAAGATTTGTTGGAAGGGCCCGATGGCCGGGACAAACGTGGCGAAGACCTGGGCGTTTTGTTTTTTGACGTGGATGAGGACGGCGACCAGGATTTGTACTCGGTCAGAGGTGGGGTGGAATACCCTGCTGAGGAACCTTCCTATCAGGATGTTTTATACCTTAATAATGATGGGAAATTCAGTCCGGCAGTGGGGGCCCTGCCTTCCTTCCTCAAAAGTGGATCCTGCGTCCGGGCAGCTGATTATGATCGGGATGGTGATTTAGACCTTTTTATTGGTGGCCGCGCCAAACACAAGGAATACCCCAAACCTCAGAGCAGTTATTTATTGCGCAATGAAAGCCAAGCAGGAAAGCCCAAATTCGTGCTGGCAAATGATCAAGTTGCCCCCCAATTGAATGATTTGGGCATGGTGTGCGATGCCTTGTGGACGGATTACGACCAGGACGGCTGGGTGGATTTGATGCTCGCCGGAGAATGGATGCCGCTTACCCTGTTTAAAAACAATCAGGGGAAGTTGAGCAATGCAACAAAAGGGAGTGGACTGGAAAACTACCCAGGATGGTGGAATAGCCTGGTCGGAGCGGATTTTGATGCCGATGGGGATATTGACTACCTGGCGGGCAACCTGGGGTTGAACACCCTATTCAAAGCCTCTCCCCAACAGCCCCTGGGCGTATACGCCGCAGATTTCGACGGCAACGAGGGCTATGATGTGATTCCTTCGGTGTTTTTCCCCAATCAAAAAGGTAAACCAGAGGAATTCCCTTATCACAACCGCCTGGACATGGACAAACAATTGATCCTGAGCAAGCGGAGTTACTTGATGCACGCCGAGTTTGCCCAAATCAACATGAGTCAATATTTGAGCAATTTTCCAACCATTAAACCGCTCCACCTAACTGCTACCTATTTGCAAAGCAGCTTTATCCGCAACCTAGGCAAAGGAAAATTTGCAATAGAGGCCCTGCCGACTACAGCTCAGTTGGCCCCAATTTATGGCATGCTTGCCGGAGACTGGAATGCTGATGGGCAGGTCGACGCCCTTTGTGTGGGCAACGATTATGGCATGGAAGTAACTACCGGGCATTGTGACGCCTTAAATGGCTTGTTGTTATTGGGAGATGGCAAAGGTGGATTTAAAAATTGCTCCTTGCAACAGTCTGGATTTTATGTGCCTGGCGATGCCAAAAGTTTGGTGCAATTGAGTAGTGCCAAGGGCGAGTTGTATTTTGTAGCCAGCCAAAACCGAGGGCCATTACAAGTGTTTTCTCCCCATAACTCAAGTCCAAAATTGTTGGCCTACACCCAAAACGATGCGCGGGCTGAAGTAAAACTCGGTGATGGAAAAACCTTGTTTTATGAACTGTATCAGGGAGCTGGATTTTTATCTCAATCCGCTCGAAAAATGGTACTTCCTAAAACTACTCAGGAGGTAACCTTGTATGATTTTAGTGGTAAAAAACGCGTAATTAAATTTTAATTCAAAAGTTAAATCTAAAACGTTGACTAAGCTTAATACCTTTTCAATTGTAGTATTTGTTGGTTTTCTTGTTTTGGTTTGGACCAATACCGCTTGTGATCAAAAAGACCAGGAACAAAAACTTGCAGAATTGTACTGTGGGGCATGCCATTTGTTTCCGAAGCCCGACCTGGTGGACAAAAAGGGTTGGGAAATGGGGGTTTTACCCCAAATGGCCATCCGGATGGGGGTCGCCGATCCGGACTTTAAGGAGTTAAATATGGAGGAATACCAGACCATTCTGGAAAAAGGTGGTTTGCCCCTGAAACCAATGATCAGCAAAAAAGATTGGAGCAAAATTGTAGCCTATTACCTCAAAAATGCTCCTGAAAAAATAGAACCTTCTCAGGGCGCTTCACCCATAATGCTAGACAGCCAACAATTCAAACCACAAATTTTGTGGCAATCCCCAGGGGAAAACCCCAATTTTTCCTTGGTGAAATATTTTCCGGCGCAGAACATCCTCGTTGCAGGGCAGCGGGAAGGGAAGCTGTATTTGTTCAATGGGCCCAAACAGGAACTTCAGGATTCTTTGTTCACTCCATCCTCAGCCAGTGATATCGACATCACTCAAAATGGCCAACTTCAATTGTTGTTGATGGGAAAAATGGACCCCAATGATGCCTACTCGGGTGCTCTAATCGAAATTGGAAAAAAAGCAGGGCGTTGGAAAGTCCTGCGCACTTTGGTGAATTCACTGAATCGCCCCGTGCAGTTTGCCTCTTTTGACAAAAAGGAGGACAAGGGTGAAGCTTTTGCCATTAGTGAATTTGGGCATTACACTGGTGCTTTGAGTTGGCATGAAACAAGCCCGGATGGAAAAAGTAAAATATACCAGCTTTTTAATGGCCCGGGTGCCCGGGTGGCTCATGTAGTTGATCTGGACCAGGATGGCAAACAAGACATCGTCGCACTCCTCAGTCAGGGTGACGAAAAGATAATTTGGTTCAAAAACCTTGGGAAAGGAGTATTTGATCCTCGATTGCTAGCTCGTTTTTTACCCATCTACGGATCCAGCTACTTGGAGATTGCCGACATGAATCAGGATGGAAAACTTGACCTCATCCACTCGGCTGGGGACAATTATGATTACAGCTATGCTTTGAAAGGCTACCATGGAATTCGCATTTTACTGAATCAGGGCGACCAATATTTTGTGGAAAAGAAATTTTTGCCAATGCATGGGGCAGGAAAAGTACTGGCAGAAGATTTTGACCAGGATGGCAACCTTGATTTGGCTTGTACTTCCTATTTCCCCGATTATGCACAAAAACCACTGGGCGGTTTTGTCGTATTTAGGAACCAGGGAAATCTGAAATTCAAAGCGCAGGCCTTTCCCCTGGGAGACAAAGCCAATTGGTTGCTGATGGATAAAGGCGATGTGGATCAGGATGGCGACTGCGATATCATTCTGGGGGCATGCAGCATCAATAATACAGTGCCAAAACCTCTGCGCCAGGATTGGAAACAGCATGGGATTGGGGTTTTGCTCTTCAAGAACCAACTTAAATAACAAAAATTTGGGAACTTAATTTTTCTGTGTTCTTGGCCAGGGCGCAAAATCGCTTTCCTTTTCCTGTTTTTTCCAAACACGTTGCTTATCTTTGGCCGATTCTTTTTAATAAACAAACAATTAACACACAAACTGCTATCAATTAAAGTTATGGCAAATAACCTTTCTCTGCGGGCTGCCGACAACATTCGTATCCTGTCGGCTGCGATGGTGGAAAAAGCACAGTCTGGTCACCCTGGTGGCCCCATGGGTGGTGCTGATTTTACCCATATTCTTTATTCCGAGTTTTTGGAATACGATCCAAGTGACATGCACTGGCCCCTGCGCGACCGGTTTTTTCTAGATGCCGGGCACATGTCAGCCATGTTATACGGGCAACAAGCCTTGTTGGGCAACTTTACCCTGGAGGAAATCAGCAATTTTCGCCAGTGGGGAAGTCCAACTCCCGGACACCCGGAAGTAGACGTTGAACGGGGGATTGAAAATACCTCCGGACCATTGGGTTTGGGACATGCCTTTGGTATTGGCGCGGCCATTGCTGAGCGTTTCCTGGCTCAACGTTTTGGAGAAGAAGTAGCACATAAAACTTACATCTACATTTCGGACGGCGGAGTCCAGGAGGAAATTTCGCAAGGCGCTGGCCGCATTGCTGGTTTTCTTGGTTTGGGCAATATTGTGATGTTTTACGACGCCAATGACATTCAACTCTCCACGGAAGTGGATGCAGTAACCAATGAAGATACCGCCAAAAAATACGAATCCTGGCATTGGCATGTACAAACCGTGGTTGGCAACGATCACGACGCTTTGCGCGCTGCGATCAAGGCTGCCATTGCCGAAACCGATCGCCCTTCGCTGATCATCGGCAAAACCATTATGGGTAAAGGGGTGAAAAAAGAAGATGGTTCGGCATTTGAAGGTGAAGTGGAATTGCACGGTAAACCCCTGGGGCAATCCAAAGCCTCTTTTACCAAAACCATTGAAGGGTTGGGTGGTGACCCCAACAATCCTTTCCAGATTTTCCCTGATGTAGCCGAATACTATGCGGGCATTTTGGACCAAAAGCGCAAAGCGGCAGCGGAGCGTAAGGCAAAATTTGCAAGCTGGGAGCAAGCTAATCCTGCCCAAGCGGCTAAACTTTCTACCTGGTTGAGTGGAAAATTACCAGAAATCAACTGGGGTGAAATTGCCCAAAAAGAAAATGACGCTACCCGTAACGCATCCGGTAATGTATTGGCTTACCTGGCCGGAAAGGTAGAAAACCTCATTGTGGCCTCAGCAGACTTGAGCAACTCTGACAAAACAGATAGCTTCCTGAAAAAAACCACCGCGTTTACCAAAGGTGATTTTTCGGGTTCATTCCTGCAGGCCGGGGTCGCCGAGTTGACCATGGCTGCCTTGTCGATCGGTATGTCTTTGCACGGTGGAGTGATTCCGGTATGTGCAACTTTTTTTGCTTTTTCGGACTACATGAAGCCTGCGATTCGGGTAGCCGCCCTGATGGAAAAGCAGGTGATTTTTGTATGGACCCACGATGCTTTCCGGGTAGGGGAGGACGGGCCTACGCACCAGCCAATCGAGCAGGAAGCACAATTGCGTTTGTTGGAGCAATTGAAAAACCACTCGGGCAAAAATGGCGTGTTGGCCTTGCGGCCTGCCGATAGCCATGAAACCACCATCTGCTGGAAATTGGCCCTGGAAAATCAGGATTCGCCCTCTGGTTTGATCTTGTCCCGCCAGAACATCAATGACCTGCCCGCGGCATCCAGCCGTTTTGCCGAGGCTAGCCAGGCTGAACGCGGTGCTTATATCGTGCAAAATTGTGCGGGTACACCGGATGTGATTTTGGTAGCCAATGGTTCTGAAGTAGCCACCCTGGTTGCTGGAGCCAAGATATTGAGTGAAGAAAAAGGTTTGAAAGTACGCATTGTTTCTGCACCTTCTGAAGGACTGTTCCGCACTCAAACAGTAGACTATCAAGAAACGGTATTGCCTTCAAATGTACCCACTTTTGGGCTTACTGCTGGTTTGCCAGTTACCCTGCGTGGGCTGGTGGGTACCCGGGGTAAGGTTTGGGGCTTGAGCCATTTTGGATATTCTGCACCGTACAAGGTGTTGGATGAAAAATTTGGCTTTACCGCAGATAACGTTGTTGCTCAGGTAGTTTCCTTACTGGGATAAAAACAAACGCAAACAGCAAAAAGAAAGGGTTCTGGAAATGCATTTCCAGAACCCTTCTCTTTTTTTCGCTTTGAAGAACCCTTATTTCTTCATCGCTTCTTTGATATTGTTGATGGTCGATTTGACACTTTCATTGGTTGGATCAAGCACTGCGATCTTTTCAAAATACTCCAACGCTTTGGGGTAATCTGCTGGATCAGCATACTTGGCGTGGTATTCTCCCAAATAACCCAGCGCAGTCATCAGGGTTGCCTTGGTACGCTGGTCTGGATTCTCCAAAGATGGAGCCATCAATTCCAGGTATTTTTCATAGTATGGCTTGGCCATGGTTTTTTTCTCGTTTTCAAGATCCAGGTTCACGTTGATCCGCGCACGGGTGTACCAGCCTGCTGCATAGGTTGGATTCAGTTCATTCACCTTGCGGTAAGCAGAATCGGCCAGTGCGAAGTTCTTCAACTGCATTTGACAGGTGCCAATGTAGAAGAAATCCTGGTTGTTGGGAGCTACCTTGGTGATTTTGGTAGAGTAAGCGTTCAGCGCTTCCTGGAACTTCTTGGCATCAAAATACATTTTGCCAATTACATCGTAGAAATCGGTTTTGGTGCTGTCCAGCTCAATGACTTTGTAGAAATTTTGGGCTGCAATATCCAATTCTCCGACTTTTATGGCAGCTTTGGCATAATACTCATAATCACTGGAGACTTTTTTGCGACCAGGATCCTTTTCAAAGAACATTTTAGAAGCTTCAAATGATTCTTTGAACATGGCCATTGCCTCGTCCTTGTTGGTATTTTTGGCCCCTTTTTCGTACCCTGTCCAAGCCAACCAACGGTACATTTCTACCCGGGTTGGATCTTGCTCCAGTACCGTTTTGGCTTCGGTGGCACCACGGTCGTAGTCTTTCGCCAGTGCAGTCAAAAATCTTACCAAACGAGCACGAGCGTCAATATCACTACCCACCAGTTCTACATATTTGGAAAGCAGGGGCGTACCTTTGGTATAAAGCTGTTTCCCAAAATAAATCTCGTAAAGGTCCTTGTACGCAGGAGCGTAGCTCGGAAACTTGGCGATGATGTCTTCCAGGTTCTTTTGACCAACATCCTGAATCCCGCTCTTGAGGTAAGTACGAGCGATTTTCATCAGGATTTCAGGGTTTTCTTTGTCCTTTTCAGAGGCAAAAGTATAGTTGGTTTGCGCTTCACCAATCTTGTCCGCAGCTACCAATGCATCACCAAGCAACATAAAGTAGCGTGGGTTTTTGGTGTCATTGTCACGAGCAAGTGTAAAGTTTTCCAAAGCTTTTCCAGAATTGGGCTTTTGGCAAGTCAGGTAAGCGCTGCCAATCAAGGCATAGGCTTCAGCAGGCTTTTTCTTGACAAAGCGCAAGGCGCGTCCAAATGATTTTTCAGCATCTTGTACCAAGCCCTTATCCAAAGCAATTTTCCCAACACCAATGTGGGGTGCTGGAGATTCTGGTGCTAAAGCCACGCCTTTATTGTACCAAAAGGCTGCCGAGTCTTGAGCCTCGTCAAAGTAAAAGGTTTCTGCCAAATAGTAATAACCATCACCATTGGTTGGCTCCTTTTTGATCAATTCTCTGGCCATTTTGCGGGCACCGGAGATGTTTTCATCAGACATCATCTTTTGGATTTCCGCCACGGTTTGCGCAAATGCTCCTTGCGAAACCAAAATGAATACAGACCACAACACAAGTTTCTTCATTGCCGATGAATTTTGAATGGTTTGCAATTACTTGCTTATTTTTCTAATTTAAATGGTTCCGACCTCAATTCAATGTTGTATTCCAGCTTGTAATAAGGTGGAATGCCTGCTTTTTGGATGATACGTTGTCCGATATCGCTTGCAATAAACGACGCAAAACCAGTACCTAACCCTGAACGACCTTCCCGCGTAATGATGAAAATATCCCGGCGAAAGGGATACAATTTATCAATCATGTTTGCTGCGTAAGGCTTATAAGGTTTAGCCGCATTGTCTCCTTCACAAACGGATACAGCCATCAATTTGGCCTCCGACCGCAACTTCTTACCCAGTGGATCATCATAATCGCTGATCCAACTGTAGCCAATGATTCCCAGTGCGCCGGGATGTTTGGCCACATATTCCACCACGGAAGGATTATCTTTCAAAGCGTAGGCGTTTGCTGGTAGTTTTTTGAGTTTGATCATATCCATGACGAATTGAACCGTGCTGGAATTTTGATTGTCAAACACCAGATTGATGTTTCCACTTCGATTATTTGGACTCAATTGGTCCCATGATGTAACATCACCTTTCAAAACTTTAAGAATACTTTCACAAGTCAGCGCTGTATCAGGGTTATTGGGATGAACCATAAATGCCACCGCATCAGTAGCAATTTGGTTGGTAATGGGCCTGGAATCCAGTTTTTTCAAATAGGCAATTTCTTCAGGGGTTAGTGATCGTGCACTGATTATGGTGCGGGCAGTATCTTTAAGGAATTCGTTCATCGCCTGGATTCCTGGCAAGTACTTTATGTCTAGCTGAGCTCGATTATAGTTGTGTTCAAACATTTCTTCCTCTGCAATAACCAGGGGAAACAGGCTTTCATCGGCTAGGATACGAATTTTACCAAAGGTAGCGCCATCTTCAGGCGAATTACCTTGGTTGCTACATCCAAAGGAAACGAATAAAGCAAGGGAAACAATGACAAACCAACGCATAGATAGTGATTTCACGATGATCGAGATATTATAAGCTGAAAGATCAAGCATCATCTTTTTCCTCAGATTCTTTGGATGTAAAAAACTGCCTTACAATGCGGAAAACACCATACGCCACAAAGATTACACCGAGCAAGGTGTTCACAGCAAAAGGACTAATAGGTTTTGTTTTGAGGACAAATACGCCGGCGAGGATATAGGCTAGTCCAAACAATGACAAAAACGCAATACGAAGAAGGTTCATTTTTGTTGTCGGGTTGAAAAGTTCAGAGTTGAAAAGTTAGAGTTGAAGAGTCGTTTAACTCTTCAACTCTTCAACCTTTAACTTTTCAACACCTTGATTTACTCAAGTTTGAAGCGGATTGGCAGGTTAAACTGAACCCGAACAGGTTGTCCGCGTTGTTTACCTGGTTGCCATTTAGGCATGCCGCGCACAACGCGCAAGGCTTCCTCATCGCAACCTGCTCCAATACCTTTGACTACCTGAGCACCAGCAATAGAACCATCCCGTTCTACTACGAATTGCACAACTACCATCCCTTCTACACCGTTCTCCTTCGCAATGGTTGGATATTCGATGTTTTGGGCAAGATAACGAAGCAAAGCGGCCTGGCCATCAGGGAAAGAAGGCATCTGTTCTACCACTTTGAACACCTCTTGGGTGGGTGGTGGTGCTTTTTCTTCTTGCTTAACCACTTCAGGTGCCGCTTCTGGAATATCCAAGTCATTGGTACCTTCCAGTGGAGCATCATTACTACCTTCGATGTCTTTTACCCCAATTTCTTTGTCCTTGAGGTCCTCTACCATCGGTGGTGGTACTTCTTCCGCAACTTCCTCATCCTTTTTTACTACCGGAATAGTAAAGGCAATGGTTGGTCTAGCTGGTGGTGGCGGCGGTGGTGGTGGTGGCGGTGGTGGCTCACTCTTTTTATCGAGTGATGGCGGTTCCGTAAGCTGTACCTCGACGTTTAACGTTTCGTCTTCAGGAATACTGCTTTTGATGGCCGAAATAATACTCGGAAGTGTTGCTGCAAGAGCAAAGAAGAGTATAGCCAGTATGGTTGCGCGTGTCATACGTCTATGGTATGCCTTACGCAATTGATACGCGCCATAACTCCTGTTCCGGTATTGGAAGATCAGGTCATCCAAATCCGCCTTCATGATATCACCGACAAATCCAGTTGCATTGTCTTGGTTCATGAAAGAATCATTTAAGGAATGAGTTACTTATTTTTCAAGGGATGTAAACCCTTTTTTGGGACGCAAACGGTTTCCAGATTGAACAGCAATCAGGGAGTCAATTGGATTGAATTCGTCAATAATGGCGTAACGTTTTACACCGGTTATGGCCATTTCATCCAGAATGTCTACCATGTTGCGGTATTTCGACTCAGGAAGTGGTTTGATCATCACGAACAATTCGTCCTTGTTACCCCACTGTTCTTGTACTGCTTTTTGACGATCTACAATCATCGAACGCAATCCAGAACGAGAAAAAGTAACACTGTCCACTTTTACACTCGGATCATCGTCGGCACCCACATAGCAATATACCATGTCGCGTTTGCCCAAAACGATGGCGTAGGTTTTTGATTGCTTGATTGGCTTCTCTTCTACCTTTTGGTCTTCTTCCTTAGCAGGCTTGTTTACTTCCATTGCCTTAGGCTTGCTGAAAGTTGTAGCCAACATGAAGAAAGTAATCAGAAGGAACCCCAAGTCAACCATCGCAGTCAAATCCACACGGGTTGACTGCTTTTTAGATCGCTTTTTTCCGCCTTTCCCACCCTTTTCAGGGATGTTCATTTCTGCCATGGCTGTAGCGCTTTTATGGACTTATAAATTAGGTTACCTTCGATTTATTCCTTTGCTTCACCGGAATCACCAGCGCCACGAGAGGAAGTAATCAAGTTGAATTTGTTGATCTTTTTGAATTGAAGCTGAGCGATTACTTCGTTTACAATTTCATAATCAGCTTCTTTGTCCGCTTTGATCGCAATTTTCATACGATCTTCAGGTGGACGTCCATCTTCAATTCGTTGTTCCTCATTGGCAAAGCGGTAAATTTCCACTAGCCGCATGAATTCACTTTGGTTTGGTGGAACCACCTCCAAAGAGAGCCCCGCCTGCTTGGCTTTCGCCCTGTCATTGCTTTCCATGGAGAGCAAGCCAGGAAGCTGACTGATGGGTAACCCGAAGGCATCCAGCAGTCTGAAAACTTTTGCTTGTGCTTCGGTAAACTGTACCCCAAACTCAGACTGAATTTTGGGAAGGGCTCGGTTACGGGTGTTTTGATCATCAACCCCCATGTAAACCTGTCCCTCTTTGTTTACCTGAATCAGCAAAATGTTATTGTCTGGCACCGGAATCTGAGCAGTTGAAGCAGGGATGCTGATTTCGGCAACTTCTGATGGACGGAACTTCGTGGTAAGAATGAAGAAGGTCAACAGAAGAAACGCTACATCGCACATCGCCGTCATGTCAATTGCCGTGCTTTTCCGAGCAACTTTAATTTTGGCCATAATACTTCTTTTTAAAAATGCTCTACTTACCTAGATGCAGGCTAGCTACAAAGTGGTGTGTGGCAGAGCAATTTTTTTTAAAAAAAATTACTTGTGCTTAGCAGCAAAAGTTTGAGCGATGCTGAAGCCGGCCTCATCGATGGCATAAGTCATACCGTCGATACGGGTTGTAAAGAAGTTGTAGAAAATGATCGCAAAGGCTGAAGTACCGATACCCAGGGCTGTGTTGATCAAGGCTTCAGAGATACCTGAAGACAGTGCAACGGCGTCAGGAGCACCAGCAGTTGCCAAAGCGGAGAAGGCCTTGATCATACCGATTACCGTACCCAACAGACCCAACAGTGTTGCGATCGAAGAGATGGTTGCCAGGATAACCAGGTTTCTTTCCAACATTGGCATTTCCAGAGAAGTTGCTTCCTCGATCTCCTTAGAGATAGCCAGTACTTTTTGGTCGCGGTCCAAAGCTTCGGTTGTAGTTGCCATTTCCTGGTATTTACCCAAACCAGCTTTAACAACATTGGCTACAGAACCTCTTTGCTTGTCACACTCTGCGATTGCAGATGCTACGTTGTCATTGGAAAGGAAAGACTGTACTTTCTTTACGAAAGAAGGAATCGAACCTTTACCACTAGCAGCAGTGATGGTCAAAAAGCGCTCAATAAACACAGCAATTACCAAAAGGAAGTTGGCCATCAGTACGGGTACCAGGGTACCACCTTTGTACATCATCCCAAGATAGTTGCCTGGTTTTGGGTGTCCATTACGGTCACCGTTCTCGAAGTTACCGGCAGCTCCCAGAACATAGTTGAAAATTAAAATGGCCACGACCAACAGGATCGGAATAATAAGATAAGCGAAAACGCGGCTGAATTGTCCAGACTCAGCTTTTTTGGCTGCACTCGCAGCTGGTTTTGTCGATTTACTCATGGCTAATCAGGATTTTAGAAAAAATTATTTTTTAGTTAACAAATGTTTTACCAATAGAAAACGTGGGAAGGAAGTGTTCACAGCCGTGAAGATAAACAAAAGATAATTCTTTGCAAGTATAAAATTTCCCGGAAAATAGGGCTTTGCACACCTTATGACAATAATAAAGATGTTTAAACGTGGAAGAAAACACAACAAGTGCTATAATTTGATGGGTAAAGTTTTGATAGTGTTGAAAATACAATAAGAAAAGGGCAAAATGCCCGCATTTTGCCCTTTATACAGTAGATTTTATTATTTGTAAAAAATACAAGATTTTTTATTTGGTCGACATTCAGGTAACATAACAGGGGCTTACCATCCGTTTAAAACGACATTGGGGAAAATGCCCAACACCAACAAAACTAGGGTACAGATCACTAAAACGGTTGAATACCCCAGTACGTATGGTACTGTGACTGGACCTTCTTCGGCACGCTGAAATGCAGTGCGCATTACCTTAAAATAGTAAAAGATACCAATGGCCGAATTTAATGCAGCCAGCACTACCAACCAAGCGTAACCGTTATGGAGCGCATCTACAAAAACAGCGTATTTGCCGATGAACCCGGCCAAGGGCGGGATTCCAGCGAGTGAAAGCATCGCCAATACGAGGCAAAAGGTTAGGAGTGGTTTGGTTTGATACAAACCTTTCAGCCCGTCAACAGCCCCGGAACCCAAACTTTCTTTAACCGTAAGGTACACCGCAATGGCAATCACGTTGGCAATGGAATAAACCAACATATAATACAGTACGGTAGAGGCGGAGTTGGCGCCCAGACCAACCAGTGCCAGCATCACATAACCTGCATTGGCAATGCTGGAAAAGGCCAACAAACGTTTCAGGTTATTTTGGTTTAGGGCCATCAAATTACCTATGGTCATCGTCAATGCAGACAATACCGCCAGCAATGGAGTGAAGTTGCCTTCGATAGGGGCAATTGCCTGGGTTAAAAAACGTAGAAAACCTCCAAACGCAGCAGTTTTTGCCACTGTAGACATAAATAGCATGATTACTGCAGGAGAACCTTGATAAACATCCGGTGCCCAAAAGTGGAAAGGGGCTGCTGAAATTTTAAAAATGAAGGCAATCATAATGAGCATGACACCCAACTTGACCAGGGGTGCAGTTTGTGGTACACTACTTAAATAGTTGCTAATGGCACCAAAATCAAAACTACCGCTCATCCCATACATCAGTACCATCCCTAGCAGCAGGAATACGGTGATAAAGGAGCCCATCAAGAAATACTTCAATCCAGCTTCATTGGAAAGTAAATTGTTTCTTTCGCTAGTGGCCAATATATATAAAGGTATGGACAGGATCTCCAACCCAACAAAGAACATCACCAGGTTGTAGCTGCCTACCATAATCATACCTCCTACAACTGAAAACAGGAACAAGGCATAAATATCCCCGAGGTGTTCAGTAGTGTCACGGTAATAGCGGCGACTCAGGATCAAAATGACCAAAGTAATGCCCATTAAGACGGCGGAAAAATTGACGGCGAAGCTGTCAAACTTTAACATGCCTGAATAAGCAGGTGCGTCTTGCAAGTTCTGCGGCAGAAAATTGGCAACAAAACCAGCCAATGTAGCCAACAAAACGGCAGGCAGGGCCAGTTTTTTTAATTTATATGCCCCAATGAACATGGACAAAATGCCCGCCAGTGAAAGTATAATGATCGGATACATACCTTATGTTTAATGGGTCGTTTTCAAAGTGATTGCAACAATTGATCAATAGAGGGTTGGGCAATCCGGGTAATTAAACCTGGCAACAAACCCATCAAAATGATCGCGATAACAATGGGAACCAAAACCAGTTTTTCCCACAAGTCCAAATCAGCAAAAGTGTTGACTTTGGTTTCCCCCAACATCACCCCTTGGTAAGATTTAAACATATACACTGCCCCGAGGATAACCCCTGAGCCAGCGACCAAACTCCAAACCCAGTTTTGATTGAACAAAGAAGAGAGTAGCATAAATTCCCCTGGAAAACCATTGGTTAAAGGTAAGGCCACGCTACCCAGCAAAACAATAAAGTAGGTGGTTGCAAACCAGGGGGCAAGATTGCGAATCCCTCCCAGTGAAGCAATATCATTGGTCTGGGTACGGTCCATCAAAATGGCACATACATAAAATAAACCGATTGCATTGACACCGTGAGCAAACATTTGTAAGATAGAACCCGTCAAGCCCTCACTACTCATGGTCAAAATACCCGCAGCAATCAGCCCTACGTGAGCAATGGATGAGTAGGCAAACAAACGTTTCAGGTCTTTTTGTTGGATGGCAATAACACTGGCATAAGCCGCACCAATCACAATCAAAGCAATCACCCAGGGGCCATGTGCTTGTACTGCACCAGGCACAACTGGTAAAACCCAACGAATAATGCTGTACAAACCCATCTTTAGCATAATCCCCGAAAGCAACATTGTTCCTGCAGTGGGTGCCTCAGTATAGGTATCTGGTTGCCAGGTATGGAAAGGGAAAAGTGGAATTTTGATAGCGTAAGCCAACATGAATGCCAAAAAGACAAAACTTGCTGCTTCCGGGCTAAGGTCCACTTCATATACCTTGGAAACATCAAAAGAAGCTGGGCTCCATTGTTGGCTTAAAAAGATAATGGCCACCAGCATCAACAGGCTACCCAGTAATGTGTAGATAAAAAACTTGATTGAGGTCTTGCGGTGTTGGCCAGTACCCCACAACAAAACCAGGAAGTAAGCCGGAATAAGGGCCAATTCCCAGAAAATATAATACAGGAACAAGTCTTGAGCCACAAAAACTCCGGTCATTGCGCCTTGCATCATCAGCATCAGTCCGTAAAACAACCCACGATTCTCCAGATCTTGTTTGATTGTAGATAGGAAGATCAAGGGTGACAACAAATTGGTCAACAAAAGCATTACCATACTGATGCCATCAGCACCAACATGATAGGTGATTCCCAAACTGGGCAACCAATTGCTTTGGGCCTCAAATTGAACACCTCCAGTTGGCACAAAATTCGCAGCCATGTAAACGCTCAGAGCACCAGCGAGCACCGAAAGAAAAAGTGCCTGCCACCGTGTGCTGTTGGTTCCCGGAATCAACGTGAGGAGAAAACCTCCCAAAATGAGTATAAAGAGTAAAAGTGTAGTCAGCATGAGCGTTTTCGTTAAAACAGGATTTGTAATGCCAACAAGAGGATAATGCCCAGGGCAAAGACGAAGAGGTACAAACCTACCGCGCCTTGTTGGATGTATTTTAATAAAGCACCTGCACCCGTGATGGACTGGCCCACACCATTGATGATCCCGTCAAAAATTTTGGGATCAACAATCCGGCCAAAAAACTCCGATAACATTTGAATCGGTTGTACAAACAAGGTATGGTACAGTTCATCTACAAAATATTTGCGACTGAGCATCCGTCCAAAACCTTGTTCTGCCTCATCTTCAACTGGTACGGTATTTTTACCTATATATATGGAGTAAGCAAAAGCGATGACTGCCAATACCAGCGCAACCACAATCCCCATCAACATCCATTCGGTGCTGGCCGAAACAGCATGGTGATGCTCATGACCTTCCTCGATGCCTAAAACCCCTGCCATATTGTGTTGCAACCAGGTATTGCCACCCATCAGGCTTGGCCAGTTGAGCAAGCCCCCAAACACGGAGAGCAAAGCTAAAGCACCCAAGGGAATCGTCATGCTTAAAGGTGATTCATGAGCATGGTGTAGCACATCGTGATCCACCCGGCTTTTACCATAAAACACCAAAAAAAACATGCGGAACATATAAAATACCGTCAGCAAAGAGGCTATGATTCCCAGTGCAAACAGTAAGGGGCTTTTTTCATAGGCTGCCAGCAAGATTTGATCTTTGGAGAAAAAACCGGAAAAGGGTGGAATTCCGGAAATGGCCAGTGTACCGACCAAAAACACCAGAAAGGTAATGGGCATTACTTTGCGTAAAGCACCCATTTTGCGGATGTCCTGCTCGCCACCCAAGCCATGAATGACACTACCTGCGCCCAGAAACAACAAGGCTTTAAAAAACGCGTGGGTAAGTAAGTGGAAAAAAGCAGCGACATAGGCACCCAATCCCAGTGCAAAAAACATCAAACCCAACTGTGAAACGGTAGAGTAGGCGAGGACCTTTTTGATGTCATTTTGTTTCAAGCCGATTGTTGCCGCAAAAATAGAAGTAACCAATCCCACCACAGTCAACACCTGCATGCTCAATGGAGCGAGGTCAAAAAGGGCATGGCTACGAATGGTCAGGTAAATCCCTGCAGTAACCATCGTCGCAGCATGGATCAGAGCCGATACAGGGGTAGGACCAGCCATGGCATCGGGCAACCAGGTGTACAAGGGAATCTGGGCACTTTTTCCAGCAGCACCTACTATAAACAGTAAGGTAATGGCTGTGATGACTTCGGTAGATACTTGGCTTAGGTTCTCAGGGTTAAGGACTACGTTGTAGTTGAGTGAACCAAATTGGTAATACATCAAAAACAGACCCATCAAAAAACCGAGGTCTCCAATTCGGTTCATCACAAATGCCTTCTTGGCTGCCTCATTGTACTCATCCACTTTGAACCAAAACCCAATCAAAAGATAAGAACAAAGCCCTACTCCTTCCCATCCTGCAAACAACAACAGGTAATTGTTGCTGATGATCAGGAGCAACATGAAGAAAATGAACAGATTGAGATAGGAAAAAAAGATATTCGACCTCGGGTCGTCGTGCATATACCCAATCGAATAGATGTGGATCAAAGAACCTATCCCGGTAATGATCAGCATCATGATTAGGGAAAGAGGATCGAGGTAATGGGCAAATTCGATATTCAGCGTGGAGGAACTGATCCAGGTAAACAAGGCTTTTTCAATCAACCCTCGTTCGAAAACTGAAGCAGCATCGCTGAGCAATAACAAGAAAGGTATCAGCACAAAGAGTGAAGCCAATACTCCTCCTGCGGTTTTAGGTAAAATTTTAGACCCAAGTCCCAGTACAATAAACCCCAATAAGGGTAAGACGACAATAGGCCAAATTAGGTTTTCCATAAAAAAAGTTGAAGAGTTGAAAGGTTGACCAGCCGGTCACTGAGCGAATTCGAAGTGCTGGATAGTCAACCTTTCAACTTATTTACCATTTTAACTGCTTCAAGGCATTGATGTCTACCGATTTTACATTCCGGTAAATCATCATTAAAATCCCCAGGCCCAGTGCAACTTCCGCTGCAGCAACAACCATTACAAAAAAGACAAACACTTGTCCACTGGGATCTCCCCGGTGAGCAGAGAAAGCTACTGCCAACAAATTCACTGCGTTAAGCATCAATTCAATGGACATAAAGACCACAATCATGTTGCGGCGGCGCAATACTCCGATCATCCCGATGCAAAAAAGAATCAGGCTAAGGATCACAAACTGTTCGAGTGGAACGGTATCGAATATACTTTTTTCCATAACTATTCTTCTTTTTTGGTCAGTACAATTACCCCAACCATGGTCGCAATGAGCAGGACGGAGGTTAGTTCGAAGGGCAACAAATACTCGTTGAAAAGCATTTTGCCAAGCACTTTGACCGTACCATTTTCAGCAGTATTGTCTCCTCTAACTGGCAGGGTAGTAACATAGGTACCGTAACCCAGAATGCCAGCTATGCTTATACCAACCAAAACGGCTATCCATTTAATGTTGACATTGCTACGGATGATTGTGCTCACTGTATTCAAATTGAGCATCATCACCACAAAAAGGAAGAGTACCATGATGGCCCCTGCATATACAATGATGTGCACGATTGCCACAAACTCCGCTTTGAGTTGTAGGTAAAGGCCGGACATGGCAAAAAAAGTAACCACCAGGGCTAATACGCTGTACATGGCATTGCGGGAGAAGATGGTAGCCAGTGCTCCAACAATGGTGATGAGCGCGAGTCCGTAAAAAATGACCTGATCCATGTGCTTTATTTGTCCTTCTTGCGTTTGCTAATGTCGATGCGGCCTTCCAGGGCTACCTTTTCTACCAAATCTTCTTTGTGAAAGATGAAATCGGAGCGCTCGTAATTGGAGCCCACAATCCGGTCGGTAAGGTATATGGCATCTTTGGGGCAGGCTTCTTCGCACAAACCACAAAAGATACAGCGCAACATATTGATGTCGTACTCTACCGCGTATTTTTCCTCGCGGTAAAGGTGTTCTTCTCCTTTTTGGCGCTCACCAGCTACAATTGTAATGGCTTCTGCAGGGCAGGATACCGCACAAAGTCCACAGGCAGTGCAGTTTTCACGCCCTTCGGCATCTCGTTTGAGTACGTGTTGGCCGCGGAAAATGACGCTATGCTCACGCACTTGTTCAGGATATTGAACCGTAGCACCTTTTTTCAACATATGCGAAAACGTCACCCGTAAGCCACCAACGATAGCTGGCAGGTACATGCGTTCGGTAAAGGTCATTTCCTTGTTCGAAACTTGTTTGGAACGATTGGTCAATTGCATGTTTACCCGTTTTGCTTAGATGAAACTAAAAATTGCACCATATACGACCACCAACAAAATGGCCAGGGGCATCAGTACTTGCCAACCCAAACGCATCAGTTGATCGTAGCGGAAGCGTGGAATCGTCCAGCGAATCCACATGAAAAAGAAAATGAAAAAGACGATTTTGGCAAAAAGCACCGCTACACCTAGCAGTACAGCAATACCAGCAGGCAACAAACTCATGCCCGGGAAGTGGTAGCCGCCAAAAAACAGAGTGGAAATCACTGCCGAAGACGCAAACATGTTGACGTATTCAGAGAACAGAAAGAAACCCAGTTTCATACTGGTGTATTCGGTATGATAGCCACCAACCAATTCGGTTTCACATTCCGGGAGGTCAAAGGGCGTACGGTTGGTTTCGGCAAAAGCGCAGATCAGGAAGATCAAAAAACCAATGGGGTATTTAAATACATTCCAGATTTCGTGTTGAGAATCAACAATTGCACTCAATTGCAAGGACTCACTGCCCAGAATGATTGGAATGATGGACAGGCCCATCGCCAATTCGTAACTGATCATTTGTGAAGATGCACGTACCGCACCCAAAAGAGAATACTTGTTATTGGAAGACCAACCACCGATCAAAATGCCATAAACACCCAGAGAAACGATACCAAAAATGTAAAGGATCCCCACATTGATGTCAGCAATTTGTAGTGCATATTTTTGCCCCCCGATTTCGAAGTACTTGGGGCTCCAGGGAATCACCGCACTGGTCATCAAGGCTGTCAACATCGCGATGCTGGGGCCAAGGATAAACAATACGCGGTTTGAACCCGTTGGGCGGTGTTCTTCCTTGAAGATCATTTTGACCCCATCTGCGATGGGTTGTAACAATCCCAGGGGGCCCGCCCGGTTGGGGCCGATCCGATCCTGCATAAATGCCGCAACTTTGCGCTCAAAATAAGTGCTGTAAGCAGCAATGCCCAAGGTGATTACAAAAAGGATCACCGCTAGCGAAAGCTTAAAAGTAATAACTGATGCGAGTATCATTGCGCTGCTTCAATTTGAGGATGAACAACATCCAATTCGTAAGGCAAATGATTTTGGGCAATGACCGAATGGGTATCGATTCGGCGTGGGCCTTCAATCACCCAGTCTGATTTTTGCTTGGTTTCAAAACGGCAGGTGTTGCAAATGAACTCATCTACTTCACCGTATTTGTCTTTCCTTCCGGTTACCCGCAATACTTCTTCACCCTGAAACCACAAGGTAACCTTGCCGCTACACTTATCGCAATGGCGATGGGCGTTCATCGGCTTGGTGAACCATACCCGGCTTTTAAAGCGGAAGGTTTTATCGGTCAGTGCACCCACCGGACATACGTCGATGACGTTGCCAGAGAAGTCATTGTCGATGACATTTTGAATGTAAGTGCTGATTTCAGCGGCATCACCACGATTGATGACCCCGTGACGGCGTTCATTGGTCAATTGATCCGCAGTGTAAACGCAGCGATAGCACAGGATGCAACGGGTCATGTGCAACTGAATATAGGGACCAATGTCAATTTTATCGAATGTTCTGCGACCAAAATCGTAGCGGGTAGTTGCCGCGCCATGTTCGTAGGAAAGGTCCTGCAAATGGCACTCACCCGCCTGGTCACAAACCGGACAGTCCAGCGGGTGGTTGATTAACAACAACTCTACTACTCCCTTACGTGCTTCGATTACTTCTGGAGAAGTGACGTTTTCTACCACCATTCCATCTGCAATCTGGGTACAGCAAGAGGCTACCAACTTGGGCATCCCCCGTGGGTTTTGCTCAGAAGATTTGGTCACTTTTACCAAACAAACCCGGCACTTACCACCACTGCCTTTCAGCTTGGAGTAGTAGCACATGGCGGGTGGCACATTTTCTCCGATCATCCTGGCTGCATTCAGGATGGTGGTACCGGGTGGTACGTCGATGGTGATGTTGTCGATGGTTACCTTTGGCATCGTTTGTTGTCATGTGCCCACGGCCAAAGCCATGGGTTGAGTTTCCCACGACTAAAGTCATGGGTTGAGTTTCTCCCACGGCTAAAGCCATGGGTTGTTTTTTATGGTGCCTCCCACGGATAAATCCGTGGGGTGGCGGATATCCCACGACTAAAGTCATGGGGTGTTTTTACGCGGTTACCTGTTCAATCGGTTCAGCGGAACGACCCATACCATAATTGCGGCGGGTAGCTTCCTGAGGCTGGAGGACGTGCCACTCAAATTCGTCGCGGAAGTGACGAATGGCAGCAGCCACCGGCCAGGCCGAAGCATCCCCAAACGGACAGATGGTATTGCCTTCAATTTTGCGTTGTACGTCCCACAGCAAGTCAATGTCTTCCATGTGGCCGTGACCATGTTCCAGGCGGTGCAGGATTTTTTCCATCCAGCCAGTACCTTCCCGGCAAGGGCTACATTGGCCGCAAGATTCGTGGTGGTAAAAGCGGGAGAAATTCCAGGTGTTGCGCACCACACATTGATCTTCGTCAAAAACAATAAAACCACCCGAACCCAACATACTGCCAGTGGCGAACCCACCGTCAGACAAAGATTCATAGCTCATCAGGCGAGGTTCACCTTTGGCCGTTTTGGTGATCAGGCGATTGGGCAGAATGGGTACAGAAGATCCACCGGGCACGAGTGCCTTGAGTTGTTTCCCGCCCTTGATGCCGCCACAATATTCGTCGGAGTAAATGAATTCTTCTACAGGAATCCCCAGTTCAATCTCGTATACGCCTGGTTTGTTGATGTTGCCACAGGCTGAAATCAACTTGGTACCAGTACTGGCCCCAATCCCAATTTTGGCGTAAGTTTCACCTCCTTCATTGATGATGAAAGGGACTTTACAAATGGTTTCAACATTGTTGACGATGGTTGGGCAGCCCCACAAACCTTCTACAGCAGGGAAAGGGGGTTTGATGCGCGGGTTCCCCCGCTTGCCTTCCAGCGATTCTATCAAAGCGGTTTCTTCACCACAAATATAGGCACCTCCGCCAGGGTGAACGTGCAAATCGAGGGAAAAGCCCGTACCCTGGATGTATTCACCCAGGTATCCTTTGGCGTATGCCTCATCAATGGCATGTTGCAGAATATGCATGATGTACATGTACTCGCCACGAATATAAATGTAAGCGGTACGGACACCCAGCGCAAAGCTGGAAACAATCATACCTTCGATCAGCAAATGAGGGATTTTTTCCATCAAAAGCCGGTCTTTGAAAGTACCTGGTTCAGATTCATCGGCGTTGCAGAGCAGGTAACGTGGTTTGTCGTTGCCTTTAAAAATAAAGCTCCACTTCATCCCGGTTGGAAAGCCCGCACCACCACGACCACGCAAGCCAGATTTTTTCACTTCCTCAGTGACTTCATCTGGCTGCATTTTTTTCAATGCCTTATCTACGGCACGGTATCCGCCATTTTTGATGTATCCTTCAATCCCGGTAATCTCCGGTTTATGGATGTGCTCGGTCAATATTTTCAACCTACTCATAGCTGTGTGGCATTTTGTCGGAAGGCTTCCAATAGTTGGTCAATCTTCTCCTCGGTCAAAAACTCGTGGTACGTTTCACCCACTTGCATCATTGGTGCGTAACCGCAAGCCCCGAGGCATTCCACTGTTTTGATGGTGAACATTCCATCTGGGGTAGTTTCCCCATCCTGGATATTCAACTTTTGTTCCAGGTACTTGACAATGTTGTCAGAACCTACCAGCATACAAGGGCCGGTACGGCAAACCTCCAACACATTTTTGCCGACAGGCTTGACGTGGAACATGGTGTAAAAAGTGGCTACTTCGTACACCTCGATGTGCTGAATATCGAGCAATTCAGCTACATAATCCATCACTTCTACACTGATCCAACCGAAGTCTTTTTGGGCCAGGTGCAAAATGGGCAAAATGGCCGATTTCTGCTTTCCTTCAGGATACCGCTTGATCAGCGTTTGAACCTGGGCCAGACGTTCTGGTGAAAAAGTTATGTTTTTTGTCTCGATCATTGGTTAAGCATCTAATTCACCCGCAATCACGTTCATGCTACTCATCGTCAGAATGGCGTCTGAAAGCATTGACCCCTTGATCATTTCGGGAAAAGCCTGGTAATAAATAAAACAGGGACGACGGAAGTGTAAGCGGTAGGGTTGACGACCACCATCACTGATGAGGTAGAATCCCAATTCGCCATTGCCCCCTTCCACCGCATGGTATACTTCACCTTTGGGGATATCCACTTCACCCATCACGATTTTGAAGTGCCAAATCAGGGCCTCCATTTTGGTATAAACATCTTGCTTAGGAGGCAGATAGAACTCGGGCACCTCGGCAAAATAATCACCCTTGGGCATTTGTTGCAATTTGGCGTAGGCTTGCTCCAGAATGCTCAAACTTTGCCAGATTTCTTCATTGCGCACACAGAAGCGGTCGTATACATCCCCCGATTGGCCAATGGGAATGATGAAGTCGAAATCTTCGTAGGAAGAGTAGGGGTTCATCACCCGTACGTCGTAGTCCAAACCGGCGGCACGCAAGTTAGGCCCAGTGAAGCTGTAACTCAACGCGTCTTCCACGCTGATGCCACCAACGCCAATGGTTCGATCCATAAAAATGCGGTTGCGAGACAACAAGCCTTCAAATTCTTTCCACACTTTGGGGAATTCATCTAAAAACTTGCGGATACGCCGCATCACATTGTCGTCAAAGTCGCGTTCAAAACCACCAATACGCCCCATGTTGGTGGTCAAACGGGAACCGCAGATTGCTTCATAAATTTCGTAAACATGCTCCCGTTGTTGGAACACGTAAACGAAGCCGGTCAAAGCCCCGGTATCTACCCCGATTACACTGTTACAAATCAAGTGGTCGGTAATGCGGGCCAATTCCATGATGATCACCCGCATGTAATCCACCCGCTTGGGGGTTTGAACACCCAAGAGCTTTTCTACGGTCATCTGCCATCCCAGGTTGTTGATGGGGGCTGAGCAATAATTGAGCCGGTCAGTGATGGGGGTGATTTGATAAAAAGGCCGGTGTTCTGCCAGTTTTTCAAAGGCGCGGTGAATATAGCCAATGGTGGCCTCACCAGATACGATGTATTCGCCATCCATTTGCAGCACGTTTTGGAAAATACCGTGCGTTGCGGGGTGGGTAGGACCCAGGTTAAGCGTATTGTATTGCTTTTCCTCTTCGAGTCCGGGTGGAGTGGTTTGTAAGGTATCCATCAGCGGCCAAAATATTTGTCGTCCTTGTCGGTGCGGGTTCCATCTTCCAATGGATACTGCTTCAACATAGGATGATAATTCATATCGTCTACATTCAGAATCCGGCGCAAATCGGGGTGTCCTGTAAACTGAATGCCAAAAAAATCGAAGGTTTCTCTTTCCATCCAGTTTGCCCCTTTAAAAACGGTAGTAGCAGTAGGCACTACTGGATCATTGGCTGGAAAAAAGGTCCGCAGGCGTAAACGAATGTTGTGCACCAGGCTATGCAAATGGTAAATCACGCCCAGTTCCTGTCCGCTTTGTTCAGGAAAATGCACGCCACAAAGATCGGTCAGGAAAATGAACTGGAATGCTGCATCTTCCTTGAGCCATTTGATGATGTCGATCACCTCTTCACGTGGCACATTTAAGGAAAGCAAACCAAATGGAGCATCATGGCTAAGAATTTTACCCGGAAATTGGGCTGAAAGTCTTTCCACAATTGATTCGTGGGTAATATCGGTAGCAGTCATAATGGACTTCGATTATTCAATGCCGTAAGAATTCAACAATTGTTGGTACTCATCACTGTTGCGGCGGCGCAAAGATTCATTTTTCACCAATTCCTGAATCTTCATTACCCCGTCGATGATGGCTTCGGGGGTAGGAGGGCAACCAGGAACATACACGTCAACCGGGATCACCTTATCGATGCCCTGCAAAACGCTGTAAGTATCAAATATTCCTCCTGAAGAAGCACAGGCACCTACGGCCAAAACCCAACGCGGTTCGGCCATTTGCAGGTAAACTTGTTTGAGCACTGGCCCCATTTTTTTAGCGATGGTGCCCATTACCATCAGCAAATCAGCCTGGCGAGGGGAAAAGCTGAGGCGTTCAGAACCAAAACGGGCCAGGTCATAATGTGCACCCATGGTAGCCATGAACTCGATACCACAGCAGGAGGTAGCGAAAGGGAGTGGCCAAATGGAATTGGCGCGCGCCAAACCAATTGCTTTATCTAGGGAAGTGGCAAAAAAACCTTGTCCGGTGTGACCTTCGGGACTTTCAACCAGTTTAACAGCCATTATTGTTGAATTATAAGTGATGAGTGATGATTGATAAATTCAAACAAAACTCTACTTGTTTTCGAATTACATTTGTCCTTTTTCCCAATTGAGGGCACCCTTTTTCAGAATATAAAGGTAGCCTAAGAACAAGGGGGCAATAAATAGCAACATCTTTAAATACCCTTCTCCACCCAATTCCTTAAAATTGACTGCCCAAGGGTAGAAAAAGATCACCTCTACGTCAAACAACACGAAGAGAATGGCAGTAAGGAAATACTTGATGGAAAAAGGCAAACGAGCGTTACCCACCGACTCAATGCCACATTCAAATGCTTCAGCTTTTTGGGCGCTATGGCGCTTGGGGCCTAACATGTGGGTAGCCAGCATGGTAGTGACAACGAAGCCGCCAGCCACCAGCAATTGAATCAGAATTGCGATATAATCGAATTGGATTTCCATAGTTTAATTGTGTTTGGACAATTACCACTGCAACAATCGGCACCAACAACCCATGAAATTATTCGTGGGATAGTACAACTTGTTCGGCCAAAATGGTGTCAATGGGAATTCAGCAGCAAAAGTATCAAAGCATTTTCAGATTATTAACAGTATTGCGAAGTAAAGGTTTGTAATAATTTTATTTGTACGAAGTCTAAATAAAAAACATAAAGAGATGATTTTTAGTATTTTATACTTTCATTTGATACTGAAAATATAGTTTGATTTGGAAAAAAAATCAAAAGCGGAATATAATGTGGAGGATTGGGCAAGAGTTAGAATAAGGTTTCCTGTGGGAAACAAAAAAACCGCCTAATAAACAGATCATTAGGCGGTAGCAGGGTAGGTACCCTTTCTTAACATACGAGAATTTCTATTTCTTCTCTAAAAGCTTCCGATCAACCTGAGCCCACTGAGTCGCAAACTGCGGATTTTTACGCATTTTTTTGATCGTTTGGATCGGATCGCTAAAATAAGCTTTCAGTTCTGGAATGTTGTCTAAATTTTGACCTTGTTTGATCAACTCCGCTTGGATTTTAGCCACGTTATTTTTGATCTCTTGCTCATGATCGTTCAAGTATTGATCGAATTGTTCATCGCTCATTACTTTAGCAGCAGGAGCGGTAGTTATATTGGCTGTTCCAGGCCCAACCGTTGGCTTGCCTGTGCTTACCTGGGTATTCGGATGCAGAGGCGCTTTGCCTTCCAAATAGGCAATGATGTTGTCCACCTTGTTGGAAATTTCTTCTACTTTGGGGGCAAGACCATTTTTATTCAAACCTATCGCTACATTGACGTAATTGAGTGGAGCATCTTCGGCGGCTTCCCAGGCCACTCCGATCACTTTGGCAAAGTCTGCGATCTTCATCCCAGCAGGTTTCACCGCAATACCTACTCCATCATGGTTTCCTGAAGGGAGAATGTAGTCACCGATGTCCACTTTGCCAGCTACTTTTACCGGTACCTGTCCCATAAAGGCCACTTTTTCGTAGCGGTATTGCTGATCTGGTTGCGGGGCATTTCCCACCGCGAGAGGGCGTTTAGAGATTACCATGTAATGAGAGCCGTGTGTGGTATTCAAGGAGATCTCCCCCCCGTTTACGGCTACAATATCCCCATAATGTAAGTCTGGTTCACCCTTCGCGCGCTCCAACCATTCTGCGTAGTCCGCTGAACCTGATGAATAACTTACTCCTACTTCAGCAAATTTTTGAGCGTTAAAATTCACTATTTCAAAACCAAGAGCTGCAATTTCTGCCAGTTTAGATGTACCATTAGCTATATCTCCAGTCGATGCAAGGGTAAATCCTGGGGCAGCCCAAGCCAAAAGGATACTTGCTGCCGCGGTAGCTGCCGCAGCTATATGTCCTATCCCTTCTACCCCTTCAGAAGCAATCTCTGCAGTCAAAGCCACCGTTTGCATGGTAAAAAGGATATTTTGAGATATAAAACTCCAACTACTTGCCAATTCACCACTAGTTTCGCCTTCTACAGTACCATGAATGTCCTCATCATCGGCAAAAGTGAGAAAGTTGTTGTCATTACTGCGCTGGCCACTCACCTTGATGTATAGCCCCTGATTGCAGCCTTTGACCACTAATGCATAACTTTCGGGATTTCCGTCACCATTGTCTGGACAAACGCTAAAGGTTCGAATCCGTCCATCTGCCAGGAATTGAACCCGGGTGGTGTTATTGGTTTTTAACACGAAATCTTTGTTATCTCGGGTCCCCAAAAAATGAGTAGGAGGACTGGTATTGGTATTGCCACTAGTCGTCCAATAAATAGATTGGTTTTTTTCCAATGGCAACTCAATTGCAGATGACTCATTTACCAATTGGCTGGCGGTAGCGGCATGAAAGGCATAAGGCACTGAGCGAAGTTCAATACTACCCATCAGTGAAAACGCTTGTCCAGTCTTGAGCGCAACATCCAGCCAAATTTGTTCGGAAGCCCAAGGAATATCCTTCATGGCACCTACCGGTTCTTTGCCTTCACCAATCACCAGGTTGAACAAGCCCAATTCATCCGTCGTGACTTGATGTACTTCGGTATAAAAAGCCTGTTTCTCCTTAGTATTGGCACTGAAGGAAATTTTGAGTGTAATCTGCTGATTGGCCAAAATTTTGCCCGTAGCATCCCGAGCAACCGCCTGGTAGTTCATACCATTGGTGGGAGCAACAGCTTGTGTTTGCCCCATTACTGCATGAATCAGTAGGATATTACATATGCTTAGAATCAATAAAATCTTTTTCATACCCTTGCAATTTTTAATCAAGAAAAATCTTGATTGCAGACAGGAACAACCTATTTGGTTGATTTGAATTTTTGATCGATGAAGGCCCACTGGGTCAGGTAGTTTGGATCACGGCGCACTTTCTTGATCGTGGGAATGGGGTTGTCCAATAGTTCGACCAACATTGGGCTGTTGCTGGGGTCATAGCCTTGCTTAATCAGCGTTTTTTTGGTATTCGCGTACAGCTGGGTCAGGTAATCAGAATGTTGATCAATGAGTTGATCAAATTCTTCATCACTGAGTTGTTTGGTCAAGGTAGTCTGAGGTTTAGCCGTAGGGGTAGTGGCCATCAAGGTTCCATCCGGATTCAATGTAGTTTTACCGTCCAAGTAGGCCATAATTTGATCTACTTTTTGGTTGAGCTCATCTACTTTACGGGTAAGGTCGTTGCTGTTGATGCCCACTGCAACTTTCACCAGGTTCATCGGTGCCTCTTTAGCTGCCTCCCAGGCTACGCCCACAATGCGGGAGTAGTCGCCCAATTTCATGTCAGTAGGATGTACCGCAATCCCAACGCCATCATTATTGCCAGAAGGCAAGATATAATCTCCGATGCTCGCTGCTCCAGCTATTCTTACGGGTACCTGGCCCATAAAAGCTACTTTTTCAAAATGCTGACGATTTTCGGGTTGAGGTGCGTTACCCAAAATAATGGGGCGGGTAGAAATAACCATAAAATGGTCTACTTCCGTAGTCGCCAGAGAAATCTGCCCAGCTTTTACACCAACAATTTCTCCAGGGTGCATGTCGCGCTCCCCTTTTTTGCGCGCTAACCATTCTGCATAGTCAGCTGAACCCGATGAATAACTCACTCCCACTTCAGCAAATTTTTGAGCATTCCAATTGATCGCTTCAGCGGCTAAAGCTAATTGTTCAGTGGTTTTTGCTATCGCACTGGCGCTTGAACCCGCAGCCGCACCTGCAGCAAGTCCACTAGCTGCTTGGCCACCAGCTTCAATACCATCCGCAATTGCCTCAGCAAGCAAGGCTATCCCTTTAAGGACAAATATCGCATTTTGGGATTTAAAGGCCCAGCTGTCCGCTAATTCACTTGCGGTTTCTCCTTCTATGGCACCATGAATGCCATCGTCGTCGGCAAAAGTGACGAAATTAGTGGCATTGCTTCGTGAGCCATTCACCTTGATGAATACACCTTGCTTACAGCCTTTGGCCACAATAGCGTAACTTTCAGGGTCTCCGTCACCGTTGTTCGGGCACACACTGAATGTTCTGATTCGGCCATCCGCCATGATGTTCATGCGGGTGGTATTGTTAGTCTTGATGACCAAATCTTTGTTGTCGCGAGTACCCAAAAAATGAATAGCCGGACTGGTATTGCTATTGCCTCCAGTAGTCCAATAAATGGACTGATTTTTTTCAAAAGGCAAATCAATGGCAGCATCTTCATTTACAATTTGTCCTGCAGTAGCGGCATGCATGGCATAGGGAACCGACAGCAGCTTGGCCGAACTCACCAATGCAAAGTTTTTATTGGCTTTAGCATCCATCGAAACATTTAACCAAATCTGGTCTTTGGCCCAGGGCACATCGGCTAATTTACCATTGGCTTCTTTACCTTCACCAATGATGATTTGGAACAAACCATTTTGGTCAGTGATGACTTGATGGGTTTCACTGTAGTACTCTGCAGCGGATCCGTTTTTGGATACTAGAGCAATTTTTAACGAAACAGGTTGATTGCTAATGATCTGTCCAACTTCGTCTCTTGCTACCGCCTGAAAGTTTATTCCTTGAGCGACATCCGTACTTTGCGCAAACGCGGTGAATCCGCACAAAAGGTTAATCGCTATCAAAAAGAGTAATAATTTTTTCATGCCAATTGGATTAAAAGTTAAAAAAGACAATACGCAACAATTTGGTTTAGATTGTTGGTAATCAATTGGTTTTTAATACTTTGAATGCTTCCAAAGTTTTTCCATTTTGTTGCAACACTTGCAGGAAAAAAATACCCGAAGGCAAATCACTCATGTTGAGTTCGGTATTGCCTAGGCCCAAACTAGTCCGTTGAACAATTACGCGGCCTTGGACATCCACCAATTGCACGAATAAAGCTTTTTGAGATGCGTCCTTTACCTGTACGTTGAGTATAGACTGTACGGGGTTAGGAGCAATGCTCACTTTGGGGGCGCTGTATTCAGGCAGAAGGCTTACCTGCAACACGGGCTGATGGAAGCCTTCCGTAGTGAAACCAGTGGGCGTATTCCAACGAGATACTGCCGTTTCACCCAAAGTCCAATCCAAACTCATGGTGGAACTTTGCATTTTGCCTCCGGCAGAACTAACGACTTGAGGGGATAAAGACTGTGCTTGTGATACCACAACGGTCAAACACAATCCTAAACCCATCAGTAGCAATTTACCATAGTTCATAATCTCTATATTGGAGGAGTGTTTTACAACCTTGCCGCTATCGAATGAAGTACATTCAACAACGGCAAGGATGGTAAAGTCATCTCCTGGTGATTAACGATTGAGGAGAATCATTTTTTTGGTATCGGTAAAGTCAGCGGTTTCGAAGGTGTAGTACAAGACCCCACTGGCTCTCAAATCAGCTTGCTTCAGAATGACCCTATTTTCACCTTTGACATAATTGCCTTCCTGGCGGTATACCAAACTTCCTTTGGTATCGCGGATGGTCAAAGTGCCCTTGGTGGCCTTCGGCAGATAGAACCCGATGAGGGTTTCATCCTGGAAGGGGTTGGGGGTATTCTGGCGCAGTACAGCAAAATCCTGAGTGACATCGGCACCGAAGCTGAGTTTGACGCCGATGGCCTCATTTTGTTTGTCGTAGGCTTCTGCTGGAGTGAGGCGGCTGCTGATGTTCAACACTTCGCTCAATTTCACAGCAGTTTTGGCTCTCAATTTCAAGGTGAACAGCACCTCATTGCCAGCGGCATTGAGGGTACTGCTGAGGTTCCAGCTGGTGGTGATGGCACCTTTGTCCTTGAAGATTCCAAAGTTTTCAGCCTTGGCTACTCCGTATGTTATTCCTTCGAGTTCGACTGCATTCAGGTCATAGTTCAAGGTGAACTGGTAGCCCTGGATGTTTTGTAAGTCTTTTGCACGGATGGCAATCTCGTAAGGAGTGTTGGCCTTCATGGCGATATCGTCGGTTTTCAACATCAGGGCCTGGTTGCTGCGCACTTCAGCGGCTGCTACACCACTGATGGTTGCGGCGCTGCCATTGACATCACCCATTTTGACCGCGATAAAGTCAGCTCTGACATTACCAGCCAGGTCATTGACGTTGACGATTTCAGGGTACTCAGCCGTGAATGGATTTTGTGCATCCGGGAACTTGTAAGCTGCATCGACGAATTTCCAGCTAGGTACATTGTTGAACTTGGTATCGATTTGCAGGATCAACTTGCGAATCTGGATCATGTCCAGGGTACTGATCGACTTAGAGTTGTTGACGTCAGCAGCAATCATGCGGTAAGCACCTTCGAGCGGCTTCACTCCGAGGATGTGCTTCTGGATCAGAACAAGGTCGAAAGTTGTAACTCCATTGATGTGATCCTTATCCAATTGGGCACTTACACTGAAGTCACTTCCTTTGGTCAGGCTATTGAAGGCGAAGGTACCAGCACCTGGAGTGTTGTACTGCATGGTAGCGGCCCCACTCAGGTCAACTTGAGCACCCTGGAGTGGCTCAGCTTCATCGGTGGTGATCAAACCAGAGATGCTACCCAGGTCTACATTACCTGAACCTCCACAAACTTTACGGTTGTCCTGTACTTCAATGTAGGTTACACAGAAGTCGTGGTTTCCGGCATTGTCCCAGGCATGCAATTCCACTAGGATGGTTTTGCCTGCATCGTTGCAATTAAGCGCCAAGCTGGTCTGAGCCTCAACTACTGGGCTACCCACCCGGTTGATGGAGTACTTGGTGACCAGTTTTTGACCAGTGGTATTGGTTTCAGGGCCTTGGCCATTGCAATCGTAGATCTTTGAAGCTACAAAATCGGAAGCCCACACGGTCATCATACCTGCACCAGCGCCATCAGGCATCAGTTCAGTACTCAAACCATTGATACAGATTGGAGCAGGAGCTTTGCAATCTTCAACGGTGAATGGGATTCTGGTAGGTTCACTCAGGTTACCACACTCGTCGCGTACCACTACGATCAGGTCATGTTTGCCTTGAGGCAAGTTGCTGACAATGATTTCGAACTGGCCATTGCCCAATGCTTTGGTGCTCCAGCGTGGAGTACCGTAGAGAATCATGCTGCCTGCATCCCGAGTTTGTAGCGGAGCAATCATCAAGAATTGGGTCTCAAGGGTGACCTCATTGGTGCAGTTGTCCTTACCAGTTACCACCATTTTGATGTCGGCCAGACAGTCGGCACCTTCACGGATGCAGAACTTGGCTGCATCAGCAGTAACAACAGGTTTCACCTCGTCGTACACTTTGATGATCTGAGTGTACATAAATGAATGGTAGTATTCACCAACTGGCAAACCATAAGGATTACCATTAAAGGCTTGATCGCAGTCAGGCATCCTTACTTCACGGCCTGCAAAGCTGCTGTAATCCGTAGATTTGTAGCCGCTACCGTCAGTATCACCATTCCAGTCAGCATCACCAAAGACATGGTAATCACCACTCTTTCTATCGTTGCTCAATGGTTCGTTCGTGGTAAGGTTCTTCGACAGATAGAATTCTTCATCCAGGTCGCGATCCGCATCACGGACCAATACATAAAGCCTTTCCTTGCCAAAGTTATCGAATAGGGCCCGGTCAACTACAAACACTGAACCTTCTGTCATTGGATCGCCACAATTATCGTCGTAAGCACACCAATTGATGACAGTGTAGGTACGGAAGATTTTGTAGCACTCGTCATCGGAAGCGTCGTAGCGTTTATCACTAACATTGACCGCTAGGATGTCACAACCGAGTTCACTTACGACAGCGGTATCAATCACTGGTACTTTGCAGTCGCGTTGATCTACGTCTTTAGGGAAGCAGATATTGTATTCGCGTACTGGCAATACCCGGATGATTTGTTTGCAAGTAGTCGAGATAGGTCCATGTGCAGTTTGCTTGGTCAATACCCAAATCCGTTCGATGGTACCAGCGCCACACTTCAGGCGTTTCACTGTGCTGTAGGTGGTATCTGCCTGGATACAAACTGCGCCGCTATTGATGATCACATCACCAAATACTTTGGCGGACTTTACTTTGTCGTCGATGAACTCAAGACTCTTATCGTCACAGTAGATGGTAGCTTCCCAAGGAGCAAGACATTGAATTGGCGTTTTGTCGTCTACCTGGATGTTGTTCCAGCAGTAGTTGAGGTTGCCAAATTTGTCCATACCCCACAGTTCAACCATCAAGGCACTTCCATCACAGCAGAAGAACGGCACAGTATCCATCAATGGCGTCATGATCATGCCAGATCCATTACCAGCGGCTGGTGGGTTCTTTGTGAAGTATTCACCAATGGTAAAGTATTCTTCGATCTCGGCAACCCCGTTGCTATTGAGGTCGATGTAATCGTAATCATCAGCTTTGCCGTTGCCATTCAGGTCAAGCTTACCTTTTGATGGATCATAAGGATCAAGCTTGCCATTCTTATTGGCGTCAACTACCCGTGGGAACTTCAACATTGTCGTTACACAGGCCTCTGCTACTGGACGGCGTACTTTTACCCACTTCATTTTGCAGTTGTCCCAGCTACCTTCGTCCAGATTTTTTGCCGCAACAAAGCCGTTGCCCTGGTTATCAAGGGTAATGTTCAACTTGTCGTCGCACTTCATGACTGGGGAAATTTTGTCTACGATGCGAACAGGAATCCAAACAACACTGTCCTGATAACATGCATCGTAAACCCGCACTTCTACAAACCAGTCGCCGAGAATTGGCACTCCAGATACGGTGTAACCTTTGGCACAATCACCAGTTACTTTCACACCTGGGTCAGTTTTGAGCACGAATACACCAGTGGGCCGCTCATCCAGGTCAAGAATGGCAACACGTTCTACTACGCGGATTTCGTAGCACCAATCGCTTTGTTCAGTTACTTTGAAGCTGGAGCGGTCGAATACAAATCCCCCAGTACAATCCATAGGACCTGTAGAGTATTCCAGTACGTCATCAGGATCGTAAGTTGCAGTAGCTGTTTTGGGATTGGCTTGAGGGGCACCAGTATAAGCACCTACCTTACCATCCCTATCAACGTCCAGGGCAGTAATGATTGGTCTTTCGCTGTCGCCAACAATGATGGTTTGTTGCCAGGTATAGCGGCCACTATTCCAGCTACTTTCAGCATAGCACTCGTTTTGAGTTTCTGGCTGCATCAAGTAGTTCGGATAAGCTGATCCAGTACCATAACACCAGTCAAAGATTGACCAGGTACGAATGATCTTCTTGCCACACAAACCCTGGCCAGTAGAGAAGGAAACTTCATCTGTATAGTTAAAGGCAAAACCACAGTAATCTTTTCCAGTGATGAAAACCTTCTTACCTGAGCCATTAATGAAATAAGGTACACTTCCAGCGATATCGTATTTCTTACCTGCCAAATCGGCTGGCAGGATCAAATTATCACCTTTCGCTTTATCATTCGGTACTTCGATCTTACACAATGGTAATTTGATGACTGGGCGATAGATGTAGATCAACTGGGTGCAATTTTCCTTGTTGCCCATCAAATCTATGAAACTGAAGGTACGGCGAATCTGAGCGTAGAGGTATCCTTGAGCTGCAGATGCGTTACAATCAGCAAAGTATTCAATTTCATCCTTAACATTTTCCAGTCTTGGATCACCACAAGCGTCAGTTGCAGTAGCTAGCCCAGTGTAATAAGCATAGTCAGGCTTATTCCAAGACTTGGCCACGTTGTAAATGCTATCCACGTCAGAACATACAAAGGTATAGGTGCCAACGATCTCATTTTTAGCATTCAACTTACGCGAAGTATTCGGCGGACAGGTCACAACTGGCGGAATCTTGTCCACAAAGTTGATTGGGCCCCAGATGATGTTACAGTGGTTGGCCACACTTCTCACCTTGTAGATCAATTGACGATCGCGGTATTTCTTCACGTCAAATGGAACACGATCTACGGAAGCCCAGAGGGTTTCTTCTGTCCACTTGTCCTGAATGATTACCCGGTAGTAACTTCCCATTGGGTACTTGTCAAAACCACACGCATCTATGAAATTGGGTACAAGGAGATCTGCATTTACTACTGCTTCGCACTTGGCATCCAATGCAATTTCGAATTCTTTGTAGCCGCTATTCCACTTCGTATTGATCCAGCATTCATCGTTTTGGATAGCTGGGTCATTTTCAGTACGGTTCAATACATCCTTCTGAGATTGGTGGTATTTATCTCTTCTTGGATCAGACATATAAGAAGCCAAGGGCACCGGAGCGGTTGGAACAGGGAAATAAACATTGTCTGTACCACGGTTAACCACAGAGCCATAAAACTCAACTCCGTCACCTGCATCAGGATATGGAATATTTGCCATTGGCATCGGATCATCAACCTCATCGGTGAGGTCAGTGATTTGAACGTATTTCAGGAATCTTGGACTTCTTGGCCAGTAATCAATAATTGGTGTTTTTGGCCCATTTGTTCCATTGGCATTTCTGCGGAAGCCCACTGCTCTGGCCCAAGTCTGAGCCTGAGAATGCCAGCCTTTAGGCACATTTGCATTGAATGTGTTGGTCTTGGTTGGATTGATTTCAAACTCAACCTGAACACAAACTACTGAATCACCTGGCAGATAGAAGGGGCTATCATCAACATTGTCTTTGAAAATGGAGATTTTACCCGGCGACGATCCATCATAGATTCCATCGTTCAGATAGGGCGTAAGGGCCGCTTTAGCTCCAACCATTGACTTCTGCACCAATACATCACCGGAATTGGTCGTATAGGCTTTATCAACAATGCTCAACTTAGGTGTACCTACATAGGCATCGCCATACGCGTTAGCCAGATTAAGGTCAATCATCAAACTATCCAGAGGAGTTTCTGCGGTGTTTTTTATGCACACGTGCATGATGACATTGAAGTTTCCACAAATCTGACTGGTAGGGAAGTTCACTCCAACGATATCCAGGTTAGACTCCATCACTGGCTCATCGATCCAGCCGAAATCAATGGTTTTATCCCACTGATTGTCCGGGAATACTGATGGAGAACCTGTCATCAGGTTGGGCACATCTTGTACATCCTTCTGACCGTTTTCGTTTACAGGCAGGTTTCCTACCGAAACTTCCGGATCACGAGGGTTTCCGTCAGCAATGGTGAAAGCTGCTCCAGGCATCGCATCACTATCGGTTGAATCGGTGGTGATGGTGTTGTTTTTGAGCGTCAAAATTCGATGCTTCGGCCCTTGATTCACGAATTGAGCGCTATCAATGGCATGGCCATCAGCGACCAAATCGAGGTATTTTTTCGGAATGAGGTAATACCTGCCAGGAATCAAGCCGCGGAAAGAATACAGACCTTGTGGGTTGGTTTTTACCACCAATCCTGGTGTATTACTACCTACTGCAGGAGGTGCGAGGGACAAGTTGTACAGAATATCAGTAGTTGTACCCGCTGAACTTACTGTATGATCTTGATAACCCACTGCATCAAAGGTTCCATTTTTGTTCTCAACACCACCCCAAATGAGTACCAGTTGCAGGGTATCTACCCCGTACTCATCTTTGTATTGATTGTACAGCGCCAACAGCGGATCGTCTTGATGTCCGTTCACGTTGTGGTCGTACCAGGCCAGGTTGCCAATTTGAGCAACAGGGATGGCGTAATCTTCTACTTCCCCTTGAGGATAAGGGTATCTTCCGGTATTGTCAGCGGCATTGGTCCAGTTGTTAGGTGGTGCCTGAATTGCACCCGTTGGCAAATTATTTTCGAATGACTTCACATAAGGTGACTGAGTCATGTGGAAAATATTGTTGTCTGGCCCTAAACCGATAGGGAATGCAGCTGGGAATCCACCTGATCCAAATGGAGCACTATAGTTGGTCCAGCCCAAACGGAAGCGCATGAATACTGTACCTGTGTCGAAAGTAGCAGATGTCGGTACTCTAAAGGCCAGGATGACACTATCTAAACCAGAATTAGATATTGGTATCAGCTTGGCAGTGTAAGTATCAACGGTATCTTTTACTTCGTATTTATCAAAGTTGGCCGTAGAGATACCTTGATGCGTCCAAAAGATTTTTTCACCTGGAAGTTCAATTTCTCCATTGCCATTCCAGTCCATGAAAGCGTCGAGGTATGCAGGTACATTTTTGTATCCGTCCAATACTCCGTCCAGCTGATCATCCGCTGGAACATTAGTAGTATCCTGAGAGGTGTACTTCACTTTAATGTACGCAACTTCACCAGGGATCAGCGGAGACAACAGGCGGATGCCATTCTCATCATCTGCTGTTTTACCTTTCTTAAACGCACCTGGATCGTCGTCATCACCACCTGCTTTGCTACCTGCATCCGCATCGGGCTTGCCATTCAGCTCACCATCTACACCATCACCCAAATAAAGGCGAGGTTGGATGGCGTGGCGTGGGCCGTATTTAAAATCCAGTGGGTCGCCTGGACCATTCACGGAGTCGCGCAGGGTCAGGTACTTGGAACCTTTTAATACACTGTTGATGGGCAGATCGCCATAATCAAATCCAGTATAACCAAAGTCACGGGTTTCGTCGTATTGGTTGTCTGGGAAGTTGTTTAAGGCGTCAGCAACCGTTGGATTCGGCCGGTTGTTTCCTGTAACCAGGCCGCCTACATCATTACGTGGCGCATTTTCATCCAAACACAACATCATCGGGTTGGTGATGGTGAAGGTGTCGGTGGTAATGCGGTGTCCAAATGGAGCTTGAACGAAATCAATCAATAGGTCGTCACCATTGCTGTTGTCATCGATACAAATATCGTCCGATGGATCTGTATTGTTGAACGTTGCAGTCATACCTGCGGGGTCTTCCACAATCAGTTGGTAAACTGGATTCGGAATACCAGAAGGATCAACGTTGCCGATCAAGCCACAGAAGTAGTAGCGGCCATTGGCGTCAGTCGTATCGTGATAGGTGAATTCGTAAGGATCGCCAGAGTTCAAAATGCCATCAGCACCTGCGAATTGCAGTTTGATCGGAACATTTTTGATTCCTGGCTCAAGTACATCCTGGAAGCCATCGTGATCGCGGTCTTCAAATACGGTGTTGCCTACTTTAGATAGCGCGATAAAATAGTCTTCCACTTCACCATAAGGAATGATGCCCCCAGGAACCTGGGTATTGCCTGCGCCCGGTTGTAGATCAGGGAAGTTGAGGCTAGGTGCCAGAATTCCATTTGGCCCGAGGTAAGGATCAAAGCTGATCCGGAAGCGAGACAAAATATTACCATTGTTGTATTTCACATCTGCCGGAACCTTGAAGGTCAAGGTCAGGGAGTCACCGGGTGTGGTCAGGTAGCTCATTTCCAGTTTAACCGCTTGGGTAATTGGCTCCAACATATTGGAAACCACAACCCCATCGCGCTTGTAGAAAATGATGTGCTCATTGGGGTCAATCCCCCCCGCGCCATTGTCAAAGTTGCCATCACCGTTCCAGTCAAACCAGGCGTGCAGGTAAGCATCCGGGCCATCGAGGTTGGTTTTTGCAAAATACTTAACCGAAAGAATGGCGTCATAACCGGGTACCATTGGGGTCAGGAAACGGATACCATCCTCATCGTCACCACAAACCTTGGCCACATCGTGGAACGGCCAACGACGACCTTGCGAAGGATCATATGAGAAATTAGGGTAGTTGCTGAAGTTGGCAATTGGATCATCACCCCCAGAGTCAGGACCAGGTTTGAATTCAGCGCCTGCATCTTGGTCAGGTTGACCTAACCACTCTACATCCTGGCAGTTACCCAGACGCAGATCCGGTGTAACGATGTGTTTAGGCCCTTCTGGTGTCGTACCATTTTCAGTGGTAATAAAGCTAGTATTAGAGGGGTCAGGTGGAGTCAGTGGATTAGCTGGGAATGGGATATTCGTTGACTCGGCCAAATCGCCAAGGTCCAGCCCCACATAACCGAAGTCGATGCGTTGTTCTACCCGATCATCAGGGAATACCCCTATTGCGTTTGGATCGAGCAGTTGTGGGTTACCCTGATCTAGGATGCCCTCTTCGTCGGTACCAATTTGATCTACCTTCAAGGTCACAATTTGGCTCTTGGACTGCCGACGGTCACCACTTACATAAGCCCAAGGGTTTTTCAATGGTTTGCCATCACTATCCAGATCTTCTTCGGTTACGTTTTTGATGTGATCAAAACGAGTTGGTGTCAAACCAAAGGTATCCACTGAAATAATTTGATAACGCCCCTCAATTAGACCAATGAAGCAATAGGTTCCTTTTGTATCGGTAAAAGTCTGAAGTACAAAGTCTCTTACTGCGTCTACGCCATTATCAATATTGGGTGTATTAGGGTTGGTAGCGGTATTTTGAGTTACTTCATCGTAAGCACCAGTAATTGGATCAATACCGCCAAAACGCAAGACAACTCTAACATTTTGAATCCCCAGGTTGATCTCGTCATTGTCTTGCAGACCGTTGTGGTTGCGGTCTTCCCATACGAGGTTGCCCATTTTGAAGATCGGCAGGAAATAATCTTCTACTTCCCCGTCGTAAACCAAGCCATTAGGACTTGGATTTGGAATGGCAGTATTAAAGGTTACATCTGTTGTGAACCGGAATCTAAAGAATACCTTACCGCCGTCAAAAGTTGCGCCATTAGGAACTGCAAACGTAATGATTTGAGAAATTGGACTTGCAGAAGAAGCGAAGGTGGTTCCGCTAACATATTCCAGCGTACCGTCGTTGTTCCAGTCTGCCCAAATATGGAGTTTGGCATCAATACCCACCTTATTGACTCCTTTAAAAGCCAATTGTGCATTACGCCCAGGAACCAACGGACCCAAGAATATGATACCATCTTCATCATCTATCGGCAGATTGTTGTCATCGCCAACCGAGCTCAGGTTAGGCTGCCCATCACTTTCCGTATCGATAGCCGTACCCATGTAAATCAGTGGGGTAACGGGTACTCCATGGCGGGCGCCGTTATTTGCCTTAAGGGTTTGGTAATCGTTGTTGCCTGTTGCTGTGGTTGCATCCGGTAAGTCCCCATAGTCAGTGCCACGCAATTCAATGATGAAATCTTCCACTTCACCATCTGGTGCAGGACCATAGGCATCAAAAACCGCTCCAGAGGTTAAACGGATGCGAACGCCTATGGAGTCGGCTTTGGGAACATTGGGTATCGCCAGATCAAAGGGTACTAGAACTTGATTTCCTACGTTTGGCAAATTGGGATTGGGATCTACTTTTTTTGTGTAACGCTCGGCGGGAGTGTTCTCAAATACCCCATTATTGTTCCAGTCTACAAACACCACAACGTTAACATATTCAGGCAAGTTGTTGGTTACCGGAACGGTCAATGTAATGGTGCTCCCTGCAACCAGGGTATTGTTGGTGGCTGGGTTGGTGAACCAGCTGTCATTGATGTCTTCGTCACTTCCATCTCCCGTAGCGGTGGCATTGGGTTGCCCGTTTACTTCTGCATCGGGAGGCGTAGCTCCAATGTACATGGCAGGTTGGAGTGGGTTACTCGTGATATTGGGATCGCTATTCAGATCAATTAGATTGATGACGTGGCTTGGACCGACCAAACCACCAGCTAAATCTGTAGCGAATTTTGGCTCGGGTAAATCGCCATAGTCTTTCAATACGTAGGTAATACAAAGCTGTTGGTTAGCGGAAAGGTCAAATACTTTACCGTGGAATTGGAAGACAGGCACATCAAAATCCGTTCCAGATAAGGTAAGTCCGAGTTGAAACAGTTGATTTGTACTAGCCAAGCGTCTTTGAGCATCCGCTACTGCTGAGGGGCCAAGATCAACTTTGGCTCCTGTAGCATTGGAGCCGATTACAAAATCATTGTACTTGACGTCAAACAGATCGTTGAATGCACGGTCATTAAAGTTAGCATAAGGCCCATAGTTGTCATCAGTCATTTGAGTGATGTCAAACTGAATGTCTCCAGTAGCAGAAGTATTGATTTCTACATCATTTACAGCCTGGAATCCACCCTGAACGGATGTTGGCGTGAACTCTACTTTCGTGATGGTCGCATTAATCGGAATGCTGGATAGGTTGAATTGAACCCAACCGCGCATTTCTACTTTTTCGTTCAAGTCAGCCGGGGTAGGATTAGTGCCCTGGGTCTGGCGAATCCGGCCAGCAGCAATGGCCCCTACAGTTTCTGGCATCGCTGCTGTAATTGAAGTTGAACTAACCCGACTTGGATCGGTCACCTTCTGTAGGTACCCCCCCGTTACACCTGGGATTCCGCATACTACCGTTTGCAAATTTTTGGTGCTGATCACATCGTCAGACGGAGGTCCCAATAAGCGGCAAGAGGCGATCGTATTAGAAACGCAACCGGTGGCCGGATTGGTGGCAACGAAATTGGTATAATTACCTACCCCCAAACCAGAGATGGTGTGAGGGAAAGTAATATTATTCGACGTTTGAGGCCCACTGACAGGGTCAACATAACTTAGGTTATAAGTCCCCGCAGGTCCAGTGATGGTAATTGTACCACTATTGGGGTTAGCGGTAGTTGGTTCCGTTTTAGCGTGATCGATGGTTACACCAGGGTTAACGGTGTAATCAACCTTAACACTGTCACTCAAACAATTGGTGTTGGTGTTGCGAATCCTTACCCACACGGAACCACTGCTGCTTGGAGCCGTTATCACATAGTCGTCCGTGGAGGTGCCTGGATCGGCTAAATCTGCAGAACCAGCAGGAAGCTTAGTGTACCAACGGTATTGGAGCGGAGCAACCTGTGCTGGCATCCCCACCGTTACATTTGAGCCACCACAAACGGGGGTGACCGACAACATATCGGGCACTGGTGGTGCAGGTTCAGCTGGTGGATTGATCACTACAGTCAGCTTATTAGACTCACAGTTTTGACCTACCGTACTGCGAACGTGGACCTCAGTATAGGTCCCTGGGGCCAAAAAGCTGACCACAATTTGTCCGCTGGCATCTGCCGTTACGGTGGCACCAGAAGCAGGAATTCCGGCTCCTCCCAAATACTGCAGTTGATAGCTCACATTGGGATACAAACCTGTAAGGGTAAAGCTACCATCTTGATTATCACACTTGGTTGTGGAGGTAGTGGGGCTAATCACCGAAATCTGTGGCGGAATGTCATTCAGCGAGGCGATATTGGTGTAAGCAGGGGTGGTACATCCAGGCACTGTCACTTCGGCAAAGAAACGGCAGTTGGCATCCAGATAATCCAGTCCCATAATGCTGTAGGAAGCAGCATTGTTGGTACCACTAGCATCTATTATTGCAGCAGGAATATTGCCTTTGGAGACACCATTACCATTGCCAGCAAATACTGTTCCGTTGTTAACAGCCAGGCTAGTGATAAAATCCGCACCCAATCCCTGACGAGCAGTAAAATTGGTAAATTTGTTGGCACCCAGGTGCATCATTGACAAACCACCGGTGGTTGCCGCATAAATGATGCTGTTGGCCTCATCCACAAAAATGTCCCCTACAGCAGAGTTACCTAAACCATCCGTAATGGTTGTGAATGTTGTTCCACCATCGGTAGAAACCGATACCCCGTCATTGGTGCCCAAATAAATAACACCTTTGGCATCGACGTATACCGAGTTAATGTTGTTGCTAAGCAAACCACTCATTGGGTGCGTCACAAGATTAGTCGTGACAAAGTTCGTCTGACCAGGATAGAGAATGGAAATCCCCATCGTCGTTGCAGCGTAAACCGTTCCGTTTCCATCGATGAAAAGATCATTGACCGAGTTGGAACCAAGGCCCTGAGCTGTCGTGTATTTAGTCGTGCCCACAGGATGGCCAGGTATGTCAGGAAAACTCACTCCATCATCATTCGAAAAATAAATACCATCGCTCCCTGCAGCATACACATCGGATCCACGGGCATAAACAGCGGTGATCGGGTTACCGATGGCTGTGCTAAAAGTACCCGTACCATCCAATGCCATTGTATTATTTACTCTTACGCCATTTGGGGTAGCCAAATATATTCCATTCCCGTTGGCAAATACATCGTTGATTTGACCACTTAGATGTAGGGCAAAACTCGCTCCATTATTACTTGAAACTCCTAATCCTTTGGATGTAGCCACATATAATTTGGAGTTGGCATAGTAAAGATTAGCTGCATAAGTTCCCATAGCATCCAACCCTGATTTGGAGTTGGTAAACACAGCTCCAGGAATGGTACACACTTTTTTCCAAAGGTAGGTAGGAGACAATGCGGTAGTCGCGGTAGTAAAAGTAGCGTTTTGGGTCAAACACGCATTGACATCAATAACAGGTTGAAGATTACGTGCACCAGCAATGGTGTAAGATCCATATTCTGTGCTTGTTGCCGCACCCGTGCTGGCTACAACCCGAAACTCGTATCCTCCTCCTATAGCGGCGTCAAAAGGTATGGTTACTTGGATTGAACCGGTCAGATTGGAGGATACCAGGCGTCCGATTGTTAGATGATCACTAAAATTATTATTGCTCAGTTGGATGGTGTAAGTATTTCCTGGTAATATACCGTCACCGCCATCGAACTGATAGGATAAGCTAAAGGACTCGCCTTGGCAGTATGTTGCCGGGGCTATTTTTAAACCCATCAACTGACCTACCATGGAAGCAGCAGCAGGGGCAAGCTTGGGCGCTGGAGCCTCAAGCAAAAAGCCGGTGCCAGGGGAGGTGACCCTGGAGTTGCGACCAGTAAAAGCTGTATGGCTTGCTGGATTTACAGAAACCCGACCGATTTCAGCAGCCAAGATCTCCTCAGAGCCATCACTCGACTCTAATCCAGCATTGGGAGCATTGACCATGCCTGCGAAATCGAAAGGCCTGGTCATGTTGGTGATGTGATCGGATGGAGTAGCAGCCCAAAGAGGAGTGCTGGACTGAGCAAAGGCCAAGCTGCCACAAAAGAGTACTGGCAGTGTCACCAGTAATAGTTTTAAGCAGGCCATCTTTTTGTTTTGAAAAAAACAAGTAGAAAGTGGCACTTCAATAAAACTACTGAAGCGTAAAGCTCTTTTCATGAGATAATGGTTTATAAGAAATAGCGTTAGTGCCAAAGCGGTTGGCAATAATGTTGTTGCAACTTTTGTGATTAGATTCAATGTTAGAAATGGAATGATCGCAACACAAACATTTACAGGTCGTCTTTGAACAGCAATCGATTCCTAAGAGTCGCATTCAAGGTAGTCAATAAAAATTCATTGCGAAGATAAGTAAAACCATAATATGTTGTACAGGCGGGTGGGGGATTTTTTCAGATTCTCCAATTCTATTGTTGGAATTAAGAGGTCGTTTTATCGCTGACTGACTTTGTGCTTTTTTGACAAAAATAATTACCATATATTCACTTGCCTTTATTGCTTAAGCTTCTAATCTACTATGAACTGATACCCCACCCCCTTTAGCGTAATGATTTGCACCCGATCGTCCTCGCGCAAATAGTCCCTCAGGCGCGTGATGTAGACGTCTAAGTTCCTCGAATTAAAAAAAGAATCATCGCCCCAGATCTGTTGCATGATCAATTTTCGCTCTACCGTAAAGTTGCGATGGTCGGCCAGGATTTTGAGTAGTTCTGCTTCCCGATGTGACAATTTGCGGATTTGGGTATGAAACCTCAACTCGTACTTGCGCAAATCAAATTCGTATTTTCCCAGGTGGATAATTCCGTTTTGTTCGTTCCCATTTTCATTTGGAACTTGCCCACTCAAGTTGAGCAGGTTGTAAATGCGCGCAATCAATTCCTCCATGCTGAAGGGTTTGCGGATGTAATCATTTCCCCCCGAGTTGAATCCCTTCAAAACATCCTCGGTTTGGGTTTTGGCGGTCAGGAAAATAATGGGTAGGGTAGGGAAGCTTTGGCGAATGTCCTCGCCTAATTCATACCCATTGCGATTGGGCAGCATTACGTCGAGCAGGCAAATATCGGGGAGGAAAGAATCAAAAGCTGCCATTACCTGGGCGCCGTCGTCGATCATTACCACTTCAAACCCCCTGCTTTCTAGGCTTTCCTGGACAATTTTGCCCAAAAATAGCTCATCTTCTACGTACAGTACTTTTGTTGCCACTACATCTTATTTATTGTGTCTGGGCAAAAATACCGTAAAACGGGTTCCTTGATTCACTTCACTATCCAAAATGATTTGACCACCGTGCTGTTGAATGACTCCCGCAACATAACTTAAGCCCAAACCATATCCTTTTACATTGTGCCGATCTCCATTAGGAACTCTAAAGAACTGGTCAAAGACCTTACCTTGGAATTCCTTGGGTATGCCAATGCCCTGGTCTTTGACACTGAGGGTGAGGGAACCATTGTGCTCAGCCAGATTGATATCGATGTTGGGTTGGTCTTTGCTGTATTTTAGAGCATTGTCCAATAGGTTGTACACCACATTGGTCAAATGAATCGGATCGGCATCAATTTGAAAATCCTGACCTTCGGTAGTAAAGTTCACCTTGGCCCGATTTTTTTCAAATTGCAGACTAAGCGACTCCAGGATTTTTTGAACTGCATTTTTCAAATTAAAAGGCTCTCGCTGGATTTGTAACGTCTGGCTTTCAAACATCGACATTTTCAGGACCCGATCCACCAGCATCGACAACCTTTGCATTTCATGCTGAGAAATATCGATGTATTCCCGGGTGCGTTGTGGGTTGTTTAGCGCATTAAAATCCTTCAGGGCTTCCAAAGCAACACTTACAGTTGCAATGGGCGTTTTTAACTCGTGGGTAATGTTGCTGATGAAATCGTTTTTTAACTTGGTCAACTGCTGTTGTTGCCGCAAACTGCGGAAGATCACCCAGAAGGTTAGTCCGGTAAACAGCAAGAGGAACAAACCAAAAATCATTTGGGGTGCCATTCGTTGGAGCAAAAACCAGCGGTAATCTTCCACCTCCAACTGATAAAACTGGAAAGGAGGAATGCTAGCTGGGGCGTAATGGATAATCCCTGCTTTGGCCACCTCATCGGGCAGGGAGTCGATTTTGCTCACCGAGAAAGCCAAGGGTAGATCATTTTTTTCCAACTGACTTTTGTACCGTTTGATCAATTGATCCTTTGGAATGGTATCGTCGGATAGCTCGAACATGGCATTGGCGCCCTTGGGGATTTTGCTCAAAGCCAAACCAATTCCCCGGCGCAGGCCGAAAGAACGGCGAATGCGTTCATCCTTAGGGCTGCGCTGCCGCAGGTAAAAATTGATGGGCCTTTTTTCAGGAAAGGTGTCGCGGTGAACAAAGGTGACGCTATCCATCCGCACAACCACCATCGTGGAAGGTTTGGATGGAGGCGGAGTCTTGGATTCAAACTGGAAATTGGGCGGAATGACTTGTCTGATGGAACGTTTGGGGTCTTCCTCCATGAAGACGATCTTGCGCTGGATCAGGGAATCCTGCAAATCGCGGATGGTTTGAATAAAAACATTCTCCGATTGGTGGCGCAGAATGCTCTCTTGTTCCTCATATACCTTTCTCAGCCAGTAAATCTGGAAAATAGCCAGGAGCAGCAAGCTGCCTGTCATTAATGCCCGGTATAATGTATTGTGCCGATACAAATCAGTAGATTTTGAAAATTTATTTCGGCACAAAGTTACAGTAAAGCAAAAGGCCGCGCACCTGCCTTTAACCATTATTAACCTTAAATCAAGGAACGTTAACTTGGGGACTGGCCGATTCAAGCTTAGCTTTGTCTTTCAAAAAAGGAATTACCCATGAGGAATTTACTGCTGTTATTTTTTGGGTTGTTGTCCCTGGCTGTTACTGCTCAAAACAACGAAGGTACGGTACTGTTCAAACAAACGGTGTACATGCGTCGGGAAGTCCAGGCCAATGCCCCTGCTGGAATGGACCCTAACATGGTTCGGAATATCCCTGAATCCATGACCAATGAGTTCAACCTCAATTTTACTGCTACCACTTCCCTCTACAAGGAAATTGCCTCGGCTACTGATGAAGCGGCTGGAGGTGAAGGTGGTGGAATGCGGTTTATGATGCGCCGCTTCAACCCGCCGATTTATAAGGACCTGGCCAACAACCGCCAGGTGGAAGAAGTGGATTTGTTTGGCAAGCCGTTTTTGATCGATGACGTGATCCAAACCCGGGCCTGGAAAGTAACCGGGCAGCAAAAGAAAATCCTGGATTACCCTTGTATCTCGGCTACCTTCACCGACAGCTTGATGGGCCGTGCCCGGCTTGTCACTGCCTGGTTTGCACCAACCATCCCAGTTGCTCTTGGCCCACAGGGTTATGGTGGTTTGCCTGGAATGATTCTGGAGGTTGATTTCGACGGCGGCCGCAGTGTGATTACTGCTACTGAAGTTAAGTTGCAAAAACCAGCGGAAGGCAGTATTAAGATGCCAGAAAAAGGCAAAAAAGTAACCCGCGCGGAATACAACAAAATCCGCGAGGAGAAAATGAAAGAAATGCGTGAATCTGGTATGATGCAGGGTGGACCTGGTCGCCAGATTATCATTCGAAACTAAACCCACGAGCAAAGGACCTTTTGCTCGGAGGACATGAATTGCCCCTGGCTTCAGCCTGGGGGCATCGGAACACTCTTTATTTTGGGCTTTAGCCACTCGCTTGAAGATTTAAGCTGTGGCTAAAGCCCATAACAAAGGGCAATACCTATCCACGAGCTAAAGCACGTGGCAATTCATATCCTTCACTTTTGGAATACAATCGTGCTCGAAATCCCCATTCTGAAATCCTAAAACCCTGAGCGACTGTCGTAGTTGTTCTTCTGATAAGGTATCTTAATGAAATCCAGGGTGCCTGGTTTCACTTGAATGTTCAGCACATAAGTACCTCGCTGAGGTTGCCAGGCAAAAGAAAGTTGCCAGCAATGCAGATCGCGGGTAAAACCAATCGCAGGATAAGTCAATCCTTTGCTGACAAAGTCATATCCAATATTGCCCACCGATACGCCCCAATTTTTGGTCAATTCCACATTCCCCTGCGCGTTGATCGAGTTGGTTCCCATCCGAAAGACGGTTTCCTTGCCGCGTGCTTCCCAGGAAAAATCAAGGTTGTGGGAGATGCTGAAGTTTTCAAACAAGCTTAGAAAATCCTGTTCCTGCTCGTCTCTTTTTTTAGGCTGATTGTTGCGTACATCCGTAATCAATTCCTCTTTTTTTCCCTGAAACATTTCGCGGATTTTTTGCACCGTCAAATCGGTCACAAAGGAAAAACGCGCCGTTTCCATCCTTGGGATTATTCTGCCCTGCTGCCAAACCGTACGGTTGTAACGCAAGCCCTGAGCGTTTTCCAGATAGGGGTCCAAACTCATAAAAAAGCCCATGGTGGTCATGCCCTTGAAAAAACGCGCTGTTGTACTCATACTGAGTTGACTCCACTTCAAAGAGTCAGCAGCGTAGTTGTAACTGCCACCGATGACCAGGTTGTCGATGAGTTTGATTTTTTTCTCCATCGAATCCCTTTTGGAATAAGCCTTGGCCTGGAAAATGTTGTTGAGGCTGTAGCCGATGGCCATCTGTCGGCCGCTTGGCGTGGGGGTGCCGTATACCGCGATGTTGTCAAAGCGCGAATAAATCTGTTTGATCAGAGGAAAGCGCGAATCCTGTTGGACGCTGTCGAAATAATTCAGGGCGGGATTCAGGTAGTTAGGTGAGTAGTTGAACGAGAGGTTGGGCCGCATTTCCCAGCGCACCGCCCGCAAGGGGGTAAACTTGCCCGTTTTGAGGGTGAAAAAAATCCGGGTATTTAAACTTACCCCTGCCGAAAACTGCCGGAAGGAGGCAAAACCTGATAAGGTATCGGTTCGGACCGTACCAAAAGTTGTATCGTAACGGATCAGCGATTTCGCTGGATCAAAGGGGTCGTCAAGGGTATCTGCAGTAATGACATTTCGGGAGTCAAAAGACTTGGAGATCGATTTTAGCTGCCATATTTCATTAAAACTCACGTTGGGGTTGACGTTGATGTATTTCAACAACTTGAAAGAAGTGTTGGCGTCGATGTTGTGTCTGGCCCCCGCAACGGCGTCATTCCACATTTTTTGGGTAAAAATCGAGGTGTCGTTGGTGACAAAACTGTTGCGTGCCTCGCCGGCATAACGCAGCGCGATACTTTCGTACCACTTGTCGTTGGTAACCTTTTTCTTGAAGGGGTAGAGGGTCTGGGTCTGGAATTGTACGTTCGGAAAATTGATGGTTACCTTGCGATTGTTCAGGTTTTGGCTGTGGTTGAACGAAGCACTGAGGCTATAGGGTTTCCCTGGCCAGGTTTTGGAAAAATTCAGGTTGGAGTACAATTGGGAGTTCAATACGTTATACGCGTCGTTGAACACCCGCTGGTTGTTGCGGTTTCCCTGGATGTTGATGTTGCCACCAATTTTAGCATTGGGGTGGGCTGCTGCTTCCTGGTTGAGATTGAACTGGATGCCAAAACTTTTGGTGCGTCCGTATTTTCCAGTCTCTAGATTTTCCTGCACTTGGGAGTCAAAACGCAGGTTTAGTCCCGACGAAAATTGATACCGTTTGCGGTAATCAGCTTGCAACGCCAAACCATAAGTACCCTTAAAGTAAATGTTGCTGCGCAAAGCCAGGTTTAAGTGATCCCCCACCGGGAAATACCAGCCAATGTCCCGCAAACCAAAGCCCCATGACTCCGAATACTCGTAATCGCGCGGAAACAATAAACCCGTACTCCGCCCTTTTTTTAAAGGAAAGAACCCAAATGGCAACCAAATCGGGGTAGGAACCCCCATAATTTCTATCTGGGAAGGCCCCACAATGGCCAATTTATCTGGGATAATTTTTTGTTTGGTACTCCGTACCCCAAAGTGGGGGTGATCGGCTTCACAGGTGGTAAAAAGCAACTTTTGCCCAAAAAGGGTGTTTTCAGGTTTTGAGGTGTCTTTTTTCTCTCCTTGAATGAACTTCATCCTCGAACCATGCACAAAAAGGTCCGTTTGTTTGGTGCGCACATCATAAACCATGCCCTTGCGGGTTTTGAAGTTGTAGCGCATTCGTTTGGCGGTAAAAGTTTGGTCCCCATCCTGGAACTCTGGTACTCCAATCATTTGCCCAGTCACTGTATCCTCACGTACTTCAGCGGTAACCAGGTTGTTGGCCCAATCCAATTCAATGAAAGCCGCTTTCAGGTTGATGTCCGTATATTTTACAGAAGCCTGACCGTATAGATAGATTTTTTTCGCAATATTGTCCAATACCATGGAATCCACTGCGTTGTATTCCACCGGAGCATCCAGGGAATCATTGGAAAAACGAATGGTTCGGGGTGCACTGAACTGAAAAGAATCAGGGAAAACAACCGGAAGGGTGTCTGCAACGCTTAGGCTATCAGGCAGTTTTGGATAGGGATCTTGTGCCAGTAAAGGAGTGAATCCCAAGCAAAATAATAAAATTGCCCAGCTACTTGTTGCATTCCAAAAATGAATTCGGTTATTTTGCATTTTGTTCATAATCAAACCCCAATCAATTTTTATCCACCGAACTAAATACCACGCTTAATTTAGACCCACGAACTATGACAAAAACAAAGATTTCCTTCCAAACGAAGCTCATCCTCATCTCGTCCGCTGTTATCCTAGGGTTTAACATTTCCTTAGCAGCCTTTGGCCATCGGCCGGGCAAAGTTATACAAAGCCACCGAATCCCTGAGGATAAGCTGGGAAATTATTCCTGGTCAGATTCATCGTTGCATAAGCCCAATACTTCTTACCAACTCAAAACCGTAGTCATCGACGCAGGCCATGGTGGCCACGATCCTGGCTGTCACGGGGCCAGCGCCCACGAAAAACACGTAACCCTGGCCATCGCCAAAAAACTGGCCGAACAGTTGCAGCAACGTTTTCCCGGCCTGAAAGTCGTACTGACCCGCGACAAGGATGTGTTCATTCCCTTGTATGAGCGGGCCGACATCGCCAATAAACACAACGCCGATTTGTTCATTTCTATACATTGCAATGCCATGCCCGGCAACAACAGTGGAACTTATGGTACAGAAACCTACGTCATGGGTTTACACACTGCCCAATACAATCTGGAGGTGGCGAAACGCGAAAACGCTGCCATCCTGCTGGAAGATAATTACCAAAAAAATTACGACTACAATCCGAATTCCCCCGAAGGGCACATCATGATCAGCATGTTTCAAAATGCGTATTTGAAACAAAGTTTACAATTCGCGGAGCTGGTTGAAAACAAGCTGAACCAGCAAGCCAAGCGCAAATCACGTGGAGTAAAACAAGCAGGTTTTGTGGTGTTGAAAGCAACAGCCATGCCCAGTGTCCTGGTAGAAGTTGGTTTTTTGACCAATCCTGCGGAAGAGCAATTTTTAAATGGCCAATTTGGACAGGATCAGGTGGCCGGAGCCATGTTGGAAGCTTTTACTTTGTACAAAAATCACGCTGAGTCTCCAGATTTTAACAACGATAGTCAATATGATAATGCTGGGCAAAAAGAGGCCGTTGCCAATACCAACAACACCGCTAATCCAGTGGCCTATTCTTATGGCTCTTCCAAGCAAAACCAAAACAATACTGCTGCGTCCCAGCGTGAAACCAATACTGCTGAACTAGCCAAGCCCAAAGAAATTCCAGCACCTGAACGGGCCAATGACCCCGGAGGCAATAGTCACAATGCTGGTCCCAACCACACGAGCTACTCCAATACAGCCAGCCGCTACGGCCCTGTGCCGCCGGGACCCAACCTCAATCGGAACCCGGCCCCAAACAATCCAATGGTCAATAACAGCAGTGCTGAAGTAAATTTCAAAATCCAGTTGGCTGCCACCCCAGCTGCCCCCAACCAGACGGAATCAAAATGGAAAACCTTTCCTTTTCCGCTGGAAGTGGCTCAGGAAGACAATCTATACAAGGTTCGTACCCAGGCTTACGCCGATTACCAACAGGCCAATCAGGTGCGTAGCCGTTGTAAGGAACTGGGTTTCAATGATGCTTTTATCGTGGCATTTAAAGATGGAAAAAGGATTTCTTTGCCCGAGGCTAAAAAAGTTTTGGGCATCCCTTGAAAAGGTTGAGGAGTTGATAAGTTTAGGCTGCCGCAGCGATCCGGTCACTGAGCGTAGTCGAAATGTAAGGATCGCTGCGGCAGCCTAAACTTCTCAACCCCTCAACTCCTCAACTTCTCAACTCTTTTTCTATCTTTGCGCCTCCAAAATTTTGCATTTCATGTCAAACGAAGTTAAAATCGCCCTTCTGGCCGTTGTTGCAATTGCACTTTCCATTTGGGGAATCAAATTCATCAAAGGGAAAAACATCCTCACCCGCTCCAACCTCTACTATGTGGAATACGAGGACGCCCTCAGCATCCAAACTTCCTCGTCGGTGGTAATTCAGGGGGTGAATGTTGGCTTTGTGTCCGATGTCAAACTGCAAAAAGGCTCGGAAAAAGTGCTGGTTACCCTGGATTTAAACAAGGATCTGGAAGTGCCTAAGGGCACCCGTGCGGAGATTTTTGCCAATGGTTTTATGGGCACCAAAAGTGTTCGCCTGCAATTCCCGCCAGTGGAAGAACGCCAGGGCATGCTCGAACCAGGTTCGTACCTGATCCCCGGCGCAGTTGGCTTCCTGGGGGCCAATATCCCTCAGGAAGAACTCAAGCAATACGTAGAAATCTTTCAGAAAGGCATTAAAGGCGCTCTGGATTCACTGAATGAGGGCCTAAGCCATGGTGATCCCAATAGCCCCATCAACCGCAGCCTGAAAAACCTGGAATTGACCCTGGCCAACCTGCAATCGGCTACCGCTTCAGCTGATCGCCTCCTGGCCTCTTCTTCCGGCGAAATTAAAGGCACCCTCAAAAGCCTAAACGAGCTGGGTGCCAGCCTGGCCAGCAGCAAAGCCAAAATTGGCAGCATCATCAACAATGCGGATAAATTCAGCGGCCAGTTGAATGAAATGGACTTGAAAAAGACCATGGCAGAAGTTGATCAGACTTTAGCGGGATTAAAAGTGACTTTGGACAAAGCGGATAAGGCTTTGGGCTCCGTAGAAGGAATGATGACCGATGTCAAAGCAGGTAAAGGCTCATTGGGCAAATTGCTCAGCAATGATAGCCTGTACAACAGCATTGATCGCTTGAGTGCGAACGCTGATTCCTTGACACAGGATATTAAAAATCGCCCTTATCGGTACATTCCGCTGAAAGGTAGAAAGCGGGTGTTGAAGTATGATAAGTTGGATGCTAAGAAGCAATAACTGTTTGTCGTCTGTGGTAATTGCCAAAGCGACATTTTTATTACCACAAAGGAAAAAAGAGGACTCAAAGGACACAGAGTTAGACGTTGACAACGCTTTGCTTTGTATGCTTTGGGTCCTTTTTTGTTATTCGCGATGTTATGATCAGAGAGTTATTGAAGAGTACTGAATACAAGTTGATCATCTAAGGATTACCACTAATCACATCTATCATCTTGTAACCCGCTGTTTCAACGGCGGGTGTTAGACGTTATACCTTATTCCATCTAACATCTTTCCAGAGGCTTGCATCTACAAAATTTTATGATGTAAGCCTCTGAAAAGATGTTAGATATGAGGGGCGGGGAGCTTAAATCCACCCGTTGAAACGGGCGGTTACAAGATGTTAGATGTGGTTGAGGGATTAATCCCCAAACTCGCATTAAAAGGATGATATGTTTAAACAATTTTTCTGAAACAGTCAAGCTACAACTTAGGACAAATCAACCGCGACCGACTCCGATCAGGCTTAATATAAGTCAGTGACATCTCAAAGGCCCCCCTCGAATAATTCGAAGCCCTCAGCCCCGAAGAAGTAATATCATAACTGAAACCCAGGTTCCATTTTTCCAATTCAAAGATAGCCGCCACAATCACTGCGTCCACTCCAACACCCCGATCAGCGCGGTTGTTGACGTGGGTCCATATGCCGGTGCGCAGGGCCAGTTCCTTCCACTCGCGGTTGGTATAACGAATGTTGGTACCTAGGGTGGTACTCATCATGGGGCCCTGGTTCATGAACAAAAAGGCAGGCATGAGGCTCAACTGTTTGGTCAAGGGAAGTTCACCCCCACCGTGGATGCTGTAGCGCCGGAATATCCGCACCTGATCATCGCCCGTAAAGGAGGCAGAGGGCGTATTCAAATGGTGCATGGCGCCACCGAGGTACAAACTTTTGTTGTCGTCCCAAACGGCGTACCACAAGGCTCCCGCATTAAAATCCAAATAAGGATTGCTGCTTACCCCATCAAAGGCCTCATTGGTGGGGGCATTGGGGTCGAAGAAATATCCGTTGGCATCGTATTGTGCCGAAAAGGACAAATCCGACCAGTTGAGCGATTGCTGGGCGAAACCCAACTGTGCACCTACCACAATGTACTGCTCATTGGCGGCAAAACGTCCACCATTGACCTGCTTGAGGTAAGCTCCTCCCACGTTAAATTGGGTCAGGTGAAAATTGGCCAAACCAGCCTGATCGCGCATAGCGGAGCCACTGATGGCAAAATAGTCCTTTTGCACCGCCCGAAACCGCTGGTCCCAACTGGCTGAAACGGTCCTGAATGGTTTATTGCCCAAAAGGCTGTAGTACAAGTCGCGGTAATTCACCGCCAAGCGAGCAGAACCACTGGTTACACCAGCCATCGCGGGATTTACATGCAGAGGGGAGGCATAAAATTGGGCGAAGCGGGGGTCTTGCGCCTGTATTTTTGCCCAAAAGGACAAAAACAGGATCGAAAATAGTATGTATTGCTTCATGTTTTGGAATTATTCGAGCCTCAAGATAAGTTTGCTTGGGCTTTCTTTTTGCTAATATACAGAGTTTAACATTTATAAACATTTTCAAAAATACAAAAAGCTGTTAAAATGGGTGCGCTGAAATAATTTCCTTAGTTTTACCACCTGTCAATTACATGTCCATGAAACGGTTCCGCACCATCCTATTCTTTGTTCTAGCCACCTGTTTTCAATGCCTTCAGGGCCAGAATGCCTTGCTTGCTCCCATTTCACCACGCAGCAATGCCCTGGGTAAAACCTCGCTGAATTTTACGGATTTGCACAGCCTTTTTGGCAATCAGGCCGGGCTGGCCAAGCTGGAAACCTTCAGCGCAATGGGCATGGTGGAACAACGTTATTTACTGGCTGACCTAAATCATGCCGCATTTGGTGCCGCTTTGCCCACCTTCTCGGGCGTTTTTGGATTGACCTTGCGCAATTTTGGCACTGGTGATTACCGCGAGACAGGGGCAGGCCTGGCCTACGCCCGCAAATTGTCGGATCGCTTGCGCATTGGTGGGCAATTGCATTGGTCTCAGATCAGCATCAGTGAATACGGCAACCGCTCCTTATTCAATGTAGATTTCGGCATCCAGGCAGAATTGTTGCCCAAACTTTGGGCAGCAGCCCAGGTACGCAACGCCATTCGGCAAGAATTGCTAGATGGAGAGTATACGCCTACCGCTTTTAGCGCCGGTTTGTCCTATGCAGTAGGGGATAAAGTGATATTATACAGCGAATTGTACAAAGACATTGACTTCCCGGCGGACATGCGCATCGGTATCGAATACAACCCCTCCAAGGCCATTTACCTACGCGCTGGTGTGAATTCCGCCCCCGGAGGCTGGAGTTTTGGCTTCGGCCTGCCCATTTTCCAAAATCTGGTATTTGATTGTGCCGCAGCGTATCACCCATATCTGGGCTTCACCCCTTCAGCAGGACTAGCTTTCCGTAAAAAGAAGTGATTCATGAAAAACTTATTAATTGTCGCCGCAAACGAATTTGAAATAGCCCCCGTATTGCAATGGTTGGAGCAGCAAAAAGCTCCCGACGCCAATCGGAAATTCAACTTTAACGAATTGGAAATTAGCATATTGCTAACAGGGGTAGGCCTGCCGTTGGCCATGTTTCAACTCACCAGGGCCCTGACCACGGTGCGTTACGATTTGGTGATCAATGCTGGCATCGCTGGCGCTTTGGATACCCGCCTTGAACTCGGTGCAGTGGTGCAAGTCATCTCGGAAACCTTCGCCGATTTGGGCGTCGAAGAAGCCGATGGCAGTTTTACCGATCTATTCAAACTCAATTTGATCCACCCTGAAGCGCCACCTTTTCAGGATCGAAAAATGGTCAATACGTTTGGCTCTGCGTACGATTTTTTACCCAAAGTACACGGCATTACCGTCAACAAGGTACACGGCTCCGCTTCCAGCATCGAACAGCTCAAACGCCGCAGCAATGCTAGTGTGGAAAGTATGGAAGGGGCCGCCACTTTTTATGCTTGTTTGATGTACCAGACCCCTTTTTTGGAAATCCGTTCCATCTCCAACTTCGTTGAGCCCCGCAATCGGGACGCCTGGGAAATTCCTCTGGCTATTGAAAACTTAAATGGGGTGCTCATCGATATGTTGAAAGGTTTGTTGGAAAACAAGTTGAATGAGGCTTAGACTAGGTTTACGGTGAGTTTTGAATGAATTAACTTTTTACCGCAGAGTTTCGCAGAGTAAACGCGGAGTTTCGCTGAGCTTTATTAGTTTTAAGAGTTTTGCCACCTTTGGTGGCTGGAGGTTAAGCACGATTCAAATTTGATTGTTCGGCGTTCATGTTCATTCCATGCGTCTCTGAGTTCTTAGTCACCGAAGGTGGCCTAAACTCCGAGAAACTCTGTGTTTAATCTGAGAAACTCTGCGGTAAAATATGCTTAATGATTTTGATTCTATGCTTAAGCCAGCAAAGATCAATTATCTCAAAAACCTGCATAAAGCATGCTCCTAATCCTGTGCTTTTGGTGCCTCCTTCACTAAAGTGGTGTCCGAAACCAACGTAGGCACCAGGTATCCCCCCGTATCGATGTTCACCTTGGGCAACATATTTTTAAGCACCTGCCAATCAGCACTACCTTTAATTGCGGTTTGGTAAACATAAACCTCACGCAAACATGTAACTGCCTTCAAATGAGCCAAACCAGCCTTGCTGACTCTGGTATTGATCAGGTTGAGGTAGTTCAGGTATTTGGCGGATTTTAGTGTAGCCAGACCGGCATCACCCACTTTGGTGCCATCCAAATAAAGCCTGGTCAAGTGGGGCAATTCAGCCAATATTTTCAAATCCTGATCGCTCACTTCGACCCCACTCAAACGCAGTGCCACCACTTGTTTGGCCACTGGTTTTAACAAAGCCAGGTCTTTGGCCTTGGCATCTGGAACATTGATAAAACTGACGGACAATAAGGAATTATTCTGCCCCAGTGGAAGCACCACAGCACCCGCATCCCTCAAGGCCTGAATGGCCTGCTGGTCCGGTGCGGGCACTTTGACTTCCGGCCAATTTGAACCTTCAGCAACTGAACCAGTTTCTCCTTTTTGCAAAGCAGCCAGCAGTGGTTTGACCTCCTCGCTTTGCGGTAATTCCTTTACTTTTTTATCAAAGTTTGCACCCGTTTCTATCCACCAATGCAAGAGTTTAACTTCCGCCTCACTGAGTTGGTTTTTCTCCTTGGGGGGCATGTGTTTTTCATCCGATTTGGGCAACAACAAGCGGCGCATCAATTCACTATCTGCAACTTTTCCCGCCAGGACAATTTCCCCATTTTTTCCACCCTTTTGGATAAAATCTGGACTGTCCAGCCGTAGTTTGCCCTTTTGTTTGGTCGAACCATGACAGGAAACACATTTTTCTTGCAACAAAGGTGCTACTACCGCTGCGTAGGCATTGGCTTCGGGCAGATTTTTGATTTGAGCAGGAGCAAGAACGGCAGGTGGCAGCCCCAACCAGCCACGATACGGCTCTGGCAAGGCCTGGGTCAAATAATCACTGCCGTGAGTCAAGGAACCACCCAGATGTCCGGCAACACTGACCAGACTTATCAAAACCAATTGAAACAGGAAACCAAACCTACGGTTGAGCCCCGATTTTTGCAGCAGGAGCAAGAAAGCGCCCCATACGGCTACCGCAATTCCCAGGTTGCGGTGTTGGTTCAAGGCCTGCAAATCATATTCTCCGCTCAAAGACAGGAGGTAACCCGTTACACAAGAAAAAATGGCTGCGAGTGTACCCATCAGCAAGGCCAAGGGAACCACCGCTTTTAAATGTTGAAAACGTTGCCAGCGGCCCAGCCAGGCAAAAAGCACCGCCAGGAGCAGAATACCAATGGGCAGGTGAACGAGAAGGGGGTGGAAACGACCGAGGAAATTAAGCATAAAAGTTGATGAGTTGAGGGAAGTTGAGGAGTTGAGGCTACCGCAAGAATGGGTGTGTGTTTGTGTGTGATGGTGTGCGTGTGCCATTGGCATGTCTAAGTCTCTGCGGCAGCCTCAACTTCTCAACTATTTTTTAACAAGGTACCGTGAACGCAACAATTCCATCATGTGCACATTGATTGCCCATTGATCGGCCAGCGGTTGCCGGGTGTAAGGCACGGTTGGCAGGTACATCGGAGGACCGAACTCGGTTAAAATGGTCAAAGGCTGTTTTTGATTGACCTTCATTTCCACCACCTTATCCCACCAGGCCAAGTGGGCTTTGAGGGCGTCTGCCCATTCAGGCGCACGGGGATCGGTAACCTGGGGCCCTTCCTGATGCCCCACGCGGGAGTGAATATGATCGGTACGGGAGAGTGCCAGATCAATGGTTTCCTTTTGATCGGCCAACAACGATTCGTGCACCACACACCAATGCGAAATATCGAGGGTAAGGCGCATGCCCGGGATTTTTTCCAACAAAGCCCGGGTAATGGGCGCAGAGTAACAAATCCGCCCGCGGTGGGTTTCGTGGTAAACCGGTACTCCTGCGGCTTTGCCTGCGGTAATGCTCAATTCAATGATGTTTTGGGCCTGATCCTGGCTGAAATAGTCTTTACCCGAGTGGCAGTTGATGTACAAGGGCTTCAAGGTTGAAGCATTTTTAAGGGCCTGAATGAACTGGGTGAAATGCTCTTTAAAGTCACTGCTCCCGGAACCTACCAAAAAACCATACTCCAGGCCATTCGCCTTGGTCGCCCTTTCGAGGGCAATCCGGTCCGTGTCAGTAGTGGGTGCCCAAACCTCGATGCCATCATAGCCGGCCTTTTTGGCTTTGGCACAAAACTCATCCATGGTTCCACTGAATCCCCAATTGGTGGCCAGCATTTTTAGGGAAAAATCTGCCGGAACCTGAAATGGCAACGGCGTTTCAGCCAAGGCCGAAAATTGATCAATCATGAGCCCTGCGCCAAGACTGAGGGATTGAGCAAGGAATTTGCGTCTATTGTGCATAAAAAAAGTTGAGGAGTTGAGGAGTTTGGCTACCGCAAGCGATCCGGTCACTGAGCGTAGCCGAAGTGTAAGGATCGCTCGCGGTA
>NZ_JANRKL010000203.1:0-64065 GCF_033763495.1 Haliscomenobacter sp. | reverse complement strand
GCAGAGGCAATTTCAATGCGGTCGACCTTTAGCTCTTCCAACAACAACCGAGCTATCTTGAGCTTCTCCTGATCGGTAAACGATACGCCGGAGGTTTGTTCACCATCCCGGAGGGTGGTGTCCATGATTTCGATCTTCCGTCCCATTTTATAAGTGAAAAGCGAAAAGTGAAAAGTAAAAAGTGACGCACCACATGCTTTTCACTTTTCACTTTTCACTTTTCACTGATTAATTACGCTCTCTTTTTCTCGAATTCCTCGATCTTATCTTTCATGTTCAACAGATAATCGATGTCATCGTATCCGTTCAACATGCATTCTTTTTTGTAAGAATTGATCTCGAAGGAGGTAGACGCAGCAGTAGCGTCGATGGTAAAGGTTTGTGCTTCTAGGTCAACCGTAAAAGTTGCTTTTGAATCCGCTTCGATGGCCTCAAAAATTTGTGCCAGGAATGCGTCACTTACCTGAACGGGCAGGAGCCCGTTGTTGAGTGCGTTGTTTTTGAAGATGTCGGCAAAAAAGCTGCTAACAACTACCTTGAAGCCATAATCCGTGATGGCCCAGGCGGCGTGTTCCCGGCTGGAACCGCAACCAAAATTTTTACCACTCACCAAAATGTCCCCACTGAAAATGGGGTTATTGAGCACAAAATCAGCAATGGGCTGATTGTTGCCATCGTAACGCCAATCGCGGAACAGGTTTTCACCAAATCCATCTCTGGTGGTCGCTTTCAAAAAGCGCGCCGGGATGATCTGGTCCGTGTCCACGTTTTCTATATGTACTGGTACCGCTGATGAGTGTACCTTTTGGAATTTTTCGCGTGCCATAAATGATTAATTGAATTCACGTGGGTCAACAATTTTTCCAGTTACCGCCACAGCAGCAGCAGTAATTGGGCTAGCCAGCATGGTGCGGGCGCCTGGGCCCTGGCGACCTTCAAAGTTGCGGTTGGAGGTCGAAACTGCGTATTTACCCTTGGGAATTTTGTCTTCATTCATCCCCAAACAAGCCGAGCAGCCCGGTTGACGCAGCATAAAGCCTGCCTCTTCCAAAATGGCCACCAAGCCTTCTTCCTGAGCCTGCTTTTCTACTTGCTTGGAGCCAGGTACGATCCAGGCGGTGATGTTGTCCGCTTTTCTCTTGCCTTTGACAAATTGAGCAACGGCGCGCAAATCTTCGATCCGACCATTGGTACAGCTGCCTACGAATACATAATCTACGTTTTTACCCAAAAGGCGCTCACCGGGTACCAGTCCCATGTATTCAAGTGATTTGGAGAAACTAGTCCGATTAGACTCTTCTACCTCATCCAGGTTTGGAACATTCTCGGTGATCTTGATGCCCATACCCGGGTTAGTACCGTAGGTAATCATCGGCTCAATATCGGCAGCATCGTAATGCAATTCAGCATCAAATATGGCATCGGCATCGGTATACAACTCACGCCATTTGGCTACAGCGGCATCGAAGTCGGCGCCTTTAGGGGCAAATTCGCGGCCACGAATGTATTCAAAAGTGGTTTCGTCGGGAGCAATCAAGCCGCCACGCGCACCCATTTCGATACTCATGTTGCAAACGGTCATACGGCCCTCCATTGTCAGGTTGCGGAAAGCAGAGCCAGCATATTCAACAAAATATCCGGTACCACCACTGGCGGTGATTTGAGAAATGATGTACAGAATAATGTCCTTTGCGCCTACGCCAGGTCCCAGTTCTCCATCCACAGTGATGCGCATGCGCTTGGCTTTGGTTTGCATCAGACATTGGGTAGCCAACACCATTTCAACTTCGGAAGTTCCGATCCCAAAAGCCACACTGCCAAAAGCACCGTGTGTAGAAGTATGGCTGTCCCCGCACACAATGGTCATCCCCGGTTGGGTAATGCCCAATTGTGGTCCAACGACGTGTACAATACCCTGGTAGGGGTGATTGAGGCCATAAAGCGTAACTCCGTGTTTTTCGCAGTTTTCCGTCAACTTGTCTACCTGAAAGCGGGAAAGCTCGTCGCGAATTGGCTTGTCCTGATCAATGGTAGGCACGTTGTGGTCAGGAGTTGCCACGGTACGATTGGTGCGGAACACTTTGAGTCCGCGGGCATCTAGTCCGGCAAAAGCTTGCGGACTGGTCACTTCATGGATCAAATGTTGGTCAATGTACACCACACTTGGGCCATCTTCGATCTGTTCAACTACGTGGGCGTCCCAGATCTTATCGAATAAGGTTTTACCAGCCAATTTTTGAGGATTTTAAAAATTTCACAAAATGGTTAGCAAAATTATGAAGTTTTGGCAGAATAAACCCTCTAACGGAAAAAGCAGTAAAAAAATGGATGCTGGAAAAAATGGGGATTTTATTTTTTGGCTGTACAAAAGCACATTGGGCTAAAAGTCTTGCAAAACCTGCATTTCCAATGATTTTTGTCACTTTGGAAATGGTCTGCTGATTTGGTCGGAATGGCCGGGCGGGCTTCGTAAATTATGGAAAAAAATGGCCTCAATATCCCTGGTTTTCATGGCAAAAGCATTTGCTCCCTTCACACCTTCGTTCAATAAATCTTGTGTTGTCTCAATATTTCCTTAAATTTGAAAGCTTCAAAACCACGTTTATTCAACAACACCCAACAGCATCGACACCCAAGTCCCAAATATTGACCTACCCTTAGCAGGCCTGCTCACACGCTTGGAACTCGCAGGCTTCCAACTCAGCCCAGCTGAACAGGTCCGACTTTTGCAAGTGATCAGTGGCCCAGCCAGTGCACATTGGCGAGAATCGGAAAAATTAAAGTTCTTACTCGCGCCAATTATTGCCCACAGCAAGGCGGAACAAGAGCGTTTTTACGCCATTTTTGATCAATATTACGCCGAATTGTTGGCAGAGGCTACGGATGCAGACAAAGCTGAGGCCAGTGGCATTTGGCTAAAAAAACTACGCGCCGGCTTGCGCAAATATTGGTGGGTTTTACCTGTTTTACTGGCTGTTGTTGCCTTAGTTTATTGGATCATTAATAATCTTCCTAAACCTCATTCTCCCCAAGGGATTTCGATTGGGTACAGCATCTCTTCTACCCCCGTCAGAATTGGGGACACCGCAACTTTTACCCTGACAACCCGCAACATTGATACCTTTGGTGCAAAAATCAGGTGGCGCTTATTGGACAAAAAAAGCGGGCAAAGGGAGGTGGAAACAAGTGGGGTAAAAAACTGGCAGCTCTCCTTTGATACGCTGAAAGGGCGTCCTGAAAAAATAGTCGAAGTAGCCGTTTACGAAAAACGCCGGGATACAACTTTCCAGTACCGTGGTGATTTGACCATCGAGTGCCCCTATCCACCGCAGTTGGAGGGCTTGGATTTACCTGGCAATTTGCCACCCGGTGAAACCTTCACTTTTGCGCCCAACGTAGTGGATGAAACCAAAGACTTACAGTTCCGTTGGGATTTTGGCGACAATCAAAGCAGCACCGAACGTGCCCCGACCCACCGTTACCTCGAAGAAGGTTCCTACACGGTTGAACTCCAGGTAACTCGAACGGGCCAAGCCGGGTTTTGCACCACCAGCACTTCGGCCATCATGCGGGTTGGTGAAGATCAGGTCTTTTTGCCCTGGTACGATTTGCACTACGATCCGATTCGGACGCGGGCTACTTTTGGGTGGCTGCCCTGGGCTTTGGTGTTTTTGTTGGCTGGAGCTACCTTTTATTTTCTTTTTCGTTGGGCAAAAACGCAACGGCCAATTCCTCCGGCACGGCCTGAAGAAGGGCAACCGCGAGGGTTGCCCCTACAGTCGGCGGACCGGCCTCCGTATGAAATTCCATTTCGCCCTTTAAATGGTCTGATCCGCAATTTGACTGGCCAATTCCGGCTTGCTGATGCCCTTCGGCGGCGCCAGGAAGGATTGCGCCAGGAGGTAGATGTGCCCAAAACCGTGGACGTAACCATTGCCAGCGGTGGTTTCCCTCGCTTGCAATTCAGCAATACCACCAAACCAGCCGACTACCTGTTTTTGGTGGATGAGCAAAATGAAAGCAGCCACCAGGGGCGCCTGTTGCGGCATTTGGTCAAAGTGCTGCACGACCAGGATGTTCACGCCGAGGTGTTTTATTACCGCAGCGAGTTTTTCCATTTTTGGAATTCCCAATATCCTCAGGGCATCACTTTGGAACAAATCAGCCGCTTGTGCCCGGAACACCGTTTGGTGGTGTTTGGCGATGCGCATGCCTTGCTTGATCCCTATGGTCAAACCGACAAAGCACTGCGCCCGGAAGCTGTTGCTGATTTTCAGCGCTGGAAACAAAGGCTTTTACTTACACCGCGCCCACCTCAAAGTTGGGATTTTCGCGAAGCCAATATCCACAACCTTTTACCCATTTTCCCCGCCGACCTGGAAGGGCAAATGGCCGCCGCCAACTTCATCGATAATGGTATGGCGCCCGAGGATTTGCCCATTACTTTTGCCGCGTGGCGAGAAAAACTAGCCAATTCCCGGACCGAGCCCGACATCAACCGCCGCTGGCGTAGTGTAGATGATCACGCGGAGTACCTGGGGTATGGATCGGATTTGTACCGCTGGTTCTGTGCCCTGGCTCTCTACCCTACCCCAACCTGGGAAATCACCCTGACCATTGGCGCGGCGCTGGACATTCCTCTGAATGCCGATAACCTGTTGATAATGGCGCGGATTCCGAGTTTGCAGGAGGGCAAAATTAATCCCCGCCTGCGCAAGGAGATGCTGGAGGAACTGGACGAATGGGACACTAACATTGCCCGTGAAGCCATAGCCATAGAGTTGGAGGCAGCTCTGGCCGAAGCGACACCTGGCTTTGCCCACCGGGCCCTACAAAGCAATTTGGCGGTGCAAAAGTTTGCACTAGACCCGTACAGTACTGATTCCCAAGCGCAAGTAAAATTGTTGCTCGATCAAGGTTGGTTCAATCGCTTGCACATTGAAGACATGGGTGGGGTGGCCGCCCAGATCCTGGCCCCCAAACGACGCTCCCGGCCGATGACCAAGGGGGGATTCATGGAACAAACTGCCCAAGCGGAAGAAACTTTCGAAAGCAATTTTGTGCAGGAAAATATGGCGCAGCAGAGCAATATGGGCAATTTTAATCGCCTTAGGCCCACGCTGCCCGCCGATGAACCGACGCTGCGGCGCTTTTTGGAGGAAAATAGCGAAGTGGCGCAGCAGGAGGTGCCTCCAATCGAAAAACCGCCCAAACCCAAGACCATCAATCGGGAATTTTGGCAGATGATTGCTTGTGCGGCGGGGGCAATGATCCTGGTATGGGGAATGATGCGTTTGGATAGTACCGATGTGTTGTACCGTTGGGCATTTGGAGCAGAGCCAATAGAACGAGTTTATGACCCTACAGTAAAACTGCGTGGTAACGCTTTGATAAAAGAAGCTATTTTAATTGATAGTGCATCAATTTTGAACAACCAGGCGGTGCAATTGTATCAGGAGCAAGCTTTTGGAGAATTGCAAAAAACAGCGAGTGGGCCCAGTAACTCACCACAAACTTACGCCTATCCGCCACAGGTGCGCAATTTGCTGGAACAAGCGCTCAAGGTAGACCAGACACACAGCTCGGCTGCGCTCAACCTGGCTCGTTTGAACCACAATATAGGTGTGGCTTTTTACCGGGCTGCCCGAAATGGTAGCAGCTTGCAGACTCCTGATTCACTGGCACTGCTCCAGTTTCAGGAAAATGATTCTTTAGTGGATTATTTTACCCAAAAACAAATCAACAGTAAAGACCTCACTACTTTCAATGCCTTACATGCCGCCAGCAAGCATGCGCTCGGAGTCATTTTTTATTTGATCAATACAACCAATGATCCATCCGTGGCTGAAGGGATCCATTCTGAATTACAAACTCAAGGTTTTTTTGACACCACCAGCATTCGGCCCAATTTGGCTACGCTTTTGCAAAAAGAACCTTCCCGGATTTACGATATTCTCCCGGGCTCGGATACGGAAACCAACCTCCAGGTACAAGTCAATTATTACACCAATCCCAACCGCGACAAAAGCCTGCGCTTGCGTTTGACCGCCTTGGAGCGCAGAGCTGGAAGCAGCAGTGCCGTAGCTACCTACGTACCCCGGCAAGAGCGACAAGCCCAGGCCAAGGAAGGCAATGAACGTTTCACTTTACAAAGCAATTTGATTAAGCCCGGTGATCAGCGACGGACCGACAGTTTGCGGGTAGAGTTGGTGCGCATCAATCCAAACCCACGGGACATTGCCGTGGTAGCCAAATTGACCATTCCTTATCGCAAAACCTGGGGTAAAGCAGCCCAGACGCCGGAGGAAGAAGTGGCTTATTTTAATGGCCGGATTGTTGATGGGGTCACGGGGGGCCTCCTCCGCTCGGAAGCAGACGTAAGTTGGGAATGGTTGTACCGCAACAATCGAAAAATTCCCGGCCGTTTGAATTCGAGCAATGGCAACATTACCATTCGGCAAACTTTGTCGAGAGTAGCTACTTTGACGCTCCGGGTAAAAGCCGAAGGTTATCGGCCCTACGAGCGGAGTTTTTCTCAGGCGGAATTGCAGCGGATGAATGGGAAACTGCCAGAGGTGAGGATGATGGTATTGGAGCAGCAGGGCATTGATACGCGGCAGCAGCAACAAACCAACAACAGTGCCCGCAACAATTATACTGCTATCCAGCCAGAAATGGTGCGGGTTATTGGGGGGACATTCACGATGGGGTGCATCGATGGCAGAGACAAAGGTTGTAATGCTACCGTACAACCCGCACATGAAGTCACTTTGAGTACTTTTTTCATGGGGAAATACGAGGTCACCAACGCGGAGTTCGCAGTGTTCCTAAATGACATCAATGACAATCCAACCCGCATCAATTACCCCAGCGACCCGGTAGAGGAACACCAATGGGGCTTGCAAAAAAGTACAGACAATGAGCGTACCCGCTGGGTTCCGGCAAAAGGTTATGATAAGTATCCAGTGATCAATGTGAGTTGGGCCTGGGCAGATGCCTACTGCAAATGGCTGAGTCGTCAAACGGGTGAGAAATACCGTTTACCGACTGAGGCGGAGTGGGAGTACGCGGCCAGAGGAGGGCAGGCTTCCCTGAAAAATCGCTTTTTGTATGCAGGAAGTGACCAAATTGGAGAAGTAGCCTGGTATCTTGACAATGCCAGAAGGACAAATCCGGTTGGGCAGAAAGGCCCCAACCAGCTGGATCTTTACGATATGAGTGGCAATGTATACGAATGGTGTCAGGATTGGTACGGCCCTTATAAGGCTGGCAATCAAAGCGCCCCAGGAGGGCCGGTTTCCGGCAAAGAGCGGGTGATGCGGGGGGGATCGTTTGGGATGTTTGAGGAGAGCATTTATTTAGTGGCTCGAGAAAAAAATTACCCAAATTTATCGAATCAGAATTTGGGTTTTCGGGTGGCGAGGACGCCTTGATTTTTTCTGTAAACTACTCTTTTTCAGGATCTATTTCTTTATAATAATGCCGAGGAAAATGACGCCACTCCCTTGCCAGGAATAGCCCCAACACCCCATACTCCACTCCAATCAGCCAATAATTTTCCGCAAAACCGCCCCCATCATAATGACTGTACGATAATACCACCAGTCCCGACCACAACACCGGAAACCGTAGCGGCGTCAGTACACACAACGCAATCGGCACCGCCAGGTACCAAGGGTGGATGATCGTCGCCGAAAACAAATACAAGCTGAATGCCAGCAGCATCAATAATGGCAGTTTTTCCCAACGCAAATCATGCTCCCGCTGCGCCATTTTGACGATGCTGTATACGACCAATGAGCCTAAAAGAGGCCCCAGAACAAGGATCAAATTGTAACCCGTCAGTACATAAAACACCCAACGCAGCAGGTAATATACCCCAGCGTTGAACTCAAACTTTTGGAAGTACAAGTCTAAACTGGAGGCAAAACCCTGAATGAATTCCCAACTGATCATCGGCACAAACAGCAACAACAACACCCCTCCCAGCAGCGCAAAATACCGCACACTTCGCTGTGGCCAGCCCCAGCGCCGAATCAAAAAAGGCAGAAACATCAGGGGCAACAACTTACTGGCAATGGAGCCAGCCAACGCCACACTCGCCCAGCCGTTTTGCTGTTTTTGCAGCAAATACAAGGCCAGCAACAGGAAAAAAATCATCAGCGCTTCCAAATGTACATTGCCTACCAATTCCAAAATGATCAAAGGATTGAGGGCGTAAATCAGGATGTGCTGTGCTGGGAGTTGGTAGCGTTGCAACAACCCCCTCAGGAGCCACAAACTACCTATTTCCGCCAGGAAAATCCCCACCTTCATCGCTACAATACTCGCATAAAGGTCTTTGGGAAATAAGGCGCAGCTCAACGTAAACAAACCTTGGGCAATGGGTGGGTAAATGGTGTGGTAATCGGGGGAGTTGAGCTCTGCATAAAGCTCCATGCTGAGCCCGGTGGGCAGATCACCTTGCTGCACATAATAAGAAGGAGGATGTACAAAAGGATTAATCCCGTTAAGCCAGAGTTTGCCATCCCAGAGGTAGCGGTACACATCATCGGACAGATTGGGCATGGAAAAAAGGAGCATCAGCCGCAGGCCAATCCCCAAAAGCAGGTACCACTGAATACTCGCCTTTTCCACCGCTAGCTTGAGTACCAGCGCGTATACTCCAAAAAAAACGGCATAAGTTCCTAACAGCGGCCAAAAATCAGCTTGCTGACAATGGTAGCCCAATTGGTACATCGTGACCATCATGATGCCAGACAAGAGCAAATGCAAAAGGGCTTTTCCCATTGTTGGTTTTAATTTACTGACAAGAAAACGCAGTGAGGCCCAAAATAAGCAAGGGGTTTTATATCTTCGTCAAATAAGTCATAAAACCAAGTTCATGAAGTTCACTCAGCTCGCAATTTTGGCCTTTTTCTGCGCCGCCTGCAACAATACTCGCCCCTCCGATCCAGGAGCTGTCGACACCGCACTCTACAACGACTTGCAAACCCAATTGATCAACGCCAAACCGGGTGATGTGATCAAGATTCCGGCAGGAATCCACCATTTTGACCGCCCACTGCTGTTGGATGGGGTAAAAGGGGTAACCATCCAGGGCGCTGGCAAAGACAAAACCATTCTTTCTTTTTTAGGCCAAAAAGCTGGTGCCGAAGGCCTTAAAATCACCGCTGATTCCGTAACCATCCAGGATCTCACCGTTACCGATACCAAAGGCGACGCTATCCGGGTACAAGACGCCAAACAGGTCACCATGCGCAAAGTAAAAGCCACCTGGAGTGGAGGTGCCAAAGCCAGCAATGGTGGTTATGGCCTTTATCCGGTGGGTTGCGATGGCGTTTTGATCGACCAGTGTGAAGCCGCTTTTGCCTCCGACGCAGGCATTTATGTCGGGCAATCCAAAAACGTAGTGGTTAAAAACTCCTATGCCCATGAAAACGTAGCGGGCATCGAGATTGAAAACTGCACCAACGCCGAAGTGAAATACTGCCGGTCAGAAAAAAATACGGGTGGAATTCTGGTCTTTGACTTACCCGGTTTACCCGCGGGTAATGGCAAAACCTGCAAAATCCACCACAACAAAATCATCAGCAACAACCACCGCAATTTTGCACCCGAAGGGAACATCGTGGCGACCGTTGCCCCCGGCACCGGCCTGATTTTCCTGGCTGCCAAAGACGTGGAAGCCCACCACAACGAAATCATCGGCCACAAAACCATGGGCGCTGCCATTGCCAGTTACCACATCGTGCAACTGAAATGGGACGACAAAAACTACGATCCCTACACCTACGACATCAAACTGCACAACAACCGTTTTGAGCGCAAAAAAGCGCTGCCCGATTTGAGCAAAGACTTTGGCAAAATGGTCAATGTGTATTTCAGCGGCAAACCCCAGGATATCCTCTACGATGGCATCCTGGATGACAAACGACCCAGTGGAAGCAATCCGATGAACATTTGCATCGACCAGCCCCAGGCTGGCCTGCGTTTTGCCAACATCGACGCTGCCAACGATTTTAAAAACATCAATCCTGACTTAAAGCCCTACCAGTGCAAATGAAAAAGCAGTTCAAAAAAGGCCGGATTTTAGCGCTTGGTTTTATCCTAGTACTGGGTTTTTGTTTCACTTGCCAAGGCCCTGTTGCGCAAAAAAAAGGCATGGAGGTGAGTGGGCCAGTCCAGTTTGATCCAAACAAGGCTCCTTATCCGAAGCTATCGGACTACGGCTTTTTTACGGGTATCCAACGCGAGTTGAAGCCCAATACTGGCGTTTTGCCTTACGAATTGATCACGCCCTTGTTTACCGATTATGCCCACAAAGCCCGCTTTGTGTGGATGCCCAAAGGCCAACAAGCTACCGTAGCTGCCGACGGTCGACTGGACTTCCCGGACCAGGCGGTTTTGATCAAAAACTTCTATTATCCAGCTGATTTTGCTAAACCAGAAGCGGATTGGGATGTGGTAGAAACGCGTTTGTTGATGAAAATAAAAGGTGAATGGCAGGCCTTCACCTACGTGTGGGACGAAGCTGAAAACGACGCTGAACTCAACATCGTTGGCGACATCAAACCCGTAAGCTGGCAGGATGAAAAAGGGCATAAACAAAACATTGAATACCTTGTTCCCAATAAGACGCAGTGCAAGAGCTGCCACAATCGGGATGCTATTATTCAGCCCATCGGGCCCAAGGTAGCCAACCTCAACAAAGACTTGCGCTATCCCGATGGCAAAACCGAAAACCAATTGAGTCGCTGGCAAAAGGCAGGTTATTTGGCAGCAGGCGATCATGGTCAGAAATTTGCCAAACTCGCCGCCTGGGACAAACCCGAAACGGGTTCTCTGCAAGAGCGTTCATTGGCGTACCTGGATGTGAATTGTGGACATTGCCACCACCCGCAGGGGCCTGCGCACAGTTCGGGCTTGTACTTGCAGGCCGATCAGCAAGACCTGGCGCACCTGGGCTTTTGTAAGCCGCCGGTGGCGGCAGGGAAAGGTTCGGGAGGACGCCAGTTCAGCATTGTACCTGGGCAGCCCAAGGCATCAATCCTGCTCTACCGCATGGAAAACACCGACCCTGGGGTGATGATGCCGGAAATTGGGCGGGTGATGGTGCATACGGAGGCGGTGGAGTTGATTCGGGATTGGATCGCGGAGTTGAAGGGAAATTGCAATTAAAAAATATGGAACTCAAAGCACTCAAACTCTTCATCATCAATCAAGTCCTGCAAACTCAGGACCCTGATGTATTACAAACAGTGGCCAATGTCCTGAGTGCAGCCCATTCACCGACTGCCCCATCCGAACATTTTACCCCTGAATGGGAAGTAGAAGAAGACTACCGTTCCAATTACACCGAAGACCGAACCCGTGATTTGCAAAAATCCATTGACGAATTGTTTAATCCTTGAACCATAACCCAAGCCATGTTTGAATACAAATTTGTCAAATTGACCACCAACATCTGGAACAACCTCCCCAAGGAGGACTACCATAGCATCATTGCTGAACACGCTGAAGAAGGCTGGCGGCTCGTGCAGATTTTTTCCAGCATGAGTTCGGCTATGCAAATGAGTTATGAATTGATCTTTGAGCGGCCGAAGACAGACTATGTGTAGCGATGAATGATGAATTGTTTAAAATGGTAAGTATGAAAAAACTGGTATTGAGTTTGGTATTGATGTTGATTTGTGCTGGAGTAGGTATGGCACAGCAAGCAAAAGTGTTGACCTTGCGAGAGCAAGCCGTGGTGCAGGATCGCTGGCTGAAGGAGCGATGCCAAAACCTGCTGCCAGAGTTGATGCGCAAGGAAGGGATTGATATGTGGTTGGTCATTGCGCGGGAGTACAATGAAGACCCGGTGCTGCGCACGATGTTGCCCGCCACCTGGTTGTCTGCACGGCGTACCACCATGTTGCTCATTTATGACCCGGGGAAGGACAAACCCCTGGAGTTTTTAGCTTGTGCACGTTACGATGTAGGGGAGGTGTTCAAAAAAGCCTGGGATCCGGAAAAAGAACCCGATCAATGGAAACGTTTGGCCCAGCTGGTGGCCGAGCGCAACCCCCAACGCATTGGCATCAACCTGAGTACCAACTTTGGCCACGCTGACGGCCTCTCGGCTTTTCACCACCAAAAACTTCGTGAATCCCTCGACAACAAATTCGAAAAGAGGCTCGTCTCCGCTGAACGTTTGGCCGTCAACTGGCTAGAGGTCCGCACTCCTGCAGAGTTGACTGTATATGAACAAATCTGCCGCATCGCCCACGACATCATTGCCGAAGGCCTATCCGAGGTGGTCATTCAACCCGGCATCACCACCACTGATGATGTGGTTTGGTTTTATCGGGAAAAAGTCCGGGGTTTGGGCCTCGAATCCTGGTTTCACCCCACCTGCGATGTCCAACGCGCTGACCCCAGTGGCAATGAGCAAAACCGCAGTTTTGCCCAACGCCCCGATGCCGCCATCATCCAGCCTGGCGACCTGGTACACATCGACTTTGGCATCAAATACCTGGGATTGAACACCGATACCCAACAAAATGCCTATGTCTTGAAACCCGGTGAATCGGCTCCCCCTGCCTATTTACTCCAGGCTTACCAAAAAGGCTTGCGCCTAATGGACATCCTCACCAACGAATACAAAACCGGACGGACGGGCAACGAGATCCTCTCGGCTACCCTCAGCAAAGCCAAAGCTGAAGGTTTGAATCCCCAGATTTATTCCCACCCCATTGGGTACCACGGCCACGGCGCTGGACCTGCAATTGGGATGTGGGACATGCAGTCGGGGGTCCCCGGCACTGGAGATTATCCCGTTTTGCCCAATACCACCTACGCCATCGAGCTCAACAACAAAGTCTTTTTGCCCGAGTGGAACAAAGAGGTGCGGATCATGTTGGAGCAAAATGCGGTGTTTGATGGAGAGAAAATTCATTACGCCGACAATCGGCAGAAAATACTGTATTTGATCCCACGTCCCAAACCTAATGGCGGGCAATGAAGTATTCTGCAAATGATTGGGGTTGAAAGTACACTTTGTCCCGAATTAGCGATTGTAATTAAGCCACTTATCGATTATTTTTCAGGAACTTATCTTTCAACCTAGGGGTTGCACGAGAGGTTAATTATTGGGTTTGTAATCTGGGATCAAGGCAGTAACATTGGACTGCCCTCACACGCACACCCACACTCAAACACACACCCATTCTTATGCTTGCTCGTGCACTCAACGCCTACCTTAGTTCTTTCGCCGGCCTCCATCGCGACATCTGGATGCTTAGCTTGGTATCTTTCATCAACCGGGCGGGTACCATGGTGTTCCCTTTTCTGGCCGTTTACCTGACCCAGGAACTGGATTTTTCCAAAGGGCAAGCTGCGTTGATCCTGACTTCTTTTGGAGCTGGGGCGGTAATTGGCACCATCCTGGGTGGGCGTTTGAGCGACTTGATTGGTTCATACAAGATCATGTTTTGGTCTTTGTTTCTGACCGGGCTTTTGTTTTTTGCCTTACAACACGTCCAGAGTTTGCTGGGGTTATGCATTGCTGTATTTATTGTGGGCATGGTAGGCGACAGTTTTCGTCCGGCCAACATGGCATCAATTTCAGCTTACAGCAAGCCAGAAGATTATACCCGTTCCTTGTCTTTGGTGCGTTTGGCCATCAACCTGGGTTTTGGTATGGGGCCAGCCCTAGGAGGTATTTTGGCACATAGCCTGGGTTACCAATGGTTGTTTTGGGTGGATGGCATCACCTGTATTGGTGCAGCTTTTTTCTTGCGTTTCTTTTTGGAGGAGAAAAAATCAATGCGGAAGGAAAAGGCCGCAACCAAGGCTGAAGGTCGCGCTTTGTCTCCTTACCGCGACAAGCAGTTTTTGCTCTTTTTTGTCCTGATTGCCATCAATGCCATTGCCTTTTTGCAGTTTTTCAGCATGGTTCCCGTTTTTCTGAAAGAGAGCTGGCATTGGGACGAAAATGTGATCGGATTTTTGCTGGCGGGCAATGGCATCATCATCACTTTTATTGAGATGCCCCTGGTTTCTCGTCTCGAAGGCCGGCACGCCAAGATGAGCCTGGTGATTTTGGGCGCGGCCATGATTGGGCTCGGTTTTATTTTGCTCAATTTCACCCCACATCAGGCAAGCGCAGCGATCCTGTGTTTGGTAGCGATTACGTTTGGAGAAATTTTCCAATTGCCTTTTGCCAACAGCATCGTGGTAGATCGGGCCCCTGCAAGCACACAGGGGCAATACCTGGGTTTGTACTCCAGTGCCTGGTCCTTTGGGCACATCATTGCACCCAACATCGGCATGAATGTGGCCGAGCATTGGGGGTTTAGTAGTTTGTGGTACGTGTTGAGTGGGTGCTGTTTACTGGGGATGCTGGGATTTTGGTGGTTGAAGGGGCAGGGATTTGGACGAAAAGTTGTGCTTTAAAAAAGCTGAGGTGTTGCCCGCAATCAGCCGACAACACCTCTTCTTACAAAAACCTCTACTAGTATTAAGCGTAAAAAATATCTGGAGCAGTTAGTTACAACCCATGTCGATTTTTGATTGTGGGTCATTGTTTGGAAAGCAATTGCCGGATTTGGTCTTGGTTGGCGCATAGCGTTCCAAATTTGGATCGAATAATCCATTTTCAAGGAATTCGGTCAAGTCGTCTACCTCTTCTTTAGTCAAATTGAGTGGCTTGAATAAGCTGGAAATCTGGCTAGCTGGTACCAAAGGATTTTCAGGAATTCCTGCATTGAAATACTCAACCACTTCCCGCAAGGAAGTTTTGCTGGCACCGTGGAAATAGAATCCAACATCCTTAAGGTTGTACAATTGTGGTACCTTAAACTTGTGCATGTCTTCCTCCTTGTAGGTAAAGCCACCACGGCCCAGGTTCCGGCGATCATTTACATCTGTGCGGAACACGTTGTAGTTGCTTTGGTACAGATTGTTTACACCCAGTGCAAAAAAGCGGTGTGGGAATGCATTCAAAGAAGGCGTATTGTGGCAATTTACACAACCTGCTTTGCCGAAAAAGACAATGGCTCCTTTCTTTTGTTGTGCAGTCATGGCATCTTTTTCTCCTTTAAGCCACTTTTGGAAAGGGGCTTGGTTGGTCAGGATAGTGCGGAAGTAGGCCGCAATAGCAAAGGAACCCGTTTTGCGGTTGTAGCGGTCTTTCACCGGAATTTCAGGGAATGCCTTGTCAAACATCTCGGTGTACCCCAATTGATCGGTTACCGTTTTGTTGATCACCTGACGGTGTACCGCTAGTGCCCGGGCATTGTTGGCTTCAAGGCCCATCAATTGCTCGTGGTTGATGGCAACCAGGGTGTCCTGATTCCAAACTGCATTAGTACCTTCATTGACGTTAAAAGACCCGAAAGTACCAGCCCAAAGCGCATTAGAAATGTAAGTAGTGTTGATGACTGGCAGCGGTCTGGCGCCCTGTGCATCCACCTCGTGCCCGAAATAGACCGAGCTTTTTTGCCGACCTTCTCCACTTTTTCCAAAGCCCACTGCACCATCTGCAATGCCCTGAAAACGTCCGGCAGTGAACCCACGGTTGGGAATGTGACAGCTACTGCACGAGAAAGTCCCCTTGGATGAGGGGTATTTGTTTTCAAGCGCCAAGCCGGTCTCAAAGAACAACAAACGCCCCAGTTCTACTTTTTCCGCAGTTACTGGGTTTTTAGGATCCTGGTTGGGCAAACTGGCAAAATCAGTGCTTTCTGGCATGATGTAACCTGTGTAAGATCCAGTTACTGATTTTTGATCCAAAATTGCTTCCAGAGGACTGTCGAGGTCCAAATCACTAGCCACCTCCCGCTCACAAGAAATAACATATGCGAGCGCAGCCAAAAAAAGAACAGCTACAAATAGCTTTTTCATTACAATTTTTTTTGATCATGAGATAAATAGAGTACCCATATTGTTAAAAAGCAACAATCAACAGCAAAAATGCGGCTAAGTGAAAAACTCACTGTAGCCTAGTATGGTGTGATTCTAGAGCGGTAAAACAAGGTGAAATGGTATGGAGATGTAGACAGTAGGAAAGAGTAGAGTATGATGGAGGGGAGGAATACTCAGACTCAACAAATGTTTACAAAAATAGCCTCTAAATGTCGCGTATGCGATACTTCGACAAAAGTAATACAGGTTTGTGAAAAAAACAATACGAATATTAATTTTTAATACTTCTAAATAAAAAAAGTACCTTCTACAAGGTTCTTTTATTTCATCTTTGTTCCTGAAGGATAAGGTACCTCACCTTTGCTGGCAAACCACAAAATCCGGTTCATCAAGTCATCCTCCCCTTTATCTACCCCTTCGCTCATTTGTTCCAGCGATTTTTGGGCATAGAACAAAGCAGGCCCTTGTAACATGGATAAAGACTTGTTCATTTCATTGAGAGGAATACGATTGGGCAGGGCCCGGTAGGGTATTTTTTGCGCGGTATCCGTAAAACATTCAAACATAGGCCGGGCAGTAGCATCCATACTCGTCATTGGAGGAAGCCCTAAAATTTGTTCAATAGTACGTAACATTGAAAGTTGGTTGTAGTTGGTATGGATCGTTTTGCCCAAACGGGAGTAAGGACTGATCACCAAAGCGCCAGTACGGTAAGCCGAAATATGATCCCAGCCATTTTGGGAGTCATCTTCAGTGACAAAAACGACCGTCGAATCCCAAAAACGACTTTTACTCAAGGCCTCAATAATACGTCCCAAGGCCAGATCATTGTCTGCCACCTGTGCGCGAGGGGTAGGGTAACCTGGGCTGGTACCTGCCGTATGGTCATTGGGCAGGGCCATCACCATCAATTGGGGCAATTGATCTCCAGGCATTTTTTCATATGCTTCCAACTCCTTGATGAAGGCTTCGGCCCGCATTTGATCGTTGATTTTTGGGTCGTCGTAGCCCGGAAAATTTTGGGACAAAATGGGACGTACCCGGGAAATGGTACTGGTGTTTTTGAACTCGAAAGGTGTTTTGTCCAGATAGGTTTGATAAATCGCGCTCCAATCCAATTTGTGGTCAAATTCCATGTCGCAAGCCTCGCCATAGATGCGTACGGTTTTTCCATGGTCAAGCGCATGGTTCCAGATGAATCCCTCCCGGGTATACACCATGGCATCATATTGGCGGTGTGGGTAGCTGCGAAACCAGGCACGTACACTTTTTTCTACATAATCCGACACAATCCCGGCGTCGGTCCACTGGTGCCCTTCGGCAGAAGATTTTCCGGCGACGTGGTAATTGTCCAGTAGTGAATATTCCAAAGCCAGTTTGTGTTGGTTTGGTGTAATGGAATCACCAAAAACGCACAAAGCAGGCATTCCACGCCCTTGTTTTAGGTCTCCATACACCTGGTCGTAAGTCCGGTTTTCTTTGATGATGTACAATACGTGTTTGAATACGGAGGGTTCACCGATGCGCTCAGGTACGGGTTTGGGAGCTACATTTGGGCGCGGTGCCTTGCGGCTTGCTTCCACCCTGAAACTCATGTTCATTGCCCGAACCTGTTTGCTGTATTTGCGCAAAGCGGCCGCTTTGGGCACCGGGATGATCGAAAGAGAAGCCAACTGCTCATGGGCATTGTAAGCCCCAGCAAAGGTAGAATCAGTTTTTGGGAAACGCCTTTTTTGCTCCGGCGTATTGTTGAGTACCCGGGCGCCGCGTGCTTCCAGGTTGCATACATATAAGGTGTTTTGGCTACACAACAAACCCGATGGATAGGCTTCAGTTGGAATGTACCCGACCACTTTAGGTATTTCACCCAGTCGCACCACCGCCAGGGCATGATCCAAGCCATTGGCCACATACAAGGTTTTTCCCAGGCTATCCAGCGCGAGGCCATTGGGGCTGCTGCCCAGCAGAGCACCCCCGATTTGGAATAAACCTACCGGGATTCTTTGCTTTTCTACATCAGTCATTACATCAATCACCGATACATCATCACTGTTTCCATTGGCCACATAAAGGGCCTTTTGGTCAGGGCTGAGGGCCATGGCATTGGGGTGGAGTCCTGCTTCTAGTTCTTTGAGTTGTTGGCCGGTAGTGGGGTCAAAAATGCTGATGCTGCCTTTCAGGGTTGCTCCGGTACGTGGGTCAACATAGGCTTCGCCGTAGGGCACTCCAGCAGTTTCCAGTTTGGGGTCGCTAGGCAATGGTCCGGCCCAGTTGCTGACATAAACTTTATTTTGGGCCAATTTTACGCCAAAAGGCGCTACTCCGGTATTGGCCGTCCAGACGATTTGGCGGGTGGCGAAATTGATCTTGAGCAATTGATTGTTGCCATTTAGCACGAGGTATAAAAAGGGCTGACCAGCCTCAAAGGACACTTCCACTTCGTTGGGGAGAGCACCCGGTGCAGGCGCTTTGGGGGGGATTGGCAAATAGTCGACTTGGGTGATTTTGCTGCCATCCCAGCGGGCAATCAGCAGCCCACCCTTTTCATTTTCCTGTCCGGCAGCACTCCAGAGGATATAGGTTTGATTTTGAAAAACCAGGGTTTTGATACCGGAGTAGGTGTTTTTCATCCCGGCAAAACGGGAGTCTTTGGTGATCTCCCAGCGGGTCTGAATCGTTTGCGTCTTTCGATCCAAAATGGCAATACCAAAACGATCTTCGATAACAATATGGCTATTCCCTGGCAGGAGTGCCACGTCCAGGGTGTGGTTTTCCAGGCGAGGTTCTCCATAAGTGACCACCTTTCCGGCTGAAGCGACCATGCGGTTGTAGGGCATCATGGTGGGTTTACCTTCATCCAATTTGCGCTCGTCGGATTCGTGTTGATAGGGATCAGGTTTTTGGGCAAAAAAAGCTACAGGAGCAAGACAAATCGACAAAATGAAGAGGATGGAAAGTAATCTCATGATCGGTGGTGCTTAAATACTATCAGGCTTTATGTTTACAAGTCCATTGCAATGATAGTTTTTTTTAGCAAATTCAAAAGCAACCAGAAGTCATTCCTACAAAATGTTTACGGTAATTTAATCTGGAAATTACATACCAGTGATCACTGCTATTTTACGGTTAATTCTCTTGAATGCCCCTGAAGACCTGCTTTGATTCCAATAAGTTTGTGGTGTTTTTTAATTCTTCTAACCAATCAAATAACATGAAGTACCATTGTACACTCACCCTTACATTTAAGGCGGTACTGAGTTTTTTGCTGATGAGCATCATGCTGATCAGCGCCCCACAAGCCGAGGGGGCCGAAAAAAACGCATACGCCCATTTTTACCTAAAAACCGAAATTACTGTTTCAGGACGGGTTATTGACGCTACTACTCAAGAACCACTGATTGGAAGCACCATCCTGGTCAAAGGAAGTACCCAGGGTACCACCACCGATATTGAAGGCAACTACACAATAGCAGTAGCTGATGCCAATGCCGTGTTGGTATTCGAATATGTAGGTTACGAAAAGCATGAAGTATTGGTAGGCAACCAAACCCGGATCGACGTATCTCTGAAGTCCAGCGCGCTGGAGCTTTCGCAAGTGCTCGTAGTCGGTTATGGTAGCACTACCAAAAAAGAGATGACGGGCTCTGCCAAATCGATCAAGAACGAGGATTTTAACCGGGGTATCATCAACTCACCTGAGCAATTGTTGCAAGGCCGGGTATCAGGGGTAAACGTTACTTCCGCTACTGGTGAGCCTGGCGGTCGCCAAAGCATCACGATTCGTGGCCCGGGCGGGGTACGTACGGGGAGTACACCTTTGTTTGTATTGGATGGCTTAGCCCTGGACAATTCTGGTACCGGAGGCAATACCAACCCACTGACTTTTTTGAACCCACAGGACATTGAGTCGATTGATGTATTGAAAGATGCTTCAGCTACGGCCATTTATGGTTCTCGTGGTGCCAATGGTGTAGTACTGATCACTACTAAAAAAGGCAAGTCCGGCTTTTCAGGCATGACTTATTCTGGTAGCCTGGGTATCTCTGGCATGGCCAATCCCATCGATTTGTTCACTGCTGATGAATACCGCCAGGAAGTACCCAAAGTAGGTGGTGTTTTGGAAGATCTGAAAGCCAATACCGATTGGCAAAAAGAAATCAGCAGAACCGCCATTACCCGCAACCACAACCTTTCTTTGAGTGGGGGTGCCAATAAACTTTCTTACTATGGTTCCTTCGGTTTGCAACAGCAAGAAGGTATTCTGAAAGGCAACGATTTGAATTTGTATACTGGCCGCCTGAACATCAGCCAGAAGTTTTTGGACGATCGCCTGCAAGTCGACGTGAACCTGAATGCGACCAGTACCCTCAACGAACGACCTCCGATTGGTAGTCTATTAGGTGGTGCCATTTCGGCCAACCCAACCTATCCAGCTTATGACGCGGCAACGGGCCTGCCCTATCGCTATGCTGCGGGAACCAATCCACTGATTACCTTGGGTCTGGAAAAAGACATCACTACGGTTAACCGCGTTATTGGGAGCATTACCCCTTCCTTGACTTTGGCCAAGGGCTTGGTATACAAACTCAACTTTGGTATCGACAATGCCAATTCCACCCGCGACCTGCAGTCATTGGCCAGTGCGGTACCTCAGCAAGATGGTCGTCTGGAAACGATCACTACGGTCAACCGCAACCGCCTGATCGAAAACTACATCACCTACACCTTTAATAATGATGTACATGGATTGACGGCTTTGGCGGGACATTCTTACCAAAAAATCTTCCTCCAGGGCCGGAGTTCCAGCATCAACAAATTCCCGATTTCACCCATTGAGCCAATTTACAACCCAGGATTGGGGCAGGAATTGACACTAGCCAACAATCGCCCCGGTGGTTTTGCCCTGATCAATGAGTTGCAGTCTTTCTTTGGCCGGGTGAATTACCAGTTCCGCGACAAATACCTACTGACTGCTACTGTACGTGCCGATGGTTCCTCCAAGTTTGGGGAAAACAACAAGTACGGTATTTTCCCATCCGTGTCTGCTGGTTGGAGAATTGCGGAAGAAAGTTTCATGAAAGGTGGCATTTTCAGTGAGTTGAAATTGAGGGCAGGTTGGGGACAAACGGGCAACCAGGAAATTCCTTCCAAAATTACCCAGCCATTGTTTACTTCTACAGTTTCAGGTACTACCAGTTATCCATTGGCTGATTCGGGACCATTCCCTGCAGGCACTACCTTTACCCGTTTGGCCAATCCGGATATTCAGTGGGAGGTTTCTACCCAAATCGACCTTGGTTTGGACTTCGCCCTGTTCGACGGAGCTTTGTCTGGTACCATCGATTATTTCAACAAAGTATCGAACAATATCCTGCTGGAAGTTATTCCTGCCGACCCGGTTCAGCCTGCATCTTCAATCTGGACGAACGTAGAAGACATGGAGATCACCAACCAAGGGGTGGAACTGGAATTGAACTACCGCAAGCGTTTCGCCAGCGGCTTCAAATTTGAAGTGGGCGGAAACGTAACCTTCATCGACAATATCGTGGAAAACTCCCCTTACACCGTGATCCCTTCCGGTTCTGCTTCAGGTTCTGGTTTGACTTCTGCTACCATCAACGGGTATGTCAATGGACAACCAATCGGTACCTTCTTCCTGCGCAAGTTTACTGGATTTGATGACAAAGGTTTGAGCACCTTTCAGGACACCGATGGCGATGGGGTAGTGAGTGACAAAGACCGTATTTCTGCGGGTAGCGCTTTGCCTACCACTATGTATAACTTCAATACCGTATTTTCTTTCAAAGGTTTTGACCTGCGTGCCAACTTCAATGGGGTATCTGGCAACATGATTTACGACAACACCGCCAATACCAACTTCTACAAGCTGCGCTTGTCTAAAGGCATCAACACTACCCGCGAGGCGATTTTGTTCCCTAACGAATCAGTGAACAACGCTGCGCCAGTATCGACCCGTTATCTGAAAGACGGTGCCTTCCTGCGCTTGAACAACCTCTCCTTGAACTACACCTTCAACACGGAAGCACTGGGCATTAGCAAGTACGTAAAAGGATTGAACCTGTCCGTGACTGGTCAAAACCTGTGGCTGAGCACGAAGTACGATGGCTACGATCCTGAAGTCAACAACGACCGCAGCATCAGTGGCATTTCTTCTTACGGCATCGACTATCTGAGCTACCCGAAAGCAAAATCAGTGATTTTTGGCCTTAATGTAACTTTCTAAAAAATGACAATCATGACTAAAAATATAGTTTTTTCGTTGGCACTTTTGGTAGGGATTCTATTTACCTCCAATAGTTGTACCGATCTCGACGAGATCATTCTGGACGAAACCTCGGCTACCGGGCTTTCCGACAAACAAGCTGCCGATGGCAACCTGGCTCCAGTATATGCGGCCCTGCCCTCTCTGTTTCAGCACACGACCTACTTCGCCCTACAGGAAATCTCGACCGACGAAGCCATTCTGCCCTATCGTGGGGGTACCGACTGGGGTGACAATGGTATCTTCATCGCCCTGCATACCCACACCATTACCAGTGCAGACCCCAACGTGCGCAATACCTGGACCATCTTGCTGACGGGTATTTCCCGCTCGGTAACGGCCATCAACGCGCTGGCTACCAATCCTGATCCGATTGCCAAAACTTACCTGGCGGAAGCACGGGGCATGCGGGCTTATTACAATCTGGTCCTGCTTGACTTGTTTGGATTGGTTTTTGTAAAAAATGACCTGGGCGAAGTATCCACCATTCTGCGTGGTACCGAGGCGGTGAACTTCCTGCGGGATGAATTTTTGGCCGTTGAGCCAGACCTCCTGACCAATGTAGGCCCTGGTCGTCTGACCAAAGCCGGGGTTTGGGGCTTGTTGGCACGTTTGCACTTGAATTCTGCCGTTTACCGCGATCCCTACGCAGCTACTTTTGATGTCAAAGCTGACGACATGGACAAGGTGATTGATTACACCACCCGCATCATCAGTGCAGGTCAGCACCAATTGGTAGCCGACTATTTCTCTATCTTCAACATGGACAACCACACCAACAAGGAATTGGTTTTTGCGGTGGATCAACGGGCGGAACTGAATGGCCACAACCGTTTGGCCTACTTCTCATTGTCTGGGGATCAATTCCCCCTGGCGACTTTCCCTGGTGCCAATGGTACCGATGGCCCAGCCATCACACCTGATTTTTACCGCACCTGGGTGGATGCTTACGGGGCAGTTGACCCCGCTGAGGCTGACCCTCGTTTCTACCGCCAAAACTGGACAATTCCTGCTGATTCTTGCATCGATGGTGCCAGTTTCAACATGAACCGTGGTATTTTGCGCGGGCAGCAGTACGGTTTTGTACGCGTAAACGGCGCTTTTGTAAAATGTGCTGACGGTAAACTGAAAGTGGGCAAGTTGTACAATACTACCCGCAACAAACCAACCCTTCCAGTGAACTTCACCGAACAGGTCGACTTTACTGTACCTGGTAGCAACTACAGTACCGGTTACCGAGTGCTGAAGTACGAATTCAGTAAAAAATCGGCGAGTGGCCGTAACCTCGGCGATGTGGACTTGCCCATCGTGCGCCTTGCGGATGTGTACCTGATGCGTGCTGAGGCTAAATTGCGCAAAGGGGATGCGGCTGGCGCCCTGGCAGATGTAAACGCAATCCGCGCTGCCCGTACCTTCAGCAAACCAGCTCCTGCCCTGACGAGCATGAACCTGGACCTGTTGTTCCGCGAGCGGGGCTTCGAGCTTTACTGGGAGTTACAGCGCCGTACAGACATGATCCGCTTTGGCAAATATGAAGGCATCTGGACAGAAAAGAGCAACACGGACAAGTTCAAACGTTTGTTCCCAATCCCCCAAACGGCAATCGACGGTGCTTCGAATATCCCCGGGTATTTGAAGCAGAATCAGAGCTATTGATTTATTTGGTAATGAAATAATTGGCGGGGCTACCTTCGGAGACGGGGGTAGCTTTTTTGGTTTAAGAATGGTGGGAAGCAGCGCTTTATTTTTTTTATCTTTAACCTAAAACTACGCTTGGAGTTTGATCCACCATGCTTTAACCCTAATAAAATTAGACATCATGCGTAACCTACTCCACACTCTCTGGCTTTTTATTCTACTTTGGTCCTGCAATCAAACCGCCAAAAACGAAAAGGACTCAACTAAAACTGATGACCTCAGCAGTCAATACGGTGTGCTTTGTGCCCCTGAAGTAATTGATAAATCCTGGTACTCATCCGGAAAGAAAGCCCCCTTGTTCAGTGGGTTGGGTGGAATTCATTTCCCGGTTTCGACAAAAAGTAAGGAAGCTCAGCAATACTTTGACCAAGGGCTAATGTTGTCTTTTGGTTTTAACCATGCTGAAGCAGGGCGTTCATTTTTTGAAGCGACCCGACAAGATCCAAAGTGTGCCATGTCCTGGTGGGGCTTTGCCTACGTGTTGGGACCGAATTACAACGCTGGCATGGAAAAGGATAATTTTCAAAGGGCTTTTGATGCTGCGCAAAAAGCAAAATCCAAAGCGGCTTCCTGTACACCTAAAGAAAAAGATTTGATTGATGCCTTAACGCAGAGATACTCAGCCGATATCAACCTTGCCCGTTCCTTCCAGGACTCAGCTTACGCTGCGGCCATGGGGAAAGTGTATAAAAAATATCCAAATGATGCCACAATTGGCTCTCTTTATGCCGAGGCGCTAATGGATTTGCACCCCTGGAATTTGTGGAACAAAGATGGAAGTCCTCAGCCCTGGACGCCGGAGATTATGGCCGTGCTCGAAAAATGTTTACAGATGGAACCCCGCCATGCTGGTGCCAACCACTTTTACATTCATGCCGCAGAAATGTCCCCGCATGCAGAAAAAGCCATAGCGAGTGCTGATCTTTTGATGAATTTGGTACCAGGCTCAGGGCATTTGGTGCACATGCCTTCTCATACGTACATCCGAATCGGTCGGTATCATGATGGTGCCCTTGCCAATCAAAAAGCAGTTTTGGTGGATAGCCTGTACACAGAAGCCTGTCATGCGCAAGGGGTTTACCCATTGGCCTATTACCCTCATAACTACCATTTCCTGGCTGCTTGCGCAACCCTTTCCGGGGAAAGCAAAATTGCTATGGAAGGAGCTATCGCAACAGCGGATCACGCGCATAAAAGTTTATTGCGTGACCCGGCCTGGGCAACCTTGCAGCATTATTATACCATTCCCTGGTATGTGGAAGTAAAACTGGGGTTGTGGAAGGACATTCTTAATTCACGCGCGCCTGAAAAAGACTTGAAGTATCCATCGGTTATTTGGCACTATGCAAAAGGGATGGCCAAACTTTCCCAAAACAAGATTTCAGAAGCAAAAAAACAGCTGGCAGTAATAAACTCCATCATGATAGATACAACGATCAAGGATTTGACCATTTGGGGAATCAATAGTGTTTTTGATTTGTGCCTGATCGCTGCAAAAACACTGGAAGGCGAAATTCTCGCTAAGGAGAAAAAATTCTCTGCTGCCATTGCTCTGTTGACAACTGCAATTGAAAAAGAGGATGCCTTAAATTACAATGAACCACCGGATTGGTTTTTTTCGGTTCGTCATCATTTGGGTGCAGTATTGATTGATGCAGGAAAGTATCCCGAAGCACTAAAAGTGTATGAGCAGGATTTAAAGATTTACCCTGAAAATGGCTGGGCCTTGAGGGGAATGATGACTATTTATGAAAAAACTGAGGATAAAAAGAACTATACTAAAACAAAGGTGCGCTTTGAAAAAGCGTGGAGGTATGCGGATGTTGAAATTGGGGCTTCGAGGATTTTGTAGGGGATGAATATAGGTTGATTACCCTTCGAGCGAAAACCTACCATTTTTACCTACTTTTCGCTCGCACACTTCAGGTTTCTTGAGCGAAAAGTGCCTTTTTTTACCCACTTTTCGCTCAGAGTTAGGTTAGAGGTAGAGTGGAAACTCTATTTTTTTGAGCATATACAACTCTTAAAATGTTGATTATTAAGCCATTGACTGCACATTCTTTGAATCGAAGCATACATAGTTCGGGCTTAGTGGAAACGGTGTTGACGCTGGAGGATTTGTTTTTGGAGTGATTAGTTGGGGGCAGTTAGGGGAATTTTTTTATGAAATAGGCCATTTGCCATAAAAGATCGTTAACTAAACATAAAAAAGCTGCGTTTGAATGTACTATTTATGTTTCATCGTCCGATAGAGACTAAAACGCCAAAAATGAAACAGAAACAGACCTTAACTTTACTGCTCCTTCTGGCCATTCCACTCCTAGGTTTTGCGCAAGAAATAAAAATGATTAAGGATTGGAGCCAGGCAAAAGAACAGGCTGAAAAAGAAAACAAAAAAATATTGATCATTTTGACGGGGAGCGAGTGGTGCGCACCTTGTAAAAAAATGGACAAAAATGTGCTGGCAACCCCTGAGTTTAGGCAATACGCTGAGGAACACCTAATTTTATTTTTGGTTGACCTTCCAGGAGGCGGGTTGGTAATGAATAGCCAGGTTTATCAAGACTATATGCGGTTTAAAAAGGAATACCAAACCGACGCTTTGCCTTCTTTAGTTCTTGTAGACAAAACGGGAGGAAAAATCAAAACTTTGACGGGGAGGATGTTTAATCTGGAAAATGTATTGAGTCAGTTGAAGGAAGGGTAATGTGTTATAATGGCAAATGATAAAGTAGCCATACATTTTTTCTTGCCATATTTTGCTAATGAGTGCATCATGGTTTTTCACAGCAAATACGATCTGAAAATAGAGTTGGATATAGGTATTAGCTATTGGGGATTGGGTTGCGGTGCGCGTCACCTTTAATTCACTATTCTACGCAATTTCTACAGACGTTTGGCGGATCTGCCGCAGGTCGTCGGCCTGAAATAGCCTAAATTGACTCAATATTTTTCATAATCATTGGGTCAAACTCCATAAAAGTAGGCAAAGCTCCAGGATTAAGGTATCACCAACCCTGGAGCTCCAACGCTACTCCCAACCACTCGGCCATCTCCCCGGCGTAGCCGGCGCACCCTTCACATCCAACTGTTTCCCCAATTCCGTTACTTCCCCAGCAATGGCTTTTAATTCATTCAGCGCTGGCTTAAACTGCTTCGCAGCAATATTGTAATTGTCAATGGCCGTTTGTGTAGGTGCCGAAGTAGTACTCCACATCACCCCTTGCGCGTAGCCCAAACGATCATTGATCGAAGAAGGCGCTTCAAATTCCCGGCGCCCACGAGTAGCGTCCCCGTTCAATTGTAAGGTCACGGCATTCAATCGACGTTGTAAGTCATAAGCCTTTTTCAACAAATCCTGCGGCGGAGCGGGCATTTCCTGGATCGCCGTCTGAATCGCGCTCATCTGGCCACTCAACTCGCCCCGGATGTAATTCGTCGCGCTGAGGGCCTTGCGCAGACTGGCCACTTTGGCCACAAAATCGGCATAAGCAGGTAAGTCAGTGGCAGGCAGCGTGACGTTGTTCAGCGCTTTACAATTGAATTTGACTGGCCCGGCGATGGTCGTTAACACCCCATCTTCATACTTGCTGAGGCTGACGCTGTAAGTACCCGGCAAGGCCAATTGCCCCGTTTCTTCACCACCGAACAACTGGTCGGGAGCAGGCTTGTAACGGCCCAAAACCGGAGCGGTAGTATTGTGCCGGAAATCCCAAACGATGCGCTTCAAACCTTTGCTCGCTGGTGCTTTGAGGTGCCGCACCACATCCCCATCCGCATCCGTGATGGTAAACAAGAGGTAGGGCTCGGGTTGCTCGTCTTCCTTGCGCAGTGCCTCGATATCGGGATAATACACGGGTTCTTTTTTATCATATTTGGCCTTTTCAGCTTCTTGCCTTTTGGCCTTCAAGGTTTTGATGTCCTCTTTCAGCCAATAGGTGAATACGGCACCTACAGGTGGGTTTGGTGTAGCGTAATAACTGCTGCCCAGGTGGCCTTTATCCCGAAGCCCCAGCGGCATATTGGGGATAAACATTAAGGCATCCTTGATTGGGAAAATGGTCGCCGCCTGGTCAAAAGTCTCCGGTTTGAGGTTGCGCAGAGGCGAGTAATCGTCCAGGATGTAGAACCCACGTCCAAAAGTAGCCAGGACCAGGTCGTTCTCCCGGCGCTGGATTTCCAGGTCGCGCACTGCAATGGTGGGCAGGCCGGACTTGAGTTGCACCCAGGTCTCGCCGCCATTTTGGGTGAAAAACAGGCCAAACTCGGTGCCACAAAACAACAAATTGGGATCGATATGATCCTCCGCAATGCTGTACACGCTGCCCCGCTCGGGCAAAGTGGCGCTGATGGACTTCCAGGTTTTGCCGCCATCACTGGTTTTGAGCAGGTAGGGTTTGAAGTCGCCGTAACGGTGGTGGTTGAAGCAGACGTAAGCGCTGTTTTTGTCGTGACGGGAAGCGATCACCTGGTGCACGTAGCTGTTTTCGGGTACACCGGGCAGCTTGTCCATTTTTTCCCAATTTGTGCCGCCGTCGCGAGTCATCCACAGCAGGCCATCGTCGGTTCCGACCCAAAGGATGTTTTGATCCTGTGCACTTTCGGCGATGCTGGTCGTTTGGCCGTAAATGTCGGTCGAGCCGTTTTTGGCAAGGGCATCCACACTCCAAATCTTGCCCATGATTTCGAGCTTGTTGCGGTCGATGCCCCGCGTCAGATCTGGACTGATGACCTTCCAACTATTGCCCCGGTCGTCGGTGCGGAAAACCTTATTGGCTCCAAAATACAGGCGAGTCGAGGAGAAGTTGCTGATGGTCAGCGGAGCATCCCAATTCCAGCGCAAGGCGGGTTCGTTTTCGCCTTCGAGGGGTTTGATGAACACGGATTGGCCACTCTTGCGGTCGAAGCGGGAAAGCCCGCCGTATTGGCTTTGGGCGTAAATGATGTCGGGGTTGGTTTGATCTACCTGGGTTTCGAAGCCGTCGCCCGTGCTGGTCACGTACCAGTCGGCGTTGGTGATGCCGTTGTCGCTGGTAGTGCGGCTGGGGCCACCGAGGCTGAGATTATCCTGGGTTCCGCCGTGCACGTGGTAAAAGGGCAGGCCATTGTCGGTAGCCACTTTGTAAAACTGAGTAACGGGCAGGTTGTGTTTGAACTCCCAGCTTTTAGCAAAATCCCAGCTTTCGTAAATGCCACCGTCACAACCCACGCGCAGGTGATTGGTGTTACTGGGGTCGATCCAGATGCAGTGGTTGTCGATGTGCTTGTTGATTTCGCCAAGGTTGCGCACGGTTTTGCCGCCGTCATCGCTCACTTTGTAATAGGTATCGGTAATGAAAATGCGGTCTACATTGCGTGGGTCGCAGGTGAGTTCCTGGTAGTAGTTGCCGCTGGTAAAGACCCCGCTCATTTTTTCCCAACTCGCGCCCCGGTCGGTGGAGCGGTACACGCCGCCTTTGCCTTCGGAGGCTTCAACTACGGCATATACGTAATCAGGGTTAGCAGGGGAGAGGTCGATGCCGATCCGGCCAACATCGCCGCCGGGCAGGCCATCCAGTTTTTTCCATGTTGCGCCGCCGTCGGTGGTTTTGTACAATGCCGACTCGGGGCCGCCACCGATGTAGGTGTACACCTTGCGCTGGCGTTGGTGGAAGGCGGCATACAACACCTGGGGATTGCGTGGATCCATGATCAGGTTGCTGCATCCGGTATAGGCACTGACCGACTTGACGTTGGTCCAGGTTTCGCCGCCATCGGTGCTTTTGTACACGCCACGCTCGCCACCATCGCTCCACACCGGGCCATAGGCCGCTACATAGACGATATTGGAATTGCTGGGGTCAACGACGACATTGGCAATGTGTTCGGAGTTTTTCAGGCCCATGTTGCGCCAGGTTTTGCCGCCGTTTTCACTTTTGTATACGCCGTCGCCGTAGGAGACTGCCCGTTGGTTGTTGTTTTCGCCGCTGCCGACCCATACTGTTGCGGCATTACTTGGATCAAGCGCGACACAGCCGATGGAGTAGGAGCCCTGGCCATCAAAAATGGGAACCCAGGTGGTACCTGCGTTGTTGGTTTTCCAAACGCCGCCGGAGGACGTAGCTACATAATACTCTGCCTGATTGCGTGGATTGACCGCAAAATCGCTGACCCGCCCAGAAGTGACCGCCGGGCCAATGCTCCGCAAGGACAAAGCACTGTAGGTGGAGGATTGGTGTACGGTTGGTTTTTCCGTTTTGGCGGGAGCCGCCGCGGGGGGTGGTACTTTTTTGTCTTTTTGTGCCCAAAGGGCGGAACTGGTCAGGGTAATGAGTGCCAGAATGGGGATAAACATTCGCATAACCTTGGATTGATTGTTGAAATTGATTTAAATGTAAGCGTTTAGTCGGAAAAGCCGAAAAAATAAAGGCAGGGAAGTGGCAGGGGGTGAGGAAAATGACCCTATTGGGGGGAGAAGGTTTTTGCTTGATTTGAATTTAACCAAGTAATTATGAAACTGTAGTTTTATTTTTACTAGGATAAAATGTATACAACAGAATAATTTGGTTGCTGACAAATTCTAAATTCAAACATGAAAACAATTGTAGCCATTGGCGGTGGAGAGACCTTTGAAGACAATACCATCATCCATAAAAGGATCGTGGAGCTTTCTAAAAAAAGCAAGCCCAATTTGTTGTTTTTGCCAACGGCGAGTGGAGACTCAACTTCCTATTTTGATCAATTGAATGAACATTTCTCCCAGCTTGGTTGCAACTGTGATGTTTTATATTTGATCAGTGAGAAACCCACCAAAGAAACAATCGCTGAGAAAATATCCAATGCAGACATCATCTACGTTGGTGGTGGGAATACTTTTCGCATGATGAAAGTGTGGAAAAAAGCGGGTGTAGATGTATTGCTGCGAGCAGCCTATGCACAAGGCAAGGTTTTGTGTGGGCTTAGTGCCGGATCAATTTGCTGGTTCAAATACGGCAATTCAGATTCAAGAAAATTCAATAATCCTGAAGCTGGTTTAATCAAAGTTACAGGATTGAATTTGATTCAAGCCTTGCATTGTCCCCATTACGATAGCGAAGCCGATAGAAAGCCTGATTTAAAAAAAATGATGAGAAAAACTTATGGCATAGTTGCCATAGCACTGGAAGATTGTTGCGCCATCGAAATGTTGGATGATCAATATAGAATCATCAGCGCCAGGGAAAATGCTCGTGCCTACAAGGTATTTTGGAGGGGAGAGGATTTTTTTGAAGAAGTGATTGAACGGACAGAAACTTATCGGCCGTTGAACGAGCTATTGTCAAAAGAAGATAAACGCTGAAGGTGGCGATTCTAAATCAGGGTTTGACAAAAATCAAAATTGTACAAAGTTATACCTGTGAAAGTTGAACGTTTTGATACCCAAAAAGGCATCTATTGCTTCGAAGAATCCGGTCTGAGTACTGGATTTCATGCTCATCCGGCCATTGAAATCATTCGGGCACTGGAGGGCCATTTTGCTATAACTACCAAGGATACAAGTTATTCACAACTAACGATGGCAGTCATCCAAGCAAACACAGTACATGCTTTCGATGGCAAGTCCTGCCGATGTGCATTGATGTTGATTGAACCATTATACATCAGTTTTACAAGTATTTTAAAGGTATTGGGGACAGAAATCACTGATAAAACGGTATTCACTTGGGAGGAATGGAGTAGAAATGAAGTTAAGACCTTTGATTCCATCGTCGAAGACTTAATCATTGATGAGCCAGTACAGGATGAAAGGATCATAAAATGTATCGCATTCATCCTTGCTCACATCAACCAGGACAAATTATTGCTGCCCATGCTGGCCAAACATACTCACATTTCGGCAAGTAGGCTTTCGCACTTATTTAAGGAAAAGATGGGGCTTCCCATTCAAAAGTACATTTCATGGGTTAGGCTAAAATTGGCCATCGAAATTAGCCTACAAAATGGGACTGATCTCCAGGAAGCCGCTCTGGCTGCTGGTTTTTATGACCCTGCTCATTTTAGTCGAAGATTCAAGGGCTTTTTTGGCTTAAAGCCTTCCGCCGTTTACAATAGCCGAATCGTACAAGATTAGGTCATTTACTGATTTTACCTTTGATCCCGCAATGGAGTAAACACATTAATTCTAAACACAAGGTAAAAACATGAATCAGCTACCACCAAATTCCAACATTCGTAAGGTTTTGTACGACGATTTACCCGCATTGAAAGCCGTAATCGATACCAGTGGTTTATTCCCATCAGAATTCCTAGATGACATGATTGCCAGCTATTTTGATGAAGACAACACTACTGAGTTCTGGTTCACCTATGTGGAGAAAGAGCCAGTCGCTGTAGCTTACTTTGCCCCGGAGCGGCTGACCAGTGGCACCTATAATCTGTACCTGATTGCTGTACATGCAGATTACCAGGGCAAAGCTATTGGCAAGTCCTTGATGGCCTTTATAGAACAATTTTTGAAAGAACGAGGGGAAAGAATTTTGCTGGTAGAGACATCTGGATTACCTTCTTTTGAACGCACGAGAGCTTTTTATTTCAATAATGGCTATGCCCAGGAAGCGCGTATTCGCGAATTTTATGCCGCTGGTGAGGATAAGATTGTTTTTTGGAAAGCTTTGTCATCCTAAATAAAGGAACATCTGTAGTCACAACTCCACTTCCAACCACCCATCAATCCCCTTCTCTTTTGCATTAAAATTCACCCCAATCCCCGTAATCACCTTATTCCCCGCCCGGTATTTCGCGGCATAATTGCGCTGTTTGATTTGCTCAATGGCTGCTTGTGCAGACTTGTTGAATTTGAATTCAAAAATGTACACGTTCGTTGGTGTTTGTACGATGGCATCGGCGCGGCCTTGGGCCGAATGCACCTCACTGTCCATAAACATGCCGAGGTAGTTGAAGATGAGGTGCACCAGGCCGTGGTACAAACCTTCGGATTGTTTTTGGAAGGTTTCAGAGGGCAAATCGGCTAAAATGGAATTGAGAATGGTTTGTACTTGGGCCAAATCCTGGGCAAGCAGAGCTTGCTGGAGGTCTTTGATGGTCCGCCCGGTATGTGTGCGATGGGGGTTTTGGGCCAAATCATCGATGAGGAATTGGTACATGCTTTCGCGTACCTCTTTGTTGGGGTAATCCACCACCAAGTCCCCGGTCATCACGTCGGCTTCTTTTACGGTCAGGTATCCGGTTTGAAACAGCAAGGGAATCAGTTCAATATTATCCAGATCGTAGCGCTCAAAGACGATGTTGCTCACCACTGCATTTTCCACGTTGTACCAGGCCTGTTTGCGCATTTGATCGACCAAAAAACGGGGGCTGCCTGTGGCGAACCAGAAATTGAAAAACTGTTTTTTGGACAAAAAATTGAGGGTACCAAAGGGGTTGTACAAGCGGTGCACCCCATCCCAACTGTAACCATTGTACCAAATGCGCATGTTTTCGAGCAAGGCCTCACGCGAAAGATTCAAGGTTTTTTCCGCTGCGCTTAAATGCTCGTCGAAGAAAATTTCCAACTCTTGCTGGGTATAGCCAGTAAGTGTGGCGTAGTTGCGGTCGAGCGTGATGTCATCTAAATTATTCAGGTGTGAGAAGATGGACACTTTGGCAAATTTGGAAATGCCTGTGATGAAAACCAGCTCCAGTTGCTCATCGGCACTTTTCAAAACGCCGTAAAATTCCCTTAAAATGTCCCGATTGGCCTTGGCCCGATCCATGGTGCTGCGCTCCAAGTAGTCGATGATGGGTTTGTCGTATTCGTCAATGAGGAGCACAATTTTGCCGTGAGTGGCTGCTACTTGCTGAATTAATTCTTTAAACTGAGTTTTATAATTTGATGCAGTAAACTGGACCTTATAATGCTCAGCCCAACGCTTAAGTTCATATAAAAGTGAATTTTCTAACCCCACAGCATCATACCCCATCGCATCAAAAGAAAGGTGGAGCACCGGGGAAACTTTCCCCCAATCCCATTGTGGTTCAATCCAAAGCCCTTCAAACACGGCTTTGTTGCCTTCAAATAATTCTTTGAGGGTAGAAATCAGCAGGGATTTGCCAAAACGGCGTGGGCGCGCCAGAAAATAATACTTACCCTGACTCACCAGCTGGTGTACCAACTGAGTCTTATCCACATAAACGCAATTCTTCTCCCGGATTTGGGTCAGCGTTTGAATGCCAATGGGTAGGTTTTTCATAAGGCAAAATTACAACATTTTCTCAAATCAATTCTTCCATCCCCAACACCCTTTCATACATCCCCTTCACCTGCACATCCCCGAACCCATACACCCCCGCTTTTTGCCAAAAAGCTTTAAAAACCGCAGTAAAATCCTCCGGATTACCCTGCAAAATCTCGACAATCAAGCGCTCGGGGCGACCCAATTGCCCTTGTGGTGCAAAACGATCGATGTGGGCCTGAACAACTTCCGGTAGCCGATTGAAACAGGCGGAAGGCTGATGGGATAAGGTTTGTAATTGTTTCAAGTCTTTGCTGCGAAATGCCTCCCACAAGGCCAGGCCCAATTCGAGGTCGGTTTGGTGAAACTGTACTCGTTGGGCATAAGCTTGTTCCAAACTGGCCGCATCAGCTTGCCCAAAACCGTTCCAATGATCCAGTGTTGGTTCCATGGGGAAAACCCGGTATATTTTGAGCTGGGGACTGGCATTGACGAGCAGTGCCAGCATAAACCACAGGTTGCTTTGGCAAAATAAGTCGTCTTCAAACCACAGGTTGATTTCGGCTTCCTCAGGCAGGCGCTGAATTTGATCCAATTCTTTCACTACCTTATCGTAATATTTCTCACGGGCTTCGCCATAACCCTGGGCGATGAAATTGGCGCGGATGGACCAAAAATTGTCCAGATCAGCAGCCTGGGCAGGGCCGTCGATCAGGCATTCACGGCAGATGATGCAGTGTCCTGGGATATTGCTTTGGGCAAAGGTTTGGGCCAGACTATCGCCATTGAGAATATGGAAGTTCATATTTTTGTTTGGATTTTTTTCAAAAATAAAATAAAAATAGGAACTTCGCATGAATAATTTTCCCTAAAGCCATCATCAATGCTCCAATTCCTAAAAAAGCTCCTCCAAAAATTCAAGCCCACTCCAACGCCCGAATTCATTGCCCAACAATTGTGCAAGCCACATGGGGCATTTGCCAAAACCATTGGGGAGCGCATGAACGAAAGCAACCGCAGCTTGTACAAACTGGTTTTGCAACACCTGCAACTACAGCCCGGCAATCAAGTGCTCGAAATAGGTTTTGGCAATGGCCATTTTTTTAAAGAAGTCTCCCAAAAAGCAGAAGGACTCAAACTCCACGGGATCGACTATTCCGCTGCCATGGTCAAAGCAGCCCGCAAAAACAATGCAGATTTGATTCGTCAAGGGCTGCTTGAGGTACAAATGGGCAGCAGTGATCAATTGCCTTACTCTGCTGGCCTTTTTGATGCGGTGTTTTGCATCAATGTGATTTATTTCTGGAACAAACCCTTTACCCATTTGCAGGAGATTGGGCGGGTGATGAAGCCTGGCGCCAGGTTGTATGTAGGCATTCGGACTAAGGAGATTATGGAAAAACTACCTTTTGTCACCCCTCTTTTCAAACTAAGGGGTGCGGAAGAAATCCAACGCATTTTTGGGGAATGTGGGTTTGAATTGATCCAAACCCAGCAGGAAACTGAGCCACCAGTTACCATATACGGCACAACTTACGACATGGCAGGAATGTGTATGGTTTTTGAAAAAAAGGCATAAAACGTAAACCTATTTCTGCTTTTTCTTTGTTGCCAATCCTTCATTCTCTACTATGCGTTGTTGAATGATACGCCCTAAAAGCTCCGTTGGTAAGGGCTTACCGTAAGGCAACTGGATCGCAGAAGGGGAAAATTTGTACCCCTTCAGCTCCGCCCGAAACTGCTCCAAAGTCGAGGCATTGGCAGTGACAAAACTGTAATGCTTTTCATAACTGGCAAAACCAACCAAACTGCCCTGGTATTTGTACATGGGGATTTGGTAACTAATGCCTTCCTGCGCAGTTGGGGGGATTTGACTACGGATGAATTGGCGCAATTCTTCCAATGCTGCTTGTTGGTCGACGGCTTGCATTCCAATGTACTCGTCGACGGATTGGTAGTTGGTTTTAGCCATTTTGATCTTCATTTTTCAGTTTAACCAAACATTGCACATCCTTTCCGGAATAAATTTCCAGACAATAGCCTTCGGGATCAAGATTGGGGTTTTGTAACAGCCGATGAAAAGTTCGACCAATTTCCCCCAGGTCTTTCAGGTAATCCGGAATCGTAACTCCAAGATAAGACCCTTTTTGAATGGTAAAACGATCTAGCCCCAGTGTTTCTGCTTCACTTGGATTTAGCTCTGTAGCTGCTGCCAGGTAATGAATCCCTCCATCGGGCAGGCCGTGGGAGATGCCGAAATGTTGGCGCTTTTCTTTGTGATCAAGCTTCCCATGCAAGGTTTGAAAAGCGGCCAGCACTCCATCAGGAAATGAGCTGGCGGTCACACAACAAACGGCTATTGCTTTGTCCAAAACAATCGACTCCATTATTTTTCATTTTATCTACAGAACAAAGATAAATTGTTTTAAATGAGACTGTGTGTGATGAACCCGACAAGATAAGGGGGTGATTGCGCCAGTTTTTTGTTTTAAAAATACAATAATCTGTTTTATGTAATCTGCTTTTGATATTTTTGCCGAACAATCAATTCAAAATACCCGGATGGAAAAGATGGATCATTTTTACCTCGATCGTGAAGAGCCAATCAAAAGTTGTCTGTTGGCTTTGCGGGAAATCATCCTTCGACAAAACCCGGAAATCAGCGCAGCATGGAAATACGGCATGCCCTTCTTTTGTTTCCGAGGCAAGATGTTTTGTTATCTTTGGGTACACAAAAAAATCGGACAGCCTTACCTCGGAATTGTGGAAGGCAAACATTTTGAGCAGCCTTTTTTGCTCCAGGAAAAACGCTCCCGGATGAAAATTATGCTCTTTGATCCCGAAGAAGATTTACCACTGGAAACCATCGAGTCCATTCTGCAACAAGCACTCCAACTTTATCCAAAATAAACCTTACCCAAATGCGCACCTATGTCATCATTGAACATTTCCGCCCCGAAACCATTAAAGCGCTGTACCAACGCTTCGACGAAAAAGGTCGGATGTTGCCCGAAGGTGTAAATTACCTCCACAGTTGGATCAACGAAGACGTCAGTATTTGTTACCAGGTGATGGAAAGTGAATCGCTGGAATTGTTAAAAAGCTGGATTGCGAAATGGGAGGATTTGGCGGATTTTGAGATTGTGCCGGTGATTTCTTCAGGAGAGGCGAAAGTGAAGGTGTTGGGGTGAAAGCACAATTTTAGGGAAAAAGTTAGAATAGATTAAAAAATAAAAGCCCCGCTCTGTATCCACAAAGCGGGGCTTTTTTATTGGCCCTAGGCCTATTGTTTGTATTCGTTTGGGTAAAACCTACGCAATCAACTCAGAATCCAGCACTTCCACTTTGTGACTAGGCTCTGGTGGATTGCCACCACCCTTGTTTTTGCGGGTGAAAAACAAACCAATCCGGTCCACGATGGAATAGATCGCAGGAATCACCACCAGGGTCAGCAACATGGAACTGGTCAAACCACCCACCAAGGCCCAGGCCAGGGCGTTTTTCCATTCCGCACCAGCACCTTTCGCAAGCGCAATCGGGAGCATACCTGCCACCATCGCGATGGTGGTCATGAGGATCGGACGCAAACGAGTGCGACCCGCCATAACCAGCGCTTCCTTGTAATGGTGACCTTCCGCTTTCATTTGGTTGGTAAAGTCAACCAGCAGGATGGCGTTTTTGGCCACCAAACCAATCAACATGATCATCCCCAACATGGCAAAAATGTCCAGGGTTTGCATGGTCAGTGCCATGGCCAACAAAGCCCCTACCATTGCCACAGGGATTGAGAACATCACCACCATCGGGTACACCCAGTTGTCGTACAAGGCCACCATGATCAGGTACATGAACAACAAGGCAGCAGCCATGGCAATCAACAAACTACCAAATCCTTCTGATTGGTTTTTGAGGTCACCTTCATACGAAATGGTAATGCCTGGAGGAGGAGGATCCTGGGCCATTTTGGCTTGAATCTCTGCTCCGATGGTACCCGAAGGACGACCCAAAACGAAGGACTTAACGGTCACCGAAGCTGCCCGGTCTTTGCGTTCCAGCATGGAAGGTCCCGTAGTTTGATAAATCCGGGCAAATTGCTCCAGGCGGATGAGTTCCCCAGCTGGGTTCACAAATCCAACTTGGGATACATCGTCGATGTTCTTGCGGTCGAATTCATCCATCGCGATATTGATGTCGTATTCGTAAGCGCCGTCGCGGTATTTGGCATTGGTGTTGCCACTGAATGCCGTTTGCATGGTTGCGCCCACCGTTTGGATGTTGAGCCCGAGCTCGGCCATCCGCTGGCGGTCGATGTCTACCTTGATTTCGGGGCTACCTTCTTCTACCGAAAGTTCTGGCGCCAGAGTACCAGGTACTTCCTTGTAAAAACCGAGCACCTTCTGGGCGTATTTCATCGCGTCTTCCAATTTGGTAGCGCCTACGATGATTTGCAGCGGTGCTTCATCAGCTCCACCAAAGAAGCTTACTTGTACCGTTTGTACTTTCACCCCTGGTAGGGCTGCTTCCAATTCGTTGCGTACCAATTGTGCGTACACGTCGGCCCGCATTGTACGTTCCTCTTTGGGAATCATTTTCACGTTGACCTCCGCCAAATAAGGCGTGGCTTGTCCACTCAAAACCCCGGAGGTACGGCCAATGGTGCTGAAAATATCGGTGATCTCCGGTTTTTTAGCCAGATATTCTTCTACTTTATTGACAGCCAGGTTGGTCTCTTTCAAAGTACCATCCTTGGGCAATTCTACTTTGATGATGAACTGCCCTGCGTCACTTTGGGAGATAAAGGCTGCGCCGATGTACCCACGGCTAATCAGGCTAAATGAGGCGATCAGCAAACCAAATGCCGCAGCGACAATCACTATACTGGTAACCCAGTGCCGAAGTACCCATTTCAACAAATCGGCATATTTATCCGTCATCCAGGTCAAAAAGCGCTCAAAACCAATGAGCAGCAGGTGCCCAGGGTTTTTAGGATTCAGCACAGTCACTTTGGCCACCCGTGAAGCCAACATCGGGGTAATGGTAAAGGACACCAGCAGCGACATCAAGGTAGAGAATACCACGACCCAGGCAAACTGGCCCATAATGTTGCCTACGATGCCACCAGCCAGGGTAATGGGGAAGAACACCACTACGTCCACCAGCGTGATCGCCAGAGCGGTAAATCCAATTTCATTCCGGCCATCCGCCGCCGCTTGTCGGCGATTTTTGCCCATTTCCAGGTGGCGGTAGATGTTTTCCAGTACCACAATCGAGTCGTCCACCAGGATACCAATCACCAAAGACATGGCCAAAAGGGTCATCAGGTTGAGGGTAAAGCCCATCAGGTACATACCGATGAAAGTAGAAACCAAGGAAGCTGGAATGGCTACCATGACGATCAAGGAGTTGCGCAAACTGTGCAAGAACACCAACATCACCAAGGCTACCAACAAGATCGCCAAACCAATGTCGTGCATTACCGCATCTACCGCGTCGCGGGTAAAGTCGGTCGAGTCATTGGCAATGTTGAACTTCAGGTTTTCCTTTTTGAAGGTTTCCTCCAAACTGGCCATTTTTGCCTTGATGCCATCTGACATGGTCACCGCATTGGCATCTGGTTGTTTGAGGACGGTCATCCCAATCGCTGATTTGCTGTTGAGGCGCGAAAGGTCCACCATTTCTTTCAGGTTGTCGGATACATCTGCTACGTCGCGTACTTTGATCAAGGTGCCCGTATTGGAAACCCCCACGGTTACGTCATTGATGTCGTCAAGTGAGAGGAATTTTCCGGCCAGACGAACAGTAATTTGTTCGTTTTCAGACTTTACTTTACCCGTAGGAAATTCCAGGTTAGCTGACTGGATGGCCGTTACCAGATTGAGCAAAGACAAACCCTGGCTTTCCAGCTTTTGGCGATTGATCTGCACTTTGATTTCCCGCTCTTGTCCACCAATCAAGTTGACCTGGCCAACACCATCTACCTGCGACAAAGCAGGTTTGATTCTTTGTTTGATCAAATCATACTGTTGGGCCTGTGGCAAATTGGTATTTACCGCAATACTCATGATGGGGAAATCATCCGAGCTAAATTTCCCCAAGGCTGGATCTTTGGCATCTTCGGGCAACGTGGACTTAACCGCATTGATTTTGCGCTGCACATCCTGAAGCGCAATGTCCGTATTGACTCCATCCTTGAATTCAATCACAATTGAAGACAAACCTTCAAAAGAAGTTGAACGGACAGAAACAATTTTTTCAACCCCGGACACGGCATCTTCAAGGGGTTTGGTCAGCGAGTTTTCAACCTCCGATGGGGAAGCACCAGGATAAATGGTACTTACCAATACAATCGGGGCATTGAATTTGGGGATGAGCTCGTAGCTCAAGTAGGAGTAGGAAACTAACCCTAGGAAGGTCAACACCGCAAAAAATACGATGATGAGCGAGGGCCGTTTGATGGCGATTTCGGTTAGTGTCATTTTTTTTGATTTCGTAGAGACGCACGGCTGTTCGTCTTACAGCCGTGAGACGCACAGCCGTGCGTCTCTACAACGATTAATTATTTTTCAACCCTCACCTTCATGTCATTCTCCAGGTTGATCTGGCCGGAACTTACCACCACTTCACCAGCCTTCAAGCCAGAAAGTACGGCAGCGTAATCTCCGTAGATGTTACCAAGCTGGATGGGGCGCAATTTGGCGACTCCGTTTTCCACTACAAATACCTTGGCATCGCGGGCGCTACCTACGATACACTCGCGAGGCAGGGCTAAAATGGAAACCGAGCGGCCTGTGTTGAATTCGGCTACACCGTCCATCCCTGCTTTCAAGGGAGTAGAAGCGGGGTTATCCAGTTCAATCTCCACCAAAAAACGTTGGGCGTTGTCTGCTTTTACATCGATCAGGTTAACCACACCAACGAAAGCTTTATTTGGGTATACATCCGTACGCAATTCCACTCGCTGGCCTTTTTTCACCTGAAGTACTTCATCGTCGGTCAGATAAGCAGCCATTTTGAGACGACGTACATCGATGATGTCCATGATTTTCATGGCAGGGGCCAGGAAAGCACCTTTTTCAATTGTTTTGCCAGAAACAGTACCGGAAATGGGTGCTTTGACATAAGTCATGCTGATTTGTTTCTCCAGGTTTTTGATGTTGGCTTTGATGTTGTCAATGCCATTTTGGGCATCATCTACTTGCTGTTGAGTGACGCCACCGTCGCCAAGCAGGTTTTTCAGGCGAGTTACATCGTTTTCAGCCTTTTTGAGGTTGACCCGAGCCAGTTCGAGTTGATTTTCCAGCAGGTCATTGTCTACCGCTAAAATCACTGCGCCTTCGCTGACGAAGCTACCATCTTTCACATTCAACTGAGTGATCCGGCCCTGAGCCTCACTCATTACCGTCAACTGTTTGATGGGCTGGAAAGTACCATTGATTTCAAAGCCACCCTGAATATTCTGAGTGCCCATGGTGGTTACTTTTACCGGAATTTCGGTATTGCGCACCTGGGTCAGTTTACCGTCGGCTTCAATTTTTTCTTTATTTTTCCCCAGTTTCCAGGCAGTAACTGCGGCGAGGCCACCGATTACAAGCAAGGCGATGAGGATGCGAATGATATTTTTCATTGTATTGTGTTTGATAAAAGGGTTATCAGGAATCAATCCCGCTAGCTGGGTAGCCCGCGTCGATTATTTGTACATTTCACGGATTTTGCCATTGGCGTAATCCAGGTCCACTTTAGCGAGTTGGTATTGTAGCAGGTTACCCAGGAAGTTGGATTGCACTTCACGCATGGTCTTTTCGGCTACCAATACTTCGGTCACGTTGGCAATACCTTCTTTGTAGCGCTTTTGGGTCACTGCATATACTTCTTCGGCAACTTTTCGGTTTTCGCGCAGGGCGGTCAGGGTGTTCCAGTAACTAAGCAATTGTTGCTTGGCCTGGCTGTGTTGCAATTGCAGCGACTGCATGGTTTGTTTGCGGTCTTCGGCAATTTTCAACATGTCGATTTTGATTTGTTCGACCTTACTTTTGCGGTAAAAACCATCGAAGATGGGAATGCTCACATTGAGCCCGATGGCAGAAAAACTGAACCAGTTCTGGTTTTTGCCCAACTCTCCAAAGCCATTGCCCTGGCCCTGGAAGTTGTAGTTACCAAAAGCCCGCAAGGTTGGCCAGGAAGTAGCCCGCAATTGATCGGCATTGAGTTGTTGCAGAGTGGTTTGTTGATCCAGCAGGGTGAGATCCAGCTTGTTTTGGTAGCTGGGCTCTAAATAAGTAGGATCTGCATTGGGCATCACAATCTCGCTGAGTGTATCACTAAGGGTCAACTGCGTTTCCTGCGGCATACTCATGGCGAACTTCAGGGCTTGCAGGCCTTGCTGGTAGTTCAGCTCGAGGTTTTGCAATTGTGTTTGCAGGGTGATTTGATTGACACGCAATTGGTCGACGTCCAGCTTTTTGGCCAGGCCATTTTTGTATTGCAGATCAGTTGCTTTGAGCAAACCATTGATTTGCTCGAGGTTGGCTACGATCAAATCGCGCTGCTTGTAAATGGTCTGAACCTGGTAATACAACTTCACCACATTGTAGGCCACTTCTTCTTCCGTTTTTAATTCTACGGTTTGATTGAAGTTACCTACAGCTTTAATGGCTTTGATGCCGACCCAGTATTGCTGGCTGTACAACAGCTGGTTGACTTCGGCACCAGCGGTGGTGTTCAGGTCCGTACCAAACTGCACGGGAACCAATTCATCTGGTTTACCCTGGAAAAAGTTGGGAATCAATTGCGTTGGCAATTTCGCGTTGTACGTAAAGCCAACGCTGGCATTTACTTGTGGCAATCCCGTGCTTTTGTATTCGCGTATTTGCTCCAGTGATTTGCGGGTATCCAGTTTGGCTTTTTGCAGCGTAGGGCTGTTTTTTAAGGCAAACTGAACACTTTCTTTCACTGAAAGGGTACTCTGAGCCGGGAGGAGGGTGCTCAGCAACAAAGTGCCCAGCAGCATCCCTTTCAGGCGCAGTACATTTAGAAATCCGTCATAATAACTCATAACAATCAGTTTAAATATCATGGATCAGCCCACGGTGTCGGTGGGTGTTTGGGTTATTCAAATGTTTTGATTAAAAGTTGGCACTTCCGGTACTTTGTTTTTCCCGGAGGTATTCTTTGATCTTACTCAAACCTTGCTCGGAGGCTACCCCCCGCACAAAGTGATAGATGTATTCTTTAAAAACCTGATCGGGTTGAAATTCCCGAATCGGAAAAAGTGACTGATCAATTGGCAAATACAGGCTACCTACGTGCAGGCGAGCCATAATTTCGGTGTTGAGGTCGCTCCGGTAATCTCCTTCTGCAACGCCTCGTTTCAGGTTATCCAGGATGGACTTGTACACATGGTCACGTTGCATATGGTCGATCATGTTCCAGGCTTCGGGGTAGTATTTTTTGAGGTCATAAACCACACTTGGGGTAAGCTCTTGAAATTGGCCGATGACGTGCCGGGCAAGCAACATGATTTCCTGTAATGCGTTGCTGGCATGACTAGTGATCAATTCCATGTCACACATCTCATCTTGCAAGTGACTCTCAATCGTTTTGAGGATCAGGTCCTCTTTATTTTCAAAAAACTGGTACAAGGTTTTTTTGGAGATACCAAGCTCGCGGGCAATGTCATCCATGCTCACACTCTTGATGCCGTAACGCATAAAGAGTGACTCAGCTCTGCGCATGATCTGCTTCCTCGTGTCCTTATTTTCTTTTGTTTCCATATCGCAGCAAAGATACAACTTAAAAACTTTGGAAACTCGAAATGGTTTAAAAGTTTCCAAAGTTTTTTAAGTTTCTGGACAAAAGACAAAAAAGGGTCGATGAAGGTTTCCAAAAAACCGACATTTTTTTTATTTCTGTTTGTTTTTGATTTATCAGCAAAATTATCGCATAAAATGTTGAAATGTACTGTATGAACGCGACGCTTTGTGGGGGTAAAAACGACAAACGGCAATAGTGCTACCTGCGCTATTGCCGTTTGTAATGGAAAAGTAAATTAAAGAGATGCTACTCACCCGTTTTTAATAAAAGCGTCTTCGTATCCTCTGTGGGTGTATAAATCAATTTGAAAACGGCGGATACTTCCCGGAGGAATGGCGTTTTTGTAGAGTTTACTCACAAAAAACCTCGAAAAATCACTGGCTTTAAAGTTCTTCAAAACAGCATTGGCTACTTTTTTGCCATCAATCCAAACGCCATACACTTCCGTACTGGACCAAATTTGCAATTGCTCGTTTGTGGGTGATTTTCTCGCTGGTGGTGGTGGCTTGGGAACATGCCTAGGAATGGTTTTGACTTCGGCTCGCTGGGCTTCACTCATCATTTTGTAGATGTCGTTTAGGCGGTCTATTTTAAAGTTGTCGAGGCGAACCCAATGATTTTTTTTGCCCATGATGGCTGCAATGGTATCCCAATACCTTTTGACCTCGGTATTGTATTCATCCAATAAGGCCTGGGATACGCCGGATTGCTCCTTTTGCGCGAGTACCTGGGGTGTGCTGCTGGGCTTGCTTTGTGATTGTACTTTGTCGCTCAACAACAAAATCAAACCAGCAATTAAGGGAATTAAGGCTAGTCTTTTCCAAAAAGACCGCTGCCGTTTGGCTTCTTTAGTCATCATGAACAGTCGTTTTTTTGTGATGAAATAATCAAATTGCTGCACCAGCCGGAGTTGCTGGGCCTGGGCAATTTTATCCAAAAGCAAATATTGATAAGTTGGAATGTCGATGTTCGCCTGCTGGATCACGGCCTCGTCAGCCAGGAACTCGTGATTCAACTGCATGGAGCGTTTGTAGGCGAACAATACCGGATTGAACCAAAACAGTACCCGCAACAATTCCACAAAAAGGATATCCCAACTATGCCTTTGCCGGATGTGGGCGAGCTCGTGGGTGAGAATCGCACTGGCTCCGTCTTCAGCGTAATCCTTTGGGTTGATGTAGATGGTATTGAAAAAAGAATGAGTCGGGACGTTTTCAGGCAAGATGACCAGAGGCACTCCGGCATGCTGTGATTTTTCTCCTTTGGTTTGTACCAGAAATGCCCGATACAAATTATGTAGCAATCGAAGCAATAGGATGGAAGCAATAAAGGTATAGACCAACCAAAAAATGGACTCGATTGGGAAGCTGGGAGCTATTTGGGGCACTACCTGAGTTGAAATTGGACTGTCTTGGATTGGCTCATTGCCCATGGTGAGCACAGGCGCCACTTCCTGCTCAAACCAGGGAAGCGGTATCAAAGGCACCACCAACGCAAACCCAAGACTGAACAACAAGTAAAAACGCTTGAAATGATGCATTTTTTCTTGTTCCAAACCAAAGTGGTAAACGCCCCAAAGCAGGGTGGAGCCGCCGATGAATTTGAGGAGGTAGAGCATCATGGCTTTTTCTTTTGGATTTCCTGGTCAACCATGCGGCGCAAATCCTCCAATTCCTCCTTGCTCATCTCGGTAGCCGAGGTGAAAAAGGAAGCAAATTGGGTAGTAGAGCCGCCAAAAAAATTGTTGATCATACCTTTGACCTGCTGAGAGAAATAATCGTTTTTGTTGATCAAAGGGTAGTACGCCCGCGAATTGCCATGGGTATGGTAGGCAATTGCTTCTTTTTTCTGCATTCGCATGAGGTGGGTGGCCACTGTGGTTGCCGCAGGTTTTGGATCGGGGAATGCCTCAAGAAGGTCTTTCATGTAAGCCTGTTCAAGCTGCCAGAGGTATTCCATTATTTGTTCTTCAATTTTTGATAGTTGCATTTTCTAATACTTTAGAATTGATTCTATAATATTAGAATAAAAGCTTGAAAAAAGCAAGCCTTGGGTGGGTAAAAATTTTGATGGAGCCGCAACGTTAATTCAAAAACAAGTCTATGCTCAAACGTATCCTTTACTCCGCCTTGTTTATAGTAATTGCGATCATCTTGTACCTCAACGTACGGCTTTACTACCAGCCACGTTGGAGCAATTCCCAGCCACCAATCAACCTGAGTGTAGAAGCCCAACTCAACTATCTGCAAAAGCGCATGCACGACGGAGCGGCCCTGGACATGCAAAAAATGTATCCTGAGGGTTACCTCTTTTTGAATGCATTGTATGGATTGAGTTGGTGCAATCTGCTAGCTAAAACTCCGGCCCAATCGCCTTTGCACCAGCGCGGCATCGAAGAAGTGCGCTGGGCCTTGCACGCCATAGATTCCCCAAAATGCAAAGCGCCTTTTTCACCCAACTTGCCCCTGGTTTATGGCGCTTTTTATCGGGGATGGAGCAATTATTTGCGGGGAAAATACCTGGAACTCTTGCCTGGTATGAAGGAGGACACGGTACAGGCTCAAATTTTTCAAGACAATTGTGCACAAATCGCCAAGGCGGTTACTGAAAGCAAAACTCCGTTTTTAGAATCCTACGTCTATGCCACCTGGCCTGCGGATATGGTGGTGCTGATGGCCAGTCTGGCGCAACACGATCATTTGTTTATGTCACAATATGGCTTATTGGTGCAAGATTGGTTGAAGCAGGTGGACAAAAGAACGGATCAATTGGGCTTTATTCCTCATTCCGTCCATCCGTATACAGGCAAAGTCCTTGAAGCAGCACGGGGTTCTTCCCAAAGTTTAATCCTCAATTTTTTGATCGAAATAGATTCCACCTATGCTCGCCGACACTTTGCTCGCTACAAAAAAGCCTTTTTGACCCGCCGCATAGGCTTGCCAGGGATTAGGGAATACCCAAAAGGCACCCTGGGCTTTGGAGACGTGGATTCAGGGCCAGTCATTTTTGGCATTGGAGGCGCGGCATCAATTGTGGGGCAACGTACCATGGTTTTGTATGGTGAAACGGACGTGGCCATTGGGCTACGCAACAGCATTGAAGCATTTGGGCTAGGTTGGCACTGGGGCAAAAAGAAACGTTACCTTTTTGGCGCTTTGCCGATTGCAGATGCTTTTATTGCCTGGTCAAATTCAGTGGAGGCGAGTAAGGAGGAGCGCTTGGTGGGGAGGAGGAATTGGAGATGGAGTTTTCAATTGGGTTTGGTCGTGGTGCTGGTGGGAGTAGGGATGATGTGGGGGATGCGACCGCGGAATCCGGTAAAATAAAAACGCGGCAAAGCGCAATTGAAGCCGTAAGCTCCCAGTTTACTCCAGAGGTGGTTTTCAGGAATAAAAATCGCTCATTTTCTCCTCGAATATTTATGTAACTTACCCTCTCCTACAGTCACCAAGTCAGCAGTTTATGGCCCAAAAATTCCTTTTTATCGCCTTGTTCTGTTTGGGATTGCCCCAGTTGCAAGCCCGCCACATCATTGGTGGAGCCATGAGTTATCGCTGCCTGGGGGGAAATGAGTATGAGTTCACCCTGCGCCTGTACCGCGATTGTTATTGCCTTGGTTGCCCGCCTATTGATGCAGAAGCTTACATCGGTATTTACCGCTGTAGCCCAGGGCAATGTGGCAACCAATCCAATGTTTATGGCAGTATAAACGTACCCCGGCAAAGCCTGCGCAACATCCCTCCTACCGAGTACCCCTGTTTAGTTCCTCCCGATGTGTGTGTGGAAGAAGGCGTATATGTCTTTCGTTTTTTATTGCCGCAGTCTTCCATGAGCTACCACGTGTCTTTTCAGCGCTGCTGCCGGGATGAAAGCATGAGTAACATTGCTTTACCGGGTTCAACGGGTGCCACCTATACTGTTGAAGTCACCCCCGAGGCACAGAAATCGTGCAACAACAGTCCTGAGTTTTCTATTGTTCCGCCTACAGTGATTTGCGCTAATGCCTTGTTAAAATACGACCATTCTGCCGAAGAAATGGATGGAGACAGCCTCGTATATGAATTGTGTGCCCCTCTCGCTGGCGCGGGCAATGCCAATGGGCAACTACTTGCCTTCACTTGCTCGGGTTCCACTCCCCGACCAGCCTGCCCACCACCTTACACCGAATTGTACTACCGTCAGCCCTATTCCGCCACTGCCCCTATTTTGGGGGATCCCCTATTAAAAATCGACCCACATACGGGGCTCATCACTTTACGTCCCAGTGCTCAGGGGCGTTTTGCGGTGGGGGTCTGCGTTCGCGAATACCGCAAGGGAGTGCTGCTGAGTCGAGTGACCCGCGACTTCCAGTTCAACGTCACCGATGGCTGTAATCCCAAGCTACAACCCGATGTCAAAGAAGACGTAAAACTGGCTGAAAAAGAATTTTTAATCCGCTCCTGCGGCAAAACCCTGGTAGACATTACCAATGAAAGTACGCCACGCGAATCTACCAAGTTGATCAGCTGGAGTTTTGATCTCAAAAAAGGCCTAGCGGCCCAAAGCAATGAATGGCACCCTCAATTTCAATTCCCTGATACCGGGCGCTATCAGGGCAAACTGCTGCTCAACCCCGGCTTCGAATGTGCTGATTCAGCGAAGATTTGGGTTCACGTTTTACCCTTGTTGCAGGCTGATTTTAGTTTTGACTACGATACCTGCAAGGCTGGGGAAGTGCAATTCCACGATCTTTCCATCGTGCATGCCAAATCCATCCGGGAATGGAGCTGGTTCTCGGGAGAAAGAGGTACGAGTATGCTCGCCAATCCAAGTTTCCAATATGAATACCCAGGAGTAAAAAAGGCACGTTTAACAGTACATGACGTCAACGGCTGTGTTTCTACCATCCAAAAAGATGTGCGTTATTTCCCCGTTCCTAAGTTGTTGCTGACCACCCCCAGTTCGGCAGAGTTGTGTGAGCCGGGGCAGGTTTACTTCCAAAACCTCTCCTCACCGGTGGATACTACTTATCGGATTGAATGGAAATTTGGCGACGGTGGCGTTTCCCGAAAACATAGCCCCAGCTACACTTACCAGCACGATGGGCTTTATTCAGTGGCGCTCAAGGTGGTTTCACCGATTGGGTGCGAAACCGACACGATTTATCCAGATTTAATCCGGATCAAACCTAGCCCCCAGGCTGCTTTTGCCATTGAGCCACCGGAAGTAACCAATGTCTTTCCCGATTTTCAACTCCTGGATCAATCGACCGACGCTCTGCGCTGGTTGTGGCAATTTGGTGATGGGCGCCAGTACACCGATCGCAACCTGAGCGCAGCTGCCCGTGAACTGGGCACACTGCGCATCACCCAATTTGCCTACAACAACTTTGGCTGCCAGGACAGCACCTCCCAGGTCTTGCGCATTTTGCCAGAAGTGCGCTACTTTTTACCCAATGCCTTTACGCCCAATGGCGACTCAGTCAACGATGAACTGAAGGCAGTGGGAATATTTGCAGGCATGCGCAATTTCCGCATCAACGTGTGGAATCGTTGGGGGGAAATGGTGTTCCAATCCAACAACCCTCAGGATACCTGGAATGGCTTGAAATTCAATCAAGGGAGCGAACTTCCGGTTGGAGTGTATACCGTTTTGGCCAGCTACCTCGATCCCAAGGACCAATTGGTCGAATATCGAGGATTTATTACTTTACTGCGTTAAATCTTCTGCATGCGTAGAGGAAAGGTAGCATGGTCGGGTGACAAGTCTTATCTTTAATCGCAAAAAAGCCATGTTTACATCTTTTCTGGCTGGTGTCAGCGCTTATGGACGTGCGCTTCAATTGTGCTTCAAGTACAATTTGTGGATTTACTTTTTGGTGCCCGCCTTGCTGTCTATTCTTTTGGGCGGCGGCATGATTTACGGCATCTGGAATGTTTCAGACAATCTGGGCAATTGGATGGCTGGTTTTTGGCCCTTTAGTTGGGGAAAAGGTTGGGTCGATAATGTAGCGCAGGTGTTTGGAGGTTTGGCTGTGGGGGCTTTTGCTTTCATCATATTCCGCAATCTGGTGCTGGCCCTCGCAGGACCATTTATGAGTTTGCTTTCGGAGCGGGTGGAAAACCGGCTAAGAGGAGAGGTATCCGCAACGTTCAAAATGAGTGCTTTTTTAAGTGATATGGTACGGGGCATTCGCATCGCCATTCGTTTGATTGTGCGGGAGTTGTTTTTTACCACTCTCCTGTTTTTGTTGGGTCTGATACCAGGTTTGGCGATGGTTACCACCCCGCTGATTTTTATCGTACAGGCTTATTATGCTGGGGCTGGCAACATTGACTTTGCCCTGGAACGCCATTACCGGGTAAGGGATAGTATTCGTTTTGTGCGACAGAATAGAGGTCTGGCGATTGGGAATGGAACTGTATATTTGTTGTTATTGCTTTCAGTGGTTGGCTTTTTGGTGGCCTTACCATTGGGTACCATAGCTGCGACAGTGGAAACGGTGAAAAGAATTAAATAGTGCTAATTGCTGATTACAAATAAACCTAAAACCATGAAGAACCATTTGAATCTCCTTCTGCTTCTTTGGTTGTGCTCCAGTTGCGCCCAGCTCAATTACCTGGATCAAGCGCAAAATGCCTTCAATCAAGGGGCTAGTCTGGAAACCAACCTCAATTTCGGCGAACCTGCTTTATTGGGGCAAGCCTCCGCAGCTGGTAGTCAAGCCATGAGTTTGGCAACACCCGATTTGTGTTATCGCCTGGCTTATGCCCAGGTCAACAAAGCCTTGCTCCAAGAAAGTAAACTCAAAGCCGACGGCGTGTTGGTCAATGCACATTCCCTTCGGGCCTTAAGTGCCTGGAAATTGGGACTTTATGCCCAGGCTACAGAGAGCGCCCTGGCCGCCAAAATCGCCTTGCAGGATTCAGAAGTTCCCCTACCTCGCGAAGCAGCAATGATGACAGCACTCGAAGGGCTCGTCCAGGCGGATCAAGCTTTTATGGCGGTGCAAAAATTTAAATTGGACAACCAAAACCGGGCCACCAGTCCCAATGCTTCAGAAGCCCTCAGCCTGATGGCCAATATCCGGAAGCAGTACGAAGCTGACATTATCAACAGCAATGGAACGGGAAAAATTGAAAAAGCATTAAGTATTTTGGACAAGGCCAAACTGGAAGTCCCAGGCAGAGCGGATATTCATACCTATTTCATCATGTCGCAGTTGGCAGCGCTCAAAACATGGCTGGATGAACTGGACCAGATTTACAACCTGCTCAAAACATTTGGTTTCTCCAACAACAACAACCATGATTTGAAACGTTGGTTTGATCAGGAGAATGATCGTTTTGCCCAAAAGCGGAATTTGTATTTGGGTCAGCTGGCCCCCTTATTGCCACAGCAAAAAGAGAATATAATGTACAAACGGTGGGAGGAGTGGTTGTTCAACTAAATAAACAGCTCTCAACTATAAGCCCGGCCAAAATGCATCTTTCAGATATTCCAGCTTGGTTTTCCCGTCATCTCGCAGGATAATGCTGATGACGTCGAAGCGGATTTCGCCAGGGTGTTCTATTTTTTCACAGTAGACGGAGGCGGCACCTGCCAGCATACGTTGCTGTTGTGGGGTTATAAAAAATTCAGGCGGGCCAAAACGGTCGGAGCTGCGGGTTTTAACCTCTACAAATACAATGGTATTGCCGTCTTGAGCAATGATGTCCACTTCGGCACGACCCGTACGCCAGTTTTTGGACCGGATGGTCAAACCTTGAGCTTCGAGGTGTTGTTGGGCGAGGGTCTCCCCTTTTTGGCCCAAAATAATATTATCTGTCATTGCGGCTCGTTTAAACAATCATTTCCTTTTCGCCACAATATAAACTTTTTTTATTAAAAACAAAAGAGGCAGACTTTTGGAAGCCTGCCTCAGAAAACCGTTCAAAAACATAGATTTTGGGACTATCAATAAGCCGTATAGATCATTCGTTTGCTCCCCGTAAAGGAATCAGTCGAGAGCTGGTAGTAGTACACACCCAAGCCGGGTAGTGTTTGCTTCGGTACTTTCAGTTCGTTGTAACCCCTTTCGAACTTTGCAGTGTGTTTGAAAACCAAACGACCTGCTGCATCAAAGATGCGGATGTGTGCATCCTGAGTTTTGGGCAAGGAAAAAGCAATGTTCGTTTCCCCAATAAATGGATTCGGGAAGTTTTGGTACAAATGAATCCCCTCCCCTTTTTGCGCTGCAGATTCATTCACTTTGAGCAGCACCTGCATCAACTCTCCCGCCTGGTTGTAAGCCTCCGAAGGAGTTGGGGCTTCTTTGATAGACAATGCAGTAGCCAGATCAGCTGCACGTAAAGCTTTGAAGCGTACTGAAAACAGTTGGCGGCGGCCATCAGGTACCTCTTCTCCTTTATTGTCCCAACTGGTGTTCAACAAACCGGCTTTTAGGTCAGCGGTACCCAGGTTCCCTTCATTCCACTGCGGCAGTTCTCCCTTTTCAGCATCCAGCAATTGCAGGAGGTGGTGGTCAAAATCCAGGGTAAACTGGAATCCTTGCACCTTTGATACGTCTTCCGCACTAAAGTCAACTATAACTTCTTCACCAGCTTCAAAAGTTTGATTGCTGGTTTCAATGATGAGTTCACCATTGGTGGTCCGACCATCTGTATTGACCAGGCTATTGGGCTTGGCGCTCATGTTTACGTCGCCCACTTTGATCCCGATAAAGTCGGCTCGACCTTCCTTGGACAAGAAGTTATTGAGGCTTTTGGCTTCCGGGAAAACCGCTTTCAATGGGTCTTGGTCTTGGGGAAATTTGAAATTGGCATCAATAAAGCGCCAGGAAGTGTTCCCGTTGGGGAAACTGGTTTCCATATTCAGAATCAATTTACGCAGGCGGATCAAATCCACCGTAGAAATGTTGCCTGATTTATCGACATCTGCAGCAATATGCTGATAAGGCGTTTTGAGCGTGCTCAACCCCAGAATGTGTTTTTGGATGATCACCAAATCTATCGTTGTCACCCCGTTGATAGGATCCTCATTCTTCTGTGGTACGATGGTATAATCGCCTCCCAATGGTACTTCTGGCAACAGGTAATTCCCATCAACTCCTGTAGCCGTTTTGCCCAATTGAGTGCTGCCTGAAATGGCCACTGATTCAATCTGGGCTCCGCCTTCGGTCTGGATAATCCCCGAAATCTTACCTACCTTCGATCCATCGGGTGCGCACAATTGCCCATTGTCTTGTATATCGATGAATGTTGTGCAGAAAGCGCCATTATTCAGTGTATCGTATACCCAAAGTTGGATAGTTTGGCGGCCAATATCAGCACAAGTAAAGGTAATCTGCTCCACTGGATTGGTCAATAAGGTTCCTGAACCCCGACGGATGGCGATCCGGGCGGGTTTGCCTCCACAATCATCATAACTATCTGCATCAAACAATTTGGCATCAATAATTGCAGCAGTTTGACCATCCTTGGTGTCCAGGGTAGTAGATAAACCATTGAGACACTGTGCTACTGGCGGCTTTTTATCGATCACGGTAATGGTCATCGAACCCAGGGTAGCATTCCCGCACTGATCTACTGCCCTGAAATTGATTTTGTGCTTACCTACAGGATAAGTACCGGATGCCAGTGCACCTTTGAGGTCAGAATATTTCCCATCATTGGTAATTGTTACATTTCCACCACAATCAGTACCCGTAGCTGCCAGGGTAGTCACCTTAACGGTTTTGCACTGTTCGGTCAAAAAGAAAGTGGTATCTTTGGGTACTACCAGCGTTGGAGGTGTACGGTCTTCTACCTTGATCAGCTGCGTATAGGAAAAAATGGATTTTGATGGATCAGCAGGGTTATGGTTACACAAATCAATAGCTGACCATTTCCGGAAAATCTGGAAACATGTTTCCGTTTGTGATTCAAAACGGCGGTCTTCGTAGCTGATGCCAACTGATCCGCAGATCGGGTGAGTCACTATGGGTTCCCGGTTTTCAAGGGGTAATTCCTTTGGATCCGTTTTCCCACCACAACCTACTATGGTATAATCTTTTGGCCATTTGATCATGTCCGAAGTCAACTTGTTGGTATTGACAATGGTAATGGTCTGGCTACAAGTAGCGGTACGTCCTTTCCAGTCTTTGGCCGTAAAGGTACGGGTTATTTTGCCCCGGTTGCATTCGGCGCGTTCGTAATTGCTGGTAGAATCAAGGGTAAAAGAGCAGTTTTCGAGTACAATTGGGCTGCCAAATACGTGCAATTGGGTGATGTCTGTGGTACATTCAACCACCTTATTGGCCGGGCAAGTAATGCGTGGCCCCAATTCATCCCGAATAGTTACGGTAAAATCGCAATCATTGTATTTGCCATAGAGGTCACCTCCCTGGCGTTCGCGTGCTGGATCAACCGGACCATTTCCTGGATCAACCTCGTAAACGCGCAGCGTAACTTTTACGCTTGGGCTGTCCACATCATTGCAACAAAACACAGCATAGTCATCATAGTACTCCTGGTAGTCCGGGGTAGAAGGGCTATCGTCACCATTAATTTTGTTGCAAGCACCTGCTACCCAGCGGCGGGCTTTGTAGTACAGCCGTGTCTTGCAATTATCCTTGCTACCTTCATCAAAACTTTTTGCCTGAATAAAAGCGACGCCACCTTCGGGTAAAGAGATGATGTTGTTCTTGCGACACACTACCGTAGGTACTTCCTCATCTACTATGGTCAGGGTTGTGGTACAAACTGACGAGTTCCCACACAAATCAATGGCAGTATACGTGAGTGTATGTGTGCCCAGAGGTACATTAAAGTGGGGGTTAAAGCCAGAACTCCCGTAAGAAGCCCGCACAGAAACGGCTGGATTTGCATCACAGTTGTCACTCGCGGTAGGTCGAGGCAACTGCACTACAGCGGTACACTGACCCGGATCAGTACCTTTGCGGATGGGGGCTGGGCAGGTCAGTGTTGGTGCTACCTCATCCCTTACCTGGATGACCTGCGTAGCTTCTCGTATCGATCCGGTACAGCGATCCAGGATCGTCCACTTGCGAGAAATCAAGCGTCCTAATCCTTCACATATTTTGGTCGTATCGTCACGAAACGTTATTACGAAATCACAGAATCCATTGCTCTTTAGTTTACGGCCCTGAAAGCTTGGCACTCCGGTTATTGAAGTATCAGCACTAGGTCTGTCACAAGGTAAATTGACCAGGCTTGGAATGGTCACGTCTGCTAAACCAATTTTTTTCAATACGATTTTCTGCAAGCAAGTATCAGCATTTCCGGAGGAATCACGGGCGATCCAACTCCGGCGAATGTAAACAGCAGTATCACTACCACAACGTCCCCGCAGGAAAAAGTCTTCATAACGCAGGCGAACCGTACGGTTGATGTTGTCAATTACTCTGGGGAGGCCCAGTACTCTTGCACTGGTATCTGCAGCACAGAATAAGGTGGTATCACGGCAAAAGATCTCCGGTGCCTTGGTATCAAATACCTGAATGTATCCTGAGCAGTTGAAACTAGTAGTATTATCTCTCACCAGGACAGTCAAAACCTTCCCGATTTTTCCACGTACACTGATTGTCAATGGATCGGCACCATTGGCAATGAATTCTCCATTTTCATCTACAATAGTAATGGTTTTCGCTCCTGGACAGGTAGAGTTGGCATCAACGATCAATTCACTACCAATGGTCACCTCACCAGAGGCCCCCACACTGATGCGAACGGGGGCAGTTGGAGAAATGCTTTTACACACCAACTGACATTGGGCTGATACCGTTTGGCTCCAGAACAACAAGACCGGAATCAAGATCGGAATCCACCTCGTCCATCCTCCTAAAATTGGAATGTACGGCGTTCTCTCATTCATGGCACTATGTTTTTGACGGTTTCGAATTAAGAATTTTCACTATTAAATTCCAATACCGTGCCAAAGTGCCTTTTTGATATTTTTTTTATAAAAAAAAAGCCCCCTTCACAACTGAAGGAGGCCATCCCAAAAACCGATTTAAGTATATTCTTGATGCATTTTCAGTATGCCACGAATAGCACACTATGAGCAATAATGTTCGTTTGGAAAATCAAAAAACAGGTATGCAGGAAAGGAATATAGCCTTTTAAGGTTACTCAAACAGTTAAAGGAGGGAACAAACTGCTGAATAGATATTTACGAGCAACAAATATCAAAATTTAATTAAATAACCCCAATACCCAATTGCTGGTATTTTGATTTCGAATGTGGGATTTCGGGTTTCGGCTGGCGCCCTGAATCTACTATAAATACATCATTACGAGATATTTACACCTTAAATTCAAGGTTAATTTTTCAAGAAAAATACCAACCAAAATCCGAAATCACGCATCTAAAATCGACTATCTTCTACCGTAACGGCTGCCGTTCTTGTTTTGAGGCCCTTTAAATCCAAAGGCCAAAGTTACCTCATGAGAGCCCGTGGAGTATTGTTGTAAATCTTGCATTGATAAATCAAAAGTGTAGAAAAAGCGGAAGCTCTCCGATATTTCAGAACCAATCAATGCACCGATGGTTTTGAGGGAGCGATAAGACAAGCCTGCGATCAATTTGTTGTCGAGGATGCCCGCTTTGAGGTTGATGTCAACATTAAAAGGAGTATCTTTAACTTGACGCACCATAATCGAAGGCTCGAGGCTCAATTGGTTGTTCGACAATTCAAATTTGTGCCCCATCAGGAACACATAATGCTGAAACAAACTACCGGATCCTTCGGCTGTACCAATATTGTTTAGTCGCTCTGCAATCAAGTTGGTGAAGCTCAAACTGGCATAGGTATTTTCATAAAAACGAGCAAAGAAACCCAGAGAGGCATCGAATTGCTGGCGGCCATCTACGGCTCCTTCAATGATGTCGTCTCCAGCCTGATAAATCGGCTCAGGTTCTCCCAGTACATTGTTCCCGAGGGATACCTGGCTGAATTCGGTTGAAAAACCGACAGCAAATTTGACATTTTCATTGATTTTAAAACGGAAACCCGAGTTCAAACGAGCCCGTACGCGGGAAAGGCGGGCAGCACTTTCGCCCATTACCGCAAGTCCGAAACCAAAGGTATTGCCCATTGGGCCGTGATACTGTACCCCTACGTTTTTAGGCGCATCTGGGAAACCAATCCATTGGCCACGTGCGTTAAACTGAATTTGGTGTGTTTCTTCAAATCCTGCAGCAGCCGGGTTAACAAGGATTGGAGCCAGGTTGTAATGGGTAAAAATGGCTTCATCCTGAGCCCAAAGTAAAGCTGTTGGCAACAGCAACAATATGAGGTGTAACAATTTTTTCATGGTCAAAATCGGTTGATGGTTCATGGAATATTGTTGAGGTGTTGGGGCAGGTCGAAAACCCTACCCCAACACACAAGCTTGCTTATTCTTCTCTCAGCAGTGTAATTGATCCTCTTGCCTGTATTTCTTTGCCATCGGCATTCTTATAGTCCAGGATATAGTAATAGGCACCTTCCGGAAGTTTTTCACCACTTTGGGTAGTTCCATCCCAGTCATTGTTGTAGTTTTCTGCTTGATACACTAGCTGTCCCCAACGATTATAGATGAAAATCTTGTTGCCAGGGAATTCTTGAATACAGTTGATCAGGAAGGTTTCATTTGAACCATCCCCGTCAGGTGAGATCACCGAGCGGATATCCATACAAGGCAGACGACGGTCTTTTACTTCGATTGCACTTACATCAGGAGTTGATTTACAACCTCTGGAGTCGGTCACCTGGACAAAATACTCCCCAGGGCAAAGGCTCTTCACAATCGAGTCGCCGCTGGTAACAGGTGCATTCCAACGGTAAGTATAAGGCTTAACTCCTCCCTTCGCTAAGGCCAACACTTGGCCATTACAGCCTTCTGTTGCATTGATGCTCTGGATTTGTACGGTAATTGCGGTGGGTTCCTTTACTTCAAAGGATTTGGTCACGGTACAATTGTTCCGGTCGGTAATGGTAATGGTATAAGCACCTTTGGACAAACCAGTGATCCGGGGTGTAGCACGTCCATTGCTCCAGGCATAAGTAAACTTGCCTCCGGCCAGGCCACCTTCCACCTCGGCAGCAAGTTCTCCATCTCGGCTACCAATACACGAAACATCGGTAATAAACGCACTCACATCCAAAGCTTCGGGAGCTTTAAATTCCACTTCCTCCTCCACACTACAACCCAGACCATCTGTAATGCGTACGATATAATTGCCTACTCCTGCATTATTGAGTACTGAATTAGAAGCAACCAAGTTTCCATTCAAAGACCACTCGTACACATAAGTTGGTGTACCGCCACCATTGGCACCCGTTGCACGAGCAGAACCATCTTTGGCATTGGCACAACTTACTGCAAAACCGTTGAAGTTTGACAGGATTTGGATATTGGCTGTCAACTTAGAAGCAGTTGTAACAGTATATTGTTTTTCCAGGCGCAAGCCAGAGTTTTCTCTGATCACCAAGCGGTATACCCCGGCAGCAACATCTCCCAAATCTTTCGTTTTGGAAATGGTATCTCCTCTGGCAGTTAACCAGGCATAGCGGTAAGGTGCAGCCCCTCCCAAAACAGTGATGTTTACGCCACCATTGTCATCATCAGGGCAACTGGTATTGACAATTGCTGCACTGACCGTGAAGGTTGTCAATGCAATCGGGTCAAACGTTTTGCGGCAACCGTTCGCATCAATCACGGAAGGGACAAAATTTCCTTCACACAAGTTGATAATCTGGAAACCTACGTTTGGTGAATTCCAGGATACTTGATACCCCGGAGTGCCCCCCGTTATGGACAATGCAATACTGCCTGTACAACCTGGGTCTTCAGAATCATGACGAACAGCAAAAGAAGCGATTGCTAATGGATCGGGTTGTTTTACCTCAACAGAGCCATCAAATACGGTGTTTCGTGAATCTGTGACTTTATAAGTATAGGTTCCCGCGGCAAGGTTTTTGCGTTCAAAAGCACCTTGGGTAAGGTTTTCTGGTTGACCATTGTTAAATGCCAATGCATATGGCCCAACCCCACCCAAAACTTGCAAACGAACAGCACCTGAGGACTCGCCATTACACTTGTTGCTGGAGATGTCACTACTTACCGAAAGAGGAATTGTAACCAACTCTACCTTAAAACAGCCAGTCGAGGTACAACCGGCCAAATCGGTTACGGTGACGCAATATTCTCCAACTACCAGTCCACTCACACTACTTGTGGTGCTATTGTTGCTCCATTTGTAGGTATAACCTGGTTTTCCTCCGGTTACGCTGAGGGAAATGGCACCATTCGCCCCCCCGGGGGCATTGACATCCGTAACGGTACGGGTAATTTTAATCTCGGTCAGAACAGGGACCAGAGCACTACCTGTGACCGTATTGTTCTGGCTGTCAGTTACAGTTACTGTATAATTGCCCGCTGCCACATTGCTGAGGTTTTGGGTGGTCAAATTATTAGAACTCCACTTGTAAGTATATGGCCCAACACCTCCTGTCGCTTGCAGACTAACCCCACCATTTGTTTGGCCAAAACAAGCTTCATTAACGGTCAGGTTTACTTTCAAGCGTTGGACAATTGACGCACACATTGTAGTTGTACAATTGGTGTTGTCGGTTACAGATACACAATATTGACCTGCAGTGCCCAAATTGCTGATGTCTTCTGTTGTTGCAGTAAAATTATTCGGGCCAGTCCAGTTGAACTTATACGGTGCGACACCTCCGGAAATGGCGATATTTACCGCACCATTGGTGGTGTTTTGGTCAAAATTTACAGGATCAATTGATGTAATCCGTACACTTTGCTCCGTCGTAATTGTTGCGGAAGCCGTAAATGTACATCCCTTTGAGTCTGTAACTGTATAGGCATAATTACCCGCTGCTACATTGCTCAATTGAATGGTGGTTGCATTGTTTGCCCATTTGTAAGTATAGGGTGCGGTACCACCGGTAGCGGTAATGGAAGCCGATCCAGTTGGTGTTCCATCACACTTGGCCGGCTGAGTGGCTACACTGGCATTGAGTGCTGCAGAAGGCTGGGCTACTGCCGTTGGATTAGATACCGCCCGGCAACCATTGGCATCCGTCACTGTAAGTGTATAATTACCTGCTGGTACATTGGTCGGATTTGCAATTGCTGCAAGGCTTCCACTCCACGCATAAGTCAGCGGAGTGGTTCCCCCGGTAACTGCAGCGGTCAAAGAACCAGTCGCCTGGCCAAAGCAAGTAGCGTCGGTCTTGGTAATTCCCGTAATTGCAAGCGCAGCAGCGGGTTGGGTGACATTAAAAGTGCCCACTGCGGTAGCGTTACTGGCATCAGTTACGGTTACGCTATAAGAACCAGCAGCGAGGTTGCTCAAATCCTGGGTAGTTGCATTGTTGCTCCATTTGTAAGTATAGGGAGCAGTTCCGTTGCGCACTTCGATATTGATGGCCCCTTTACTTTCCCCAAAACAAGGAACGTTGGTGATTACAGCTGGAGAAACTATGGTAGGCGCATTTGGGTTGCCAATAGAAACGGTACCATCTATCGATACAGGGATAATGGTCTTTTCAGCAAGATCGTAAGCTTCCCGAGTTTTAGTTTTATCGATGCCTACTGTAGAGGATCCAGTTGTGCCCTTGATGGTGAAGCACATCCTCAGAATCACAGCATTGTCTGGTAAAGTAATTCCAGTGAGTTGACTGTCATCCCAAGAAAATGAAATAAATCCAGTGGTATTGTTTACATTGACGTTTCCAGCGGAAAAGCCACGTAAGGTAGTATTAAAGTTGTCGTTGGATTTATGTGTAAGAAAAGCAGGATCAAATTTGATCGCAAACTGCATCCCAATGAGGTTGGTAAAGTTAGTGGTTGTTAAATCCAGGCATACATCTGTATTGGTTGCTCCACTTGCACTACTCACTTTGAAGGTAAGGTCATTCGTAGCAACAGTAGTAATGGTCACTGTTCCTGAACCAGTCTGCACACCTGCAGGCAAGTTATTCGAACGCGTAACTGTCAAACCATTAGTACTGAAGGATACTTGGGAAGTGCCTGCTTTTAAGGGCGTAAAGCATACATCAAAAATATTGGATGTACTAGCCAGGGTTACTCCGCCAACGGTTGCTGTACTCCAATTTATCTTTAAAGACCCAGCAGTTACTCCACCTGTTCCTGGAGGTGTAAATGAAGCTTGAGTAAGGCCTGACAAACTAAGATTGGTTACATTTTTGAATTGAAGAGCAGTAGCATCATAGGTCATGGTGCCCCCTAGCGCTGTAATATTGGTAAAATCTACTACACTTACTTTGACACAAACATCCTGTCCCATTACACCTGATTGGCTGCTCACATTGAGTTTAACATCAGGTAGATTAGAAACGCTACCAATAGTGATGGTACCTGGTTGTCCTGTGAATGGGAGCTGGGTATTGTCTTTGTCAATTGCTTCAGGAGCAGGATTTGTAGAGAAAGTAACATTAGAAGCAACGTTTGTAACCTTCCCTTTAAAACAAACTTCAAAGATGGCCGTCCCATTAGCAAGGGTTATGCCTGTTACATTTGGATCATTCCAAGATACTTTAATGCTACCAGCAGGGTTAGTGCCCACCCCTGGTAAACCAAAGGAAGCTTCGGTCAGGCCATTCAAATTGAAGTTTTTAACCGTAGAATACTCCAATTGTGTCGTGTTGTAATTAATGGTGAATTCCAAGCCAATGATATTGGTAAAGCCAGCACCTACATTCACCTTGATACAAGCTTCCTGATTGGTTGCGGGAACCGTTGCATCGGTAAGATCGAGTGTAACACCTGTTGCTCCTCCTCCACCAGTTCCGACTGAAATTGTGCCGGACTGGCCACTAAAGGTTACTGGTTGGCTATCTTTATTGATGATTTCGGAAGTCCCTCCAAAAGTAACCGTTGAGGTAATGTTGTTTAATTTAGGTGTAAAACATACTTCAAAAATCGTAGTGCCATTGGGTACACTTACCCCGGTACTTACATTAGGGTCATTCCACGACAATTTGATCGAGCCTAGTGGAGTTCCACCTACACCTGGCTTGCTGAAGTTCGCATCCGTCAATCCGGCCAGATTTAGGTTTTTTACTGAAGCAAAATCCAGTTGTGTAGAATTGTATGTAATGGTGTATTCGACACTCAACAGATTGGTGAAGTTGGTAACATTTACCTTTTGGCATGCCTGCTGGCCCACTGTGCCGGTAGCATCCGTTATATCAAAAGTAGCAGGGCCATTGGTCCCTGATCCTCCTGAAACGGTGATGATGCCAGTGGTGCCGTTTAGAGTTACCGCTTGATTGTCCTTGTTTTGAACCTGCGCCCCTGCTGCAAAAGAAACCGTTGAGGTTATTCCAGCCAATTTTGTCGTAAAACAAACATCAACGATTGCGGTACCATTGGCCAAAGTGTTCCCGGTGGTCGGCGTTGTGCTGGTCCAATTCATGGCTAGTGTGCCAGGAGTGGAGGAGTTAAAGGAGGCAGCAGTCAGGCCCGTCAAATTAAAGTTTTTGACTGAAGCAAAACTGAGCTGCGTTGTATTGTAATTGATAGACAACTGAGAGCTCTTAATATTGGTAAAGCCAGAAACGGAATTGACTTTTACGCACACTTCCTGGTTCACCGCTGGTGCAGTTGCGTCTGAAATGTCCAATGCCAAAATCCCTCCAGATCCACCGCTACCACCACCTGCACCGATGGTGATAACAGTTGGTTGCGCAGTGTTATCAATGGCAACGTTACTGAGGTTTTTATCCGCTACTTCTTGATAAACAAAGCGGATGTTGGTTGAGGCATCGAGGTTTGCCGCTGTGAAGCAAATGTCAAATATGGCAGTCCCGTCGGCAAGGGTCACACCTGTCGCCTGGTTGTCAATCCAGGATACCCGCAAGGTTCCGCTCGGGTTGTTGTTGGTCGACCCTGCACTTAAACCTGCGAGGTTAAAGTTTTTGGTCTCTTTAAAGGTAAGACGGGTAGAGTCAAATTTAACCAGAAATTGTAGTACAACAATGTCTACGAATCCCGATACTTTGACTTGTGCGCAAATTTCACCTCCTTTTTGAACCGTTGCATTGGCAATGGAAAAGGAGAAGCCCATGAGTGATTCGTCAGCTGGGACGATTTCAATTGGTAAATCCTTGTCGCCACTAGTAGTTGACGAATTGTTAGAAAGCGCTTGAAATGGAGTGAATATGGCCAGTAATATAAAAGCTATTGACCCTATCTTCACCCCACGGAGCAGGTGTGTAATAATCGGTTTCATCTTTGTCGGAATTTGGGATAAAGTGAGTTAATGATTACTGCATAAAAATCACTGGTTGCAAAGTAAATGACGTTCCCTTGTACATGCGGACAAAATAATTGCCCGGGGATGGAAAGACTGATTTTGGCAATAATAACTTTTGTTTACCGGCTAAATAAGAGCGTTTTTCTGTGTGAACTACCCTACCCAGAACGTCTACTACCTCAATGTCCAATTTACCTGCATCCTGCATGGTAAATTCTAGTGTAAGGTTATTATTGAACGGGTTCGGATAAGCCCGGTTGACGCGAAATTCATTAGGATCACTAGCAAAGACGGTTGCGCTGGTTTGAGATTTGATAACCACAACGCCATTGATGTATTCTGCATTTATTGTAGAAAAAGTTGTATCGATGATTTCCTTCTCCAAGGTTGGAGACTCAGCAATACCTACAAATGAAATTGGGCTTTTGGTACCCGGTTTTCCAATAACTTTGAAATAGATCGAAAAAAGTGTGGTGTTGTCTTTTAATGTTATACCAGAAATTCCCTCTTGCCACAAAAACCTGAGCACTCCATTTTTGGTATTAAGGTACCCGAAATGATCGTTTTTACTCAGAGGGATACCAAAATTACCAATGGAGTCAAAGCTTATCACAGCAGAGTCCCAAGCCACTGCAAAGGATGCACCGATGATTTTTTTGAAGCCTGCTACTTTGACATTAGCGACATAGGTTTTGGCGCTACTTGGAAGAGTATCTTTATTAGCAGAGATGCGGGTAAGCGTTTGTGCATTACCCTGGGCTAAGCATAGGAGTATCACTGCCCAGCATAGGAGTACTTGAATAGTTTGTTTCATATCATGGGATTATATAAGTTCCTAAACGAGAAACTTTAAACCAATGCGAAGGTAATGAAAATTTGAAAAAAAAAGAGAAATTAAAAGAATTATAA